>LUGL01000042.1 GCA_002796835.1 Elainella saxicola E1 | reverse complement strand
TTAAGCCTGGATCGATCGCCATTGCTGTCTCATAGCAAGAAATTGCCTCATCCCAGGCTTCTTGCTTGGCGAATGCGTTACCTAACCCCCGATATCCATAACTGAAATTAGGATTTAGCCTTAGAAAGTCTTGATAGGTACTAATCGCTGCTTGCCATTCGCCACTACTACTCAGCGCTTCAGCAAGATGATAGTATGACCAATCTACTTTAGGGTTAAGCTCAATTGCCCGACGAGAAGCAGCGATCGAATCCTGGAGCTGTTTCAGCTCTAGACATGCCCGACCTAAGCTGTGATAAGACCAAAACGATTCGGAATTTAATTGAACAGCTCGTTGGTAAGCTTGCACAGCTTCTTCCCACTGCTCTAATTGCAGCAAAACATCCCCTAGAGCATGGTAGTTTTGCCACTCTGGTTCTAGCTGAATTACCTGACGAAAGTTGACGACGGCTGATTCGTAATTTTCCTGCTGAAAGAAAATTTCTCCTAATTTGGAATAAGCCTCTACTAATTGCTCATCTTGCTGCAGCGCCCATTGGTAACAGCTTACTGCTCGATCAAGCTGATGACGCTGCTTCAAAATATCCCCGAAGCGGCACAGATCAGATGCAGAAACCTGGGAAGAGTCGAGTGACAAAGACAAAAAATAATGTTCGATCGCGGCATCTTTTTGATCTAGATGATCTAAGGCTGTAGCAAGCTGCCACCGAGCAACAGCATGGTTGGGTTGCAGAGTAATGACTCGTTCATAGCAATTTAAAGCTTCCTGCCATTGCTGCTGTTGGAGTAACCTTGCGCCTTGCTTCAAACATTCTTCTACCTGATCAATACCTGACTGCCCAACAAGATGACTTTGCGAATTGTGTGTAGTAGAGGTTGGTGAACGGGCTGGCAGCTGAGGATCTGGTACAGGTTGAACCTTAGCTTGGAGAGTTTGTGGCCTAGCATCAGGTGTAGCGCTCGATCGAGCAATCTGAGAAGTAGGCTTCACCTGACGCGCAATTTGTTCTAAGCGCTGCTTTGCATCCAGCAAGTTTGGCTCGAGTTGTAAAGCTTGGCGGTAGCAAACGACGGCGTGCGCTTCCTGTTGACGCCCTAAAAAAAATTCACCTAGATGAAAATGATGTTTAGCAGAAAACCGCTTTGGCTCAGCGACCAATCGTTCATAAAGTTGTTCAACATTATCTTCTGACTTACAAATCTGTTGCCAGATATACTGAATGTTTTGTTCGACTGCTGTTAGCTCCGGTTTAAGTGTAAGGGCTCGCTGGTAACCGTCTAATGCTTTCAACCATTGTTGCTGTTTTGCATACAGCGCTCCCAAATTAGCATGTGTTTCGGCCTGTTTCGAGTCTTGCTGAAGCGACTGATAATATGCTTGTTCAGCTTCTGTCCAAGACTGCAGTTGCTGGAGGCCATCCCCCAATAGCTTATATGCTTGGGCATTGGGTTGAGTACGGATAGCCATCCAGCAATAATCAATGGCTATTTGGGCTTGACCCTGCTTCAGCATGTCTGCTGCGACTTGACATAAAGCTTCTACGGATCGAGTCTCTGAAGTCTGCCCCATTGCCTGTACCATCGTTTTAAGATTGAGGTGATTGAGTTGGAAAGATTGGTTTGATGTCGGATTAGGAATAGGCAAGTGGTCGATCGGCTCAAAACTACCCTGACCTTTTTTTTGAGTTGGGTTTAGCATACGCTAGAGGCTAAGCAGTGTGGGGGAAAGGCAAACTAATAATCTTGGGGAATCTAATTTTGGAGATTGTACAGGTGCACTGCCAGACCAAACTCTAGGAAGCTTCAGGTTCAATCACCGATGAATACCGAGGAAAATCTTTGTCAACGCGTTGTGACTTTCGAAAAAATCGTTCAGTGGCTGAACCCAAACCAATTTGCTTTAACAATTATTTAATCATAGAAGCGTGAACAAGCGTTCCTCAGAATTCTGCGTCTTGTTATTTTCTTTAACAATCGCGTTTACAGACTGTTGATTTTTCAAGTCTGTATGAAGAGCCGTTTGTTCAACTCGCGACATTTGCTGCTTTTGCAATTTTTCGCGCCGAATTAGCACATCGCCAAAGGCTAAATAATACTCTGTCTGTTCAGGAGCCAGCTCCATGGCCTGTTGATAGGCCGCAATTGCCTCTTGCCAAAGGTTGACTGCTGCGAGTGCTTTACCTAGGCTGGCGTGAAATTGAGCGCTGTTAGGATTTCGTTCGATCGCCTGTTGATAGCAGCTAATGGCCTCCTGCCACTTTTCTTGTTGACTTAGCCCTTCGGCAACATCGTAATAGGAGCAAGCCACGAGCGCCTTTTGACACTGTTCTAACTGAACGAGCGCATGCTGAAAAATGGCATATCCCTGCTTACCATCCAGCTTGATTTTTGTTACTTGGTGATAGGCCGCGATCGCTTCTTCCCACCGTTCTAAAGCAGACAACGCTCTGCCTAGGCCTGCCCAAATTTGAGGTTTATCAGGTCCAATCTGTACAGCCTGCTGGTGATAATTGAGTGCTTCCTGCCATTTTCTTTGTTTACCCAAGATCACACCCAGATTATGGTACGCCTCGCTAAAAGCAGGATCAAACTGAATGGCTTGTCGATAAGAAGACACGGCTTGGTCCAGCTTATTTTGTTCTGCCAGTGCAGTCCCAAGCCGCCAATGTTCTTTAGCCGTTGCCCAGCTGGGTTCAAGTTGCAATGCTTTATACCAACAGTCGGTTGCTTGGCTGCGATCGCCTGATTTTTGGTGAATTTCACCCAGTTCCCAGTAAGCACCTGCAAAATTAGGTCTTCGTTCGATCGCCTGTCGATAGCAATTTGCCGCTTCCTCTATTTGACCTTGTTCTGCGTAGACACTGCCTAAATAGGCATAGACCTCTGCTGTCTCTGGTTGTAAAGTGATGGCTTGAGTGTAGGATTGTTTGGCATCCTCTAAGCAGCCTTTATTTTGTAACGCCTGTCCTAACAGTTGATAAGCTTCTGCCGTCTTCGGCCCCATTAATTCAATCGCTCGTTCACAGGCTGTTACTGCAGCATCCCAGTTTTTGAGATTACACTGCACTTTACCCTGCTGGAGATGAAAGGCTGCCTCTTCGTACCAGGGTAATGATTTTACTCTTGTCAGCGATTCGGTCTCCTCGGTCCTGGTGCGAACCCGAACAAGACCTGTGGATTCTGATGTACCTATCTGAGGTGCAGCGGATGCTTCTGAAACTCCATTTCGAGACATTCCGTGCGCTGTTGTAATCTCGATCGCCTTGCGGTAACAAACAGCAGCCTCTTCCAAGTTACCTTGCTTACTCAAGGCTTGTGCTAAATGCTGATAAGCTTCTACCGACTCTGGATTATTTTCGAGGGATTGGCGATAGAGGTGAATGGCTGCATCGATCGCGCCTTGTTGGAGCTGTTGATTGCCTTGCTGCAATAGTTCGATCGCTTGCTCAGCATTGCGTCGAATGTTGGTTGCCACCTGGAGGTTTGGCACAGGGCTTGAATCATCTGAAGTATTGCCGTAGGCAAGGTTTGGCAGCAGCGTTAAACGTTCCTTTGGCTCTGCGATCAGTTCAGCGACAGGCTCAGCCACAATAGGTTTGATCTTTGCTTTCTTCGCCACTTTGAGGAGAGAAGTTGGCTGAGATAAATGGGAGTCTGTTGATTCCCCAGAACCAGGATTAGGTGAATGAGAGTTGGCAGTGCTGAAGGCAGAAGCTGCCTGGGCATACAAGTTTGGTTTATCCATTTTCAGATGTTCGGTTTGGCTGACAAAGAGATCACTGGGCTGAAACAGTTAACGCTGAAATAAAGGTTGTGTGGTAAAAGACCGTTTGGCAATAGGTAGCTAGTTTTCTAATATCTTCTTTACAATCATCTGATATCCCTTGTGTAAAATTTCAAATTGAAATTTTACTGAATCAAGAAATACGTCAAATCCGATTTTTGGATCTTGGCCTGGACAATTCGGATCACTCCACTCATAGTCATCAAATATCATCAATCCCCCTAGCTTGAGCAACTTCCAAGACAGAAAAGCATCGTGTCGTGTATGGTCTGCCAAATGACAACCATCGACATAGATGAGATCAAATGATTCGGGCGTTAAGGTTGGCAGAATTTCGTGGGAATTTCCAGGAATTTTCGTAACTTTGTGAGATACTCCTGTCCGCTGAATATTAATATCGAAATTTTCTTGAAAGTTTAGATCAATACAAGTTATTCTAGCGGCTTGGTGGGTCAAAACATAGTCCAGCAGCCAACAGGTTGCCATTCCTTCATAGCTACCGATCTCTAAGGTGTTCAATTCATGGTTTGCTAGCGGTAAGAGATGTTCCTTCCAGGTGGGAATGTTGTGGGTGAACCAATCATTTTTGAAGCAGTACGATTTGATAGTAACCTCTTGCCATCCCCGCATCAGTATGCTTTGGCGATGGTGAGATATCGCCTTTTCCAAATCCCCCTGTTTTGCATACAGCTCTCCTAGGTTGCAATAGGCCCAATGAAACTTTGAATCTATTGCAATGGCCTGTTGATAGGCTTGAATTGCATCATCCCATTGCTGAAGTTGAACCAACATGTCTCCTAAATTGTTATGAGACCAGGGAAATGTTGGATTCAATTGAGTTGCCTGACGGTAGGCTTGTGCTGCTGTTTCCCACTGCTCTAATTTAGACAGCGTATATCCTAAATTGTGATAATCTTGCCAACTGGGTTCTAAGTCAATCGCTTGCTGATAGTAAGATACAGCCAATTCATACTGGGCCTGATTGGCCAAAAGTTCTGCAATTTTTCGATAAATGTCAGGGGTTTGCTGTTGCTGCAATGCCCATTGATAACAACTCAAGGCCCGATCGTACTGCTCGCCTTGCTGCAATACCGCGGCAAAACGATAGAGGTCAGCTACAGAGAATAAGGTTGAATTTAACGATAGTGCCTGGAAGTAATGTTCGATCGCGGCGTCCTTCTCGCCAAGACGTTCCAAAACAACGGCAAGCTGTAATTGAACCTGCTCATTGTTGGGATGCAGCTCAAGTGCCTGTTGATAGCAATTCAAAGCAGGTTTCCATTGCTCTTGCTGCACATGCATCATACCTAGAGTCATCAAGAGTTCCAGATTAGTACTTTGCTGAGCCATTTGACGATCAGAGTGCATTCCTTCTAGGTCTTTTTCTGATTCATTGGTTTGGAACAAGGATTGATTACTCTCCTGCACGGTCAACCTCCTGGCGCACGGCTTGCTTTTTGATCATAATTTGATAACCCTGATACACAATTTCAGCATGCGGATCAACTGACGCGAGAAATGCATCAATCCCAACTTTCGGCTCTTGTCCAGGCCGGTTTGAATCACACCATGCATAATCATCCAGAATCATCAATCCGCCCAATGTGAGTAATTTCCAGGCTTGAGTTGCATTGCGCTGTGCTTGCTCTGCTAGGTTACATCCTGCTACATCGATCAAATCAACATAGATCAAGCTGTAGGAGTCTAATGCCAGAGTTGGCAGCAATTGTTCAGGTTCACCTAACAGCGTCACGACTTTGTCAGCTACACCAGTCCGTTCAATATTGATGTCGAAATTTTCCGGGAAATACCGATCGATACAGGTTATTTTGGCCGATCGATGGGTCAAGACATAATCGAGTAGCCAGCAGGTTGATATGCCTTCAAAACTGCCGATCTGCAAAGCCTGGATCGCTGTGTTCGTGAATTGTTTGAGGTGTTGTGTCCAGATCGGCAGATTGAGCGTAAACCAGTCTTGGGTAAAGCGATATCCTCGCACTTCCGCACAATGCCAGCCTCGCAAACTGATACTTTGGCGATGTAAGGCAATGGCTTCTTCAACATCCCCTTGACTCGTTAGCAAGTTGCCCAATTGATTGTAAGGTTCGCTCTGCTCAGGCTGCTGGGCGATAGTCTGTCGAAGCGTTTGAATCTGTTGGCTGAGTTGTTCACGTTGCTGCCAGACTCTTTCAAGTTCAGCATACCAGGTTGTCTGGTTTGGCTGGAGATGGAGCGCTAAGCGGTAGAAGAAATAGGCTGCATCGATCTGTCGGACCTCATCTAACTGGTTCGCGAGTTGGGCATAAAACTCAGCATCACCAGGATTTGCAGTGAGAGCCTGCTGGTAATGGGCGATCGCCTGTTCTAAGTCGGTCTCTAGTCGTTTCCGGATCGCGTGACCTAACTTTTGATTGACATAACCTAGCGGCTCGTTGTTCGGCAGATCGACCTGGAGCCGAATCGCGGTCAAAAAAGCAACGATCGCGTCATCCCATTGATAGCTCTGACTGAAGGCATCCCCCAAGTGATAATAGGACCAGATGGAGTCTGGCAAAGCCTCAGTTGCTCGACGCAGCATGGCAATTGACTCGGCTAACTGATCCTGCATCAAAAGTGCATAGCCCAGATTATGGTAGGACCAGGCAAAATCGGGATTTAATTCGATCGCCTGCTGATAGGCTTGACTGGCTTCTGCCCAGAGGCGCAGCGTCGAAAGTAAGTTACCCAGCGTATAGCAATAATTAAAAGACGAAGGATCGAATTGAACAGCTTGACGGGCATACTGAACGGCGGAGTCTAAATCACCCTGCTTTTCAGCAATTTGGCACAATCCATAATATGATGCTGCATGCTCAGGGTTGATTTCCAGGACTTTTTGATAGGTTTCACGGGCTTCTTGCCAACGATTTTGTTGAGTAAACGCGACTGCCAAATTGAAGTAGAGCGGAAACATCTGGGAGTCAAGCTGAATAGCGCGTTGATAGCATGCGATCGCCTCATCCGCCCTGTCTACTGTCAGCAACAAGTTACCCAAATGCAGTTGGTTGCGTGGATTAGCCCATTCCGGTTTCAGGATCGCGACCCGATAGCGGCATTCGGCTTCTTGCAGCCGCTGTCCCTGTTGGGCATATAAATTAGCTAAGCTCCGATAAGCAGTCACATTGTTCGAGTTGCATTGAATGGCCTGTTCGTAGTAGGCGATTGCCTGTTGCCGATTCCGTTGGCGAGTACAAAGTTTAGCTAAGCCCGTATAGATTGCAGAATAGTCCAACTGTTCTTGCAGCGCTATTGTGTGCCAAAAGATTGCTTCTTGAAATCGTCCTGAACCCTGGAGTAAATTCCCCAAATGTTGGCAGGCTGGTGCAACCGAGGTCTCTTCTCTCATTGCCTCAGCACAGGTTGCGATCGCCTCATCTAATGGAGTTTTGGGGATTGTGACGGATTCAGGACTGGTCAAACTGAAATCGAACATGATGGCGGGTTGTAAGGGTATACAAAAAGATCAGCAATAGAAGGTCAGCAATGGGTAGAGGCAGGAAAATCAAGTTTTTCTAACATGACGTCTAACGTATCCAAGTTAACCCAGATGTCTTCAATGAGTGGATTCTGATACATCAGTTCCCGAAGAGGCTGGCATGACAGCATTTCACCTACGAGAAAGTAGTGCTGTAATTTGAGGTGATGACTAATGACCCAAAAGTAATATCGAATATAGTGAGGGGAAACTAATTCCAAAATGGTTGTACCAGGGCGACAAAAAGCAATGTTAGTCAGACCGCTGCCATGAGGTGCAACGATCATTTCAGCATGAGCAAATAAAGCAACCTGGGTTTGAAACGGTAAACAATCGAGCTGGATCGGGACAAAACCTAGAGGATATAAGCGATCGAGCACTTCGGTTTCGTTTAGAACATGGCGATATTTTGCATCAGAACGGCTGATGTAGATTCGGGTTGGCCACTGGGAAATTTGATCGGGAAACCCTGCTAGTCCCTGGCTTAACGCTTCTAGATCAGGCAGCGTATTCTGAAAAGTAGGCAATAAAAACTCGCGACGTAAGAATGATAAGGCCCAAGGTTCTAACCAACCAAAATGGCCTGGAAACGAAGGCACAATCAGATTTGTTGCTTGCAAATGGGGATGGCGATCGCTAGATAGGATCTTTTCTGCCGGAATGCCTAACTGGGCTAATGTTTCCTGTTGAAAAGCATAGTCGCCTCCATTGATCAGAAACCAGTCGATGGTTGAGAGATCAATTCCGCTCTGCCGCAACAATTCGATGCGTGGCAGAATATCCACCAGCCAATGAAAGTAGGTATTGCCTGAGAGGTTGGATAAAACTGCTACGTTGCCTTCAATGGTTTCTAGGGGAGGCAGGGAAGATTGTGTAAAAATGCGATGGAATTTCGGATTAGGATTTTGGCATCCCGGCAGATGAGCAGGATAAGCGCGTGAGATATCCGCGAGTAAATAGTCATCTGGTGTTAAGATGGCGATCGCGTTACAGACCATCCAGACGTTTTCCTGAGGTACGACCCATGCTCTACCTTGAGGAATAGTCGCTACAAATAATGGAGGAGAATCGATCGGAATATCTTCTTCTCCTGAGAAAGCATAGAGTTGCTTACTAATTTGACTTGGATTGAACCAATCTCGAATTTGCTGTAGGCAGGTTGCACAGTTAATACCAGCACAAGCAGTCTTATCCTGTGGGGCATTCCACGAGGTTGCCTGATCTAGACAAGGGATAGTTTCAGTGGGAACAACTTGGGTAGTAATCGGTTGTAAGGAAATATAAAAATCATGATCTGGGCAATTCTCACTGATCCAGTTCTGGGTGTTTTGATAAAACCCAGCGACCAGCGAATTCTCGCGAGCAGGCAACAGTGGATAGGTCCGATCGGTGTCAGTATTGGTATCAATCGAGTCAGTTCCTATCTGAGGGAAATGAGAAAATGCCTCTGCATTGTTGGATCGATTCAGGGAGGATAAAGCAGAAAGCAAGGATGTTGTATCCTGAGGCAACAAAGCCTTCTGGTAGTAGTGAATGGCAGTATGAAACTGCTGTTGTTTTTCTAGGGAATATCCTAGATGCCAATAGAATTGGGGGGAAGATGAACAGATTACTGATGCAGCTTCGGTCGCTAAGATTGCAGCGTTCGGTCGCCCTTGTCGAATCAGATGGACGACTAATTTTGCAAGAATTTCTGAATTTCGAGGCTGGAGCTGCAATGCTCTCTGATAGTAAGTCTCAGCATACGGATGTTGTTCATCGCCGCCATAGGCTGTAAATATATTGGCCCAATGCAAATAGGTTTGAGCAAGTGCATGACAGGCTGCACTTTCTTGATTGTCAAGCAGAGCTTTCAGAAACTGCCCGCAGCTCCGTCTGACTAGAGAAAGCTCATCGATATCATCCAAATGCTCAACCTGATGACAATAGGCTTGAACGAATTGAGCATGAGGCAAAATAGCTGCTCGAAAACTAGCCACCATTTGCTGCAATTGTCCTAGTGCTAGGGCGGAAATGGCACGGTGGCTATGAGCGGTAGGGTGATCGGGTTTTAACTGTAGAGTGCGCGAAAAAGCACTGATTGCCTGCTGATGTTGACCTTGATGCTGAAAGGCAATCCCTAGGTTGTGGTATGCTGTCGCCAAATTGGGCTGCAATTCAATTGCACGACAGTAGGCTGAAATTGCTTCGGATGGATTAATGCGAAAGAGAGCCTGCCCCAAATTATTGTAAAGACTAGCATGATTGGGTTGTAGCTCGATCGCCTGTCTACAAACATGAGCTGCTTCTTGCCAATTCCCTTGCTGGATCAGCAGACAGGCTAAATTGTTCAGTACTCTAAATCGGCTTGACTTGATCTCACCTTCTTGAATTCTGGGGGAGTTATCAGATGGAGACGAATGAGCAACGAGATGGCCAAATTGAGGGCTAGATGCGGAGATAATATCCTGAGAATGTTCGGTCCAATTCTCCTGAACAGCAATAGCCTTGTAGTAACTATCAGCTGCATCCGATAACTTACCCTGCTGATGTAAAACACAGCCTAGATTGTAGTAGAGATTGAATAAACGACTAAATAGTGACGAGTTACTCACTAGATCTGTATCCTCAGAGGCAGGTTACGCCCAGTTTGGCGTTTTCAAGGAACTAATAGATATAGAAATGCAGAACAACTACAAGAGTTGAACTGAAAGTTAAGTGAAAGACAGAAAATTCCCAGAGCCGTAACTAAAAATTCCCAGAGCCATTTCTAACGAACGTATGAGAAGGGCATTGATCCCGATGTGAACTTCCAGAAGAAACTAGAAATTATGCCAACAGAACCATCCGAATTCTCACACTGAGCATATGCGTGCAGCGATATACCCTACAGGATTTCTCCAAATAGGGGAATCCACATTCAAACACGCAACATTTTCCTCTACTGGCACATTTCATCCATCACAGGCGGCAACCTAAGTGAGTTAGATCGTCCGACTGCATCATCTGATCCCTAGAATGCGGACTTCTTGATAGCGACCAATAGAGTTAAGTGAATCATTAACCACCAATGATCTTGATGTCATCAGCAGTGAGGTTTACGCCTCCGTTGCCCAATTTAACGATCGGAACAAGTGCACTGCCGCCACCAGCATTGTAGTAGAGGAGACCAGTTGCGCTGTCATATTGGATTGTAGCAGTGCTACCAAGGGTACCAAAACTCCCTGCAGTCAGTGTACCTTCTGTCAAGCCGGAACCGGGTAGCAAGGATTTGCTGATTTCAAGGATGTCTTCATCTGGATTGAAGTCAGCGATATAGTCAGTAGGAGTACCCGGCGCATCAGGCGCACCAACCAAGCGGAAGGTATCAGCGCCACTACCCCCTTTAAAGTAATCGTAGCCAGGGCCGCCAACCAACAGGTCATCGCCGTCGCCACCATCAAGCGTGTCGTTTTTGCTGCCGGTTTCGGTTGTGCCATCAAGCGGGTTGCCGCCATACAGGATGTCATTTCCTTCCCCGCCATACAGAACGTCGTCATCTTGGCCACCGAACATAATATCGTCGCCAAGACCGCCATACAGCGTATCGGCAGTGTCGCCACCATCGATATAGTCGTCACCAGCTCCACCGTCAATGGTGTCCAAACCTTGGTTGCCAAATACGACATCATCACCAGCACCAAGGGTAATGATATCGTCCGACTTACCAGCATCAATCCAATATCCTTGAGTTGAACTTGGATCAGCGATGGTAATTTTCTCAGCACTATCCAGGTCTGGATCTGCTGGACCTACTCCAATCCGACCATCTTCCCTCAAACCATAGAGATAGGATGCTCCTTCCACTCCAGGTGGTAATTTTGTTGGTTCAAAGATCAGCCCAGCTGCTTGGACTGACTCTCCAACCCCTACGGGTCCTACAACTGTTGACATGAAAACTCTCCAAGTTTATATCAGGGACATAAAGACTCTGAGATGAAACCTTCAAGCTGAGGAGACGATGCAAGATTTCAGTTAAGCAAAGTGCTCATGAAAGAATGCCCTGGAGATCCCAGAGATCAAATAGCTCAAGCTCTAACTGATTACTTTCACCACCTTTCATCCAGAAAGGCAACATCAACAAGTCAGGCGCGCGACGATACAGGAACTGTCGAAGTATAAACAAATCAGAAACAACAGTAGTCTATCCCAAGCCAAAAGACAAAGACAAGTTGAGTATGGTCTTTTACGTAAAGCTTGAGTAAAGATCTAGCAAAAAACACGTAGAGTTTAGTAATGTCGCTGGTTTGAGTCTCCTGGAAATAGTCCCAAAAACCTGTAATAGTCGGATTGCAATTGCCGAACAATATGCTTGATGGGGGGTTAGCACAACTCAGTGAAATTTCTGCAACAGCTTGATCAGCAGGTTCTCAAACCTCAGAAACTTTGATGAAAGGCTAGTTTTTTGATAAGGGGTTCTTGTTCGTTTTAAGGAGTAATGCTTAAAAATGCGATTTCCCACCAGTCCTAACAGCGTTGATTCGTCCGAATATGATGCTGGGTTAACCGTTGAGTTGCTTGACACTTGGTGAGCATTTAAGTCAGTTTGATCCAGCTAACTTTGCAAGTAAAAATCCCGCCTTTCAGAGCGGATTTGAGGGGAATGCCAAGTTTCGCAATGCGATAAAAATTCTCTCCAGTTTCCCGCACCCAAACAGAACTGCCTGTTTGTATGCTTCAATACCAACAACTAATTTTTGTATTGTTGTAATTGTCCCTTGCTATCCTCATCTTAAGTAAAGAATTCTCCCTTCTGTAAAGTAATCTGATATCAGGTTGAGTGGAAATATTATGATATCAGACCAGTATTTCCCGACTGTCAAACTATGGTCTTTAGCAAATGAATCAATATTTCTGCTGAGTTCTAGAGGGACATAGCTAGTTTTAGAAACTCTAAAGATATCTCTAAACATATTGAATCTATACATGAGACAAACTCATTAAATTGCAAAGCTTGTAAACGGTTCGAGCTCCTACATTGCTGTCCCACTCACCATTGCCGACTTCTGAGACATCAAATCCGATAATCGATCGCCCACTGTGAATCACTTCCCGAATCAGACAGAAAGTTTGTTCTAGTTCCAGACCACCTGGAACAGGCGTGCCAGTATTGGGGCAAAGTTTGGGATCTAAACCATCCGCATCAAAACTGATGTAAACCTGCTGTGGCAGTTCCGCCACCATTTCACGGCAAAGATCGAGCCAGGAAACTCCGGCATAAAGTTTTTGCTTCAAGGCTGGATCGAAGTAAGTGGAAATGCGTCCGTTAGATTGCTGAATCAAATTCACTTCATCGTGACAAAAATCGCGAATGCCAACCTGGACAAGTTTGGAAATTTGCGGTATCTGCATCGCGTTAAACATGATGGAAGCATGGGAATATTGAAATCCCTCATAGGCATTCCGTAGGTCCGCATGAGCATCGATATGCAAAATGCCATAATTCGAATAACGTTCTGCCAATGCCTGCATATACCCCAGAGGTGTACTGTGATCCCCGCCAATCACACCAATTCGCTTACCTCGATCGAGCGCTTCAGAGGTCTGCTCAAACAACCATTGATTCACCGCTGCACAGGCTTCATTGATCGTTTGCCGCATCTGTAANTAATTCGGGATTCGATTCGATCGATCCCCCTTGTTCTAAATAATCAATAATTCGGGCTGCATCTTGCCGCAACCGCTCACTTTTTTGCTGCATGGCACTTGGAATCTCCGCCATGTAAATACCATGCTTCCAGCCATCTGGATAATCAAAATCATAGACATCAAGCTGACGGGAGGCATTCAAGATCATCTGTGGAGCCATCGCCGTTCCTGCGCCATAGGAGACTGTAACTTCCCAAGGAACGCTAAACAGAATGGTTTGGGCAGAGTCATAATCGAAGGGTAATCCCAATAAATTTCCGTTGTCTAATGCCACGCCGCTAGGGTCGAATTGCAGATTTTCGATTTGAGCCGTCATGTCCCTCGATCCTGTGTTTGCTCGATCGCCTTCCAGTCTATCGTTTTCTCATCCAGCGCTAAAGCAAGTTTGAGGGGTCGTCCTGTCCCCCCACGCCGCACCAGGATCAGTTCTGCGCCGATGCTGATGGCAATTTCTGCTGGAGTGAGTGCCCCAATATCTAAACCGATCGGTGCATGGATAGATTGCAGTTGGTGGTGAGGTAGTCCCAATTGCTCGATCGCTTGATAAACTTGCCGTACACGCTTTTCACTGCCAATCATGCCGATATACTGACAGGGTAGTTCCCGATTGAGTAAGCTTTGCAATGCTTCCAGATCATATTGGTAGCCTCTTGTAACCAGCGCCGCGTAAAGTTGTTGATGCTGAGCCAGGGATTCGATCGTCCGATGAATCGAGTCATTGCAAACTTGGGCTTGAGGATAGCGTTGTGGATTGCCCCATTCGGGGCGATCGTCCTGAATCACAACCTGGAAACCAATTAAATCGGCAACTTTGGCTAACTGCTCTCCCACATGACCTGCGCCGACAATCAGCAAAATGGGCGGAGGTGCGATCGTTTCAACAAATGCAGCGGATATTGGCTGGGCCTGATCAACCCAATAGGGCAAGTCTGAGCCGTTTAAAGGTGTAATCAGAGTAGTGGTCTGTCCTCTATTGAGCCGATCGAGGATCTGCTGGACCTGCAATCGGGCTGTTTCTCCCTGCCAGTAGGAGAGCCAGACCTGCATCTTGCCGCCGCAAATTCCTTGGGCCAGTCGTTGGGGTGTTCCGGTCAGGTCAATTTCAACAGACTGATTCTGTCCGGTCTGCAACACTTCGATCGCCTGCTGAATTACCTTGGCCTCTCCAGCCCCACCGCCGATCGTGCCGAATATTTGCCCCCTGGCATCAATGACCATTTTGGCACCGACTTCACGTGGCACCGAACCTCGGACATGCGTGACCGTTGCTAAGACCGCTGGCCCCTCAGCCAGAATTCGCGCCAGATGTTGAAAGCAATCCTGCATTGCAACTAGGACTGAACTGTAGATTGCAGACTGATGCTAGAGCCTGCCCGGACTCGTTCGATCGCCCAAAGCGTTGCCTCTGGGGTGGCGGGTAGACCTAGTGGCACATAGCTGGCTTGACCAAAGGCGGCCACTGCCGATCGAATCGCCTCTCGCACTGACATGGCCAGCATAAAGGGAGGTTCGCCTACAGCTTTACTGCCATAAATCACGCCATCTTGCGCAGCTCTTTCTAACAAATGCAGATTGAAATTTTCGGGGATTTCGCTCACGGTCGGAATCTTGTAAGTGCTGGGGGCAAAGGTGCGCAGTCTGCCCTGATCATCCCACACCAATTCCTCCATGGTTAACCAGCCCATTCCCTGCACGAATCCGCCTTCAATCTGACCCCGATCGATCAGGGGATTCAGGGATTCACCCACATCATGCACAATATCCACCTGCCGCAGTTTGAAAGTCCCCGTGAAGCCATCCACTTCTACTTCCGCAACCGCACTTCCATAGGCAAAGTAATAGAAGGGGCGGCCTTTGCCCAATTTGGCGTCCCAAAAAATATTGGGGGTACGGTAGAATCCGGTTGCGGATAAACTGATTCGCTCACTGTAAGCCTGTTTCACTACTTCATCGAATGAGATGCGGGCGCTGGGATAGGTGCGGCAGTAGATCCAGTCATCCTCAAACACCATATCTTCAGGGGCATTCAGGTTGAGCATCCGCACGGCCACATCGGCCAGACGAGTTTTCAGGGTTTCACAGGCATCCTTGACTGCCTGACCGTTCAAATCAGAGCCACTGGATGCGGCGGTGGCAGAAGTGTTGGGCACTTTATCAGTGCTGGTATGCATCATCCGCATTCGATCGATCTTCACCCCTAAGGCTTTCGAGGCAACTTGCAGCATTTTGGTATGCAATCCCTGCCCCATCTCTGTGCCGCCATGGTTCAACTGAATGCTGCCATCTATGTAGATCAACACCAGTGAACCCGCCTGGTTATATTGCAACTTATTAAAAGAGACGCCAAATTTAACGGGTGTAATGGCTAAGCCTCGCTTTTGATAGGCATGCGTCTGGTTAAATTGATCGATCGCCACCAGCCGATCGGCAAAATTGGCAGTCGTTTTGGCTTCATTCCAGACGCGAGCGATGCGATTATCCACAATTTCTTGACCGTAATGGGTCGTATTGGTTTCGCCTGCTCCGTGATAGAAATTGCGTTCTCGTACCTGATCGGGCGGCAACTGAAGCGTGCGGGCAATTCGATCGACCACTTCTTCGATCACGATCATGCCCTGCGGTCCACCGAAGCCCCGATAGGCTGTATTCGAAACTCGGTTGGTTTTGGCAATGCGTCCGCGCACTTCCAGATTGGGAATGTAATAGGCATTGTCACAATGCAGCATGGCTCGTAGCAATACGGGTGGTGACAGGTCAAGACTCCAACCCCCATCCGCATAAAGGGCAATCTGCAATGCTGTGATCTTACCTTCTGCCGTAAAGCCCACCTGATATTGCCCCAGAAAACCATGGCGTTTGCCGGTGATCATCATGTCGTGGTGACGACGCAATCGCACTCTGGCTGGTCGGCCTGTTTTATAAGCGGCGACGGCTGCTGCGGCTGCAAAGGGGTTGGCTTGGGATTCCTTGCCACCAAAAGCTCCCCCCATGCGCAAACAGGTGACGACGACTTGATTGGTAGACAGTCCGAGCACGCGCGCCACAATAATTTGGGTTTCGCTGGGATGCTGCGTCGAGGAATAGACCTGATAATGGCCTTCACCATCGGGAACCACCCAACTCGTCTGTGTTTCCAGGTAGAAATGATCCTGGCCGCCAATTTCCACTTCACCTATGAACTGATGTTCAGCTTGCTGCAAAGCAACTTCAGGATCGCCACGCCGCACCACCTGCAGGTCGTTATGAAAGCTATCTGCTGCGATCGCTGCCTGAATACTCAAAATTGCGGGCATTGGCTCATAGTCCACCACCACTTTCTCAGCAGCCAGTCGTGCAGCCTCTTCAGATTCACCCACTGCCCAAGCCACTACCTGACCAAAATAGCTGATTTCATCTGTGGGTAACATCACCTCATCTTGCAGAATTGCACCCGTATCATTTTCTCCAGGTACATCGGCTGCCGTCAGCACGGTAACGCATCCTTCAACTTCATAGGCTGGGGTTGGATCAAGCTTGGTGATGCGAGCTTTGGTATGGGGCGACAACACTGGATAGAGGGACAGCATCCCTACAGGCGATCGCTGATCATCGGTATAAATGGCCTTACCGCTAACATGTCCGGTGGCGCTCTCGTGACTTTTCCGTTGTCCTACCATGCTGATTGCTCCATGTTGTCTACTTCAATTCATTAGGCTATTCCAGGGGTTAGGCAGGTGATCCAATTGATTCAAGCTTCTACTGGAATTCCACAAAAAATTTCTCGAACAAATTCACAACCAACAGTTTTCGATATTCAGCGCTGCCCCGCAGATCGGTCAATGGCGTGAAGGCTTCTCTCAACAGCGATCGGGCTGCTTGAATGGTTTCGGGTGTCCAATATTGACCGATCAGCATTTCCTCCACTTGCACAGCACGAATGGGAGTTGCTGCCACGCCGCCATACCCTAATCTCGCATGGAGAATGCGGTTCTCGCTGTCCAGATCGATCACAAATGAAGCGGCTACAATGCTGATATCGTCTGTACCCCGTTTGCCGATTTTATAGGATTGGGCTAGCCGCCGCGTTGTTCCGGGGGTGAGTGACCTGGAAATCTTGACCGAGACGATCACTTCTCCGGGCTGCAATTCGGTTTGTCGGTAGCCTTTGAAGAAGTGGGCAAGGGGAATGCTGCGTTCACCCGTTGCGCTAGCCAGCTTGATTTCCGCATCTAACGCCAGCAGCACAGGGGGCAAATCACCGATCGGAGAAGCGGTCCCAATATTGCCGCCCAAAGTCGCTCGATTTCGCACCTGACGGGCCGCAAACCAATGCAGCATCTCATCCAAGCTGGGAAAAATGCCGTGCAAGGTTGCTTCAATGTGGCTGAGTGGCACCGCTGCACCGATTTCAACCACTGCTTCCGTTTGAGCAATGGACTTCAGCTCTTCGACGGCTTCCAGAGAAATCAGGATCGGATAATGCTGTCGATGCCAGCTCATTTCCAAGCCCAGATCGGTGGCTCCTGCAACCAGCGTTGCATCTGGATATTGTTGCAGCAGATCGAGCACCTGATTCAAATGCGTTGGACGATAAAATTGCTGATCGCGCCCACTGTAGGACAAATCTGGCAGGCGTGTTGTTGCAGTAGTCAGTTTTTCAGAAAATGGATCAGCAACCTGTTGAGCTAGCTGCGTTTCAGCCACCATTTGGGCTGCTCGCCGGATCGGTAGATAGCCCGTGCAACGGCAGAGATTGCCTTCGATGCACAAATCATCCAGCTTGCCGTCATAGTAAGCTGCAAACAGACTCATGATGAAACCGGGGGTGCAATAGCCGCACTGGGATCCTCCCGTTTGCACCATTGCCGTTTGCACCGGATGCAGTTGCCCATTCGTAATGCCCTCTGCGGTTAATACCTCCCGGTCTGCGATCGCCCCTAACGGAATCAGACAGCTATTCACCGCTTGATAGTGTGGTTTGCCATCGGCCCCTGTGCCTAGAATCGCTACCGTACAGGCTCCACAATCTCCATCTCCGCAACCTTCCTTCGTGCCGGTATAACCGCTCTGCCGCAAATATTCCAATAGCGTCATGCTGGGTGAAATATCCTTGAGGCAAATGGTTTTGTGGTTGAGAGTAAACGTCAGTTGAGTGGCAGGGGGCTGATTGACTGTCATGCTCTAAATGCCTGGGAATATAGAATTTGACTGGGGTGATTGGGTAACAGAACTGAGGCCGATCGCAACATCAACGCACTAACGCTCAGCGTTGCAACTGCCAAAAACCTGCTCTATATCCTATAGTCACTATCCAGCAAATCAGGCAGCCTTAACCATTGAGTTAGAGCTGAAAATTGGGTCTACTTAGCCCGAACCCTGCTGCAAACGGCAAGTCATGCGATGCAATTGAGAAGCAAAATCAGGCATGAGCTAATCCCAATTGAGTCATCAAACAATGACATTTTAGCGAAGCAGTTTTTAGCCAACCAGTTTTTAGCTAACCCACTTTGCAGCAAATAAGGGCGAAAGGATCTCTCCTCTCCCCCTCTTTTAATTTGTAAGCTTTGATAGCAATGAATCCCAGGTGATAACGCCGCTCGTTTAGCTTGGTTAAGAAGCGATCGACTGTAAATTTTGAGCCTGATCGCAGGAGACAGAAGATTTGGCATCGGCAGCGAGTATCTGGAGTTGGGCAATTAACTCCTCAAGTTGTTTCTCGCTCGTGTGCTCTTGCAGCAAATACTCATATCCTTTCTGAGCCTGGGCTTCAGCTAGCTCTGGATTTTCAAGTAATCGCTGGATTGCTTCCCGCATACCCACTGCATCGCCCGGTTCAACCCCGATCGCCATGCCTAAATCAATCACTCGTTCTGCCAATCCAGGGGTGCGAGTCATGATGACAGGACGACGGCAAGCCATGGCTTCCATCATTGTCGTCAGTCCAGCAGAGTAGGTGTTGTAAAGCAAGCTCACTACCACAAGATCTGCATTGCGGTAAAGTTGGCGAAACTGCCGCCATTCCTGAGGATGAGGGGTCATGTTCTTCGGCATCACTTCAGGAAAAGCCACACGGGTTTTTGCAGAAGCGTTGGGAGAGACCGCACAAATCTTGACATCCACATCTAAATCTTGCGTAGCGGCAGCTAGGGTTTTATAGTCTCGCTGCTCCATCCCGGCGCTGGCAATGATTGGCCGTTGCTTTTCGATGTTGACTGGTCCCGGATGAAAGAATTTGACATCCGTTTGTTCACGCAGGACATGGACCTGGTCAGCCGACATTTTTAAACGGCGACACAGTGCATCTGCTTTAAGTTGTGTATTGGTGATGAACAGTCCGATCGATTTTGATAATTGGAAAAGTTGTGAGGTTGCACGAACCCGAATCCGGCTAGGTTCCATGACCGACACTGCCAGCTTGGGCCGATTGCGCTTAAACCGAGACAGAATAGCTAACGGGAAGCCAATATCTTCTCCCGTGCAAAAAACAACATCTTCTCTTGTCAATTTACTTGCGAGCGAACGAGCTAGAGCCCAGTGCTGAGGTTCGCTAATCATTTTGGCTAGCAGGCGATCGATCCAGCGAACCGATTCCACATCGGGTTGGTGTACCGTTGCATCCAGTTCTTGGCTTAAGGTCCACATGGTATGGCGAGGACAGAGATCTGATTGAGCATCACGATGAAATTTTTCTAGATCAAACGGACGGCTCAACGCGATGTGGTATTTCATGGACTTAACTCTCCGATCAAACTGCTCATCATTTGCATCAACTTGGACCCACTAGCACCCTAGGAAAACCCAAGCACATGGGACTTTAAAGGCAGTTTTACTGCTGATTTTCTATACCAAAACCAGACAGAAACTGCTTGTGTGTCAGCGATATAACGTAACTTAGCTACATCATCCAATTACTCAGTTCCGAGCTTAATCTACTGTTCGGATGAATCACAATTGTTTCGCCCAATCTCTTCCAAACTTTATTAGAGCTTAATCATATGATGAAGCTCCTTTAACGGGTTCGGGCAGCTATGTCGTTGATCTTGTCACTCAGGCTGAATTGTAAAAATTCAGTAAACTCCAATATTCGATTCTCAATATTGAGTATCAATTCTATCAATGCTAGTTTTAACAATATAGAGAGGATTGCCAGGAAAATAAGGGACGTAAACTAGATCAGCTTGGTATAGTAAACAGATTTTTGAATCGATTGAGTATGGTTTTAGTGATTTAAATCGTATTATTTGGATATGAGGAATTGATACTCAAGCGATCAAAGAGATCGGTCTTAAGGATCCTGCCGTTTTGGGTATTCTATGATCCTGTTATGGCGATCTTGCGGTAGCCTCTCGCCTACAATTGAATCGACAGATCGTTAAATCAACAGACCATTATCCATACCCGATCGTCGAAGGATTGGCAGCACGGAGATCATGCAACAAAACTCGACCCTCAACTTACCCCTTACCTCTAGAAATTCTGTGCCATCGGTCTATCACCGGGTTAACGCTGCCTTTCCTGCACGAGCCGTTCGGGATCATACGCATCGTCGTCAGCAGGTTCGATCGAGCCAGCCGATGAAACCGGGATTTGCCCTTGCTCCAGCCTTTGATACAGGCATTCTAGGGGATGCTCAAACGACCGCAACTACCGTTCAATTGATCGGCCTAACTTCTCCCAATGCCAAAGTCAGCTTACAGGGGACAGGGCTTACCACAAGAGCTGACGCGATCGGCAAATTTCTCTTCTCTAACTTGCCCCTGACAAGCGGTAATAACTCCTTCACAGCGATCGCGCAGACTCGAACTGGCCAAAGTCGATTTACTGGCACGATTACCAACGTTGCGGCTGATTCAGAGGATGCTGTGCTGCAATGGAATGCGACCGCTTTGCGGACTTTACAGGTAGCAAATGCAGGCGGATTAAGCGGCTCACGGACTTTGGCGATCGTTCAGGCTGCGGTTTTCGATGCACTGAATGCGCTGGTGGGTAATGCTGCTCAAAACTACCGTCCGGTGCCTGCCCTGCCGACCCATGTATCCACAGATGCTGCGGTTGCCGGAGCTGCCTATGAAGCACTCGTTCAGCTTTATCCTGAGCAAAAATCGCGCCTGGATACTGCCCTGGATCGATCGCTGCTCAATATTCCCGATGGCCTTGCCGAAACGGAGAGTTTGGCCTGGGGGAAGGCGATCGCCACCGCTTTAGTAGCAGAGCGCAGTCAAGATGGCTCCCAAACAACTGTTTCTTATCAGCCCAGCATTAAACCGGGCAAATGGCGACCAACACCTCCCAACTTTCTGCCTGCCGCTGGGGCAGGATGGCCCCAAGTCACTCCTTTTGTTTTAGCTCAGGCCAATCAATTTCGACCCGGACCGCCGCCAAAACTCACGAGTCAGGCTTATGCGCAGGAATTGAATCAGGTGAAGCGTTTGGGCCGCATTGATAGTGCATTTCGCACCCCGGAGCAAACAAACATCGCCCGCTTTTGGATTGGGTCACCTGGCACTTCAACTTCACCCGGTCAGTGGAATGAGATGGCGGCGCAGGCTGCTGTGAAAACCGGACAAACCCTCTGGCAAAATGCGCAACTGTTAGCTCAGCTCAACTTGGCGCTGGCAGATGCCGGGATTGCAGCCTGGGATGTGAAATATAAATATCGATCGTGGCGACCGATCACAGCGATTCGATTAGCTGGAACGGACGGGAATCCTGGCACCAAGGCCGATCGCGATTGGCAATCTTTTCTAGAAACTCCGGCTCATCCTGACTATGTTTCCGGTCATAGCACCTATGCGGGCGCGGCGGCAGCGGTCCTCAGCCAACAATTTGGTCGATCCTATGCTTTCTCAGCCACTTCTTTAGACTTACCGGGGATTCAGCGTTCCTATGCCAATTTTGAAGCGGCGGCCAGAGAGGCAGGCAAGAGTCGGATTTATGGTGGCATTCATACGCAATCAGCCAATCGAGCGGGTTTGAAGCTGGGGCATCAGGTCAGCAACTATGTTCTACAAACCGCGTTACATCTCAACCCGACTAGTGAGAGTTAGGCAAACAATAGGATTGAGGATTAAATCATGAGATGGCGAAATGTCACGAATTAGTCACTAACTTCACACAAGATTGACATAATTCCCCGATAAGGTGATGATGATTTCACGCCACAGATGATTGGGGTCTATTTTTCTACCAGACAGAATTGAGATAGGGTTGCATGACCTACATGTGGATGAAGCTAAACATCGCTTCTGTTAATTAGTTTCCTGCCTAGGAAGGATTTTCTCCTCAAACAAATCTGAAACGTGGAATTTCTGACATGAAAACTCTTTAGGGGAAGAAGACCTTCCCCTTTTTTGCGCAATTCAGACCACGATCGGCTAACCCTTGGTTAAGCAGAAGCAGGTTGATCAGGCCGATCGCCAAAAGACAGCATCACGCGAGAAATGCCGGTAAACAACACGCTGAATCCAACGATCGTGCCAATTACCCAGGGCGCATCTGAAGGCCATTGGAACCAGATCATTGCTCCTAACAACAGCGTGATGATGCCATCGCCTAAAATCCAGAGCCAATTTCCTTGACCCCGCACCCGGAAGGCCAGAATTAGTTCAAATACGCCTTCAGTCAAGAGAAAACTGCCCAGTAACAGGGTCAGGGTCAAAATCCCTGTAGAGGGATTGATAAATAACATGACGCCAGTGGCCACATAAAGAATGCTGAGCAGCACCTGCCAGATGAAGCCTCCCGACTGCCGGGATTGAAAGGCATAAACCAGTTTGGCAGCACCTGCCGAGATCAGGATCAGCGCAGCCCAGGTTTCCACAAACAGCGTCGAAGCGACTGGAAGTGCGATCGCTACAATACCCAGCACAATTAGCAGCGCCCCAATCCAGGGAGAACCGGCCTGCTTCGTCGCCAGCGGACTCTGGGAAGTCTGGTTAGAAGTTACGTTTGTCGTCATATCCACCTTTTCCGTTTTGAATAACCATCTCGCCCTCAGGCTAGGTGATCTCAGATAAGGCAGTCTAGGGTCTTAAGATAGAGTTTGGACATGCCCCTCTCCCATTTGAATTTGCCAGAGATTGGCGTAAATTCCGGCTTCAGCTAACAGCATTTCATGGGTACCTTGCTCCACTAATTCACCATGCTCCATCACATAAATTCGATCGGCATTACGGATCGTAGAAAGGCGATGGGCGATCGCGATCGTCGTGCGATTTTGGGTGATTCGATCTAACGATCGTTGAATGGCGGCCTCCGTTTCGTTATCCACCGCAGAAGTGGCTTCATCCAGGACCAGAATCGGTGGATTTTTCAAGACGGCTCTGGCAATGGCCAAGCGCTGCCGCTGTCCACCTGATAATTTTTGTCCGCGTTCCCCAACGATCGTGTCATAGCCTTGAGGCAACAGCTCGATGAATTCATGAGCCTCTGCCACCTGAGCTGCAGCCATGGCCTCTGCCAAACTCGCAGTTGGACTGCCGTAAAGAATATTCTCCAGAACCGTGCCGTGAAACAGAAAGACATCCTGACTGACCCAGCCGATCGCCCGTCGCAATTCGGCCAATTGTAATTCGCGAATGTTCACGCCATCCAGCAAAATTTCGCCCGCTTGAATTTCGTAGAGCCGCAGCAGCAGCTTCACCAGCGTGCTTTTGCCGGAACCAGTTGAACCGACGATCGCAATTGTTTTGCCTGCCGGAATATGCAGCGACAACTCTTTAATCACAGGCGGACGGATAACATTATCCGAGCTTTGTCGATCGCGGTAGGCAAAGGTGACTTGCTTTAACCAGATGTCGCCCTGCAACAGACCATGCCCGATAGAATTCGGATGGCCATTTTGCCAAGCTGGACTAATGTTGGCAAGCGCTAAACTGCCGGAATGAATGGCGATCGGGGTATCCAGCAAATTCATCACCCGATTCGTCGAAGCCATAGCCCGCTGATATTGATCGAGCGTTTCGCCCAGCCGCGTTAAAGGCCAGAGCAACCGCTGAATCATAAACACCATGGTGCTGTAAGTTCCCACCGACAANGCGGCCCGATGCAGCTTCCAATCCGCCGTAAACTAGCAACGCCGTGAAGCCAATCAAAATCAGGATGCGAATCAGCGGCACAAAGGCTGCACTGAGGGCGATCGCCCGCTGGTTACTTTGCCGATAGGCTTCGCTCTCTAGCCGCAATCGCTCTACTTCATAGGCTTCGGTGACAAAGCTTTTGATCGTGACAATGCCGCTTAAGTTATTCACCAACCTTGCACTCAACATCCCCACTTTTTCGCGCACGTCCGCATAGCGAGGAGCCAGGAGCTTTTGGAAGGCGATCGATCCCCATAAAATAAATGGAATTGGCAACATCGCCATCCAGGCAATATTGGGAGCTGCGATGAAAAATCCGCCGCCGATCAAAATTACCGTCGTGACGACTTGCAAAACTTCGTTGGCCCCAAAGTCGAGGAATCGTTCGAGTTGGTTAATGTCGTCATTCAGAATGGCCAATAGACTGCCCGTGCTGCGAGCCTCGAAATATTCCAGCTCCAATTCCTGGACATGCTGATAGGCATCCAGTCGCAAGTGATGCTGAATCGTCTGAGCTAAATTGCGCCACAACCGCCCATAGGCATATTCAAACAGGGATTCTAATCCCCAGATCATCACCGTCAGGACTGCTAATAATAAGAACTGCTGCTGGACTGAAGCAAAACCAAACCGAGCCAGAATCGACTGCTGTTGCTGCACCACGACATCCACGGCAATCCCGATCAATACAGGTGGCGCAAGGTCGAAGGTTTTGTTGAGAATTGAACAAACGATCGCCCAGATCATCTGCGATCGATACGGTCGTCCATAGCGAATTAACCGCAGCAGCGGATGGGCAGGCTGGGAAGAACGATCGCGATTCGTGTGAGAAGGAGAAACCGTCATGAAATCAGTCCTTGCGCTTGGGCGCTATCAAGCAATAGATGCTGCGAAAGAACATTTATTCTACTGCTTTTCCGGCGGTGACTTGGCGAGGAAGAATTGGGGGTGATCGGTTGAATTTGCAGCGATCGGTCTTTATTTGATATTTTTCATAGGGATAGACAAGATGTGCCCGCGAATCATGATTTCAACAAATTTCGCGACGCACAAACTTTCTGTGAGGGCGCATTGCGATGCACCCCTAACGATCTTTAACGTACTAGGACTGACATGTATTTGCCTTCAAATGGGGCTGGGATAATCGGCGTAAATTTGACGCGGTCGGTGGCGATCCGTTTCACATAAAACTCGTTGATCGTATGCAAAACTTGCTCTCTTGTACCAATTATCCAGATTTGCGATTTATCGGTATGCGAAACTTTCAGCAGTTCGTTGAACTCTGTAGACATGATATTTTCCCTCGCTGACGTTGGGGTTTGTGGAGAAGAAAAGCTTAAGGCGTGGTACCCAGACCACTTGTTGCTCCAGCGAGGGGATTGATCGATTAAGATCAACCCTATCCTGCCTTCTGCTTACTCAGATTGTCAGGTCAGCTGATTATGGGTGTTGCCTCACTCATAGTCAGCGCCATGCCTTAAGCGAATCTCGCTGGCAAAAATGAGTCCAGCTTTTTCAGCATAGAGGAAAGTTCGATCGGACACAAGCGTGGTGAAAGGTTTGTTAGTAAATCGTGAGAATTGAGCGATCGGATTTTGAGGGTGGAGTGGGGCGATCAAGGACTCAATTTATGCTGTAGTAGATGGGTTGCAAATTAAACTATCAACTTGGTTGAGCACTAATAGTTGGGACAATTGTTATAATTTGGTCCGAAAGGTCAATCATTCAAGAGATGAGATGACTCGACTATTTGATGCTTCATCATCTACCTCTCCTCTTAACGTATGTCTCGGAAAGATCGATTTCATGAAGCAGTCAAACATGCCCTCGAAAAAGATGGCTGGACAATCACCCATGACCCCTTGTCTCTTAATATTGGAACACTCAGATTAGAGGTGGATTTAGGAGCGGAAAAGCTCATTGCTGCTCAAAAAGGGAATCAGAAAATTGCAGTAGAAATCAAAAGTTTTTTGAGAGCGTCAAAGATCACTGATTTTTACCAAGCCTTTGGACAATTTTTCCCCTACAAGGTCGCATTACAAAGGTTAGAACCCGATCGAACAATCTATTTAGCTGTTCCAAATTATGTTCATGAGGAATTATTTGGAGAAGTCTTGATTCAAGATTTGCTGGAACAATACCCAATCAAACTGATCGTTTATGCCCCAGACAAGGAGGAAATTCAATCATGGATAGATTAGAGCGCTATCGTCAAAGTATTAAAGCTCTCTTGAGAGGCTACGCAGACTCGATGAATGAGAATCCAGAACCTGGAGTAGAAATTGAACTTGTTTTTGATACAGAAAACGATCGCTATCTTCTGCTAGATGTTGGTTGGCGAGGAACAAAGCGGATTCATCACTGCATTTTCCATTTCGATATTAAAAACGACAAAATTTGGCTTCAGGAGAATAATACTGATATTGAAGTAGATGAGGATTTAGAGGAAATGGGCATCTCAAAACAGGAGATTGTCATCGGGTTTCACCATCCTTCTGTACGCGAGTATTCCGATTTCGCAACCGCTTGATCGTGGGCTTCCATCAATCTTGGGCAAAATTTTAAGATTAACTAAAATAGTGCAGAGGTTCGATCGCACACAAGCGTAATAATTGCTTTATCAACATTTCGTGAGAATTGGGCGATCGGATTACAATGCCCGTCTAGGCATATAAGCATATGGTCTTCCAAGATAGCAGGGTAGTAATGCTGCGAATTCACTTTTTATTTTAAAAAACATAAGCTATAACAGTTTTTGAGGAGTTTCTACAGCTCTTGATACTTCTAGAAGGGAGTTACTAATCGATGTCTGATGGAGTTAAGGAAGGACTAGGATCAGCAGTTAGCGAAATTATTAGATCTGGAGCAGTTCCCCCAGCAAAGATTATAGGTTCTTGGCTGGCAGAACTATTAGCTATGAAGTATTCTCAGTGGAGAGTGAAGCAAGCAGCAAAAATTGTAGAAGGTGCTGGAGAGATCCTTGCAGAACTAAACCTTGAACCAGCAATTTGCAAACCTAAGGTATTGATTCCTTTAATTGAACAAGCGTCCTTGGAAGAAAACGAAGATCTAGTTAGAAAGTGGATGGGGCTTCTAGCATCCGCTGTTACCAAAGACTCAGTACATCCTAGTTATTCAAAAATTCTTTCTGAAATCATCCCAATTGAAGCAAAAATAATAGATTACTTATATTCACTAGAAATAGATTTGGAAGAATGTAAGGACGACAAGAGTAATAATGGAAGAATGAAAAGATTTGAAATTAATCGACATTTTCGCTTAAATACATTGAAGGAGGCAGTATCATGTGATGACGAAGCTTTTATTCGCTCAATTGATAATTTGCTAAGAGTAAGACTTTGCAAACATCCTGAGAACCAGGATACTTACGAAGTAGTGGTTAATACGTCTTTAGACGATAATGATTTAGATGTGGACACTGAGATGATTACAAATCACTATACTGATATGGACTCTATCCGGTTGACAAATCTAGGGAAGGATTTTGTGAAGGCCTGCCGTGGTCCTTTTATATTTTTCAATCCGTTCAAAAGCAATTATTGTTGTGGAGATTTATTTTCTGCTGCCATATAATATCCGTTACTACCAAGATAAATGTACTGAGAGTTGGCGATCCAAGTAGAACCAAGCTTTCCGTCTGGTAATTTATTGTACCAATACCAGACATAAAGCCACTTAAAGTTCTCACAACACTGATATTCCAGAGGTAATGTTCTGCCATATTTTTTTGCACGCCATTTTTCTATCAAAGTTGGGCGAGTTTCCTGTATAGGAACCAATGTTAACAGCGGCCCATTACCTAGTATTTTGATTTCTTCAGATGGAAGCAGGAAATTCTCATTTACAGAAAAGGTAATACGCAGTCGTGTTTTAAAGCGCTCTTTTGGTAATAAGGCAGGTAAATCTTCAGGTATTGGGTAGCCGTCATTATCAAGCCTACAGCCGAAGCTCTTGACAAAGTACTTATACAAATTACGTTGGAAAAGCTCAAATCGATCACCATATACACTCTTAAAGTCTATGAATCGGCATTTTAATATCGTGTCTTCATTTTTAAGAATATATTCAATAAAAGCCTCATAAGCTTTATCAAAGGGTTGAGAAAAATCGTTATTACACTTCGAGCACAAATTCTTTTTGTATTTGACGACCTTCGAGTTAGGACCTTGGATAGGAAACTTTTTGCCTTCGCGAATCAGCACGAGAGCATTTTCCCCTTTGTAAGAAGTAGAACCATAAAGGTTCACTAAGTCACTTTTTTTCACTCTATGCTCTGCACTGTCAGCAACTTGCTTACAGATCCAGCAGTAAGTTTGAGCTTCCATAACCTGGTTCTATAAAAAGTAAGTATTTCCATTCTAGTTTAGGCAGAAATCAGATGTAGTACCTATAGCACTATAGCAAACACAGATTAATAACCTAATTTGGTAGAATTTCTTAAGTTCTTAGAATATCAGTATCAAGTCTCAAGGTTATTTATGCGATTGACTGTATCATTTGTGTTTTGCATAAAAGCGGTCTATACCATACTTGGAGATCATGGAGATGTAAACTACTGCGAAGAAAATCGTTGAAATATCAACATAAGAATGTTGAGTATAGAGGGTAATCTTGGGATGCGGCCAGACAAGGGATCGAATGCACCTGCTATCACGTTCTCAATATCAACTTGGGGTTGAACATGACAAATATGCAGTGGTATAACGAACCGCCACAGTGGCAGACTCTTGCAAATGGGCTTCACCTCACAACAGGAGCCCAAACGGATTTCTGGCGCAAGACGCATTACGGGTTTATCCGTGATAACGGCCACTTTTATTATCAAACAGTGCAAGGTGATTTTACAGTAAACGTAAAGATTACCGGACAGTATCGAGTGCTGTATGACCAGGCAGGGGTGATGGTACGGGAGAATGAAATGACCTGGCTGAAATGCGGCATTGAATTTGTGGAAGACATCCAGAACGTGAGTGCCGTGGTCACGCACGACTTCTCAGACTGGTCCGTGGTTCCGATCCTGCAACCGCCACCGTCACTGTGGTTCCGCGTGCAACGTCGAGCAGCGGCGATCGAAATTCAATATTCCTTGAATGGCGAAGACTATCAAATGCTGCGATTAGCACACTTGACACAAACCGAAACCATACAAGTTGGCTTGATGGCAGCCTCACCTCAGGGAGCAGGATGCGAGATTCTGTTTGAGGATTTCAAGATAGTTTTGCCGGACTAAAGTTTCTGAAGTGGTTAAAATGTCCTTTCACATTCTTGGTAAAACAAGCCAGCTAGTCTTGAGTGCGATCGCCTATAGGTTTGATTAACGTAGGAGGGAGACCCAGCGCGTTCCCTTTGATTTCCCCCCTTCAGCGATCGCCCCTATCCACTTAATTGACCAAAACCTTACGCATTACTGTTGCTAAATCCCGCAAGGCTTGTTCTCCATTGCCCGTGAAAGTCGAGCCATGCATCGCGGCGATCGTCTTAGGCTGAAGATCAGCGAGCCGGTATAGGATTTGTTCACTGTGCTGGGTATAGGGCATGTAATTGGCGAAAGGACCCGCTTGATAATCAACCAATGTCTGACGCACCCGTTCCATGATGCTGGATTCCGTCAGCGCTTCGACCTCTCCACTTTGGTGAAACAGGTCAGAACAAAGCAGAGTTTGGGTCTCTTCTTCAAACAGCAGCCCTGCATCCCAACAGTGCGGCACATGGGGCGTATGGAGCAGGCGAAAGCGGTACTTGCCCGTCTGGAGAACTTCCCCATCAGCCATTCCTTTTGCTGGGCGATCGGCAAAGTCATTGACGCTAACGAGTGCCCCGATCATGCTACAAACGGGTTCAGCAGCGGGGGCTATCTGAAGCCATTCATTCAGTGAGCCGCATTCATCCGCCTCAAAATGGCTGAAACCTAACCAGCGGATACTTGATGGATCAATGACACTTGCCACGGCATCCCGAACGAGGGGAAACATGACTCGGTGTCCAGTATGAAACAGAAGGGGTTCGTCATCTCGAATGAGAAACTGATTGAACTGAAGATCGATCTCTGAAACATAGATAGAGATACGATACAGGTCAGGAGCAACCTCGGTCACAGTGGGTATGACTAAAATTTGATGTAGCTATTCTGCAAAAGCGAAGCCGTAGCGATTAATCTTTGACCAAAATTGTTGCCATCGTCCTTGACTGTAACTCAAGGTTCGCAAACTCAAAACAATCCCTGCTCCATGTTCTTTCCATTTCATACCAGAACCACACAGACGTGCTTTGACAATGATTTTACATCCCGCTTCGGTAACTCCTGAGCCAATGGGTAAATGAGCGGCAATCGCCTCGGCATAGTGCATCTGATGGTGGTGATTGCGAAAGTAAGTGATAGCATCTTGTAATCCCTTTTGCACTGATTGACTCACCCGCTTCGGCACGATAGTTTCCATTTCTGCCAACAGTCGTTGGGCTGCACCAACCTCGTGCTTCAGCAGATGACAATGCTCATCCATCCAGTTTTTTTGATGTTTAGGATTGCGGGGATGGATGGCTTTAGCCACTTTGTCGAGATACTGAGTGGCATGAAAGAAATCCAAA
>LUGL01000041.1 GCA_002796835.1 Elainella saxicola E1 | reverse complement strand
AATTTTGGTGGTGCTTGACAATGCCAGCTATCACAAAAAACAGGCCATGCTCGAACAACTGGCAGTCGAATGCCCCAATCTGCAACTGCTGTTTTTGCCGCCTTACAGTCCAGATTTCAACTTAATTGAGTTGGTGTGGCATTCGTGCAAAGAGTTTATTGCGCATCGTTTATTTCAATCGGTGGAGGAACTTCACTCCTTGCTCGACAGATTACTCAATCAAGGGGAACTGGTGATTCAGTGGAAACGCAAAGTGAAGAACAAAGGCAATGCTCTGATCGCAGCTTGATGATGCAAACTAAATGTCGTTCAGCTTATTGAACCTGAAGTTTAAGCCACTCTTAATATACGGATTGCATTCTGTAATTTTTGTGCCAAAATTCGATCGAGATTACCTTAATTTTCCCAGTCCTCTTCCCCCCAGGACACCATGAAATTCACTGGTCAGTTTCAGAAAAAGCCTGCTGCCTCGTCTGCTCCGATTCCCTTCAGCACGGGCATGTTTCGATCGCGTCCCTTTCCCACCCCTGAAGCTCAACGATCGCCCGCCGCCACACCCGACCATGAGCCACTGCCGCGCCGCAACCCGGACTATAACCGCATGTTTGGGGTGCAGCCAAAGCTGACCGTCGGTGCACCGAATGATGTCTATGAGCAGGAAGCCGATCGGGTGGCCGATCAGGTGATGAGTATGCCGGATACTGCGGTTCAGCAACCTGTGCAGCGGGAAACGGCTCCAGAGGAAGAGGAAGTGCAAACCAAACCCTTAGCTGCTTCGATTACGCCACTTGTGCAGCGGGAAGCGATGCCGGAAGAAGAGGAGGTGCAGACTAAGGTGATTGGCAGTATTCAGCGAGAGGAGATGCCGCCGGAAGAAGAGCTTCAGACAAAACCGATCGATTCTATTCAGCGTGAGGAGATACCCGAAGAAGAGGAAGATCTCCAGATGAAATCGATCGATTCTATCCAAAGAGAGGAGATACCCGAAGAAGAGGAGATCCAAACGAAATCCTTGGGCAGCATTCAGCGTGAGGATATGCCGGAGGAAGAAGATCTACAGATGAAACCTGCTTTACAACGATCGCCCAATGGTAGTTTAGAGGCGGGAGGATCGATCGAGAGGCAATTGAATAATAGTAAAGGTGGAGGAAGTCCGCTGCCGGATGATGTGCGATCGTTCATGGAGCCGAGGTTTGGTACTGACTTCAGTCAGGTGCGAGTGCATACGGGTAGGGAAGCGGTGCAGATGAATCGAGATTTGAATGCTCAAGCATTTACCCACAAGCAAGATGTTTACTTCGGTCCAGGGAAAACCCCTGCAAAGGATGCGTTGACTGCCCATGAGTTAACCCATGTGGTGCAGCAGTCGTCTCAAGTAGTACAACCTATTCAATGTAAGAAGGAAAACGAAGATGCCTTAGCAGCTATTCAAGGTTATGCAATGTTTAATCTTCTCCCCCAGTTGCTATCTTTGCCCTCAGAAGTTCGTAACGATGAGGAGGCTGGTGGGTTTGTCGGTGGTCCGAGATTGATTACAGCAATGCGTGCAGTTAAAGCGATGGGAACTCAATGGCTGAGTTTTGCTACTGCCCGTAATGCTGAGCTGTCCGCTCTCCCAACTGATCAGATTGCCAACATAATAAGCTTTCTAGGTGCTCCCCAAAATGCTCGTTATTTTAAGGCGGATGAGCTAGGAAGGCAATTCGATGGTGCTGTTGATCCTTCTACTCAAAGTATCACCCTGTTCTTTCGTGTTAAGTTCGAGCTTGCTCCAGTTAAAATAGGCATCGCACTTCCTGGAACCCCAGAGTGGGAGAAGGAAGCCAAAAAGGCATCTGAGAAAATTCGTCAGGAATTTGCTCCTGAGTTTAAACGTATTGTAGAGGAGCAGTGGTCAGGGAAAGGTTTGGTCAAACCAAACTGCCCTATTGGAGGAATCAAAGCCCTGCGTACAAAAGTTGTTGTCACTGTTGTCGAAAGTGGTGAACATATGGTGATGTACATCCACCCTAACGAAGACGGGCGTTCAAATGCAAGTAAGGATGAAGGAGTAGGAAACCTTAAAAATAGTGCTAATGAGACGAAACCTCATACCTCTAAAATTGTCGATCCAACTGGGCGACATCAACAGGAAATTACAACAAATCAAGCTGCATCTGCTCATGAGTTTGGTCATGCTATTGGTTTAGATCACTCCCGTTGCCCTGGTGGTGCAGATGAATGCTATGGAGTAACTGCCGAGGAACGACGGGACATCATGGGAGCTGGTAACAAAGTACAAGTCATTAAGCGTGCTGGTAAGGTAATACATGATGATTTTCGTCCATTTGAGCATATCGCGGAGTATTGGGGAAAGGACATTTTTCCTGGGGAACTAGCTCACTGTAATAAATGGTCAGCAGAGTAGAGAGGCCCTTCTGAATCTAATTGCTTTACGATTTGGGTATAGTGCGATCGCCGATCTTGTAGAGTGGGCATTGTGATAGGGAATTGATAACACAACACAGGTATCGGCAATGCCCACCCTACTCCCCCATCAACCCCGTCATCTCCTCAAAATCTGGGATTATCGGCTGTCTTCCCTCACAAACGCAGCCCTAATCGTCTGAATACTTACCCTGCCTCACCTACTTGTGGAAACTGGAAAATTCCCACAAATGCGGGCAAGACACCAACCAATGCTTCACCGGATTGAAATGGATATAATCCAAATGCCGTTGTAAATCCCGCTCATCCCGAATCGTGTGTTCCCAAAATCGGCGTTGCCAGACATCACTTTCTCGGTGCTTCCGGCGAGAAGCTGAAATCGTTTCAGGTAGAGCATGGTTGCCACGCAGCGATCGCATTGCACTGATCAATAAGTGCGATCGTGGTGGAATGGGAAAAGGACGATCGGGCTTCTTGTTGAGTGGGGCGATTGGGTTTCTTGGTGAAGGAGTGCGATCGTGGATGAAATAGGGAGGACGATCGGGCTTCTTGTCGAGTGGGGCGATCGCGCTCTAAAAAGCCAAGATAAACTGCTACGATCGCATCATTGATTCTGAATTTCAGCCAGAGCTATGACAACGCTGCTTAAACCCTCAACGCTCATTCCCAAAGGACTGCAAATTCAGCAGACGGGCAACCTCACCCTGTTCAAATTCACTGATGAATTGGGCGAACGACTGCAAACACTCCTTGATAAAAAGAAAGCAGATTGTCTTACCCCAGAAGAAGTCCTTGAGCTAGAATCGATCGGCGAACTTGACGAGATTTTCAGCTATATTAATGCGGTGATGGCAACTCGCACCAATGAGCATTGCTAAATCGCTCTATGACGCAGTTCGACAACGTGCCCAATTTCGCTGCGAATATTGCCACTATCCTGAATTGCTTAGTTCGGCCCCACTTTCGATCGATCACATTCAGCCTCAATCTCTTGGTGGCAGCGATGACTTCAATAATCTTGCTTTAGCCTGTCGGCGTTGCAATGAAAGACGCTACAACTTCGTAACAGGAATTGATCCAGACATCGAGACAGAAGTTTCTCTGTTCAATCTGCGTCAACAACAATGGTCGGAACACTTCATCTGGACATCTGATGCCTTGCAAATCATTGGTCAAACTCCTACCGGACGAGCCACCTGTAACCGTCTAGATTTGAATGATGAACGTCGTGAAGAACCCTTTATTCAGAATGCCCGACGACAATGGGTGGCAGCAGGGCTTCATCCTCCTAACGATGATCCGCGATGGTAATGAGATCGTGTGCTTGGTCGAGAGAGACGATCGGATTTTAGATGAGGAGCGATCGGCTAACGTCTGAAGTGAGGAGCGATCGTGAATAGGTTGATAGAAGCGATCGGGCTACGCCTGCTGGAGGCGATTATGATTGAAACGATCGATCGTTCAATATCTGAATTTAGGGACGATCGAACTTCTTGTCGAACGGGGTGATCGTGGTGAGGCGAGGAGTGCGATTGTGGATGGAACAGGAAGGTGCGATCGGGTTTGGGATGAGGGCGGTCGGCCAACTTCTGAAGTGAGAGGCGATTGATAAAACTAGAGGCGATCGCAGCCAGAACTTATAATTGAATGGAAGTCGTCTAGGGAGTTAGTCGTTCATGGCTACTACGAGCAATATCCCTGAAACCCCCGATCAACTCACCGAACTCATTCATCGGGTTCAGGCAGGGGAAGAAATTCTTCTGGCTCAAAACGGAGTTGCGATCGCGCGGCTTGTCCCTGTGCAAACGCCTAACCAACTCCGCATTCCTGGGCAAGATAAAGGGAAAGTCAAGATCTCAACCGACTTCAACGCACCCCTCCCAGACACTATTCTGAATGACTTTCTCAACTCCAATCTCCCCACGGTATGAATGTTCTTTTGGATACCCATGCTTTTCTATGGTGGGTAGTAGATGATCCCCAACTTTCCAACACTGCGAAAGCAATTATTGCCGATCAGAGTAATGCAATCTACGTCAGCGTTATCAGTGCCTGGGAGATCATCATCAAGGAGCGTATAGGAAAACTGATCCTACCAGAACCACCCGAAACTTATATCCCATCTCGACTTGCCTCAAATCAATTCATCAGTCTGAATGTTCAGATACAACATGTTCTACAAATCGCTGCACTTCCTGACCATCATCGAGATCCGTTTGATCGTCTCCTGATTGCTCAAAGTCAAGTTGAGAACATCCCACTTCTAACAGTAGATCATCAAATCAGGCAGTATTCTGTCAATGTAATTTGGTAGTGCGATTGCCAGTGCTATATGTGCGATCGTCAGGATACAGAAGTGCGATCGGATTTGGGGTGAGGGGCGATCGTTTGATATCTGAGCTGAGGGGCGCTCGCTATTAAGTGGAAATGTTGGGCGATCGAGCGGTCGTATTTACGACTGCCCCGATTACACTCGCGGATGGAAGTGAGCCGCAGCCAGATATTTGTATTGCAATTCCGCCAGAGTCTCGGTACGATGCGCGCCACCCTGAGCCAGAAGATATTTACTGGGTAATTGAGGTGTCAACTTCAACACTTGCCTATGGTTTAGGCGAAAAGATAGGGTTATATGCTCGGAAAGGTATTCAAGAATATTGAGTGATTGATATTTCGGCAAAGCAGCTATGGGTGTATCGTGATCTGGACAAAGGGATATGTCAGTCTAGGGTTCAGCTTTCGGCAGGGAGGCTAATTCCCTTCGCGTTACCAGAAATTGGAATCGAAATAGAGCGACTGTTGAAGTGGCGGACTGTAGAACGATCGCAGATCTGTCTTTAAACAAAATTGAGAAATGCTACTTTTTTGGAAAGCTCCGCTAGAATGATCGGCAAAATTAACTGCTGAACTAAGCTGTGATCTCTTCTTCTCCATCAGTCTCTTCTTCTCCATCGCCCGATCCGCTTGAGCGGTTGCATGTCTATGACGGTTTGATGATGAATGCCCATCGTTGGCTTGTGGCAGAAGACTACCAGCGGCGGCGGCAGAATCTGCAATATCAGTCTGTTAATCAGGAAGGAATTGTTTGCGGCTTGGGCGTGCGGGTAATTCCAGCTCCAGAACAGGTAGAGGCTCGGTTTCGCGATGCGCGCTGGCTTGAAATTCAACCTGGCATGGCGATCGATCGAGAAGGGAATCCAATTGTGGTGGATGCTGCGCCCGATCGCACCTATCGGATTGAAGCCCGACCTCCTAGCGGCGGTTCTCTGACAATTTATATCGTGGTGAGCTATGCAGAACCCACGGATCCACCGAGTCAGCATTCCCGGGAAACGATGCGGGAATGGTTTCGGTTTGATCAAATCACCGAGCCGCCGAATGGCAGGCAGGTCGAGCTGTGCCGGATTCTGCTCACCGATCCCGTGCGGTTATCACAGCCAGTCCAGTTTTTTGCGCCCCAACCCAATCAACTTGACTTCCGGTATCGCTTACAGGCCAGCATTCGTCCTCGGACAACCGTGCAGATTGGTCTGCTGCAATCGAGTCAATCGGACAACGCCGATCTGTCTACCCATACCCTCTATCAACGCAGCCGTGAAAATATCGCAGAGCTGTTGCATAGTTTAGATAGCCTCTATCCCACCTTTCGCGGCAATTTAGCCGAACCCATTCATTTACTTGCAGGTTCCACCGTCTGTGATTTTCTGTTTTTGCCGGATGGTAAATTGCTGCTTCAATTCACGCCAGCAGAGCGAGAGGCATTGCAATTGTATTTACAGCAGGGTGGCGGACTGATGATCGAAGCGCCCCCTGATGAGCCCATGCTGGATCAAATTCAGCAAGTGATTGGCAATCTCCTGTCTGAATCGCAAAACGTTTCTTGCTTAGACTGGCAAGACCTCGATCGCACTCATCCACTACGTCGCACGCCATTTTTATTTGGTTCGCTGGCAGATATGTCGATCGATTCTCTTCAGCTTTACAATCAAGGCAGTATTGTTTTGCTACAAGGAGACTTGGCCGCGACTTGGGGAGTAGCAGATGGACGATCGCTAGGACGTAATGAAATCCGGACAGCTCAGGAATTCGGTATTAATCTGCTCCATTTTTTCTGGCAGCGGCAGCAGTTGATCCGCTTGACTCGATGGTCGATTCATCCAGACGAAACGGATGAGTAATAAATTTTTAATCATATGAGGGAGTTTGGGCGGTGGTGAATCGAGTCAAAGCAGAGGTTACGCGCAGAAATCTTGTTCTCACTCCCAAATTAGATGGTGCTGCCACGACTGAGGTGGGCGACAATGCCTTTGCGGTGACTGTTACCAATGCCAGTGAAAATTTCGCTAGCTTTCAAGTTGAACTTTCCACACCTGGAGTGGCGGCGGATGCAATCAATGAATGGTATCGAGTAGAACCTGAGATTTGTACGAAGAAACCCCCAGGGGCAAGTACCACCTTTCAAGTTGCGATCGTTCGCTCTCCTATTCCCGTCTATGAAACTACGATTGAACTTCTATTGCGAGTGTTCTCGATCGAGCATCGCAACCTATTCGTCACTCAGAAGCTACACCTGACGATTCACAAACCCAAGCAATCTCTGGTGTTGAGCCTGCCAACTCAAGCATTTAAGGGAACTCCGGGCGATCAGGTTGAAATCCCCGTATTGCTGTCCAATTACAGTGCCAGTACCGTAGAAGCGCGACTAGTTTGTACCGGCTTAGAAGCCTGGATGGAAAACGCGGAACAAACGATTCGAGTGGATCCTAACTATCCGACCAAAGCCCGATTTTTCTGCCAGGTGCCGTTCGATCCAACTCTGTTAAGTCAAGAATATCCCTTTACAATTCAAGCCTTTCCAGCCTTGAAAGGACCGATCCCGGCAGCGGTGAAGGGCAGCTTGGAGATCTTGCCTCTCGGTATGGTGGAGTTTAGCTGTATACCCAGCCATCAGCAAATTCCAGCGAAGGATTCATCTCAATCTCAGGCCAGCGGCGCAGATCATCAAGGGGCCGATTATCAAATTGAGTTGCAAAATACGAGCCACTTAACGCAGCAGGTCAACATTACTGCATCAGAGGCCGATCGGCAAACGCTTGGGCTGGAATTGCCGGAACCTGTGGTTTTAGCACCAGGGGCGATCGAAACTTGTTGGGTGACTGTGAATAAGCCCCGGCATTGGTTGGGCGGCAAACGTCAGTTTCAATTTGATCTGGTTGCAGAGGTGTATGAGCCAGATGTCAGCGACTATAGCCACCGCACCCGTGCCGTACCCGATCGGCAAACCTTGAGTTTGACCATTTTCTCAAAAATTCCTAACTGGTTGCTGGGGCTGCTGGGATTGCTGCTGTTCTTAGGGTTGCTGTGGTATTTGCTGCTCTTGCCGAAACATCGGGCGTCTGTGAACTCGGTGCGATTGGATGGCAACGCCAGTACGGTATTTAGTGGGTCTAGCGATCAGTCGATTCTGCGCTGGCAGGTTGATAATAACTGGTTTAGAAATTGGGCTCATCGCCTCAAATATGAAGAGCCGATCGCGACTGATTTAGGCAAAGCGGTGCGGGTGATTCGCTTAAAGCCAGCGGATAATAATGTGATTGCAGCAGGCTTGGAAAATGGAACGATCCAACTCTGGGATGTGCTGGGCAACCAGCCGCAACAAACGCTGTTTTCCGATAACGATCGGGTGTTCGATTTAGCGTTTTCTCCAGATTCGCGCTATTTGTTTAGCGGACATGGCAGTGGTCAAATCAGACAATGGGATTTGGCTCAGCCAGGTAAGCAACCTCTGCTGCGGTTAGTTCCGAATCCAGTTAGCTTCAGCATTGCAGCCCTGACGACCTATCAGCCACGACCGGGCACCTCCTGGATTGGTTTTGCGGGACAGTTTAATCAGCTTGTATTTTGGGATTGGGCGAATCACCAAATTTATCAGATGCAGTCTGTGCCGCCTTCAGCCTCAGCAGGGCAGTATCAGTATATTGAGAGCCTTGCGATCGCCAATCAACTCCTGGTCACCGCCGATAATCAGGGTAATATCACAACCTGGAATTTAGCCAAACGACAATGTGGAATTGTAGAAGATACAGATTTTCAATTCATTGAAACTGGGATAGCTAGTCGCAAGCGCTTGATTACAAACCTCTGTCAGGTGCCTATTCTGGATCGATGGCAAGGACAGGACGGAAAACCGGTGCGATCGGTTGCAATCACGCAGAATGGAGTATACTTAGCGAGCGTTGGCGATCATGGTCAGGTTGAGTTGTGGCGACTTGAGCAAGGTCAACGAGCTTCCGATTGGCAGAACGCAAAAACACTCGATCGGCTAAATGTTCCGCTCTATGGCGTGGATATTCAATCGGCTGAACAGAGCTTAATTTTGACGGCTGCAGCTGCCGATCATCAAGTTTACGCTTATCGAATCCGGGTTCCTCAAGAGGGTTCTAGATGATACAAAGCACTCCGCCATTGCTGATTGAAGATGGGGCCACAGAGGCCAGCCCTCAGGTGAAGCGGGGTACGATTACGCAACGAACTTTCAAAATTCGCAATACGGGTGAAGCGGCAGAAGCATCGGTCAACTTCTGGCTAGAAACGTCCGATCACAAGTCAGAAGCCCTCTTAAACTGGTATACCTTTAATCGCAATCCACCCGTCAAAATCCTGCAGGGAGAGCTGTGCGAAATTACGCTCAGTTTTGAAGTCCCTATGCAAGCAACAGCCGGTTTGTATAACTATACGATCGTTGTTGAAGCCTTGCAGTATCCCAATTCCCTGCGCCGTCCGATGCAGTTGCAGCTAATGCCATCGGAGCAGGATCTCGAAATTGATTTAGATCCGGGATTTTCGCTGGAGCCGATCACGACTTCAACGCAGCCCCATGCCCTCAATGCAGGCGAAACGTTTACAGTGACAGTCAAGGTAGAAAATCGATCGAAATTGACCGATCGCTTTTACCTCACCTGTCCAGATTTGCCAAAGGACTGGGCTACCATTCACTATCCCGAAAGTGCGGTTGAACGGTTTGGGGTGATTCAAGAAACTGAAGGATTGCAGCTTAATCCAGAATCAACTGGAGAAATCGTTCTTGAAATCCATCCACCGCCGCATACGCTAGCCGGAAACTACTTCCCGACGCTTCAACTCACATCCCGCAACCGGGAAGATCTGATCTTGCTCGATGTCGTCTATTTGCATCTGTTGCCCGATCCTCGACTCGATGCCGTCTTATCGCCAACAGTGCGGCGCATTCCGGAAGATCCCAACCAGTTTGATTTACAGATCACCAATCTGGGCAATCTCCAACGCCATCTAGTACCAGCGGGGACTGATGCCGATCGTCTGTTTCGGTATCTCTTTTCACCCAGCTCTCTGCTGCTCGCGCCTGGAGACAGTCAATCGATCGTGCTGCATGCCAAGCCCCAACGCTGGTGGAAGCGTCCGCTCAAAGGCAAAGAAATCAAGTTTCAGTTTGAAATTGGCTTACAGGAACAAATCGAGATTGGCTCAGAGGATGTAACCGAAACAACCTTGACGCCTGTCCCGCAACTGCTGCCACAGGGTACGATCGTTTGGTTGCCGCGTCCCTGGTGGGTATCAAAACTGCTCTGGTTATTGCTGCTGCTGCCGTTGTTGGGGCTGGTTGGCCTATTGCTGTATCTCTGGCTGAATCGACCTCAACCCTTGCCAGCTCCAGAAGTTCTGACCTTTGCTCCGGATCAAATTGGTCGAGATTATCAAGAAGGGAAGGAACCGATCCGGTTAAATTGGCGGGTGAATCGCCTGGAACAGATTGATAAACTGACGGTGATTCGGTTGGAAAATAACGTTGAAACTTACCGTAAAAGCTATTTTTTTAATCGTCCTGAATTCTCTGGGTCATTGCCTTCGCATCTGCTGCAAGAAGACAAAGCCGATAATTTTTGTACGGAAACTCCAGAAGAACCATTCCAGAACGGGATTCGGCTCAAACTGGATCAAACGCATCGGTTTTTAAAGATTCCCTATCCTTATCTAGCGCGGGAGATGGTGCCCACAAAAACATTAGTGTGTCAGGGAATTATTACGCCCACCCGCGAACCAGGCAACTATACCTTTCAGCTCCAAGTGTTTCGCCGATCGAATGCTGATCAACCTGCGACCAGTCAAACCACCGATACGATCGTGATCAGACCGAATCAAGACCCGAAGATTATGAAATTTGCGTCCGATCGCTTGATCTATGATGAGATGCCAAACACAACTGGCCTGGTGCGGCTGAACTGGCAAATTGCCAATGCGAATCGGATCGAGGAACTGCAATTAGTTACCCTATCACCAGATGGCAAGGCCCAGGGTGAACTGAAGCGATATCCCATGCTCAACGGTGCAGTACCGCCTGAGTTGCAGGCATTTTGTACGCCAGGAACTGAATTGATCTGTGCCAATGTACCGACTGACGTTCAGAAAGCAGGCGATTATATTTTCAAACTGATTCTGCGAGTTCGACAGGAAGGCTCTGTAGAAGAGAGTGTGACAAAAGAGAGTGCAGCAAAAGAGAGCCCTACAGAAATCGTCAAACAAACAGAGCCGATTAAAGTGGTTGCCAAACCGGTGCGTATTCTCTCATTTCAAGTGAATGGTCAGAACGCTAAGCAGAATCCAAAACAGACCTATTTGTTTAATCGTCGAGCCAATGCTCCTGCGATCGCCCTGTCCTGGCAGGTTGAAGGAGGTGCAGGTACAAAAGTCGAGCTGCTGCCTGCCCCTGGAGAAGTGCAGCCTCAAGGCTCAATGAATTTTGTGCTGAATTCACCCGGAACGCAAACGATTACGCTGCGAGCAACAAGCGCGATGGGGGAGCAGCAAGAACAGTCCGTCGTTGTTCAAACCGTTGAAGTACCCGATCCCAACCAAGCTAAGTCAGCCGCTTCGTCCACGCCAACCACCTCACAACCAGCTAACGCGCCTTCTGGAGCAGCAGGCAACTCAGCTTCTCAGCCCAGCGATCAGGCGGCCCCTTCTCCGATCGGCGATCCTGAACCGATCGAATTACCGCCCCGTGCTCACTGAAGACTGAATCAACTGTTGTAACTGCTGCTGTGCGGTTTCGTTGGTTGGATCGATCGCTAATACCTGATCATAGAGCGCCATGGCATCTTGAGTCTTCCCTTTCTGCGCCAGCACACTAGCTCGACCCAGCATAATTTGTAGCCGTCCTGCTTGCACTGCAGCAGTATTGGGCTTGAGCTGTTCTGCCTGATCGTAAGCCCTGGTTGCCCGATCATACTCCTCTAGACGAGTTAACGCTAGCGCCCAGTTATACCAGGCTTCAAACCGAGCCGGATCCAGATTGACGGCCTTTTCAAATGATTGTGCCGCCAAATTGGGATAGAAATCCAGATAGACAGCCCCCTGATTCAACAACAGCTCAGCAAATAGAGGGTTACTCAATGTTGAAATACCGTGCTGATTGGCCTGATTATAGAGATCGAGGGCCTGATCATAAGCTGCGATCGCCTGATCTCGATGGCCCAAGGATGAGAAGATGCGACCTTGATTAAACTGAGCCAGGATTTGACCTCGCAACCGTAGCGCTAAAGGTTCTACGTAAGTGGTGCTCTCAAATGTTTCCTGGAGTACCTGCGGTTGCTTATAGCTTGCCAGGGCTGTTTGAATGATGGTATTCGCTTTCTCATAATCAGATGATTCTCCTCTCAGCCAATAGCTCACAGCCTGACTATTTAAAGCAGACGCATCAGCAGGATCCGGATGATCGTTCGGTTCCTGTTCTGTTGTAGCCGCAGGATCTGAATTGTTGCTCGATTCCTGGGTCGCTGCACCTGCTGGACCAGGATCTAGATCGATCGCAGATTGTGCGGTTGCAATTGCCTCATCATAGCGACCCATCGCGGACAGCACATTGCTGCGCTGAGTCAGAGCAACTGCCTGGTAAGGTGACTCCAGTGCCACAGCCTGATCGATCGCGGCCAGCGCTTCGTCTAAACTTCCCAAACCCATTAGAGCTAAACTCTGCTGAGTGAGCCCATAAGCCACGCCCAGACTACCCCAGCGTTGATCGGCCTGAAAAGCCTGGTTACAAGATTCTAAGGCAGGTTCATAGCGTTCTAATAAATTGAGGACAGCACAGCGATGCGCCAGTGTTAAGGAACTGGTATTTTGTAACTGTAATGCCCGATCGAAAGCAGTTAAAGCCCGTTCATATTGCCCCAATTGTTCTAACGCCAATCCTTGCTGAAACCAAATTTCTGGGCGACTCGGATCGATCGCTAAAGCCTGTTCACTCATTCGAATCACTTGCTGAAACGTTGCCTCAGGGGATGCAGATGATGAAGCAGGTGATAACTGAGGTGATGTTTGGGATGACGGCTGAGGTGACGGCTGAGATGACGGATCGCTGGAATCGGCGACGATAGGAGCTTGCGGATCGCAAATGCTGGCATCGGTGGAGTTGATTTCTAGCGCCGTACTCAAACATTCTGCTCTAGCAAGTTTGTCTTCAGGATTCAACCGTACTGCCTGACTGAAGGAAGTCAGGGCTGTTTCTAATCGTCCGATTGCATGTAAGGTGAGTCCATGATAGTACCAGGCAAATTCAGGTGCAACATTGCCCCAATCCCCATCGGTTTGTAATGCTTGTTCACAATGATCGATCGCACTGCCATATTGCTGAAGCTGAAATAGGGCGGCACATTGATAAGCCATTGCTCCTGAATGTCGCGGAGAAGCCGCAATCACTTGATTGATGGAAACGATCGTCTCTGCATATCTGCCGAGCTGGAACAAATTTTGGCTGCGTGCCATCCAAATTTCAGAATTGTCCTTTTTAGGTTTCAACACAATAGCTTTTTCACAAGCCGTCAGTGCTTCTGCATATTGCTGTTGCTCGGTGAGGGTGAAACACTGGTCAACCCAAAAATCATAATTCTCGTAGTCAAATTCGGGGAAGTTGGTCTGGGCCAATAGAGGAGTATGGCTGAAAGCTGCTATTCCAAGTTGAGCACTAGAGGGGGCTGCTAATATGATCGGCAACGTAGCACTAATCACAACACTCAATACCCTCGACGGATGTAACTGGAAGTACATACTTTGTCCTCAAGAGGTTTCTAGCTGCTCCGGTTTAGCTGGATTTTCGCTAAATTATAGCAACTTGAACAGAAATGACGGCATATTCTACCAGACTCATAACGAAAAGCGCACGATCGCCTCACAATTCTTGGTGCTGACTCCCCATTTTGGGTGGATCTTTCTACAATAGATGAGGGTACTTCGATCGAGTCCTAAGAAAATTTCTATTGAAGAAATTCTCAATTTCGGTGCGGAAAAGTGCCCACGCGAGTGAGATGCTCGTACTATCTGCTGGGTATTTTGTTCTGTACAAACTCTCATTCAGCCATGAACCAACTCATTGAGAGTATCCGTCAGGAGTTGTTACCTCACCTCCAAATTGAAAGCCTAGATCCCCACGATCCAGTTGTGGTCCGTCAACTGTCGCATCCTTGGCAATTGCTCGGTGTGGGAAATTATGCGGCTGTGTTTTGTCATCCTGACTATCCTGATCAGGTCATTAAAATTTATGCACCAGGAAGACCGGGCTTAGCAGAGGAGGTGGAAGTTTATCGGCGCTTGGGTTCTCATCCGGCTTTTTCTGAATGCTTATACGCAGGTGAGAATTTTCTGGTCCTTAAACGGTTATATGGAAAAACGCTCTACGATTGCATGTATTTGGGATCGCCCATTCCTCGACAGGTCATTCAGGACATTGACCAAGCTCTAGCCTATGCACGCAACTGTGGGTTGCATCCCCATGATGTGCATGGCCGTAATGTCATGATGCATGAAGGCAGAGGACTCGTTGTGGATGTATCAGATTTTCTGCATCAAGACGCCTGTTCTGCTTGGGATGATTTGAAGAAAGCCTATTACTGGCTATATCGTCCTTTTTTATGTCCATTGCGATTGCGAATTCCCTATTTTGTTCTTAATTTTGTTCGTCGTGGCTACCGATTCTTGCGTCGCTTGACGGCATTTCGTACATAGACTGATGCTGTTTAAGATGATGACAGCATTTTCTATGTTGGTTTCTTTTAGGGGCGGCGATCGGTTAAATGTCTTTCAATTCGGCGATCAGGAATGAGCCAAAGCCCTGCGACGAGAATATATAACGCATATGCAACCCACGAATTTACGAAGGAAAACGGAACGGCTATTGCATAGATTACAAGCGATATTTTGCCCTTCACATCTCGACCAATTGCACTGGCCAAAGTCGAAGCCTGACCATGGTGCGTAATCAGCGTGCGAACCAAGATGAGATAGGCAAGTGCAGCTAAAAATAGGACAACTCCATAAAGTGCCACAGGCGTAGTCGAAAAATTGTTCTCACCCATCCATCCTGTGACAAAGGGGAGAAGTGACAACCAGAATAGTAAATGTAAATTTGCCCAGAGAACGGAACCATTGACCTGCTGCACAACTTGAAACAGATGGTGATGATTATTCCAGTAGATGCCGATATATAGATAACTCAATACATAACTCAAGAAGACTGGAATGAGCGGGTGTAGCGCGGCCAGTTCTGTACCATGGGGCACTTTCATTTCCAAAACCATGATGGTAATAATAATGGCAATGACGCCATCGCTAAACGCTTCTAATCTGCCTTTTTCCATCTTGGTCGGTGCTCCTTCTGTGAGTGCTTAAAACCTGAATTAGGATTACCTGTACTCTACCGCATTAGATTGCTGCTGTTGACCCAGAGAAGCTGCCTTAATCAGCAATTTTCTCGATCGGCTTGCTACAATCCAACAGGTAAGGTTCAACAGGTTAGACCTGTCAGGTAGGTTCAACGGGCAAAGGGCCGCTAGTGCGTTGGTATGGATCAGCAACCAAGCAAACGAGAACAACTTCAGGGAGTGGTCGAGCGCCTGACCTATCACTCTGAAGAAACAGGCTATACGGTTGCACGGCTGAAAGTCCCCCGCACCAAAGAATTAATTACAATCGTGGGTAACTTTGCTGAAATTCAGCCCGGTCAGACGTTACAGCTTCAAGGGGACTGGCGAGATCATCCCAAATATGGGGCGCAATTTCAGGTAACCCAATACCACGAAACCAAACCGGCAACTTTGACAGGCATTGAGAAATATTTGGGAAGCGGATTGATCAAAGGCGTAGGTCCAGTCACAGCTAAACGTATCGTTACTCATTTTGGTTTAGAAACATTGGAGATTATTGAACACCAGATTGAACGCCTCTCGGAAGTTCCTGGCATTGCCCATAAGCGCGTGCAGATGATTCAGCAAGCTTGGGCGGCTCAGAGAGCAATCAAAGAAGTGATGTTGTTTTTGCAGGGCCATGGTGTATCTACTGTCTATGCGGTCAAAATTTACAAACAGTATGGAGATGAGTCGATCGACATTGTCTCTCGCAATCCCTATCAGCTCGCGACCGATATTTATGGGATTGGCTTCCTCACGGCTGATGCGATCGCCCGTAATTTAGGCATTCATCCCGGTTCTGAATTTCGTTATCGCAGCGGCATTTTGCATGTGTTGAGCGAAGCGGGAGAGGAAGGTCATTGTTTCTTACCCCAGCCCGATTTGGCCGATCGCCTGGTTAAGCGGTTGGCTTTAGAGGACTATCAGCCGAGCGCTGAGCAAGCCTTAGAGCTAATGCAGAAAATGGCACAGGATGGCGAATTGGTGCTGCATACAGGCGAAGTGGCGGAGCAGGTGATTTGCTACAGTCCCTCTTTTTATGTAGCGGAATATAAATTGGCCGAGAAGCTGCTGTTATTGTTGCATGAGCCTTTATTAGTCGATCTACCGCGTGTGCAGCGCTGGATCGATCGTTTCGTTGAAAAAACGGGGCTACAGCTTTCAGAACAACAGCGACAGGCGGTTGAAGTGGCAGCAAGTCAGCGAGTCGCAATTCTCACTGGCGGACCGGGCTGCGGCAAAACCTTTACGACCCGTACGATCGTCACCCTCTGGAAAGCGATGGGAAAAACGATCGTCCTTGCTGCTCCAACTGGCCGTGCGGCTCAGCGTCTGAGTGAAATGACGGGTCAAGAGGCGAAAACCATCCACCGCCTGCTGGAATTTGATCCGAAGGAGATGCGATTCAAACGCGATCAGGAAAATCCGATCGAGGCAGATGCCATCATTATTGATGAAGCCTCCATGCTCGATTTGTTTTTGGCCCATTCTCTCTTGAAAGCCACTCCACCGACCGCGCAGCTTTTATTTGTTGGGGATATTAATCAATTGCCTAGTGTCGGACCTGGAGCAGTTTTGCAGGATTTGATTCACTCTGAGCAGGTTCCGGTGGTGCGACTGACTCAGGTGTTTCGACAGGCGCAGCAAAGCCAAATTATTACCCATGCTCACACTATCAATCAGGGGCGTCTGCCAAAGTTAGAGCCTGTTTCTGGCAGCCCTGAGTCCGATTGTCTCTGGTTGGCGGCTCCGAAACCAGAGAATGGCGTGCCTGCAATTCGCGATTTGCTGACCGAGCTGATTCCAGATTTAGGATTTAATGTGCAGCAGGATGTCCAGGTTCTTTGTCCTATGACCCGTGGCGAAATTGGCACTCGCAATTTGAATAAAGTCTTGCAAGATTTGGTGAATCCGATCAAGTACAGTCAGCCAGAACTCGTACGAGGTGGCATGACGTTACGCATTGGCGATCGCGTTATTCAACAAGTTAATGATTACAACCGAGAGGTCTTTAATGGTGACCTGGGAACAGTGAGTGAAATTGATTTGGAGGAGCAGGCGGTGACAGTTCAGTATGGCGATCGATCGGTTGTCTATGATTCTGCTGATTTGAATGAAATTAACCTGGCTTGGTGTATTAGCATTCACAAATCCCAGGGGGGCGAATTTCCGGTGGTGATTCTCCCCATTTATATGCAGCATTACCTATTGCTCTCCCGCAATCTCATCTATACCGGACTGACCCGCGCCAAGCAACTCGCCATTTTTGTCGGATCGCAGCAGGCAATGGCAATGGCCGTACGGCAGGTGAAAGATCATCAGCGGTTTACACTGCTCAAACAGCGACTAGTTCATGCATAAGTTGACAGGGACGTAGCCATAATCGAGGAGTCGTAATTATCATTTTGTTAACAAGCGACCGATGCCTAAAGCTAGGGGAACTGCAATAATGCCGCCCGCGATCGCCCAGGGTAAAGCAAACTGATTGGCAGGATCGTTTGAAGCGGCGGTCGGAGTTGGAGAGACTGTGGCTTGGGGAGAAGCGTCAGCTTTTCCATTGGAGAGAGGAGATGGTGTGGTTTCCACAGCTGTGGTCTCAGGAGTTGCAAGGTCTGGAGGAACCGCAGTGGACACCGATGCACCTGAAGCAACCGTCACGTCATAGGTCATTTGAAACGGCTGGAAATCCCCCGCAGTTTTGGGACGGCAATCTAAATTGAACTGGTAGAGGCCCGTTTTGGGAAAGGTAACCGTTGCGCCGGGAATGCCTTGATACTGCTCTGCTGCAATCGCCTTCAAGGGAGGTTGCAGAATGGGCTGATCTCCCGGCGTTCGAGGGGCATTGTAGAGGCTTAACGAGCAGTCTGCTTGCTCTAACGGCAAGATGATTCCACCTTGACGAGTTAACGCAATCCAGACTTGAGCAGGTTCCCCAGCCTTAGGGCTATGATCAGGTTCAATATGCCAGGTTCCCGCTACGTCCCCAACCACTTCCACGTTGTGAGCGAGCACGGGAAAAGCAGCCAAAACCCCTGTGATACTCCATAATCCGTAGCGCACGAACCCGCAACGCATAATGATTTCTCCGATCGCATCTGTCGCCATTTTAACTGCTGTGGTTCTTGTCGCGATGATTCAATCTCCAGAAGGCCTGGTCATCTCCTTCCTCCCCCATCCTCTGAGCGATCGCAGTATCATAGCTATTGGATCGATCGTCCTCTCTAACCCTGCTTGTTATGATTGCGCCGCTTAACCCAATTCCAACTGGATTGCCTGCTCTGAAGCGTCCTGAGTTATTAGCACCTGCGGGCCATTGGGATTGTGCCAAAGCTGCTGTTGAAAATGGAGCAGATGCCATCTATTTTGGACTCGATCGGTTTAATGCGCGGATGCGGGCGCACAACTTTACAGAAGCTGATTTGCCAGAGTTGATGGCGTTTTTGCATCGACGGGGTGTTAAGGGTTATGTAACAGTGAATACGCTGGTGTTTCCGCAGGAATTAGTGGAAGCAGAACAATACCTCCGCACCATCATTGCAGCCGGAGTAGATGCTGTGATTGTGCAAGATGTCGGAATTTGCCGCTTAATTCGCCATTTGTCACCTGACTTTCCGATTCATGCTTCGACGCAGATGACAATTACGAGTGCTGCTGGGGTGGAATTTGCAGAAGCGCTAGGCTGTCAGCTAGTTGTCTTGGCACGAGAATGCTCACTCAAAGAGATCAATAAGATTCAGCAGCAGCTTGCCGATCGTCAAATTGCGTTACCTTTGGAAGTTTTTGTGCATGGTGCACTCTGCGTTGCTTATTCGGGTCAGTGCTTAACCAGTGAAGCGTTGGGAGGGCGATCGGCCAATCGGGGCGAATGTGCTCAGGCATGCCGCATGACCTATGATTTAATCGCGGACGGGCAGCAGGTTGATTTGGGCGATCGGCAATATTTGCTGAGTCCACAGGATCTATCCGGTTTGGACATGTTGCCAGAACTGGTGCAGGCAGGGGTGAGCTGCCTCAAGATTGAAGGACGTTTGAAGACGCCAGAGTATGTTGCGAATGTCACTAGAGTTTATCGAGATGCGATCGATCGGGTGATGGTGGCTTCACAGTCTGGAACCTATCAGGTCACCGATCAAGAGCGCTATAACTTAGAGATGGCTTTTTCCCGTGGCTTGTACAGTGGTTGGTTTCGCGGCATTGATAATCAGGAATTAGTACATGCTCGATTTGGTAAGAAACGGGGAGTCTATTTGGGCGAAGTTAAACAGATTGGCAAAGAGCAGGTGAGTCTTAAGCTGGCAGCCCCTGTTAAAGCGGGAGATGGGATTGTATTTGATCGGGGGAATCCGCAAGCAGGCGAACAAGGGGGACGGGTTTATGCTGTGGAATCCCGTGGTGCTGACACCTGGCTGTCCTTTGGCCGACATGATATTGACTTGCGAAAAGTTCGAATCGGGGACAAGGTCTGGAAAACGAGTGACCCGGAACTCGATCGCCATCTCCGTCAGAGTTTTGCGGGAGAAACGCCTCGGTTTCAGCAACCGCTAGATTTAGAAGTGTATGGTGAAGTGGGTCTGCCACTGACGGTGATCGGACGCGATCGACAAGGTCATGTGGTGCAGATGGATTCTGCTATGCCGTTGGTGACAGCGCATCATCAGCCTCTAACCAGTGAACGGTTGTGCGATCAGTTGGGCAGATTGGGCAATACCCCTTTCTATCTCGATCGGCTAACCAACTGTCTACAAGGTGAGGCAATGCTGCCGGTGAGTGAGCTAAATCGCCTCAGGCGAGATGTGGTGGCACAACTTGAAACATTGCGAATACAGGCTAACCGTTGGCAAATCAATTCAACTGCAACCTTACAGGATCTGTTACCTGTTGTCTCCTGTGCAACGCAAGCATCGACTGGTTGGCCTGAACTGGTTGTTTTAGCCCGCACCTTGGAGCAACTTCAGGCCGCAATAGCTTCAGGGATTACAACTCTGTATTGCGAGCTGGAAGATCCGCGCAAATATCGGCAAGCGGTACAGCTTGTTCGCACGGAAAATCCCACTGCAACTTTGTATGTTGCGCCTCCCCGCATCACCAAACCTGGTGAGAACTGGATCTTGGAGCAGGTACGATCGACCCAGGCAGATGGATATCTCATCCGCAATTATGATCATCTGCAATTCTTTGCTAGCGATCGCTGTGTGGGTGACTTTTCTCTGAATGTTGCCAACGCTTTAACAGCAGCACACTGGATGCAGTCTGGTTTGGAGCGATTGACGGCCTCCTATGATCTGAATAATCTTCAGCTGGAAGATCTGCTGAAATCAGCGCCAGCGAACTGGTTCGAAATTACGATTTACCAACACATGCCAATGTTCCATATGGAGCACTGCGTTTTTTGCGCATTTTTATCCAATGGCACGGATTACACGAATTGCGGTCGGCCTTGCGAAACCTATCAGGTGAAATTGTGCGATCGGGTTGGCACAGAACATATTCTGCAAGCTGATGCTGGCTGCCGCAACACGGTGTTCAATGGCAAAGCCCAAACGGGTGCCGAATATGTGCAGCATTTAATCGAACTGGGAGCCGATCGATTCCGGATTGAATTTGTGAATGAAACCGCTCAGCAGGTCAGTCGGACGATCGACTATTATCGTCAGTTGTTGCAAGGCAAAATTAGCGGCGCACAACTCTGGCGAGAACTAAAGTTACAGAATCAAATCGGCGTGACCAGAGGAACGTTAAAGTAATGGTTTTGTTTACGGATCAATGATAGGTTTTAAACAATGCTTCTCTTAGAATTTGTGAAAAACTGGCTGTTCTTTGCATAGGCATACGCCAAGTTGAACGGATACATGGGAACCGTGATAAAACTATGATGAGGCTGGCAGACGAGAAGATGCATGGTTCTGAACCTGATTCCCGCTCAAAACACCTGCACCGTGAAATCCCTGAGAGACATTAGCAGAAAATCCGGGAATCCTAGGGGTTCAAGACGGGTTTCCATAGCTATTTCTCAATGATTGAACGATCCCTTATATCTTCGAATGCTAGGCCTGACCGATTTTCAGCATTTCCTTCACCTCGCTTCGGTAGAGCAACGCTTCAGCGTAGCTTGAGCCCGATCGAAACATGGAGTTTTGGGGTAACCAGCCACATTTCCTGGATTAGCACTGCTCCAGCAATTCATGCTGCCTTAGGTCCTTCAGCAATGCTGGTCTGGCTCCCATTAGTTCTAATTGGCATGTTGCTAAATTTCCAGGTTAAACGCTTGGGCCAGTCCTGGACGGATGTTGCAGGAGGAACACCTAATTACGCAACTCGCCTGCTCAAGCGCTATCCTTTACTGGGCCGTTATGCTGCTATTGGATATTTCCTGGGCTGGGCAGGATATTTGCCAGTCAATGCGATCATTCTGGCAGAACTGATTCAGGCCAATCTTCAGGCTGTCGGTGTAGAGTTCCCAACGTTGCTGCTTAAGGTCAGCCTGACAATCATTGCTTTCATTGTGGCATTTAGCGGAACCCGTGCGCTGGCTATTTTGCATGGAATCTTTGCAGTTTTGGCGATCGGCCTCCTCCTGTTATTCACGGCAGAAGGATTTGGTTGGCTGGCATTTGCTCCAGAGAGCCCTGGCTTTTTCCCGACGAATTGGTTAACGACTAATGCACCGCAAAATTCACTGACCTTCGTGGATTGGGCGAAGTGGTACTTTATTGCTGTTTATAGTGCCTGTGGCTGTGAGACAACTTCTTCCTATGTGGCTGATAGCCGTAAGCCTCAACAAACTCTACGATTTTTATCGATCGCAGCTTGGCTGATACCACCCATTTTTTGGGGAGGATCTTGGGTTTTAATGCGTCTGGCCACCCAACCGGATTTGAGTAGCGATACCTTAGCAACTTTAGCAGCTGCTGCTCTACCCTTCTGGGGGGCTTCAACCTCAATGTTGATCACCTTCCTGATTGCATCTAGTTGCTTACTGGGTTGTGCTACGGTTGTGTCGAATTGTCCCCGCATTCTCTACCAACTTGCCCGTGATGGATATTTATCTCCTGTCTTTGGCGTTGTTTCCCGTCGAGGAGTGCTAGGACCCGCCTTAATCTATACCTTAGCGGTCAGTTTGGTCGCGCTGGCTTGGGGGGATGTCGTCAAAATTGTGATGGTAACTGTTACAAGCTATTTTGTTGCCATCATGCTATTTCACTTGGGATTGGGATTAAATCAAAAAAATCCCAGCGTTCTCTGGGCACGTCCTGCCTTAGCAATTCTTGCCCTGGAAGTTGTTGTCTTTTTGGTTGGAGGAATAGCATGGGGCTGGCAGGATTTGCTGCTGGGTCTGTTTTTCCCGATCGCAATTTTAGGGACTGATGTGCTCATTCGGCGAATTCCATTTGCTCCCTTTCATGTCGCCTGGTGGTTGCGGCGTGATCAACCGACATCACAGCACAAAATTCAAGATTTTATTGGCTTGCAGGTCATGACGCTGGTCTTGTTGGTCTGTAGCACAACGACGATCGGCTGGTTCTTGGGTAAATTACTGAATACCTCAAATTCACAAGATCTGCTGCTCGTTGTAATTATGCTAATTGCCTTTGTGAGTGTGGCAATTGCTTGCTGGACGAGTCTGCCGCAGATTGCCTCGATCGCCGAAGCAAGAGAGCAGGCAGAACACCTGTTTACGATCGCTTCTGATGGGATTGTTGTTGTGGGGGAAGAGGGTCGAATTCGCCAGGTGAATCCTGCGGCTGAACAACTTTTGGGCCAAACTGCAATGCAGTTACAAGATCAGCCCCTTGCAAATTTTGTGACTGGTTTAACCGATCGACCGATCGACTGGTCAAAGCGGAGTGAGCAAGAACTGGTTCATACCCACCAGGCTGTTGAATTAGCCATTTCAGACCTGGATCATCACAACTTCCGTGAATATGTTGCTATTCTGCGAGATGTCACGGAGCGGAGAAATGCTGAGAAAGCCTTGAAGCGTAATGAAGAACAGTTTAGAACACTGGTAGCGAATATTCCTGGAGCTGTATATCGGTGTCGTGTTGATGACGGTTGGACGATGGAATTTATTAGTGATGAAATTCTGACGATTTCTGGCTATCCGCCTTCTGACTTTATTCGAGGTCAGCGCCGAAACTTTGCAGATATTATTGATCCTGACGATCGCGATCGAGTGGATGCGATTGTTTATGAACAGCTTCAAACTAGACAGCCTTACATCCTGGAATTTCGTATTGTTTGTGCTGATGGTAGTACAAGATGGGTGTACGAGAAAGGCCAAGGAATTTTTGACCAGGAAGGGCATATTTTATGGCTAGATGGTGCAATTTTCGATATGACTGAGCGGAAGGAAGCAGAAGCTCAGCTACATGAAACATTGAAATTACAAGAAGTCCTTGCGACTCAGGCAACGGAGCAAGCACAAAGGCTAGAAGAAACGCTTCGCACTTTGCAGAAAACACAAAGTCAACTTGTGCAAAATGAGAAAATGTCAAGCTTGGGGCGATTAGTTGCAGGAGTCGCTCATGAAATTAATAATCCAGTCAGCTTTATTTATGGCAATATCAGCCATGTAGCGGGTTACATCGATGATCTGCTCAATCTAATTAAGCTGTATCAGCAAAATTATTCAACCCCGACTCAATCCGTTCAGGAATTGACAGAGGCGATCGATCTTGGCTTTCTGATGGAGGACTTGCCCAAGGTCTTAAATTCGATCCGCGTTGGCGCATCCCGGATTAAAGAAATTGTTGCTTCGCTCAGAACATTCTCACGTATGGATGAGGCAGAAGTGAAGTCTGTGGATATTCATGCAGGAATTGACAGTACTTTGATGATTCTGAGCAGCCAACTGAAAGCATTGCCAAATCGATCGGAAATTCAAATTGTCCGGAATTACGGTGATTTACCGTTGATCGAATGCTTTGCAGGGCAATTAAATCAAGTATTCATGAACATCCTCAGTAATGCTGCGGATGCCTTGCATGACCACGAACAAACCCTGCGTCAGGGCGCTCTTGGCCAACAGCTCTCGTACACACCAACCATTACGATCGATACTGAGGTGGTTGATGAGTACAACATCCGAATCCGAATCCGTGACAATGGCCCAGGTATCCGTGAGGCAGTTCGCGATCGATTATTTGATCCTTTCTTTACAACCAAACCTGTTGGTCAAGGAACGGGTTTAGGGCTTTCTATCAGCTACCAGATTGTCACTGAAAAGCACGGTGGAAAGCTGACCTGCATTTCTCAACCCGGTTTGGGAGCAGAGCTGATTATCGAGATTCCTACCTCACGTAATGAACCTAACCTTTAGGGATCTTTAGGGCGGGAGAATTCACCTCCAATGACTGGTTGGATAGTGATTTACCGAATCAGTAGACTGGAAGTCTGCAGAATGGCTATCCGCAGCTTCAATGACTCTTCACGGTAGCTCACGTAAAATCGCTAATAGGCTTTTCGCTGATCGAGACGTAATTTGGGTAAAGAGGCAAATTACGATACATCTTGACTGCTTGATAGGCGAAATACATGCTACTAGATGCTTACCAGACGTTTAATCCCAAAAACTACTTGACGGATTATTACTCAGAAATTGGTCCAGAAAATCTTGAACTACTGCGATTCTTTGCTGAAGCCTACCAAGATGTTCCTTCTGATAGTGTCATGTTGGAATTCAGCGGTGGCCCAACTCTCTACTCATTGATTAGTGCATCTAAAAACGTTCGAGAAATTCATTTTTCTGATTTCTTGCCTCAAAATCTTGCAGAAGTTCAATCCTGGTTATCTGGGCGTAGTGCTACAGCAGTATGGGATAGCTTTTTTCGAGAAGCAATTCGTCTTGAAGGTAACTCGAACGTCAGTCAAAGCGAAATTCGAAAACGCATGACCCTCCTACGCAATAAAATCACTTGCCTGCTTTCCTGTGATGCTTTTGAGGCCAATCCCTTAGGCATTGAATATCGCCATTTTTATGACGTTGTTGCTGCTAATTTCGTTGCAGAATCAATCACTTGTTCCAAAAAGATGTGGCAGGAAGTAATTGCTCATATTTCCTCTACCTTGAAGACGGGAGGAACTTTTATAATGACTGCAATTCAAGATGCGAAATACTATAGCGTCAATGGCAAACATTATCCCGCTGTGCCTGTCAATGAGATCGATTTAGTTCAAACGCTGATCAAAATTGGATTTCGACCCAACAATATTTTGATAAGAACCATACCTGCGGAAATTCAACGAGAGGATGAAGAGAATTATAAGGGTTATCAGGGAATGGTATTTGTAAAAGCCAGAAAATAGTTCAGCACCTCACTCACAATATGAAAGTAACTCTCGACAAAGGCCGTCAACTCGAAACTTCCACATTTTTGGCAACACAATTCTATACCGATCCACAATGGTTGCCGATCGAACAAAAATACATTTTTCGCCAAACCTGGATTTACGTAGGACATACGCAGCGTGTTCCAAATTGTGGTTCAGTTTTTGTCACCGAAGTCGGGGGGGNTGAGTGTCCTGATTGTGCGGGATTTGCAAGGAGAACTAAAGGCATTTCATAATGTGTGTCCCCACCGTGCTGCTCCCTTGAAACCCCGCTCTACTGGATCGCAACATTGCTTAGTGTGTCCCTACCATGGTTGGGTCTACGGCCTGGATGGACAACTCCTGGGACTGCCAGGTCGTAAGTATTTTCCTGATGCATTTGACTTTTCTGCGTACGGTCTTCAACCCATTCGGTTGGAGTTGTGGAATTCACTGATGTTCGTTTGCTTAAGTGACACTGCTCCGTCTCTCCGAAATTTTTTGGGCTGTGCGATTGAGATCATGCAGGATTACCCATTTTCCAAAATGCAACTCCTCTTAACGCGAGAGACAGTCGTCGATTGCAACTGGAAGACTTTTCACGATAACAGCTTATGTGACTATCACATCAACATTGCCCACCGTCAAACGCTGAAGAATGCTCAAGGGCTGAGCCAGTTTTATTGCCATAAACTGGACAAATATGTCAATGTTTTTATGACACCTGTGCCCCTTGATCTACAAGCCGAAGCTCAGAAAATTTTGCCAGAACCCTTTTATTCGGAATCTTACACCTTTGGTATTTTCCCAAACTTGCACATCTATCTTCTCCCAGATGGAACGTTTTGGCTGGAGCGCATTGATCCTTTAACAACAGAGACATGCCGCATTCTCACAGAGGCCTACTGTTTATCGGAAGAGGCGATGGATCTTGAAGAAATCAACACTTGGTATGAGCAGCTTTTTCAGGAAGATGCCACGATTGCGGAAGGCGTTCAACGGGGTTATGCCAGCGGTGCCTACCGGCCTCAAGAAGCGAGCCAGCTGGAATGCCGTATTCTGCATCACCAGCAACTAATTCAACAATATCTATCGGCTTGTCCTGCCTGGTAAAACTTCAAACTGCCAACTTTGCAATTGACAGCCTATGCCCTGCACTGCTAATGCTGCCGCATATTCTGTCCCGACTTCTAAAGAATACAGCGACCAACGATCGATATCATTCTCATCCCAAGCTGTTTGCAGCAGCTGAGCTGGTTCTCCTGGCGTCAGCGAAACCGTAAATTGATCGAGAGGTTGTGTTAATCCTGTGCCGATCGCTTTCAAAAATGCTTCTTTGCGTGTCCAACAGTTAAAAAATCCCTGAGGCTTCACATCAGGACTGAGCTGCATTAAAGCTCGGTTTTCTGCGGCTGAAAAGAACCGATCGGCAATCGCTTCCAGATCGCGATCGGGATTGATTTGCTCTACATCAATGCCAACTTCCCGGTTCCAGGCCAACGCATACAACGCCATTTGATGCGAATGGGAAACATTGAAGCAGAGTTTTTGGCCCGAAGGCAGATCTGCATTGGATAGGAATGGTTTTCCTGTTTTGGTGGATCGAAACTGAAGTGACTCAGCCGATCGATCGAGATAGCGACCCAAAATTAACCGCAGAATTCCTCTGGCTAGGGTGAAGCGATCGCGATCTTTTTGAAAATAAAAACGGTTAGCTCTGGCTTGTTCATCAGGAGAAAGCAGATACAAAATGGCAGGCAGAGCGGAACTAAATGATTGTAAATCTGCTTGCCAAACATGAACTTCGTTCGGCTGTAATTTCAAATCTGCGGGAGGTGGCAGCCAATCGTTCATCAGCATTGAGCTTCAGCAAGTTTTAGCAGGTGGATTGAATAGGACTGATCTGCCAAAGCGACAGAGGAAATTCTCCAGGCAACAACAGTTTAGGATAATAGCGCTGTTTCAGTCGAGTGTTTTGCTGTAATTTCTGCTGAAGTGTAGAAGAAGGATTGAATAATAGGATATCTTGACAACTCGTCTGGACTAGCGCTTGAATGCGATTGATTGAGTCATAAGGTGACAAGATACTCAACTGAATATCTGAATCAAGAGAATGACTGAGGGACAGTAGATCGATCGTATTTATTGACTCAGTTAATACCAGTGGATGCTTTGATTGATTAATTATTTCGGCAATGGGTTGATTGTGTAGGTTGCGATTTTTGAGATATCGAGGAGAGGTTGTGAGATTAATCAAATTTGACAACAGGCACATAACTAATAGAAAAGTGGCAATCCCTCGCCATTTATAGGAATGGGATTTCTTGGTTTGAAACAGCCGATTGCCCAGTCGGTTACTCAACAGAAAAGCAACGGCCAATTGTGCAGCCAAATGGAATGGTAGTAAATAACGGGGTGCTGTTGAATAGCGTCCGTCGCTGACCAGATCCAGCAAAATTAGCAACAAGGGAACTGGCAAAGCTAGGATGAACAAAAACTTACCGCTGGCCGGAGTATGCTTGTAAGCTGCATAAAAGGCATAGAGAATGACGGCAACGACTGCGGTGGCTATCGCAATTTCGGCTGCTGCAACGATTGCCGGATGGAGCATGACGGGAACATCAAAGTACAATACTGCCGCACTATAAAACCAGGTGACGGCTTTAGCAAAATGCGGCAAAGGCATCCTCATCCAGGTCGTGTTGGTTTGCAATGTGGACCATTGTTGGCTGATCAGCCAAATCCAGGGCAAGAGGGACATGATTACCCCTAATAATGCAGTGCTAAATCGCCGCACTGATCGATTCCAACTACCTTCGCTCAGCCAAGCATAGAGGGCATGGCCGACCGCTACTCCTAATGTTAGAAGTGATGTATATACTCCTGTTGTTAAGGTGACAGCATAAAGTCCCCAATTCACTACTACAGGCCGCTTCAAGGTGTTGAGTAAGCAGGCGCTACTGAGCGCGATCGTTAGCAGCCATAAACTATAAGGACGAGCTTCCTGAGCATAGGCAATCATAAATGGAGAAATCGCCACAAGTGCCACTGTCATCCAGCCCACTCGATCGTCCGTCCACAACTGTTGACTCAGCCAATAAACTGCTGGAAGCAGCAGCAAACTACACAACACCGAGAAGCTGCGAAGTGCCACAACTGAACTGCCAAATAGTTGGGTCCAGCCTCGCAGCAGCAAAAAATAGAGTGGAGCATGTTCAGGACTTTTTCGCAGTGCTTCTAAAGTAGCTGAAAATGACCGATCGGATAAACCATGTTGATAAGCCAATAATTTAGCAGGAGTATGCAGAGAACCATTGGCAAGCCGTTCGGTTACTTCAGCTTTGGTATATCCTGCAATGCGGATTGCCGTTGCTACTTCATCGACCCAGAACACTTTTTGATCAAGGTTGATACAGCGAAAAGCGATGCCTAGAAGGATCAGCAAAATGAGTAACAATCGCTCGAATCTTAGCCGTAAGGTATGGCGATCGGCTTGAGAAACCAGCATAGGCATTCCGGGATAGATTCAGGCAATTGAAGAAATTTAGCGAGGGCGAAGATAGCCGGATGTCGGCCAATTGGTAATGTTGAATGATGTACCTGTTGAAATGCGCATAATTGCATCAGAACTATCCGGCGGAGCAGCAGCAATATCTGCTTTACCATCCCCGTTGAAATCATCTGCACCATTGAACCGGCCTTCTCCCCAACTATTGGGCGTGCTAATGGTATAGCTTTTGAATTGCTGACCATCCGAGAGATGCAAAAAGATATTTCCTTCCAGCGCAGAAGCCAGATCGGTCTTGCCGTCCCCGTTAAAATCTTTGGCCCAACTATAGGCAGCTCCTCCCCATTGAGTAGAGACGGACCAGTTTTCTTCATCGAATCCCCTGCCGTTAGAGAGCCGCATCTTCATGGCACCACCTCGAAAAGCAGAAGCAAGATCGATCAGGCCATCTCCATTAAAGTCACCAGCCCAGTTATAGCCAGACTCGCCCCAACCGGGTGAAACGATCGTCTCAGTGTCAAACTCGCTGCCGTTTGATAAATGCAAATAGAGGTTGCTATCTAAAGCAGAGGCAATATCGGTTATGCCATCGCCATTAAAGTCTTCTGCCCAGTTATATTGGCTGCCGCCCCAGGGTGTTGAAACATGCCAGGTCTCCAGCTCAATCTCTTCTCCGTTGAAGAAACGCATAACCATTTCTCCTCCCCGTAAGGCAGATGCAATATCCAGGAAGCCATCTCCATTGAAATCACCTACCCAGTTATAGCCCGGTTCTCCCCAGCGATCGGCAGTCGCAATCTCCAATGTTTCAAAACCCGTCCCTTTGGATAAATGCATGTAAATGTTGCCGCCTCTGGCCGTGACGAGGTCGGTTTTGCGATCGTGATTGAAATCCTTAGCCCAGGTGTATTGCCGACTGCCCCAGGGGGTTGCCACAGGTTGGGCAGTGACTGTGAATCCTCGTCCAGTCGATCGACGCACGACAATCCGACCATCGGGGAGTGCTGAAGCCACATCTGCTTTACCGTCGCCGTTATAGTCTCCAATCCAGTTATAGCCACCCTCACCCCAAGGAGCGACAACTCGCTGGGCGTTCGCTTGAGAACTCATCCAAAACACTGCAGTTACAACTGGCAGACCCAGCAATATGGTAAAAACTTTCGGCAATTTCATAGGTTTGATGTTGAGATCGATGGAATTGCAAGGCAGGAATTGTATAGAGATTTCCTGAATTTTACTCTGACTGTATCGTATTGATGCAGTCGGTTTGGAGGATGATCAGGTTGTTTTCAGAAAGTGCGGTGCAGCGATCGATCACCTGCTGCAAAGCGGGCTGGGCTCCTTGCTGCAAGCGTTGTTCAATGTCCGACACTATGGACTGAAATGAACTGTGGATGAGCCAATCCTGCTGTTGCAAAAACGTTGGATCAGCAAATTGACGATCGATCAGCAGAAAATCAATGCCGTATTTTTTCAGTTGCTTTTGTGTGGTTGCTAAATCTGGACTGTAATGGGCTTGTAGTAAATCCACAATCCGCTGTTGCATCACCTGATAAAAACTGGGGTGATAGGCCAAGGCGAATTCCCGACTGATTAGGACCGATTGGGCTGTAAATGCAGGTAAATTGTCTGCTTCAGAAGTGAGCGATGCGATCAAACTTTGCTTCGGCTGTTGGGCGAGAAACTGATAAATCGCAGGTTGGTGACCGATCACCCATCCCTGGCCGGCCAGAAACAGTGGAGGGATCGCTGGTGTGAGGGCTACGACTAAACTGAGCAATATCACCAGACCCAGGGGCACTGTGGCAGTGATTCTGCGTTTTGCGGTATCCAGGGCCAGAAATAAGACAATGCCTGCGGCCAACGCCATCAGCACCCGAAAACTGTAAAATATGTAGCGACTGGGTAAATAGAGCTGGGGAAACAGTAAATGGGCTAACAAAAAGGCGGCGATCGAGGCTAGACCCATCTGAACTAGCAGCGGCCATTCTGCTGTAATTCTGTGGCCAACGCGGCTTCTCAGTACCCAGGGAAAGAGGATACTCACCCATAAAATCGGCGGAAATAAGGGAAGTCGTAAGCCACTGGCACCGGCAAACATGAATTGCAAGGGTGGAACCCCAAAATACGCTCGCCGACCGAGTGGTCCAAACTCCGGCATCTGCCGCATCTCTGCCAAAGTGGCGATCGGTCCAAACTCGGCATGAATAGTCATTTGAAACGGCAGAATCGTAATGAGCGCCACCCCAATTCCAGCCAGCAATAGCTCATAATCTGCCCTACGGTTGGAAAATCCCTGTCTGGTCCAGAGGCGTAATCCCAGAATCCCTAGTTCAACCAGCACTAACTGTGGATAGAACAATCCCATCAGACCGAGGCATATCAGGATCGGCAGGGGCGATCGTCGCAGTGAATAGTAGAGAAAAGCCACAAACAGCGGATAGATAAAGGCGCGTGGCGTCGCAGAAATTAGGTCATCTTTGATCCAGATATTTTGATTGAGCAGCAGGGTGGTCAGAAAGCCACAGGCTGGATGGGGCAGCAGGAATAGCGTCAGATGAAACAGATAAACTGTGGTGACTAGGGCCAGCAGAGTCGGCAGCAGTTTGGCTAGCAGAAGTGGCTCGATACCTAACTGCGCCATGATCCAGTAGAAAGTGCGAAAGCCGATCGCCTGGATGGTTTGGTAGTAATGGGCAATGAAATCATTGGGGAAAAGTTGCGGATCGATAAACCGCTGCAACCAGACAATATGGAGCCGCGCGTCATCCTGCACGATGTAAGGCTGGCTGAAGCTATGCAGCAACGAGATCAATCCAAAATAGAGGGGCACCAGTAGACTGAGCAGGAACCAACCGGAGGTCTGAGTGGGAAATTTTAACCAGCTTTGAGTCATTGGCTCATATCAGATGTTCATAGTCAGACTAGTGGGTCATTTGGCACGTAGATAGCCATTTAGAGTGGAGCATTTCACGCAACCAAGGACTGAGCCACAGCCCCAGACCCTCCTAAACGATGTCCTTGTCGTTTAGATCGCGCCCGTTGTCGTCGTGCAGCTCGCTTACCACCCCATTCAAAAGGGGTCGGGTTTTGATTCCATACTCTAGCTACGATCTCAAATCGTTCGATAATTTGCTGGGGAGTTTGCGGATGTTGTCCATCTAAAGCCCGTCGTTTGAGAATACGTTGGATAGATTCTGTCATATTTAGCCAACTCCCTGAAAGTGGAGTGT
>LUGL01000201.1 GCA_002796835.1 Elainella saxicola E1 | reverse complement strand
TGCGGGGAAAAGGTTTTGAAAGTGTACTATTTTGTGGAGATTTTGATCATGGATTACGTTGGTTTCAGTCCCCTTGCGGGGAAAAGGTTTTGAAAGGTCTGTCAGGGTTGGTTGAGGGGCAGGATGTTGATATCGTTTCAGTCCCCTTGCGGGGAAAAGGTTTTGAAAGAACTGGTCAGACATAGGTTCTATAATTGAAGAAGTCGTTTCAGTCCCCTTGCGGGGAAAAGGTTTTGAAAGCAGCAGTTCTTATTGTCATCCATCCCCACTGTAGTGGGTGTTTCAGTCCCCTTGCGGGGAAAAGGTTTTGAAAGTAGTTGACGAGTGCCTAAAAAAGCGAGCGCGTCTGCTATGGTTTCAGTCCCCTTGCGGGGAAAAGGTTTTGAAAGCGTATGAACTGTGGCGGTTTGCAGCAAGTATTGGAGATTGTGTTTCAGTCCCCTTGCGGGGAAAAGGTTTTGAAAGTTGACGGAAGCCCGCGAATACGTTGCAGGAATCAACTATGTTTCAGTCCCCTTGCGGGGAAAAGGTTTTGAAAGCTCCGACTCAGAACATCCTTTATGAGTTCGGTCGTCCGTGTTTCAGTCCCCTTGCGGGGAAAAGGTTTTGAAAGTACGTGGCGCGACTTTTTTGTCGCATTGGGAAGAGCACGATGGTTTCAGTCCCCTTGCGGGGAAAAGGTTTTGAAAGAGTACCCCTTTGGAATCCGCTCTAGGCAATCACTCCAGAGCCGAAATCGACGCAGGTCATTTTTGAAGCTCAAAAACGGTTTCTCTCTCTCAAAAATTTAGATTTTCAGCGCCTGAAATGCCCACTGAATAAGGCATCGACGCAGGTCAACGAACTAATGCGGTTTTCAAGGATCAGTCGAGATGGGACAGTCCCCTACTCAACCCCTATTATCCCCATTCAGAAAAAAAAGTCAATCTTGGCTCGCTCAGCATAAAAAACAGCGGATAGGTTATCTTCCCATCCGCTTGAGGCAATTCTGTCTCTGGTCTAAACGATATAAAGTTGGGGCGGTGGCTCTGGAGGTGAGCTACCAATCGTCAAGGCTCTTGGTACACAATCAGCCGCAATCCAGTAAAACCGTACATTATCTTCGGCTGGCTTCACTTTTCGTTTGACTTTATCATGCAGTATTTTCATCTCCGACAAGGAAATAAAACATTCAAACACGCTAAACTGTACCCGTCGGCCATGTCCTTCCAAGAAGGTAGCCAGTTTTTGACGGCGTCTGTCATCAGGAATGTCATAGACTACAAGCACCAACATAGGCTTTAAGTTGCTCGACTAAAAGGTTCATAGGGCTTTGAATTGTGCAGACAGGCTTTATAGCGCTGGATTTGAAGCTGAATCGCTCGCCGATAAGACACAGACTGCTGCACTGCTGGATGAGCGACCTCCTCAGTGATGCGATCTTCAAAATACTTGAGAAACACCCGTCGAGCCGCTGTCTCTAAGTACACCCCGCCTTCTGCATTGGGATAAGTGAAGTCAGTCGGACGAACCATTTTTTTNATTCACTAAAGACATCACCAAACTATCGACAATGGGCGATCGGAATTCCTCCATCAAATCAAAGGCCAGATGCGGTTCCTTCCGGTCAGAGCGATGCAAATTGCCCAAATAGGGATTCAGTCCCCTTACGGGGAAGAGGTTTGAAAGAACAACCNACTTCAACCTCAGCTATCACTGTCTGAAGTTTGGTTTCAGTCCCCTTACGGGGAAGAGGTTTGAAAGTGGTTTGGACTCGTCCTGTTTAGGCTTAATCAGCCAGGTTTCAGTCCCCTTACGGGGAAGAGGTTTGAAAGCAACCTTGGAGAAAACAAGTCATGACCAGCAAAGCAGGTTTCAGTCCCCTTACGGGGAAGAGGTTTGAAAGGGAACGTCCATTTTTCTGGTCAATATTCATTAACTAAAGGGTTTCAGTCCCCTTACGGGGAAGAGGTTTGAAAGAGGCTACGGAGCAAGAATCGGAGATAGCGGAGATAGCGGGTTTCAGTCCCCTTACGGGGAAGAGGTTTGAAAGTATTGTCTCGACCGTCAATGACGACGGCTACGAAGACGACGTTTCAGTCCCCTTACGGGGAAGAGGTTTGAAAGAAGATCAGGCAGTAACATTGAAGGTTGGGGAGTATGGTTTCAGTCCCCTTACGGGGAAGAGGTTTGAAAGGCCGCCGGAAAGGTGAATCAGATTGAAGTCTTGGCAGTTTCAGTCCCCTTACGGGGAAGAGGTTTGAAAGGTTTTTTTTCTATTCCGGTTGCAGCTATTGCAACCCCTGTTTCAGTCCCCTTACG
>LUGL01000040.1 GCA_002796835.1 Elainella saxicola E1 | reverse complement strand
CAGAGTTTGTCTGGCGGATGGAAGCCGTATTGGATGTGTATCAAACTGCTTATAACACCAACATTCCAGTGATTTGCATTGATGCGGCAACCAAGCAATTAGTCAAAGAAACCCTCGTTCCGATTCCAGCAGAGCGGGGACAACCCGAACGAGTCGATTATGAGTATGAGCGCAACGGCACAGCGACCTTGTGTATGGAGAGTGAACCGCAGGTGGGAAGGCGCAGGGTGGAGGTGACAAAGCAACGCACAGCCCTCGATTATGCCCACTTACTCAAAACCTTAGTCGATGACGATTACGCCCAAGCAGACAAAGTGATTGTCGTTGCGGATAATCTCAACACCCATTCGCCCGCTTCACTTTACAAAGCCTTTGAGCCAACCGAAGCGCAGCGAATCTTGAGTCGTTTGGAATTCTGTCACACGCCCAAGCATGGGAGTTGGTTGAATATGGCAGAAATTGAATTGAGTATTCTCAGTCGTCAATGTCTGGATCGTCGCCTTCCTGATATGGATACGCTCAAGCGGGAAGTTGCAGCTTGGCAGGACAACCGCAATCATGAGGAAACCTGGATTGACTGGCGCTTTACGACTGCGGATGCCAGGGTAAAGCTAAAGCGTCTCTACCCGTCAATCAATAATTGACTGAACACTAGCAGTCTGCGGGTCTTTGCGCTTTAGAGCACTGAGAAACTGGCTGACCCGCGTCCAGACTTCCTCGCTCAGCTTCTCACCAGTTTTTTCGAAGGCTTTCGTTGCAATCAGGGTTACGATGATGCCTGCGGTTAGGGGTTCCATCAGGATTGCTCCAGCGACAACAACTTTCCTATTTATAGCGTGCGATCGGGGTTTTATCGCGACAGGTTCAACTGCCGGAAAGCAATCGTCGCACTGAGATCGAAATCTCTGGAAACGCTAGAGGATAAATTTCTCCCTCGATCAAGCTGGTTTCTGAACGATAATCTCCATCGATTGGTTCTCGAAAAATGGTGAGCTGTTGATTCTTTAGATTGATGATTCAATATTCACTAATATTTGCCGCAGCATAGGCTTTATGCTTCACATCTATATCTTTTGTAAGACTGCTGTGAGAACATTCGATCAACCAGAAGATATTTTCAGGATAAGGATGATGTTGCAAATATTCCCGTCCCAGCGGTTGAACAATGGCAATATCAGGTTCTGGCTCAGAGTTGCTGGTCGGAATCGTAATTGGCTTGGCTTGACGAATTTTGACGCGATCGCCCAACAACGCTTTCAAATAGTCACTGGCTTCTGTGGCATAGTAAGCATGAGGCTCACCCTCTGGCGACATTTCTACAATCTCCCCGTTCAATAGCTCTACTTGCCGATCGTCTAAAAGCCCCACTTCGATCATGCGGTGATATTCATCTAGCGTCCATTTGGCGATCGTCACGCTCATGAAACACTCTCCCAGACTCGCTGCCTCCATTTTGGCATTGATTTAGAGAAGATCTAGGCTGGAAGTAGTGACATTCAGAATCTAGCCAGCAATGCAGAAAGTTTCACAGTCCTACTTGATAATGGAAGGAAGAGATTCCGTTATCCTTAAAATAAAAGCGGATTATGGCGATCGAAATTACCCTCAAATTGCCGGAAAGCTTGATAGAACATGCCAAACAGCTTGGCCAAGTAACTCAGCGTGATGTAGATGCTGTGCTGGCAGATGCTCTAGAGATGATGTGGTTAACTGTTGAAAATTTGCCCAGCGACGACGAGCAGCAATCTGTTGCAACATTATCGGATGACGCAGTGGTTCGGTTAGCGCATGAAAAAATGGATGCCGTGCAAAATCAGCGATTGGGTGATCTACAGGCAAAGGGTAAAGAATCTGGATTGTCTACAGCTGAGCGCTGCGAATTGCTTGCACTGCTGCAAATTTATCAGCTTGGCCAACTTCGAAAGTCAAAAGCATTAGCAGAGGCTGTAAAGCGTGGCCTGATTGCCTTGGAATCTTGAGGAAATCAATGCTGAAGCAATCAATTCTAGAGATGTCCAATTGAGCAGGCTCAGATCTTTGTGTCAGTGCGAGCGTCTCGCTCGCTTTTTCTTTCCTCAAGGAATCCAACTGGTAAAGGCTGGTTGGTACTCACCAGAGACTTAAGGAAATTTCCATTAAAGAAATTACCAATTGTAGTGTGGACATCTTGGCCGCGAGCGAGACGCTCGCACTATGTCTGATCGGGTATTTTGTTTTTCAATCTCCTAAAACCGATCGCTGGAAAATCCGATCGTCCCTCCCCAAAAATGGTCAATTCTTAACATGAAGCAGAGACAGCAAAACGATCCGCCAAATAACCTCTACAATGGTTTGGATTTAAACGCATAACCCTGGCCCTATCTATGCCTCGTCGTACCGACCTCCACAAAATTTTGTTGATTGGCTCTGGCCCGATTGTGATTGGACAAGCCTGCGAGTTTGACTATTCCGGCACTCAAGCCTGTAAAGCGCTACGAGACGAAGGCTTTGAGGTCGTGCTGGTCAACTCCAACCCGGCGACGATCATGACCGATCCAGAAATGGCCAATCGCACCTACATTGAGCCGTTGACGCCAGAAATTGTCGCGAAAATCATTGAGAAAGAGCGGCCTGATGCCTTGTTGCCCACCATGGGCGGACAGACGGCGCTGAACCTGGCGGTGGCTCTGGCCAAGAATGGCACGCTAGAAAAGTATGGGGTGGAGCTGATCGGGGCGAAATTGCCTGCGATCGAAATGGCGGAAGACCGCAAGCTATTTAAAGAGGCGATGGCCCGCATTGGAGTTCCGGTCTGCCCATCGGGCTTGGCCGAGACGATGCAAGAAGCAAAAGCGATCGCCCATGAAATTGGCAGCTATCCGCTGATCATTCGGCCTGCTTTTACCATGGGCGGCACGGGTGGCGGCATTGCCTATAACCAGGAAGAATATGAGGAAATTGCCCAGTCTGGTTTGGATGCCAGTCCGGTGTCGCAGATTCTCGTGGAAAAATCGCTGCTGGGTTGGAAAGAGTATGAGCTAGAGGTGATGCGCGATCTGGCCGATAACGTGGTGATTATCTGCTCGATCGAAAACCTCGATCCGATGGGAATCCACACCGGCGACTCGATCACGGTGGCTCCAGCCCAGACCTTAACTGATAAGGAATATCAGCGGCTGCGGGATGCTTCGATCAAGATCATTCGCGAGATTGGCGTTGAGACGGGCGGTTCTAACATCCAGTTTGCGGTGAATCCCGACAACGGCGATGTAATCGTGATTGAGATGAACCCGCGTGTGTCGCGTAGCTCGGCTCTGGCTTCCAAGGCAACCGGTTTCCCGATCGCCAAAATGGCTGCCAAGCTTGCGGTGGGCTACACCCTGGATGAGATCCCCAACGACATCACTAAGAAAACGCCTGCCAGCTTTGAGCCGACGATCGACTATGTGGTGACGAAAATTCCTCGCTTTGCCTTCGAGAAGTTTCCCGGATCCCAGCCCACCTTGACGACTCAGATGAAATCCGTGGGCGAGGCAATGGCGATCGGGCGTACCTTCCAGGAGTCATTCCAGAAAGCCATGCGCTCTTTGGAAACCGGACGGGCTGGCTGGGGTTGCGACAAGTCAGAAAAACTACCGAGTCTGGAGCAAATTCGGGCCGGACTGCGCACGCCCAACCCCGATCGCATCTTCACGGTGCGGCACGCAATGCTGATGGGCATGACCGTTGAGGAAATTTATGAGCTAACGGCGATCGATCCCTGGTTCCTGGACAAGCTGCAAGAATTGCTGGAAACCGAGAAGTTTCTCAAAAAAACACCACTGAAGAATGTCAACCGAGAGCAGCTTTACGCGATCAAGCAGCAGGGCTTTAGCGATCGACAAATTGCCTATGCGACGAAGACGACTGAGGATGAGGTGCGAGCCTACCGCAAGAGTTTGGGCATCATTCCGGCCTACAAAACGGTGGACACCTGCGCGGCAGAGTTCGAAGCCTTAACGCCCTACTACTACTCCACCTACGAGTCGGAAGTGCTGGAGCTGAGTGCTGGGGAAGATGCGCTGGCTGATGTGGAAACCGAAGTGCTGCCCTCCGACAAGCGCAAAGTGATGATTCTGGGCGGCGGACCCAACCGGATCGGTCAGGGGATCGAGTTTGACTATTGCTGCTGCCATGCTTCCTATGCGCTGCGGGCGGACGACTTTGAGACGATCATGGTCAACTCCAACCCAGAAACGGTTTCAACCGACTACGACACGAGCGATCGCCTTTATTTTGAGCCGCTGACCAAAGAGGATGTGCTGAATATTCTGGAGGCAGAGCAGCCCGAAGGCGTGATCATTCAATTTGGTGGCCAAACGCCGCTGAAATTAGCCGTGCCGCTGCAGACCTATTTGAATTCTCCGACCAGCGAAGTTAAGACCCTAATTTGGGGCACGTCCCCCGATTCGATCGATACCGCAGAGGATCGAGAAAAATTTGAGCGCATTCTGCGGGAGCTAGACATCAAGCAACCTGCCAATGGAATTGCTCGCAGTTTCCAGGAGGCATTGCAAGTTGCCAAGCGGATCGACTATCCGGTGGTGGTGCGGCCCAGCTATGTGTTGGGCGGACGGGCTATGGAAATTGTCTACTCTGATGAAGATCTGGATCGCTACATGAAATATGCGGTGCTGGTCGAACCCGATCACCCAATTCTGATTGACAAGTATCTGGAAAATGCGATCGAAGTGGATGTCGATGCGATCGCAGATGCCACGGGCAATGTGGTGATTGGCGGCATCATGGAACATATTGAGCAGGCAGGCATTCACTCTGGCGACTCGGCCTGTTCGATTCCCACGATTTCTTTGCCAGAATCGGTGCTAGAAACAATCCGTACTTGGACGGTGAAATTGGCAAAAGCCCTAAAAGTGATCGGTTTGATGAACATTCAATATGCGGTGCAGGGCGATCAGGTTTACATTTTGGAGGCTAATCCACGCGCCTCTCGGACAGTTCCGTTTGTCTCAAAAGCGATCGGAGTACCGTTAGCGAAAATGGCGGTTCGAATTATGTCGGGTAAATCTCTGGAAGAGTTGGGATATACCGCAGAAGTCATTCCTAACCATATTGCTGTGAAAGAAGCTGTATTGCCGTTCTCGAAATTTCCCGGCACGGATATTATTCTGGGTCCAGAAATGCGATCGACCGGAGAAGTAATGGGCATTGATACCGACTTTGGCAAATCTTTTGCGAAAGCAGAACTAGCCGCTTCTCAGCACTTGCCGCTGGAAGGAACGGTGTTCGTATCAATGAACGATCGCGATAAATCTGCCGCAGTCCCAATTGTGAAAGACCTGATTGATTTAGGCTTGAAGATTGTGGCTACAGAGGGGACTCGCAAAGTGCTGCAAGAAAGTGGCCTAGCGGTCGATCTGGTCTACAAGCTGCATGAAGGACGCCCCCATGTGCTGGACTGGATCAAAAATGAGCAGGTGCAGTTGATCATCAACACGCCGATCGGCGAAACGGCCCAAATTGACGATCGCCTGATCCGCCGTACCGCTCTCTCCTACAAAATTCCGATCGTCACCACGATCGCCGGGGCCAAAGCCACCGCAGCCGCGATTCGATCGTTGCAATCGCAGCCATTAGAGGTGAAGTCGATCCAGGAATACATTTAGGAACAAAAAGCTAGGGGCGTTGCTCGAAACGCCCTTTATATCAAAGATTTGGGTTGCAAATTACTGGCATTGACCATCCGCTATCCGAATCGCATTTTCACCTGTGCCATTCGGACCTGTGCGAGACATCCAGCCTGTACCGTTCGGTGCGCTGACCTCCACCCAGATGCGACCATCGGACGTTGTTTGTTCGCGGGGTGGATTGGTCGTGGCATTCACAATCGATCCAGCGCCATATACACCGAGGGCTGGAGAACTGAGGCTGGCTGTTGTGCGAACCGTCAATTGAGCTGAAACGACTTGATAGCAAACACTAGAGGTCGGCGTTGGCGTTGGTGTAGGAGCTGGTGTTGGTGTCGGTGTTGGTGTCGGTGTCGGTGTCGGACTTGGGGATGGAGCTGGTGTCGGCGTGGGAGATGTACAGGGCTCGACAGTCCCAGTGCCGATCCATCCTAAGACAGGTGCTTTGATTTGAGCTAAGCCAGTCCCCACAATGCCGGTCAGCGTGACTCCCTGGGTTGGAGAAGTCAAGGTTCTGATTTTGCGAGTGCGGGCGGCGTCTTCATAAATATCCAGGTTCTGTTCGGGGCTGAAGCGGCAGGCGTTAATCAACCGGGGCTGTTCCGACAGTCCAGAAACGATCGGTGTGGCAGTTTGAGCAACCTGGGTTTGAGCAACCTGGGTTTGAGCAACCTGAGTTGGGGCTGCTTGAGTAGTTGCTGCATTGCCAGTCGTAGCTTGAGTGGCTTCAGGTTCCTGACGAACCGGGGGCACACTCGCAGCAGCAAGCCCATGAGTTCCTGCGACTGCAACCAACGACAGGGTTACCCCAACTTTTTTGATCTGAATCCGGTTCATGCTACAACCACTCCTCGCATCACCCAAAATTGCTTCTGCTGGAGAGTTTACCACGAGGACGATCGTCCGGATTCAGCAGTGAAATCAGCCTTGATTCAGTCTTTATTGCGGACAGGGCGCAAAATTACTGGAAGGTGAGCCTGCAGCACTGCCGATCGGCCCCTGCGAGATCCAACCAATTCGATCGCTGTTGCTCAAGCTGGTATAGAAAACTTTGACAAAAGTGCGGCCATTGTAATTTTGGCTGGGTGTTGCAGGATTGGTTAGATAGACACGGGAATTGCTGGCTGGCCCATCTTGGCTACCCGTTGCATTGTTGGGATAGCGTTGCGGCGAACCACCTGGACTTTCATAAGCCGCGAGGCCGTTTGGCGCGAGGGCCGGACGGATGATGTAGCAAGTTCCTTTGCTAACTGGGGGTGGAGTCGGACCCGCATCACAGTTGGTGAGTAGCGTTGCCGTGGGGACGTAGCCTACAGAGGGCTGACTGATCTGGACATACTGGACCTGACCTGTGCTGTTGTAAGCGATGACGCCGGTCAGGTTGAGTCTGGTATAGGGGCGGATCGTCGTGATGTAATTGTTGCGCGTAATGTCAGAAGAAAGGGTGATGGGTTGGGCACCGCTCGATCGACAGGTATTGATGAAACTGGCACGCTCGTAAAGTTGAGGCTCTTGAGCGGCTTGGGGGGCAGCAGCAGGCCGGAAGGGAGCTTCACGGGGTGGAGTTTGTGGCGCAGGACTGGGAGCAGGCGCAGGACTGGGAGCAGGCGATTGAGCGATCTGAGGCTCGATTGGGGATGGGGTCTGAGCGATCGCTATCCCGCTGAAAGGACTGGTCGCAGCAATTAGGGAAAGGCCAATGCCAAGGTTTCTTAGGTTTCTTGAATGGATTCGATAAGAACGCATCAAAATTTCTCCTCGCGATTGTCGTCGAGATCTGCTGGCGATCCTACCAGGATGTTGTAGACTTGCGTTGATTTGAGTCTTGTTACAATTTCTGAAGACAATGTCCGATTGCTATCCCAGAGACTTAATTGGTTATGGTCGCCATACCCCTGATCCCCAATGGCCTCAGCAGGCCCGCATTGCAGTGCAGTTTGTGATCAACTATGAGGAAGGCGGAGAGAACTGCATTTTGCATGGTGACTCAGCCTCTGAAGCGTTTTTGTCGGAAGTGGTGGGGGCCGTTCCCTGGGTAGGAATGCGGCATATGAATATCGAATCGATGTATGAATATGGCAGTCGGGCCGGATTCTGGCGATTGTATCGTCTCTTTACCCAGCGACAAATTCCGGTCACCGTCTATGGGGTGGCAATGGCGCTAGAACGCAACCCGGATGCAGTAGCAGCCATGCTGGAAGCCGATTGGGAAATTGCTAGCCACGGCTACCGCTGGATCGAATACCGCGACTTCACCGAGGCTGCAGAACGTGAGCACATGCAGCAGGCGATCGAGATTCATACACGGGTCACAGGCAGTCGGCCTTTAGGATGGTATACCGGACGGATGAGTGAGCATACCCGCAAGCTCGTTGTTGAAGAAGGTGGATTTCTCTATGATGCCGATAGCTATGCCGATGATTTGCCCTACTGGAATCATGACTATGGCAAACCCCATCTGGTCATTCCCTACACATTAGACAACAATGACATGCGCTTCGCCACGGCTCAAGGCTTTAATTCTGGCGATCAGTTCTTTGCCTATCTGCGGGATGCGTTTGATGTGTTGTATGCAGAAGGGGAAACAAATCCCAAAATGATGAGTGTGGGCCTCCACTGTCGATTGGTGGGCAGACCCGGACGATCTGCCGCGCTAGCCCGATTTTTGGATTATGTGCAGCAACATGATCGGGTTTGGTTATGCCGCCGAATTGATATCGCTCGCCATTGGCATGAGCACCACGCACCGCAATGAGTTGCCGCAGTGAATCCTGGGGTGGGCAAATCCTGGGTTAAACGATAAGTAGATAGTCATCTGGTGATTCAGTGATGTGGAGCGCTGTATGATACATGCCCGCTGAAGTTGGACCAGTATTCCGCTGCCAAGAAATAAGCACAGTGATCAATATTTAGGCAAACTGCTTGATTTTACTGAGGTTTATTGATAGGTTATTATTCAAACTTCACGATGTTTTCATAAAAGATTAAAGCTGTTTGTTCCCTTATTTAAGATTCCGTGAAGGCTGATTGGTGTTCTGAAATTTTCGCAGGAGATTGCGCTAAAAAACTATGTATCAGGCGCACTGTGATGTTCCCCCTTCTTAGAGTGTTAATTTATACTCAACCTGCCTGAGTTTTTAGATACCAATCTCAAGTGTTCTCAGTCAACCAGTGTTCTCAACAGGCTTTTGGTCTTTCCGTCTTTATTCAGGTTATTTCTCCAGTAGAAAGCGGTAGCTAGATTTGAGCAGTATCGGCTAGAGCAAGCATATCTATATCTGCTTGAGAATGAATATTTAGAAAACTTTTAGATTGTCTAAATCTAAAATGCTTTCTTCTCGTCTCAGGTATTCCTGGTAAGGGCTTGATAGATAACTTTAAACTCTGCTGCATCTTCGAAGCAGCTTCAATTGGCAACGGAATTTTTTATGCCTTCATCTGCTTCTCATTCTTCATCTGCTAACTGGCAAGTTGCAAATGCACTGTTGTCGCAACCCGCTAACGATCTACAGCGCCCTTTCGTCTCGATCGTTATTCCTGCTTATAATGAAGAGCTAATTTTAGAAAAAAATCTGCAAATACTTTGTGATTACCTCGTATCCCTTGAGGATAAATATGGTTGGGAATTGATCGTGGTGAACGATGGCAGTCGCGATCAGACCGGTCAATTGGCGGAGGTCTTTGCTAGAAAATATAAAAACGTATATGTTGTTCACCACGCCACTAATTTTGGCATGGGGCAAGCACTCAAAACAGGCTTTGCCCATTGTCAAGGAGATTATGTCGTGACACTCGATTTAGATCTGAGCTATGCACCAGAGCATATCGAGCGGTTATTAAACAAAATTCGTCAGACGAATGCCAAGGTGGTGGTGACATCGCCCTATATGAGAGGAGGCAGGGTATCGAATGTGCCTGGCCTACGAAAATTTTTAAGCGTATGGGCAAATCGCTTTCTTTCCTTAGCCGCAAAACGAAACGTGGCAACGTTAACGGGTGTTGTGCGTGTTTATGATGCTCGATTTTTAGAAGGGCTCAATCCTCGCGCCTCCGGAATGGATATAAATCCAGAAATCATTCATAAGACAATGCTTTTGGATGAGCGCATTGAGGAAATTCCCGCTCATTTGCATTGGCGATCGCCGGACAGTGATGTTCCTAAGAAAGTGCGTCGTCAGTCTAGCATGAAAATCCTAAAGCATTCCTGGGTGATTTTCTATTATGGGTTTGTGTTTAGACCCGTGATGTTTTTCATTATTCCCAGCTTTGTTTTTTTCCTGCTCTCTCTCTACTGCATTGTGTGGATGCTGATTCATTGCTGGAATAATTATCAGCGAATTGCTCAAACGATTCCATTCCCGGATCCGACTTTGGCTGTAGCTGATGCATTCCAGCAAGCTCCTCACACTTTTATTATTGGCGGAATGCTGCTGATGTTGTCGATTCAGCTCTTCAGCCTTGGAATTTTGGCAGTGCAAAGCAAACGTTATTTTGAAGAGATTTTTTATCTCGGCAGCGCAATCTATCGATCGACCAACTCCAAACCGCCTCGCTAGGTGTCTGGATAGGTTTGCCTGCAAAAAAACGTGCAAAGAAGCGTGAGCTGCCGACAGAGCGATTAGAGTGTTCACTCTATCAAAATAACCGTTGATTCTAGGAGAAATTAAAACGTGGTAAATACATTGCCGATGCAGCAAACAACTGCACCATTCCTTAAGCTGCCCTCTGATCAAGATGCTTCAGGACGGACCTTAGGCGCAGAGGAAATTGCTTGCTTAACGGAAGCAATTCATAGTGGCACGTTGACTAGCACGAAGGGCACATTTGTCAAAGCTCTGGAAAAACAGTTTGCAGAGTTATTGGGTGTCAAGTATGCCTATGCCTGTTCTTCGGGGTCAGCGGCAGTTCACACGGCCATTGCGGCGATCGATCCAGAACCCGGTGACGAAATTATCACCACTTCCATTACAGATATGGGAGCCTTAACGCCAATTCTGTACCAGGGAGCCATTCCCCGCTTTGTTGATGTGGATCCGGTAACCTTGAATGTGACGGCAGAAACGATCGAGAAAGGGTTGACCGATCGCACCAAAGCCATCATTGTCACCCATCTGTTTGGCAATCCCTCTAACATGACTGAAATTCTGGAATTGGCCAATTCTCGCGGCATTCCGGTAATTGAAGACACAGCGCAAGCATTTTTGGCGCAGCATAACGGACAGTATGCCGGGGCGATGGGCGCGATCGGTTGCTTTAGCCTACAGCAGGGCAAGCATATCACTACAGGCGAAGGGGGCTTGGTGACAACCAATGATGATGCCTTGGCCCGACGCATGTTCCTCTATATCAACAAGGCGTTTGGCTATGGCGATGCCAATCCTGATCATTACTTCATCGCGCTGAATTACCGCATGAATGAGCTGACGGGAGCGGTAGCATTGGCCCAGTTGCCGAAATTGCAGTCTGTGGTCGATCGACGGCAGTCCACTGCGGCAAAATTAACCGCGAAATTGCAGGGACTGGCTGGGGTAGCCACGCCCTATTGTGCTGCGGGCGATCAGCATGTCTTCTGGAAATATTGTCTGCGCGTGGATTCGCAGGTGATCGCTGATGGGGCAGTCGGTCTAGCGAAAAAACTGAAGGAAGAAAAAGGTATTTTCTCTGCTCCTCGCTATATTCAAAAACCGGCGTTCCAGTGCCAAATTTTTGCAGAACAGCGCACGTTTGGCAATTCTCGCTTTCCGTTCACACTGGCGACTCCAGAAGCGGTTGACTACAATCCCACCCTTTTCCCAGGCACATTCTCTGGGTTGGAACAAGTATTGGTTCTACCTTGGAATGAAGCCTATACGGATGAACATATTGATTATATTGCGGATGCAGTGAAGCAGGCAGTTAAAGCTCTGTCATAGTATTAGTTCTGCGGTTCTGTTGAGATCAAGGCTGCTTGAGGGCGATCGGCTTTCTAGTTGCGGCAGCCTCGGCTTCCCATCTCCTTTCTTGACCTTTCATCAATTTCATATGAGCAAACCTAAAGTACGATTTGGCTTGATCGGGGCTGGTGGCATTGCCCAGTCTTATTTACAGGCGTTCCAAACTTGTCCATCAGCAGAATTGGTAGCAGTAGCGGATGTGCGGCGAGAGGCGGCTGATGCCATGGCTGCAAAAGCGAATTGTCTCAGCTTTGACTCCCCAGAGGCGATGGCCGCTGCAGTCGAACTGGATGCCGTGATTGTTTGCACACCACCCGTGAGCCATCCTGAAATTTGCATTCGGTTCTTGGAACAACAGGTGCATGTTCTGTGTGAAAAACCTCTCAGTATTGATGTCGCCAGTGCTGTCGCTATGCAGGAAGCGGCTCAGCGATCGGGCGCGATTTTGACGATGGCATCTAAGTTTCGCTATGTCGAGGATGTGATCAAAGCCAAGCAAATTGTGGCGTCCGGAATATTAGGCGAAATTGTGCTGTTTGAGAATGCCTTCACTGCCCGTGTAGACATGTCCCAGCGGTGGAATGCCAATCCGGCCATCAGCGGTGGTGGTGTGCTGATCGATAACGGCACCCACTCGGTGGATATCATGCGTTATTTTCTAGGAGCGCTGGCTGAAGTACAGGTGGTAGAAGGTAAACGCATTCAGGGCTTATCAGTTGAAGATACAGTGCGTATCTTTGTCAAGAGTACCAGCGGTATCATGGGCAACATTGACCTATCCTGGAGCATTAACAAAGAACTGGATTACTACCTGCGAATTTACGGATCCCAGGGAACGATTTCGGTCGGTTGGAAGGAGTCGAAATATCGTCAGGTTGCCAGTCCAGAATGGATTCAATTTGGCAACGGCTACAACAAAGTGCAGGCATTCCATAGCCAAATCGAGAACTTTGCCAAAGCGATCCGCCAAGAAGAATCTCTGCTGATTACGGCAGAAGATGGCATTGCTTCTGTGGAAACGATCGAAGCAGCCTATCGATCGTTGCATCAAAATCGCTGGACACCCATTATTCCGTTGGAGAAAAATGGCAGTCAGCCCGTTGCAGTCGTTGCGGCAGGGAAGTAAACGTATGACAGTGCGAATCCATCCAACGGCAATCATTGAACCGCAAGTTCAAATTGGAGATGGAAGTTCGGTTTGGGACAATGTGCATATTCGCCATTCCACCCGAATTGGGGAAGAATGCATTGTGGGTGAGAAGACCTATATTGCTTATGGAGTGGAGATTGGTCATCGCGTTAAAATCAACGCTTTTGTCTATATCTGTAACGCAGTCACGATCGAAGATGGGGTGATGATTAGCGCAGGTACCATTTTCACCAACGATCGCTTTCCACGGGCCACCACCTCCGATCTCAAGCAGCTTCGTTCTTCAGACCCCGATGAGCATACGCTACCCACATTGGTGAAGGCAGGCGCAACAATTGGCGCAGGCTGCACGATCGGCAATGATTTAACGATCGGTCGGTTTGCCATGGTTGGCATGGGTTCGCTGGTCACTAAATCAATTCCAGATTTTCACTTGGCGGTAGGACACCCGGCTCGATCGGTTGGCTGTGNTCTGTCGTTGCGGACAGTTGTTGCGGCGGTTTTCTGCCGATCAAACGCTGGATCAGGAAGTGATCTGTCCAAGCTGCGGCTTGAAATACTGGGTTCGCGATCAAGAAGTGGTGGAACTGACCCCACCGGAATGAACTGAGGAGAATCATGGTACAACCCAATCCAGAACATTGGGCGATCGTCGGTGGCGGCATTTTGGGCTTGACGCTGGCCCATCGCTTAGCGCAGCAGGGAAAACGAGTCACTTTGTATGAAGCGGCTCCCCAACTTGGCGGCTTAGCAAGTGCCTGGACGCTAGAGGATATCGTTTGGGATCGCCACTATCATGTAACGCTGCTGTCTGATTTACACTTGCGATCGCTCCTGCGCGAGTTGGGGTTAGAGCAGGATATGCGTTGGGTGGAAACTAAAACGGGCTGCTATACCCAGGGCAAGCTTTACTCGGTTTCGAATGCGATCGAGTTTCTGCGGTTTCCGCCGCTGCGATTGCTCGATAAATTGCGATTGGGCCTGACGATTCTCTATGCCTCGAAGATCAAAAATTGGCAGCGGTTGGAGCAAGTGTTGGTTTCAGATTGGCTGCAACGCTGGTCTGGCAAACGCACCTTCCGCAAGTTTTGGTTGCCGCTCTTGCGGGCCAAATTAGGCGACAACTATGTCAAAGCCTCAGCGGCCTTCATCTGGGCAATCATTGCGCGACTGTATGCGGCACGGCGCACGGGCTTGAAGAAGGAAATGTTTGGCTATTTGCCCGGTGGCTATGCTCGCCTATTTGCCCAGTTTAGTCAGGTGTTGCAGCAAGCAGGGGTCGAGATCCAGTTAGGCTGTCGGGTCATGCAGGTTCAACCGCTCGCCAACGGTCAGGTGGAGATTGATTTTGCCGATCGGACTTCAGTGCGATTTGATCGCGTGATTCTGACCAATCCTGCGCCGATCGCTGCTCGACTCTGTCCGGATTTGTCGCGACAGGAACAGGCCGCGTTGAATCAAATTGAGTATCAGGGCATTATTTGTGCTTCTTTACTGCTCAAACAGCCCCTATCCCAGTTCTATGTCACGAACATCACCGATAGCTGGGTGCCGTTTACAGGCGTGATTGAGATGACGACTCTGGTTGACCCGGCTGAATTTGGCAATCGAACGCTCGTTTATTTGCCGAAATATGTTGCGCCGGATGATCCCGCCTTTGCCTGGTCAGATGCGGAATTGCAAGAAATATTTGTATCAGCACTAGAGGATATGTACCCGCACTTTCGCCGGAGTGATGTCCTTAGCTTTCAGGTTTCCCGCGTCAAACATGTCCTGGCGATCTCAACGCTGAACTATTCGCAGCAGTTGCCACCGATGCAAACCTCGTTACCAGGCGTTTACATTGTCAATTCTGCTCATATTACCAACGGCACGCTGAACGTCAATGAAACCGTGCAATTGGCTGAACAGGTTGCCACACAATTGGCAAGTCGCGCACCTGCTGTCCATTCGTACCGGGTGAAAATTTCTCCATGATTCAACCTCAAGCCTCTGCTCAATCTTTTGACCGACCGGGAGACCACTGCCCCCTTTGTGGCGGAACGAGCGATCGGCTATTTCGCAAATATAGCTATTGGATTCATGACTGTACTCAATGCCACCATCGGTTTGTAGCCATGACTCCCTCGCCGACGCATGTCAAAACGGTTTATGGCGATGATTACTTTCAAGGCGGTGGAGCGGGCTATCCAGATTACCTGGCAGAAGCCGATTTGCTGAGGCAGCAGGGGCGGCGTTATGCCAAGCTGTTATCTCGCCATATGCCTGCTGGCCACCTGTTAGATGTGGGAGCCGCCGCCGGATTCATTTTGCAGGGCTTTGCCGATCGAGGTTGGCAGGGAAGCGGCATTGAACCGAATCCCCGCATGGCTGCTTATGCCCGTACCCAGTTGGGATTGCCTGTAGAAGCGACAACCCTGGAGCAGTTGCACAGTGATGCACAGTTTGATTTGGTGACACTGATTCAAGTGCTGCCCCATTTTTTCGATCTGAATCAGGCGCTGCAAGTTGCCAACGATCACACTCGACCGGGAGGTTATTGGCTGATTGAAACCTGGAATTGTCAAAGCTTGACGGCCCGATTTTTCCGGAAGAACTGGCATGAGTATAGTCCACCGAGCGTGCTGCATTGGTTCTCACCGCCGGGATTGCAGCAACTGATGGGGAAATATGGATTGCAAGAAGTGGCGCGCGGTCGGCCTGCAAAGTGGATTAACGGCGCTCATGCTAAATCGCTGTTGCGTTACAAGCTGGCAGAGTTGCCATTCGGGCAGGTGATGAGTCGAATGCTGGGCGTGGTTCCCGATCGCCTAGCCATTCCCTATCCTGCAGAAGATTTGATCTGGATGCTGTTTCAAAAGCAATAGGTTGCTGATTGGTTGTGCTTCGACTTTTTTCAAATTCGATCTTTTAAAGATTCAATTTCAATTTCTAAAAATTCAATTTCAGAGGTGCAGTTGTTATGGGATCGATTCGTGGCTTACGCCTGCTACCTGCCAATGCCTTGATTTGTACGGGTCCCGTCGATCATGGAGATTGGAGTTTTCGTCCCTTTTTAGGTTGGATTATTCGACAGCGTTATCACATGGTTTTATCGCTCTTGCCACCCAAGCCTCTGCATTGCCTTTTAGAAGTGGGATATGGTAGCGGTATATTCATGCCATCGCTATCAGATCGTTGTAGTGAACTACATGGGATTGATATTCATGGCTATGCCAAAGAAGTAACGGATCGCTTACGAGGTTTTCAAGTCTCTGCCCATTTGGTCTCTGGCAGTGTGGAAGCGATGCCATTTCAGAATGACAGTTTTGATGCCGTGATTGCCCTCAGCTGCCTGGAATTTGTAGCCGATCTGGAAGCTGCCTGTCAGGAATTGCAGCGGGTGCTCAAGCCGGATGGCTTTCTTGTGATTGTGACTCCGGGCTATTCACCCTTGCTCGATTGGGGGCTGACATTGCTGACCGGACAAAGCGCCCAGAAAGACTACGGAGATCGCCGCCAGAAATTAATGCCAACGTTGCTGCGATTCTTCAAGGTAGATAAGCAACGAACCTTTCCGAGGATTGGCAGTTCGTTGCTCTGTCTCTACAAATCGTTACGATTGTCGCCTCAGGCGATCGGTCCAGACATGACGTCTCATGACCAGATGTTTGAGAATCAACCAGGAGTGGTGGGATGAAAGCGAAGCAAAAGCCAGTTGCCAGTCTTTCCTTAGATCTTGATAATCAATGGTCCTACATGAAAATTCACGGGGATCCGGGCTGGGAATCCTTTCCCTCTTATCTCAATCTGGTGGTGCCTCGTGCTTTGCAGTTCTTGGAACAGAGACAGCTGACGATCACCTTTTTTATTGTGGGACAGGATGCGGCGCTAGAGAAAAATCAGGCGGCTATTCGATCGATCGAGGCAGCCGGTCATGAAATTGGCAACCATTCGTTTCATCACGAATCCTGGCTGCATCTCTACGCCGAATCGGATATTGAGCAAGAGATTCAGCAAGCCGAAGAGCAAATTCGTCGCGTTACGGGTCAACAGCCGATCGGCTTTCGGGGACCGGGCTACAGTTTCTCTCCTGCTGTGCTGAAAGTTTTGATGCGTCGCGGTTACTACTACGATGCCTCTACCTTTCCTACCTTTCTGGGACCGTTGGCTCGTGCCTATTACTTCATGACGAGCAAGCTCACCCCCGCAGAACGCGAAAAACGTAAGGCTCTATTTGGCAGCTTTAAGGATGGGTTTCAGCCGCTCAATCCCTACTGTTGGAAATTAAGCGAGTCAGAGCGATCGGCCCATGATTCACCACAGCGGACCAGCCAGCGACTCGTGGAAATGCCAGTAACAACTATGCCCTGGTTTAAAGTGCCGATCCACTTCAGCTATGTGCTTTATTTAGGCGTTTTTTCGCCTGCGCTGGCCTTGCTCTACTTCCGGTTTGCGCTGCTGCTCTGTAAGCTAACTCGCACTCAGCCCTCGCTGTTGTTGCATCCTCTGGATTTTTTGGGCAAAGAAGATGTGCCAGAGTTAGCTTTCTTTCCCGGTATGAGCCTACCCAGTTCCAAAAAATTGGCGATTTTGGGACGGGCGATCGATCTACTCTGTCGTCAGTTCCATGTTCTACCGGTAGGCCAACATGCTCTGCAAGTCGCCTCAACAAAACGCCTGCCGCTGCTCAAGCCTCGGCCTAAATTGACCCAGGAGGTGGCATGGCGCTCCTAAAAAATGCTGTGGCAAGACGGGCAATGGCTAACCCTGTGCCGATCGGCAAAACGGGTTCCCAACTAAGTTCTAGAAAACCTGCTCATTGGAAACGGCTGCTGTCTCTAAGTTTAGGCACTGCCGCAACGTTGGTCTTACTAGCCTGGGCTCTGCGAGATGTTGCGCTGGTTTCAGTTTGGCAGGCATTACAGCAGGCTCACTGGGATTGGTTGATGGTCGCGTGGATTGCCTATCTTGCTTGCTACACCATGCATGCTTGGCGCTGGCAAACGCTGTTGGGTGGCAGGAACAATCAGGGCCGCTTTCAAACCTATCTGGTTGCTGTGTTCATTGGATTTGGGGCAAGCTGCTTTCTGCCCGGTTACGCTGGAGAAGTGATTCGGGCTGCCATTCCAGCCAGACTCGATAAAGTGCCATTTGAAGCAGCGTTTGGCGGCATTGTAGCAGAACGCATTCTCGATTTAGGCGTGGTGTTTTTGTATTTGCTGCTGCCGATCTGGGCGGGCGCGTTACCGAATACCGCCCTGCAACAACTGCCGCTGGAATGGATCGGTGGAGCGATCGTTACGATTTGGTTGTTATTGGTTGCTGCAGCAAGCTGTCCCAACTGGGTCGTGCAGCAAGTCTCTCGAATCCTGGTCTTTGTGGGATTGAAGCGTTTTCAGAATCGTCTTGCGACCAGCCTCAGCCATTTTTTAGATGGCTTAGTTGCGCTGCGTCAGCCCGATCGTTGCGGCATTGCCCTGCTGCAATCGTTCTTGATGTGGGGCATCAGTGCGTTCACCTTCTGGGCAGGCATGATGGCATTTGGTATGACCGAACCGGGCTTATGGGGAGCACTCTTCACCCAAAGTGTCACTTCTCTGGCGGCAGTGTTGCCTGCTGCGCCAGGAGCCGTCGGCGTCTTTGAAGCCGGAATTCGATTTTCGTTGAGTTTGTATGAAATGCCGATCGATCGAATCATTGCCTATGCGATCGCCATGCGATTTCTGATGTACGTCACGATTCCCGGCATTGCGCTATTGATGGCCGCGCAGTTGGGTTTGTCGTTTAGAGAACTGATCAGGCCACGTCGCTTCCCGAAGAGCTAACAGGCTATCTGTTTGAAGGCTTAGCAGATGGAAATCGGGGTTGAGCGATCGCCGCAAGGGACAATGTAACCAATCACGGCTGTTTCCGGATACCCACAGCTTTGCAAAGCGGCCACGCAATCACTGGCCTGATCGACCGGTACGCTAGCCAACAGTCCACCTGCGGTTTGGGGATCAAACAAAATCGGGAATAACGGATGGTTCTGAGGACGATCGCTCTGAGCAACCCACTGAGCTATCTGTAAGTTTTGGGGATAGAGCGAGCTAAAAATTCCTTGCTGAAGGGTTTCTGCTGCACCGGGCAGGATTGGCAGCGCATCCCAGGTTAGTTTTGCTCCGACTTGAGAGGCTTGCAGCATTTCCCACAGATGGCCGAGGAGCCCAAATCCCGTCACATCAGTGCAGGCAGTGGCCTGGTGTCGTTGCAGACATTGCATTGCAGCTTGATTCGATCGCAGCATGGATTCGATCGCCGTTTCAATCCAGCGGCCTTTAGCTTGACCTTGCATATCGGCAGCAAACAAGGTGCCTGTGCCCAGCGGCTTAGTGAGAATTAATGCCTGACCGACTGCTAAACCGCTTTTCCGCCAGAGGCGATCGGGATCAGCCAGTCCGTTGCAGCTTAGCCCAAAGGCCAATTCCGGTCCTTCGATCGTATGTCCGCCAATTAAGGCTGCCTCTGCGGCAGTTAACTGTTTCACGGCTCCGCTCAGCAGTTGATACAGCGTTTCTTCGAGCTTGGCAGGAGTGGCATAGGGGAGGGTGACGATCGCCAAGGCACTTTGCGGCTTTGCGGCCATGGCAAACAGATCGCTGAGGCAGTGATTGGTGCAAATTTGGCCAAACAAGAAGGGATCCTGCACTAAGGCCCGAAAATAATCGACGGTTTGCACTAAAACTTGCTGAGCTGGCACTCGAATCACCGCAGCATCCTCGGCGGCCTCTAGTCCGATCACAATGCCGTCTTTCCCAACCTCAAGCTGCTCTTGCTGAATACGAAATAAGGCTTGTCGCAGAACTCCACTCCCCACTTTCGAACCGCAGCCAGCACAATGCATCCCTGAAGAATGCGCAGCCAGCTCGATGCTATTGTCTCCCCTGCTCTCCTGGTTCCTACCTGCCGCTTTGCCTCCAGGCATTGGACTGATCATGGAACCGAGCTGGCTGAACTGCTGCATAAACTGTCGATCGATCCAGTCTTTCCAGCGCCACAGCCATGGATAGGGCCCCAGGCCAAACGGACCTCTGGTTGCCAGGGCCGATCGGTCAGCAGTGCCAATTAAGATCAAGAATTCTTTTTGAGGGACGAAGGGTCGTGGCGGCTGCCCTGCCATCACCCGTCGCAAATTTTGAGCCAGAGGTTTGCCCTGCCGCACCGCAAATACCCCCGCTTTTGGCCGTGGATGTCCAACCATGCTGGCCACATCGCCTGCGGCAAACACCTGCGGATGGGAAGCCGATTGCAGCGTCTCTTGGACCCGAATAAAGCCCCGATCGTCTGTCGCCAAACCCGATTGAGCCAGCCAACCTGCCGCTGCCGCCTGCGTCACCCAAAAAATCCGATCGCACTCAATCGCTAAACTAGACTTGCAGCGTACTTTCTTTGCTGCACCATCAGACTCGATCGCCACGACCTGTTCAGAAAGATGGATTTGTACGCCTCGATCAATCAGGATTTTCTGCAGCTGCTGGCCCACCCAGGTCGATCGTTCTGGCACAAGTTGAGCGGTGCGATGAAAGAGATGGATCTCTAGAAGATTGGGCTGGTGCGCCTCTGCATAAAGTTGCTGCAATCGAGCTTGAACCGCAAGCGTCAGTTCCACACCTCCGGCCCCACCGCCTACTACCGCAATGCGTAAAGGTTGAGTGGGGGCTTGTTTGACGGCTGCAACGAGCTGATCCCAGTCCTGGAGAAACTTTGAAATCGGTTTAACGGGGATCGCATGTTCCGCTGCACCGGGCACTGTGAAGGTTGCGGGGGTGCTGCCAATGTCGATCGACAACCAATCAAATGCAATCGGTGGATGATTGGCCAACAAGACTCGCTGCTGCTGCAAATCCAATCCGATCGCGCGATCGACAACCATTGCCGCTTGGGCAAACCGACTCAAGGGCCGTAAATCGATATGGCAATCGTCAAATCCATACAGGCCAGCCACGTAAGCAGGCAACATACCCGAATAGGGCGTATGGTAAACATCAGTAATGAGTGTGAGTCGAACGCCTGCAACAGGCCGCATCCCAAAATCTCGGAGGACGATCGCATGGCTATGACCGCCCCCAATTAACACGAGATCTGTGGTTACCGTCTGAGCAGCTATAGTCTCGGAAGACTGCATCAGGCAATTGAAACAAGACGAATTTCAAACGTCAGGTCTTCACCTGCTAGGGGATGATTGGCATCCAAAGTAACTTCGCCATCGGTTACGTCTGTGACGATCACCGGAATCACCATGCCACCCTGCTGTTGAATTTGCAGTTGTGCCCCAATATCGACCGGCAACTCGGCTGGAATTTGCTGGCGATCGACGACCACTACCCGATCGTCATAATAGGGACCATAGGCCTCTTCTGAAATAATGGTTGTGGTTTTTGCATCTCCTGGGCTCATACCAATCACGGCCTGCTCAAAGCCAGGAATGACGCTACCAGAACCGATCGAAAATTCTAAGGGATCTCCCCCTTCAGAAGAGTCAAAGACAGTGCCATCGTCGAGTTTGCCCGTGTAATGGACAGTGACGGTGTCGCCCTGTTTTGCCTGTGTCATGATCATTTCTCCTAAATTACTTGAATGACAACTCCTGTTGCGTCTAGGGCAACGGTAATGGCAACTGTTGCCTTGGAATGGTCTCTCGATTTCTGCAACAGCAATAAACGAGAGCCAGAATAGCGTACAGTCACATCTTAAAGACTTTCATTGATTTCGAGGTGGAACTCTGTCTTAAGATTGAGTTGCATTGCCGCATAAATCGGGTTCTGCGATTGTGATTTGGGTCAATGATTTCGTTGCGCTGAGCGCCTTTCATCCTTAACCTACTTTTTGTGCCCTGTTAGTGATGCTCTTCCCGGCTAGTCATGCTCTTCTAGGACTGGTGTTGTTTTTCTGAATCCTGTTATGGAAACGAGCCTTGTGATCGGTAGCTATGCACCGGACTTTGAGATTCCAGGCGTCGATGGAGCAGTCCATCATCTCAGCCGCTATCTCGAACGGTTTCGGGCAGTTGTGGTAATTATCATGTGCAACCACTGTCCTTATGTTGGGTTGTATCTCGATCGCCTCAAGCAGCTGCAAGCAGAATTTGAGCCCCAGGGTGTGACCTTGGTTGGGATCAATGCCAATGACGATCAACAGTTTCCGGAGGACAGCTTTGAGCAGATGAAAAGTTTTGCAAGAGAGCAACAGCTCAACTTTCCCTACTTGCGAGATGTCACGCAAGATGTGGCTCGTAGTTTTAGTGCAGAACGCACGCCCCAAGCGTTTTTGATTAGTCAGGCAGGGTTGATTTGCTATAGCGGCGGCATTGATGACAGCCCCCAAACCCCCGAAGCTGTGCAGCACCCCTATCTGCGGCAGGCGATCGTGCAGTGGTTATCTAATACTGCAATTACAACGCCTACCACATTGCCGATCGGCTGCTCCGTCAAGTGGCGCATGCCATAGCGCTTGTCAAGGGGGTTTTGCATAGCATGAAACAGCGAAAAACAATGTTACAGATTACAGAGGGTAGCACAACTGCTATCTTAGGTTGGGACCAATTACATTAGGAAAGTCGTCATCGCATGGGACTTACATACGAGCGGATTCTACTGAAATTGAGCGGCGAAGCGTTGATGGGCAACTTGTCCTACGGCATTGATCCCGCTGTGGTTCAGAGCATCGCGCAAGAAATCACAGATATTGTCGCGGATGGTGTTCAAACCGCGATCGTCGTGGGTGGGGGCAACATTTTTCGTGGAGTAAAGGGTGCTGCGGCAGGCATGGACCGGGCGACCGCAGATTACATTGGCATGATTGCAACGGTAATGAATGCCATGACCCTCCAGGATGCTTTGGAGCAAAATGGCGTGCCGACACGGGTTTTATCGGCGATCGAAATGCAAGAGGTGGCAGAACCTTATATTCGACGGCGGGCAATCCGGCATCTCGAAAAAGGGCGAGTCGTGGTGTTTGGGGCCGGTTCTGGCAATCCATTTTTCACCACTGATACCACAGCAGCCTTGCGAGCAGCAGAAATCAATGCTGAAGTGGTTTTTAAGGCAACCAAGGTGGATGGGGTTTATGACTCGGATCCTCGTACTAACCCTAATGCCCGACGTTATCAAAGCCTAACTTACAGTCATGTTCTGACCCAAGACCTACGGGTGATGGATACGACTGCGATCGCCCTGTGTAAAGATAACAATATCCCCATCATTGTGTTTGATCTGTCAGTGCCTGGTAATATTCGAAAGGCAGTGATGGGAGATCCGATTGGAACGATTGTGGGAGGGTCTTGTGAAATTAGCTGATATTGAAAACCATATGCAAAAGACAGTTGAGGCAACTCAGCGGTCTTTCAACACCATTCGAACCGGACGGGCTAACGCTGCGTTGCTCGATCGGGTCACAGTAGAGTATTACGGTACACCAACCCCGCTGAAATCTTTGGCAGGCATCAGTACCCCGGATTCTAGCACGATCGCTATTCAGCCCTACGATCGCAACACGCTGAACCTGATCGAAAAAGCGATTTCGATGTCTGATATCGGGTTGACCCCCAGCAATGATGGCGTGGTGATTCGGCTCAATATCCCGCCTTTGACGAGCGATCGTCGTAAGGAGCTAGTCAAAACCGTCGCAAAGTTGGCGGAAGAAGGAAAGGTGGCCCTGCGCAATATTCGTCGAGATGCGATCGATGCGGTGCGGAAGCAGGAAAAGAACAGTGAGATCTCGGAAGATGAAGCTCGTGATCTGCAAGACAGCATTCAAAAGCTGACAGATAAGTACAGCAGTAAGGTCGAGCAGCTTCTGCAAGAAAAAGAAACAGATATCATGACGATCTAGAGCATGGGCTACCTGCCTCTATTGCCTCTATAAAAATGTACTGGGGATGATGCACCTCAGGCTGATGTCGTGAAAACTTGCCTCAAGTTTCAATTGTGAAGCTTGGGGATGGCTTTAATTGCCAGTAAGAGTTTGGGCAATGCCTTGTCGATGCATTGGCTCAATTGCCTTATCTCTAGGGAAAGGGAATATCCTGCTCCCGTCTGTCATGCTCACTACGAGCCCGACACCGATCGCACTACGTAGGCGAAATGCAGCGGGTAGCCGTAGGTGTAAATCCAATCAACCCACCTGAGGGCGGTTTCGCGATTTTTGAACGATCTCAACACCTTTTCGCTTCCGTTCGCATATTGAATGCGCAGTTGCCAAATCATGGTTATGCTCCCGTTAAAATCAAGCCCGCAGATTGAAGACCAGCTAGCATCCTTGCTGTAAATGGCTGGCGTTTATTGTGCCTTCATATATAATCCTAAAGACTTTATCAAAAATTTGTATTCCGTAAAACTTTGAGCTTCTGTCTAATTTTTGAGCACAGTGAAATTACGATCGGTTCGCTTTCTTCAACTCAGATTTAAACAAATTTCAGGAAACTTACCAGGAAACTCATGTCTTTTGAAGAATAGCCGCGTAGACTATGGAGTGGATTCGCAAGCGGATCAATTCAACCCAATAAACTCGTCCTGCCTCTGATCAATCTGGTTGGCGATCGCTCCAGGCTAGCGTTCTAGATGGAGAAGCTCGACCGCAAATCGGAAAAAGGCTAAGTTTAGGAAGATAATCGAGGGGAACTACCAAGTGAGAGTGACCATATTAAACTGCGAATTAACGCAGGCTGACGAGTGGGCACCTTAGAACTGGAGCCCAATGATTCAGGTAAATGATTTGACCCGATAGGTCATCCGATCCTGGAAATGATTGGGATTCTGGTTGCCCATCGCTGTTGATGATGGCACGCATTCCTCAAAATTTGGCGTAGCGTAGGAGTGAAACTTAAGCATGTATGATTGCATCATTGTCGGCGCAGGACCAGCGGGCGGATCTGCAGCCTACCATTTGGCTAAGCGAGGTCGATCGGTTTTAATTCTAGAAAAAGAGTCTTTACCACGCTATAAGCCTTGTGGTGGTGGGGTTTCTCCCCAGGTAGCTGAGTGGTTTGATTTCGATTTTTCTCCAGCAATTTCTCTCAAAACAAACGCGCTGCGATTTACCTGGAAGCTAGATGATCCAGTAGAAGCGCGATTAGAGGGAATTGCACCCATTTGGATGGTGCGACGCGATGTCTTCGATCACTTTCTAGTGCAGCAGGCTCAAAAACAAGGGGCAGAACTACGCGATCAAACTGAAGTTAGCGGCATTGAGTTTAAAAATGACCACTGGCAGGTGAACACGGCAAATGGCCCTGTAGAAGGACGCTATCTGATTGCAGCAGATGGGGCAAAAGGTCCAATGGCCAAGTGGCTCGGCTTTAGTGAACGCAAACGCCGTCTTGCAGGTGCCTTAGAAGCAGAAGCACCTGCTCAAATTACTGATCCCCAGGTTCACTTTGAATTTGGCATGGTGAAGAATGGCTATATCTGGAACTTTCCCAAGGCAGATGGCTATTCGATCGGCATTGGTACCTTCCGAGGTAGCGGTGGGCCGCAAGATTTCAAGAGCATCTTGTCAGATTATGCGGCCTCTTTTGGCATTGATTTGAAAACCGCTCGACAATATGGTCATCCGCTCTGCCTGTGGGATGGTGATCAAAAACTGCACACTCAAAATGCGGTGTTGGCAGGGGAAGCAGCTTGCGTGGTAGACCCGATGACGGCAGAAGGCATCCGTCCTTCAATCTTTACAGGTGTTAAGGCGGCTGAGGCGATCGATCAAGCGCTGGGTGGTAATCTGAATGCGCTAGAGCAATATACGGAGATTGTTTCCAAGGATTGGGGCAGCGACATGGTTTGGGCGCAGCGGTTGGCCAATGTGTTCTATCGAGTGCCTGGGATCGGCTACAAAATTGGAGTCAAACGTCCTTCTGCGCCAGAACGCATGGGCCAAATTCTCTGCGGTAAACTGCGCTACAGCGATGTTGCCAACCGGGCCTTGAAACGGCTAAGCACAGGATTAATCCCTGGTATGGGCGGCTAATCTGCGCGATCGTTTACACAGAATCCTGGGGAGAAGTGGCAATTAACCTGCTTTTCCTCAGGATTTGCCATTTTTGCCGATCTCAGGCTATAAACGTTAAATTTCGGTTGTTGCAGCGATTTGAGCAATCGGATTGGCGGTGAATCGTAGGAAGCATACAATGTGAGGGAAAAAATTATCTATCAGCCAGCATGAGCGATGATGTAATTTGGATTGTAACCGATGAGCCACCGCAGGTTGTTGTCCCTGATGGTACAAGAGATGGAGGAAGACTGCCTAATCCATTTGATGAACCAGCAGAAATCATCCGATCGGACAATCGTCGCTGGGTTCCGGTAAAGGTCGAAAAACTGGAACAAGGCATGGCTGATTTTCTCCAGGTCATGGGCCGAGTGGTACGACGAGCGCAGCAAAGTGCGGGGGAACTGGGTGGCATGGAACTGGATGAAATTGAACTGGCGGTTGAAGTCAATACAGAAGGCCAGTTGAGCTTGCTGGGTAGTGGTGGAAAAGTGGGTGGCAAGGGCGCAATGACGCTGAAGTTTAAGCTGGCAAAGGCTCAGGAGGTGGCAGAATAACGATGTCGAAGAATTGGGCAGTCGTCATTGGCATTAATCAATACAACCCGAATAACTGCACACCGTTGAAGTATGCTCGGCAAGATGCTGAACTGATGCAGGCTTTCTTTCACAAGGCAGGATTCAAGGAAGTCTGTTTTTTCTCAGATACTTTTGGCGAACTAACTTTATCAAATGGCAAGACAATCCTTGCCCAAGCAACTTACGTCAATTTATTGAGTTTCCTGCACGATCGCTTTGAGAAGCCATTCCTCTCAACAGCAGATACCTGCTGGTTTTTCTTCGCTGGGCATGGAGAACGGCACAAGGGCCAAGATTTCCTCCTGCTACAAGATAGCAATCCCAGAGCTGAAACTTTGACAGCGATCCCACTAAGCTATGTACGACAGCGCTTATGCCGATCGGGAGCGGGTAATGTGATTCTCATTCTAGATGCTTGCCGTAGTGAAGGTGGTCGATCGAGCATGGGAATCGGCAATGAAGCTCAGCAAGGGATGATTACGATTTCAGCCTGTAGCCCAACACAAAAATCTTGGGNAAATAGATGAACTTCAGCATGGAGTATTCACCTATGCCTTACATGAAGCATTAAGTATGTCAGTACGGTTGAATTGTACAACAGTTGAAAAATTGAATCAGTTTCTAACTTATTGTGTACCTCAACTTTGTCAGCGTTATAGAAAAATTCCTGAACAGACTCCCTATATTGTCCCTGAACCGATCGAAAAAGCTCACCTAATTCTTTTGCCAGAATATATTAACTCTACAGGAGAGGTAATACCCCAAACTGATATTGAAGCTTTGAAAAAAATTGTTCAGCAGACGTTTTTTGATAACAAAATCGATTTAGCGGAGTTCTTGTGTATTCAAGCGATATCTGCATCAAAGGGACAAGATGCGGAACTACTCAAGATATACAGTAGATTGCAACAGCTGAGAGTCGAACCACCATCAACTCAGCAGTCCTCAGCCAGCATTCAAACTAATAGTCGTAGTGTAATTCAACGTCAACAACCTGTTCGATCTCCACAAACAAAACAAATATCATCTTTATCTTTAAAGGATGACCTTTCTTCTGATAAAGGTATTGACTATCGCGATCTGCGCGATCTACTTCACCAAGGTGAATGGAAACAGGCCGATCGTCAAACGTCAACGATATTATGCAATATAGCGAATCGAATATCCGATCGATGGTTGAGAGTGAATGATGTTGCTCTACTGCCAAAGCAGGATTTAGCAACTATCAATCAATTATGGACAAAGTATAGTAATGGCAAGTTTGGATTTGGTGTCCAGAAGCAGATTTGGAAAGCATGCGGCAGCCCAAAATCCTATGGAGAAGCTTGGAACAATTTTGGTGAAACGATCGGTTGGTATAAAGACGGTCAGCCTAACCGATATGGTTATTCCCTGAATCCCAATGATGCTCCTCGTGGTCATTTTCCACGCGACTTTGCATTTAGTGCGCTAGATGGAGGAACCGCAAGAGGCAGGGCAGAATTTCCCATTTCTCTGACTGCAAAGCTGCTCAGTCGAACTTTTTAGCATCCTTCCCTCAAGGCAGAACAATTTCTCCTCGACCCATATCAATCACTGCGTTGAAATAGCTCAAGAAATCCACACCTAAAATTCTGTTGAAATTGCTCTACAGGATCGATCGCCTCTGGTGACGTCTCTAGCTCTGGTGGATCGAACACCACAACAAATTTGCCGTCGGGCATCAAACGACTGAGCGATTGGCAATGGCCTTCTGCATCTGACGGATTGCGAAAGCGGGCAACGACGATGCGCTGAAAATTGGGCAGGAGCCGAACGACGGCCCACCCGTTAAGACGGTCACGATAAGGCATAATAATTACGTCTCCACGACAAATTGGAGTCACAAATTCGAGCCAGTGCTAAATGGTTGGTCGCCGCAGGCACTGGCTTTCAGGTTCATTGATGACCTGATTTTATATTACACCTAGTTGATTGGATTAAATCAATTTAGTCAAACTAATTTAATTCTGGATGGAAACTCTGAGCGAAAAACTGAAGCGTTACCGTGAAGCGAAGCAGATGACGCAACGGCAGATCGCACTTGCTTTAGACATTACAGTTGCTACCGTCCAAAATTGGGAGTCAGGACGACATGTCCCCAAATTAACCTTTAATCAGACGAAAAAGCTGTGTGAATTGCTCGATGTGACACTTGATGACTTGGCAGATTAAACGACGATCACGCCAACACCTGTTTCAATAACACTTCAAGCTGTGCGATCTCGATCCAAATATCAGCCAATCGGGGATTCGGATAAAACAAAGACTGCAAACCGCTCCCCAGGGGTGTTGTTCCCGTCAGGTAGAAATACTCCAGTTCCATCCAGTTGCTCAGCAGCCAATAGCAGGGATAGACAAACTCCGGCGAGAACAGTTCAATCACCTTCGTGCCGGGATTGCAAAATGCCAGATTGGTTAAACCACTGCCATGTGGCGAGATCACGGCTGCGGCCTGGGCCAGCAATTCGGCCTGTTCAGTTACTGATAAAGTTTCCAACGTCACGGCTTCAAATCCAAATTTTTCCAACACTGACCAAACGGCTGTTTCGTTGATTAATCGACGATTCGCAGTTTCCTGCCGACTTAAATAAAGCCGCCGATCGCCCACAATAGTTTGATCAGGCAAGAACGATCGCCGCAAAAAATCACAGGTCCACCGTGGCATCCAGGCTGGACTCGCCGGAAAAGAAGGGGTAATTAAAGTAGTTGCCTGAAGATGAATTTCACCATCGATCGCTAAAATCTTGTCGGCTGGAATTCCCAATTGCGTCAAGGTTTGCTGCTGAAAGGGTAGGTGATGGTGGACTAGAAAGTGATCGATCGCCTCCAGCGAGATCCCGCTGCGTTGCAGTAAATTAATGCGGGGCAACACTTCCAGCATCCAATGAAAATACATGTCGTCGGTTAGGCCGGATAGAACGGCCACTGTGCCTTCAATTTTCTGGACGGGCAGCAGATGACGCGACAAAGCCGAATGATGGCTGGGATGCTGATCCGGATGACCAGGACTCAGCAGCGGAAACTCAGCCGATAAATCTCCTAAGAGCTGGTGATTAGCCGTGAAAATTGCCACGCTACTCTGATCGGCTGCTGCCCACACCTGTCCCTGTGGAATTTGGGCAACGAAGGCTCCGGGCAATTCGATCTGTCGAGGAAATCGGAAGCTGAAATGGATGTCTGAATTTAGGGTCTTAGGAGGGGTGAGGGTTAAGAGACTCGGTGGTTCAAGGGGAATGTAGCGATCGGCCTCTTGCTCAGTAGCCCAGGCTTGCGTGGTTTCATAAAAGCTGAGAGCCGGTGTTTCTTGATCTAGACTGGGCGATGGTGCAGCAGATTTGTGAGAACGGCGATCGATCAACTGATTAAAGGACTGGGCGAATTGGCTGATCGCTTCTGGACTTTCGGGTTGGGCAACTTGCTGGAGTAGTTCAGATTGCAAGCTCTGCTCAGGTTCAGCTCTGCCTTGACACGCTAAGGCTTGAATCCAGGCACAGTAGGTTTCAGCAAAATTCGATCGCTGCCAGAGCGCTTGGTGAAAGTATTGGATCGCTTGCTCCAAATGACCTAAACGCAACCAGCCCCAACCCAGATCGGCAAGGACGGCACTGCTCGCCTGTTGTTCAGCAATCAACTGGAACACTTCGATCGCCGCTGCCCATTGTCGTAATCTCAGCAAACATCGCCCTAGCCCTAGCGCAGTTTCGTGATCCCAATTCAATTGAATGGCTTGCTGATAGGCAATTACAGCCGATTCATCCTGCCCTAACTTTTCCCAAACTTGCCCTTGCTGGATGTACGGTTCATGCCAATCGGGAGCCAGCTCGATCGCCTGTTGCCAATGGTCGATTGCTTCATCTAAGCCTCCTTGTAGGGCAACGACCTGTCCCAAACGGCAGTGAATCTCGGCCTGATCCGCTTGTAAGGCGATTCCCTGGCGATATAAAACTTCTGCCAGATCAAAGCGGTCTTGGGCTTTTTGTCGATCGGCTTCTGACAGCAATAAATTCAGCAGGTTTGCCAAGTCGGACTCTGCTGCAACCATCAGGCCGGACCACCAGATCGCTTGGGCCTGCTCCTCATCTCCCTGCAATAAATGCAGCAACCCTAACTGCCAGTAGGCATTGCAGTTTTCTGGATGGGCTTCAATGGCCTGTTCGGATTGGGCGATCGCGTCGGAAATGCGGTCAAGCATGGGAAGCGTCCTATAAACCACGGGAACTCTGGAATTTAACGCTGTTTGTCGCACCTCTTTTTCATAGCATCCGGTGGGACAAATGACGTACAAAAACTGAATTCAATGGAGAATCTGCATGCTCTTTCCATCCTCTAAATTCGTGTTGATCCCACTGTTCACCCTGGCAATTGCTCCGACTGCAACGGCAACGCCAGTGCAATTAGCAACGCCAGAAAACACGACGGTGGTTGCTCAGATGACCCAACTTTACTGCACAACTTATGCACCCGCAGGTGGAATTGGCCTCACGGTTTATGATGAACCGAACGGGAATGTGATTGGCCGATTGCGGGATGGTGTGACGGTTGCTTACAATGTGGGCGATCGCAGCGGTGATTGGGCTGAGGTAACTGGTGAGGATGGCACAACAGGCTGGGTTGAAACCGTCTTTTTAGGATGTGAAGACACTGTAGATAATTCTAGCGAAACCTCAGAGGAATATTACGACCAATCTTCTGAAGAATCTTATGATTCCTACAGCGATGAATCTTACGATGAAACCTCAGAGGACTCCTACAGCGAAGAATATTATCAAGACTCCTCTGAGGAGACCGAAGACTCTTACAGCTACTAAGCTGGGCTGCCTCCAATCACTAATGGAGCGATGGTGCGAGCATTTTGCTTGCGTCAATAGACTTAATCGGAAATAGCTGGAACGCTTGCTACATGCGGCTTTCAAAAGACTATCGAAATTGATCGAAATGCTTGCCGTACAAGGGCTTGACAGCATTTCCGTTGTTTTATTTCCGATTAAGTCTAGAGTTTTGCAGTGGGTCTCTACAGAGGAGGTTTTTTCATCCTGCCTTTTAGCTTCGCCGCCACAGTTTTTTCATCCTGCTTGTTTGGCTCGCCGCTTTGGCTATCAATTATCGCAAAGCAGCGTGTCTCGAGTATTGCGATGAGTCACAGGATTCGTACCTGTAGCAACAGAACACAACAGCTTTTGAGCATCTTCTCTAATAAGAGCGTCCGTAAAATCAGCTCCTTCGATATTGGCTTGATCAAAACGAGCGTTATACGCTAAAACCCCTTCGAGAATGGCATTTTTCAAATTTGCACGGGTAAAACGAGCTGTGCTGATGGTAGCATAGGTGAGGTTTGCACCTTCTAAGTTGGCATCCTCGAGACTGGCTCCAAACAGACTGACATTTTGCAAATTGGCGTGACTGAAATTGCTTTTGGGGAGTTTGGCTTGGGTAAAATCGGCTTCGGTTAAATCCTGACCTGAAAAATCTGCTCCAATCAGAGGAACTCTCTTATAGTCTTGCGCCCAAGTGGAAGACGCCCCTCCCACCATCACGAAGACAACGATCATAAAACTGATTACACTACAAATAATGCGATGAGCGAGTCTAGACGTTGTGTTCATTGTGTTGTTTTTCTCAATCCTTTTTGTCGATTCTATCAAGAAGCGTTGCCTGTGCGTCCTTCTAAGTCTCTATAGATGCCACTCATTGGCATCTATAGATCTTCAGCCTCATTTATGCGTAGATCATATAGACAAATGTATATGCGTAAAGCTTGTGTAAATTAGATCAGTTGTCCTCACGATAATGTCTCTGATCAAGCCATTCTTGGTAGCTAATAAGTGATCTACCAATATGCTATTTATGGGAGCCCTACTTGTAATAGTTCTATTCTTTCTGCTGCTTATAACCCTCTTGCGTATGCAAGATAGTAAGCAAGCTGCATCAGACCAGAGACCGGGTAGTTCTATGCCCACAAGGAGATGGAATAAGCCCCCAAGACACGGCGAACGCTGGACATGGGCCGAGAAGAGAAGACTCGTTCACCTCTACAGGAGTGGTAGAGGTTTTGCTGAAATAGGGCTCCAGCTGGGGAGGTCTACAGAAGCAGTTGTGGCACAGCTACGGAGTATGGGGCATAGAGTATGACAAAGCGGCAATTCTCAATATGAGAATGGTTCTCACCTAAGGTCTGATTTCAACCGGATATCGAAAGCACCCTTTTTACTGATCAAAATTGCTCAAGATTCAGCCTTTAACACAACAATCACCTCGTCTTTAGATCAGGTGAAAGTCTGTGCAGGGCTTGATCTTTCTACAATTCTGAGCTAACGAAGGATAATAAAGAAAATCTTCAGCAGATTTTCTATAGCACCATTTCTGCCGCCAAATCCATTGCCACCTTCGGACCAACCAGCGAGATATACGGTTGGGTTAAATGCTGCCGCACAGCCTGTTGGATCTCCTCAGCAGTGACGGCGGCTACCGCTTCTTGGAATTGCTGATCGTAGGCGATGCCCAGACCAAGGGTTTCATACCAGCCGAAAATTTGGGCAATTTGAGCATTCGTTTGTTTGCCAAGGGCATATTGTCCCAGCAACTTATTTTTGGCGGCTTGCAATTCTTCCGGTGTCAGCAACACTTCATGTAAGCGTTCAACTTCGTGGTGCAGTCCTTCCAGGGCGATCGCTGCATTATCAGGAGCAGTGCCAATGTAAGTGACAAAATGCGACGTATCAACTCGTGTGGGATAAAAGGCCGAGACATCATAGGCCAGACCGCGTTTTTCTCGCAGCTCAACAAACAAGCGACTTGACAACCCGTTGCCCAAATAAGTATTCAATACTTTTAGAACAATATGGTCTGTACTTTGTACTGCGGCGGCCAAGTAGCCCAGCATGACGATCGCCTGTTGGGTATCCTGCTCGGTTACGGCTCGTTCTGGCTGCACCATGACTGTTGGTAAATCCAAAACGGGGAGTGAGGCTGCTGAGTTCTGCCAGTCGCCAAAATAGCGATCGACTAAGGCAGTGGCGGTATCAGGTTCAATCCGGCCTACAATACTGATCACTAAGTTGTCGGGGCGAAAGTAGGTTTGGTGATAGTGTTGCAAGGCAGCCTGATCAAGTTGTCCCATTGTGGTTTCGGTGCCCAGACTCGACATGGCATAGGGATGCTGATCGTAGAGAATTTGCCGCAACTGGGCGTTGGCAACCGCAAAGGGCTGTTCTTGCATCGATCGAATACTTTGCAATGCCAATTTACGTTCTAGCTCCACCTCTTCAACGGGGAAAGAGGGCGATCGCACTAGCTCTGCCAACAGTTCCAGCATTTCTGGAAAATCGGCTGAGACGGTTTTCAAACTGAGCAAACAGTAATCTGGGGCTGAATCTGCGCCCAAACTGGCTCCAACCGACTCGACCCGTTCAGCAATGGCTTGAGAAGACAGGCGATCGGTTCCTTTCGTAATGACTGCTGAAAGAAGATGGGAAAGTCCTGCTTGCTGTAGCGGCTCATATCGTCCACCAGCCCGCACATATAGCCTTGCTGCAACAATATCGGCTGCCGGATTTTCGACGGTCAGCACCACCATTCCATTGTTCAGCACAGCCCGATTGACCGTGCGATTTTGCAAGGAATGGGCAATTTTTTCTTGAATAGCCATTGGGTGGGATCACAAAAAGATGAACTTATCCTAACAATTTGCCTGCTGCTTCAGATGGGCATTAAGACGACTGCAGCGTAACGCAGGGGTGAGAGATATCGTTCGGCCAGTTGGCGCAGTTCTTCTGCCTCAAACGTGGGGATCACCTGGGGATAGGCAAAGGCCAGTTCCGGTTGAGCGATCGTACTGTAGTAACCATAGAGCCCAGCAAGTTGGCTGGCTGTTTCTGTCGAAAATGCGAAATCATTGCAGAGCAATCTCTGGCAGCGTTTCAGCTCTACTTGATCGATCGGCACAGTCGCCAGTTGGGATAGCCGATCGCCAATAATTGCTTCAACCTGATTCAAATGTTCTGGCTCTAACCAGGCGGTAATGGTGAACAAGCTCGAATCTCGCTGCAATGAAAAGCCACTGCTAATGTCTTGTACCAAATGGCGTTCTTCCCGCAGTTCTCGCACTAAACGCGAGGTTCGGCCTCCTGCCAGCAAAGCTGAAAGCAAATCTAAGCCATAGGCATCATGGAGTTGATCGACCCCTGGTGCAGTCCAGCCCAGCATCAGGCGAGCGAGTCCCAAACGCGGCAGTTCTAATGTTTGACGTCGGATCCCAGCTAAGGTCAGCTCTGCGGATTGGCCAGGACGAGGACAATCAGTGCGGTTAGGAAAGTCGGCAAAGGCTTGGCTCACGGCCTCTACCGTTTGATCCCAGGAGATATCACCGATGACCACAACCGTCATATTTTCAGGTTGATAATGAGCGTGATGAAACCAACGCATTTCCTGGGGCGATCGCTCTAGCAGTTTCTCAGCTTCTCCTAACACCGGACGCCCGTAGGGATGGGCAGGATAGAGAGTTTCGAGCAGGACCTGAAAGCCGAGACTATCGGGATCGTCGAAAGATTGCCGGATCTCTTCCAGCACCACATCCCGTTCCAGATCAAATTCATCATCGGGGATCGTGGCATTCAAGAGGAGATCGGCCAGGTGTGGTAGGGTTTCAGGCAGATCCGCTGCGGCTGTACTGATAAAGAAGTGAGCATAGTCGTGACTGGTAGCTGCGTTGGTCACGCCACCTCGGTTCTCGATGATCTGATCAAATTGCCCTGGCACTAATTGACTGGTGCCCTTAAAGATCATGTGCTCTAGGAAATGAGCCATTCCAGACCAGGGATCTGGTTCACTTGCTGCTCCAGCTTTGACCCAAACATCCACGGTGACTACTGGTGCAGCGGTTACCTGTTGATGCAGTAGCAACAGCCCATTGGTCAATCTGTAGCGTTGGGCTGGGAAGGGTGCAATATCCGACGGAATCTTCAAAAGTGCGACCAAATCACCTTACCTCAACCGAGTCGATCGGTAGTATTAACGTAATTTTCATTATCCTAGCGCCAATGATTGATAGAGGCCAAACAACTTTAAGGTTTTTCGATGATTTGGTAGTTAGCTCAGGATTTTCTCGATTGACAAGACCGATCGAAGCAGCCTAAAGCATCGAATTGCCTGTCATCAATCAACCGATTTGAGGGAAGTTTAGAACTATCTTCGTGGAAATACGGTTTTATGGGTGAAGCAACGATGAACATGCAAGCCTCAGAGTGGAGAGATCAGGAAAAAATTCGGCAGCAGTTTAACTATGGCCCTTACCCCAGGATCCCATTAGAGCAATCGCCTAAAGAGGACTTTGAACGGCTGTTTGAAGATAGCCTGGTGACAGCCTACTATTTGCGGCATCGGCGAGTCGTAGATACTCAAGACAAACTCATTCTGGATGCAGGCTGTGGTTCGGGCTATACCAGCTTGGTGTTAGCTGAGGCGAATCCAGGTGCCAAAATTGTGGGGATCGATCTCTCAGAGCAGTCACTTGATCTGGCGCGGCAACGGTTGAACTACCATGGCTTTCAAGATGCTGAATTTCATCAACTCAAACTAGAGGAAGTCGGGCAGCTTGGCTATCAGTTTGACTACATCAACTGTGACGAAATGCTCTACTTGCTACCCGATCCAGCAGATGGTTTACGGGCAATGAGAGCCGTGCTGAAACCCGATGGCATTATTCATTCCAACTTACATAGTATTCATCAGCGTAAGAATTTTTATCGAGCCCAAGAACTGTTTAAGTTTATGGGCCTGATGGATGCGAACCCGGAAGCCTTTGAAGAAGAGGCTGTCGTGGAAACCATGAAAACATTGCATGATGTGGTGCGCTTGAAGGCTGAAACCTGGGACAAGCAAAATGAGGCCATGGAGCCAGAGAAACTGCAACAACTCCTGGCCATGAATTTTTTATTTATTGGCGACACGGGTTTTACGATTCCAGAGATGTTTCATCTAATTCGCCAAGCCGATCTGGAGTTTGTCAGCATGGTGAACTGGCGTCAGTGGGATGTGGTTGATTTGTTCAAAGACCCAGACAATTTGCCGTTGGTATGGGGCCTCAGCCTTGCTGAAGCGACGATCGAAGAAAAGCTGCACCTCTATGAGTTACTCCATCCAGTCCATCGTCTACTCGACTTTTGGTGTACCCATCCCGGTGAACCAGGAATTCCTGTTGATGATTGGGATGAGGCGGATTGGCAGCAGGCAACGGTGCATCTGCATCCCCATCTACGTACTGATTTCCTGAAAGACGGGTTGACTCGATGCGTTCAGGAAGGGATGCAGTTCGAGATCAGCCAAGCGGTACCGTCCCCTGCTCTCAGACCAGTTTTTATTGAACCGACGACTGCTGCTTGCCTCTTGCCGCTCTGGGAAGGTGCTCAATCTATCCAAACCCTGGCAGAACGCTACCACAAAATTCGCCCAGTCGATCCAGTGACCCTTGAATCATTGACTCCAGAAGCAGCCTTTGGGAAAGTCAAAGATTTGCTGAATCGTCTGGATGCTTTCCTATATGTACTATTGGAGCGTCCTTAAACCTCGTTTCTAGGCTGGTTTGGTCCGATCGCAAAATTTTTGTCTAGTGGGTGATATGAAACTGAAAAAGAATGGGCAAGTTATACCCAGGAGTTAGAAATCCAGTATCCCGCAACTCAAGGAGACAATTCACCTATGAAATCCGAACTGAAAGCAAAGTTTCTGCAGCATCTATTGAGCAAGAAAAAGAACAATGAAGGTTTCACCCTGATTGAACTGTTGGTTGTTATCATCATCATCGGTATTCTTGCTGCGATTGCTTTGCCTTCCTTCTTGAACCAAGCTAACAAAGCACGTCAGTCTGAAGCGAGCACCTATGTGGGTACTTTGAACCGCTCTCAGCAAGCCTACTATCTAGAGAACCGTGCTTTTGAGTCTGACTTCGACAAGCTGGAAGTTGGTCTGCCGACTCAAACCAAAGACTATAAATATGCAAGCAAAGTAACTGCAACTGAAGCAGTGAACAGTGGTACTCCTATCAAGACAGACTTGAAGGGTGTGGCAGGTCGTGTGTACGTTACGACTGATACCGGCGGCAACGCAACCACGAAGGCATTCCTCTGTGTTGCACCAAAAGGTGATGGTAGTGTGCCTGCAGTCTCTGGCGCAACAACCTGCCCATAACTTGGCAATATCAATTTCTGCTTGGCTAAATTTAGTCGATTAATTGGCTTCACTATTTTGAAGGTCACATGGTGCTTACAGCCGGTGACCTTCTTTTAATATCAGAAAAATATTTCTTGAACGCAGTCGTTGTAGTCAACGTGATTAATAGAGGAAAAATTTATTGAAGCAGGATGATATGAAACGGAAAAAGAATGGGTAAATTATATTCAGGAGTTAGAAATCCAGTATCCCGCCACATGAGGAGGCAACTCACCTATGAAATCCGAACTGAAAGCAAAGTTTCTGCAGCATCTATTAAGCAAGAAAAAGAACAATGAAGGTTTCACCCTGATTGAACTATTGGTTGTTATCATCATCATCGGTATTCTTGCTGCGATTGCTTTGCCTTCCTTCTTGAACCAAGCTAACAAAGCACGTCAGTCTGAAGCGAGCACCTATGTAGGTACTTTGAACCGCTCTCAGCAAGCCTACTACTTGGAAAACCGTGCTTTTGAGTCTGACTTCGATAAGCTGGAAGTTGGTCTGCCGACTCAAACTAAAGATTACAAATATACTAGTACAGTGAGTGCAACTGAAGCAGTGAACAATGGTACTCCTATCAAGACAGACTTGAAGGGTGTAGCAGGTCGTGTGTACGTTACGACTGATACCGGCGGCAACGCAACCACGAAGGCATTCCTCTGTGTTGCACCAAAAGGTGACGGTAGTGTGCCTGCTGTTACTGGCGCAACTACCTGCCCGTAGTGAACGCTATAGCTTAGGGTGATTGCTGTTTACCCTATTCCTAGACCCTATTTCTATAAATAGAAATTTAAAGAAGGCTCTGGTTGCATGACCAGCAGCCTTTCCTATTTATGGGCGATCGAAAGTTTAAGATAGAATTGAATGTTGCTTGATCATTTAGAGATAAGCCATGCAGCAGCCTGCTTTGAGCCAAAAAATGAGTTTGAATCAAACAACGAACGCTCTCTGGGTAGAAGGCCAGTACCAGCAGCTCGCAGAAATTTATGAACAATTGGTTGCTGAAGATCCTGCTCAAAGCGGTTACTACTGGTCTTTAGGATTAGCCTATTTGCTGTTGGGGCAGGAAGAGGAAGCGCAGTTAACTTGGTCAATGGCATTGGTTGAAGCGGCAGAAAATGCTGATGTCAGTGAATTGGCTAATTTGCTTGTAGCAGAAGCTCAACGGCTGCAAAACCTGAACCAGTTGCACTCAGCTTGGCTGATTCGTCAGCATCTACAAAGTATTGGTGGGGAAGGAATTGAGAATCTTCTCCATCTGGTGAAATTATCCTTACAGCTCGATCGATTTGACGTTGAAGATTTCCAATTCCCTGATTTGCTGGAGCGAGTTTCATCCGCCTCATCGCTTGACTTCGGTGATGCTGAATTACTCGAGTTACTCGATTTGCTGTTGTCTCGTCGATGGCCCCATCCCGACTATCTTGCCTTTGCTCAAGCCTGTGCGGTTCATTTGCAAGATCACTCTATGGCGATCGAGCAGTTAATGCAGCAAGCCCATCACTGGCGCTATGTAGTGCGGGATTTTGAGCTTGCCTGCCAATTTGCCGAAGTTTGTTTGCAGCTGGATCCCAACAATGGTGGCATCCTCGGTTTCTTGGCCCTTTGCTATCGCTTTCTCGATCGGCATGAAGAAGCCATTGCCTTAGCAAAACGCTGTTATAACGAATTTTGTCAATCTGTTTCTGAACGATTGGCAGGAAATACGCTGTTGCTCCATGCCACGATTACGGCAGGTGGTAAATGGCCAGAGGCTGCATTCCTACAGGAAAGACAACGATCGCTTTTGGAGCAACTGGTTCAAGAGTTGGATGCGGGAGAGGAAATTCCGCTCAACATGCGAAATTTGGGATGTTTTTTCCACTTTTCCTACTTTGAGGATCAGCCGCAAATTATTCGTCCGCTGCAAAATCAATTCGCGCAATATTGCTATCAACAAACTCAAGATTCGCTCAAGCAATCCAGTGGAGGAAACTCCCCGTTTTATGCTGCTCGATCGCGTTTGCCTCACCTGAAAAAACTGCGAATTGGCTACCTTTCGCGGAATTTCCGGCGACATTCCATTGGCTGGTTAGCGCGTTGGTTACTGAAGTATCACGATCTCGATCGGATCGAATCCTATGTTTATTTCTTAAGTCAGTCACAGCCTTGTTCTTTTGGTGAGGAATGGTATGTTAAACCTGCCACAAGGGCAACTTGTATTCAAGGCACGCCTGAAGGGATTGCGCAATTGATTTACAACGATGAGATTGATATTTTGATTGATTTGGAGAGTATCAGCAGTGAAGAATCAGTTGAGATCATGGCGCTCAAACCTGCTCCGGTACAGGTAACTTGGCTGGGACTGGATGCCTCCAGCAATCCGGCGATTGACTATTTCATGGCCGATCCTTATGTGCTTCCTGATGCAGCACAGGACTATTATCACGAAAAAATTTGGCGATTGCCCCAGACCTATCTTGCGGTTGATGGGTTTGAAGTGGGTGTGCCAACGTTGCGGCGCGATCGACTTACTATCCCTCAGGACGCAGTGGTTTTCTTCAGTTCCCAAACGGCAATGAAGCGGCATCCTGAAACTGCCCGACTGCAAATGCAAATTATTCGATCGGTGCCGAACAGCTATTTTCTAATCAAAGGGTCGGGGAATCAAAACACGCTGCGGGCTTTCTTTGAGCAGATCGCCGAGGAAGAAGGTGTGGCGGTCGATCGACTGCGATTTTTGCCGATGGAAGCTCAAGAAGAAACCCATCGAGCCAATCTAGGCATTGCGGATGTGGTGCTCGACACTTTTCCCTACAATGGTGCGACGACGACGCTGGAAACTTTATGGATGGGGATTCCGCTGGTTACGCAAGTCGGACAGCAATTTGCGGCCCGCAATAGCTACACCATGCTGATGAATGTAGGCATCAGCGAAGGCATTGCCTGGACGGCTGAGGAGTATGTGGAGTGGGGAATTCGACTCGGACAGGATGCAGCCTTGCGAACCCAAATTTCTCGTAAACTGAAGCAATCTCGATCCAAAATGCCTCTTTGGGACAGCGTCACTTTTGCTCGCAACATGGAAGCTGCCTATGCGCAAATGTGGCAAATTCACCTTGATTCTTGACCAGACCATTTCTCATGAGCGATCGATCTCTGTCTTCTAAACTCAATCTGCTTCCCGATCTGGATAGTCTGCATCACCAGGCAGAAGCACTGGCGACAACAGGAGACTATGCTGCTGCGGCTGGTCTCTATGAGCAGATGCTCGAACTGGATCCAGAATTCAGCACGGGCTATTGGCAGTTGGGCCTGATGTATTTGCTGCAAGGTCAGGAAGCCGAAGCTCAGTTCACCTGGATGATGCCTTTGGCAGAACTGGAATCTGAACAGGCAATCCAATGGACTCAAGAATTGCTGATCACTCTGGAGCGAGCAGCCCAAACTCAGGCCGATTGCCAGCAGTGGACTCAAGCCTGGTTAATTCGTCAGCATATTCAATCGATCGATCCAGATAACCTGAAAAACCTTTTAAGCAGTTTGCATCTCTCACTTTTGCTCGATCGACTCGACTTCGATGAGTTAGCAGGCATGATGGAGCAATTGCAGGTTGCCGATGGAACTGAGTTATCAGATGATCTGCTGTTGCCGTTACTCTCAGCGCTGCTGGCTCAAAAATCGTCTCATTCAGCTCTCAAAGAACTGATTCAATTTTGTATCACCCATCTCCAAGATAGAGCTGGCGCGATCGAATCGTTATTAGCTCAAGCCAAGCATTGGGGGATGGTGGTACGAGATTATCGGCTGGGGGGGCAATATAGCGAAGCTTGTCTGCAAATTGATCCTAACCATGCCGAAGCGCTCAAATATGCTGCCAATATCTATCGGTTTGTGCCTCGCTATGAAGATGCAATTCAGTTGGCGAAGCGCTATTACGAAGAATGCTGCCACTCTTTGGACGAGAAATTGGTGGGCATTTCGCTGCTGCTGAATACGACGATGACATCGGGTGGATATTGGGAAAATGCAGTCCAGCTTTATCAGGAGCAACAGCAACTCGTGCAGCAAGTCCTGCAATCTGACGAGCCGACCGTATTTCCCAACGAAATGGAAATTGCTACCTACTTCTTCTACGGGCCTTATATGGACGATCGGCCTGAAGTAAATCGTCCGGTGCAAAACCAGTTTTCTCAATGTTGTCGCAATGCCTGGTTAAAGCAGCTCGATCGGCAAATCGTGCCGTTTCAGCATCATTTGCCACAGTGCTCGACCGATCGAAAACTGCGCATTGGCTATCTCTCTCGTGATTTTCGCCGTCATTCGATCGGTTGGTTGGCACGTTGGTTATTGCGTTATCACGATCCAGCGAAAGTTGAAGTATATGTTTATTTTCTGAATCTCCAACAGCCTGGTGAATTTGGTGAAACCTGGTATGTCAAGCCTGCGACAAGGGCAACCTGTATTTCGGGCGATCCGATCGGGATGGCGCAGCGGATCTATGAGGATGGTATTGATATTTTGATTGATGTGGATAGTCTGAGCTGCAATGAATCAAATGCGGTGATGGCGCTGAAACCTGCTCCCGTTCAAGCAACCTGGTTGGGATTGGATGCCTCTGGAAATCCGGCGATCGACTACTTTATTGCTGATCCCTACGTGCTACCCGAATCGGCGCAGGATTATTACAGCGAAAGGATCTGGCGATTACCACGAACTTATATTGCGATTGATGGATTTGAAGTGGGAGTGCCGACGTTGCAACGGAATCATCTTGATATTCCTGATGATGCAATCATTTACTTTAGTTCGCAAACGGCAGTGAAACGTCACCCTAAAACTATCCAACAGCAAATGCAAATTATTTGCTCCGTGCCCAACAGCTATTTTGTGATTAAAGGTGCAGGTGACCAAAACAATCTGCGCAATTTCTTTGAGTCCATTGCAGAAACAGAAGGAGTGGCGATCGATCGACTGCGTTTCCTGCCGCTAGAACCACTCGAAGAAACCCATCGGGCAAATTTGGAGATTGCAGATGTTGTCCTGGATACGTTTCCTTACAACGGAGCGACGACGACATTGGAAACCTTGTGGATGGGAATTCCCTTGGTGACGCAAGTCGGACAACAGTTTGCGGCCCGCAATAGCTATGCCATGATGATGAATGCTGGAATTACGGAAGGAATTGCCTGGTCTGGGGAAGACTATGTGTCATGGGGAATTCGGCTAGGTCAAGATGCTGATTTGAGAGAGACGATCGCCCAAAAACTGAAACAATCCCGTCAAACGGCACCGCTATGGAATGCAGAAGCGTTTGCTAGAGAGATGGAAAATGCTTACACCCAAATGTGGCAAATTTACACGCAGTCGATCGCGAAAGCAGAAGGGAAGCGGTAGGATTTGAGTGGTCCCCATGCAGAGCAGCGTATGGATCAATCTTTAGAGGTGCTATACCAACAGGCGACGCAGGCATTTGAATGCCAAAATTATCAGCAGGCTGCCTTACTCTATGAACAGTTGATCGAACAGGAACCTGATCACGTTCAGTTTGTTTGGCAGCTCGGTTTGACTTATCTGCTACTAGGACAAGAGGCAGAGGCACAATTCACCTGGATGATGCCCTTTTCAGCAGGGTCTGCTGATCAAGTTGAAGCTTGGACGATCGATCTGGCACAAATTTTAGAGGCAGAGGCCGATCGTCAGGCCAAGGCAGGTGAATGGCAAACGGTCTGGCTGATTCGGCAACATCTGCGCGAGCTTTTACCGACTGAAATTCACAATTTGTTGCATTTAGTGCAAGCTGCGATTCGGCTCGGTCGGTTTGATACTGACGATTTGACTGCGCTGACGCTAACTCCTCTGCTGCGATCGCAATCTTTCTCCAATCTCGATCCAACCGCGCTCCTTCAGACTGTTGTAGCCGCACTGGAACATGATTTTACTAACCCGCAAGTGCAGACATTTGCTGAAGCGGCACTGAGCCAAATTGAAGATGCCGATCGGATTCTTGATATTCTGGTAGCCAAAGTCCACGAACTTGATCAGCGATCGCGGCTGGCTGATGCTCGATTGATGAGCTACTTGGCAGAAATGTGTCTGCGCTATGCTCCCAACGATCTTTATCTCTTGAAAGTGCTGTCAAATTGTCAGGAGCAGCTAGGGGACTATGCTGAAGCGGTGGTTACGGCAAGACACTATCTCGCGGCCTGTCAAACGCCGATCGATCAATTAACGGCAATTGGATTTCTTTGCATTAAGCTGCTCAAATTGGGATCGGGCTGGCAAGAAGTTGAGGTCTTGTTCGATCGCCAAAAAACGTTAATCCAGCGATTGATTACAGATTATTATCCTGATCCGCATCAGCCGTTGCTACCTGCGTTACTTAGCTTTTGCTGCTTCTATCCATATTCTTTGTGCGATCGACCTGCAGAACATCGATATTGGCAAAATCAATTGGCAAATGTGCTGCAAACTGACCTAGAATTTCAAGCTCAGTTAAACGGATGGCAACGCCAGTCTCGACCTGTTCTTGCTCAAGGCTCGGCGAACCGAAAATTAAGAATTGGCTACATTGCCCGCTACATGGTTCAGCATTCAGTGGGCTGGCTGGCTCGCTGGTTGATGCAACATCACAATCTCGATCGCTTTGAAATTTACACCTATCATCTACATGTTCCTGAAATCAGTCACTTTACTAATCATTGGTTTGTTCAACCTGTGACTCACGCAACCCAATTTGCAAATACGCATTGGGTTCAGGTTGCTCAACAAATTCAACAAGACGGAATTGATATTCTGGTCGATCTCGACAGCATCACCTATACCGAAACCTGTCGTGTGATGGCACTTAAGCCTGCTCCCATTCAAGTGACTTGGCTGGGGTTCGATGCTTCTGGTATTCCAGCGATTGATTATTTCCTGGCCGATCCCTATGTGTTGCCGGATGATGCCCAGACTTACTACAGCGAAAAAATTTGGCGCTTACCTCAAACTTACGTGGCTGTTGATGGATTTGAATTGGGCATTCCCACCTTAAGACGCGAAGAATTAAGGATTCCCAATGACGCGATTGTTTATTTTAGCGCTCAGGATAGCCGCAAACGCCACCCTGAAACGATCCGGCTGCAAATCCAAATTCTACAGGCCGTGCCGAACAGTTATCTGTTAATTAAAGGCTTAGGAGATGTGTCAACCCTGCGAGAAAGCTGCGAACAGATTGCGATCGACGCTGGTGTTTCGATCGATCGCCTCCGTTTTTTGGAACGGGATGGGAATGAACTGGTGCATCGAGCCAACCTTGGCATTGCGGATGTGGTGCTAGATACTTTTCCTTACAATGGCGCAACGACAACATTAGAAACCTTGTGGATGGGAATTCCATTAGTGACATTAGTGGGAGAACAATTTGCAGCTCGCAATAGCTATAGCATGATGATTAATACTGGAATCACTGAAGGAATGGCCTGGACTGCGGATGAATATGTAGAATGGGGTGTTCGTTTAGGGCAAGATCTGAATCTACGTAAAACGATCGCGGCTAAGCTACGCCAATCTCGCCAAACTGCACCGCTTTGGAATACTGCTGCCTTCGTGCGTCATTTAGAAGATGCTTATCAGCAAATGTGGCAGATTTATTGCAATTCTCTATCCCCCAATTCCTATGGCTGCTGAATCTAATGCGAATCTAGATGCGTTGTGCCAAGAAGCTGAGCAATTGACTGCGATCGGTGATTACGAAGCCGCAGCGAGTTTGTATGAGCAAATCCTAGCAATACAGCCTGATTTTAGAACAGGCTACTGGCATCTCGGTTTAATGTACTTATTGCAGAAACAGGAAGAAGAAGCTCAGTTCACCTGGATGCTGCCTTTTACAGAACTTGCGCCAGATTCAGAAACAGAGGCACAATGGACAGCAGAACTGCTGACAGCGCTACAGACTGCCGCTCAAACTCAAACCGATCGCCAGCAATTTTGGCAAGCCTGGACGATCCACCAACATATCCATCAAATTAACCCAACCAATCTCAATAATTTACTACGTCTTTTGGAATTAGATCTGGAAATCCGAGCATTTCAGATTGAAGATTTAGATGAATATGGGCTAATTTCTCAACTCCAGCAGCAGGACAATGTGCCGATCGATCGATTGCTGATGATTTTGGAGCAAATGTTGGAGAGGATACCAGACCATCCCGTTTCGTTAGAGTTTGCTGTAGTCTGCTTGCCTTATCTCTCAGATCTCGAAACCTGGATCGATCGATTTTTGACGATCGGTCAACGCTTAGCGCTCAAAGGAGACTATGCTGAGGCCTGTCAATATAGTGAACTTTGTCTCCAACTCAATCCGGAGCACGCTCACACCTTAGGAACTTTGAGTCGCTTCTATCAAGATAGCGGCCAGTACGAAAAAGGTTTAGAGCTAGCGGAACGGCAATTTCAGTTATTTGAACAGTTACCAGAAAAAATCTTGAGTGCGGCGCTGCTTGTGCGGGCTAACTTACTCATGGCTGGACGCTGGACTGCTGCTGAGGCTGCATTGCATCAGTTAACTGAACTGCTCGAAACTTGGTTAGCAGAGACGGAAGTTCCCACAAACACGCTACTTAGTCCGTTGATCCTGTGCAGTCCGATGTTTCTTTATCCGTATTTTTCTGATTATCCCCAACAAGCGCGATCGCTACAAAATAAAATAGCTAGTTCCTATACTAAAAATGTTAAAGCGTTCACTAAATCATATATCAAAGATTGCAAATTTGACGAAGCTGGGCAGTTTGCCGATCGATCTAAGCTCCGTATCGGCTATCTCTGTCATTGCTTTCGTCGGCATTCGGTCGGCTGGCTATCACGCTGGATTTTTGAGCACTTCGATCGCGATCGGTTTGAGATCTATGCCTATTTTGTTTTAGAAGAAGAGCTAACTGCCTTTGGCCAACGCTGGTTCGCAGAGAATGCCACTCAACATCGGCTCTGTGGTGCAGATGCGTTTGAGATTGCCCGCACTATTCAAGCAGATGGTATTGATATTCTGGTTGATCTAGACAGCTTGACGATGGATGTCACCTGCAATGTAATGGCGTTGAAGCCTGCTCCAATTCAAGTGACCTGGCTGGGCTTAGATGCATCTGGAATTCCCACCATCGATTACTTCATTGCCGATCCCTATGTCTTGCCGGATCATGCTCAGGATTACTATACTGAGAGAGTTTGGCGCTTACCCCAAACTTATTTGGCAGTGGATGGGTTTGAAGTGGGCGTTCCGACTTTAAAGCGGGATTCGCTGAATATTCCAAATGATGCGATCGTCTATTTCAGTTCTCAAACTGGACAGAAGCGCAACCCTGACAACATTCGACAGCAATTAAAAATTATTCGATCCGTGCCCAATAGCTACTTTCTCATTAAGGGATTGGGCAGTGAAGCCGCTAAGCAAAACCTGTTTTGCCAGTTAGCTCAAGAAGAAGGAGTTTCGATCGACCGATTGCGGTTCTTAGCAAACAGTCCCAACGAAGAAACGCACCGGGCAAACCTCAGCATTGCCGATATTGTCCTCGATACCTTTCCCTACAATGGTGCAACGACGACGATGGAAGCGCTGTGGATGGGGATCTCGTTGGTGACGCGAGTTGGCGAGCAGTTTGCGGCACGTAATAGCTACACGATGATGATCAATGCTGGAATAACAAAAGGAATTGCCTGGACTGATCAGGAATATGTGGAATGGGGAATTCGCTTGGGGAGCAATCCGATCCTGAGGCAAGAGATCACCTGGCAGCTACAGCAATCTCGCCAAACTGCACCTCTATGGAATGCCAAGCAATTTACCCGACAACTGGAAAAAGCTTATATGCAAATGTGGGAACACTTGATAAACAACAAAAGCCGCGGCTAGAGAGTATATTAAGAGGCGAAAAATTGACAGGAGAACTGAAATGGAGACTGAGTTGATTAAGTTGCATATTGGCGGAAAAGAACCTCATCCCGACTGGAAAATCCTCGACGTAGAGGCACGACCAGAAGTAGATTTTGTCTGTGATGCTGCAAATTTGGAGCAGTTTGCAGATAATTCAATCGCTGCAATTTACGCAAGCCATGTTCTAGAGCATTTTTACTATCAATTAAATGATGAATTGGTCAAAACACTGACTGAGTGGTATCGCGTGCTTCAGCCCGGTGGAAAGCTCTATATTAGCGTTCCCGATCTCAGGACTCTTTGCTGGCTCTATTTACATCCCAACTTACTGCCGCTCGATCGGCATCACATTATGCGGATTATGTTTGGCGGACAAACGAATCAATTTGATGTTCACAAAGTTGGATTTGATGTTGACATCTTAGCCATGTATCTTTCAGAGGTCGGTTTCCAAGGCTATGAACCTGTAGCAGAATTTGGGCTATTCCAAGATTGCAGTACGCTCAGACTATTAGACACATTGATTAGTTTGAATGTTGTCGCCACGAAGTGACGTTGCAAATTCACAAGCCTGACGAGAGGAAGACCGATGACCATCAGCGCTGTTCCTTTTCAGGTCAGATGGGAAAAGTTGCCCGATGACTTTGTTTTAGAGGATGATCCTGGGGATCACCTTACTAATCGCCTAGCAGAGCGGTTTCTCCAGGTTTTGATCGGCTTCTGCATCATCATCCCCACAATGTTGTTCAGATCTAAAGATGTCTCTGGTTCATCCCAATTGGTAGCTGGCAAGACCGATCGCAGTTGCTCTAATGCCGAAGTAGATAAGGATTGCCATGGGGCAGCAGATTGGGTTGAATCGAGCGAAAGGGCTTGCAAATATGATCAATGGGTGTCAAGGTGAGGGCAGTTATATTTGCAGAAGTCATAGGCGTTGGAGCAATGCGTGGTCTTCTTGGAATACACAAAGTTGTTCGACCAGAGTCAGTTTTGTAGAGCGCCCCATTAGCCTGCCTTCTGGGCCTACTGTTGTCTTGAGCAAAAAATTACTGCTGAAATTGGTCATCTCGGTATGCCATTTTTCATTTCAATAAATAAAATTATAAAAATCTAGATCCTCTCGATCTCTAAATGGAGGTCTAAGTTAGTGCGGCAATTGTGCAGGAGTTAATGATGTTTGTCGATAAATCTGGTTCTGCTAAGTTTTTGATGAACCAAGCTGGTCGAATCACCATGATGATGATAGCTGGATTACTGTGGGGATCGGCTCAGATACTTGAGGTCCGACCGGCTTATGCTCAAGATAGTGAATGGATTCAGTCTTCTATTAGTGATTTGGAAAACTCTAGCCAGCAATGGATTCAAATTGATCTTTCTGAGCAACGGCTAACGGCATGGGAAGGGGATACACCAATTTTCTCAAGTTCTGTCTCGACAGGACGTGCGGACGAAGCAACCCCGACAGGGGTCTATGAAATTCAGGCTAAGTATCGTACTGCTCGCATGCAGGGTGACAACTACGATATCCCGGATGTCCCTTACACCATGTATTTTTCTGGAAGCTATGCCATTCATGGAGCCTATTGGCATAATAACTTCGGTACGCCTGTGAGTAGCGGCTGCATCAATGTGCCCATTCAAGATGCTGCTTGGTTATTTGATTGGGCAAGTACCGGTACTACTGTTGTGGTCCAAAATTGATTCTGCTGTCTAAGAATTGACAGTGCAGCAACTGGGGTCCTGGAACTCAAGGCTGGCCTGGGCCCCTCATATTGGCTACAAAATTGCTGCCAAGCAGCGTTCAAGCTAACACCTAATGCCAAATTTCATTGTGGATAGTGATGCAATGGCATCCGTGTAGATGGGATAGATGCCGGAGGTTGATCATCTTGATTCACTTTCAGCCATAGGGCTGCTAAGGCAGAACCAGTGCGAGCTTCTTGATCATGCCCTTTAAAGGAAATTTCTGGTGGGTTGGGTTGATTGTTTTGGACGGTGTTTCCCGCCGAGGGTGCCTTCTGAGAATAGTGGGAGGGGGGACTCAGAAGGCGATCGACTTTCCCTCAAGTGTTTCCAATCGTGGTATCAAGGCTTCTACTTGGGCAAGACGCTCTAAAATCGCTTCCAACCCTTCTGGGGTAGAGGTCTTTGCCATTTCACAAGCTGTTTGAGCCGACCCGCGTGGGGTATCTGGCAATTTCAAGGCCGATCGTAATAAGTTCACGATCACTTCAATCGTAGGCTGACCAGATTGTTGGCGTTGCTCTTCAATAGCTAACGCGAGATCGCTAGGAAGATTCAAGGTGACGACTGCTGATCGATCGGGTTGTTCTAGGTTTGGGTGACCTGCCTGATCGGTTGGTTGGAGTGGAGCAGAGTGTTCAGTCATAAGCGGCTTATCCTGAATAACCTGGCTGAGAGACTTTTTGCCAAAAATAGCCCTGATTTGAGCATACCCAAATCTTCTGTAGAAATGATTAAAGCCGTTGGCATTGGCTATACAAACGATTTACCTGTCAGAAAAACGAAGGTGCTGCTGAGATCTAACCAACCTCAACAACACCTTCACGCAAACAGGCAAAAATGTCAGGATTCTTTCAATTAAAACGGACTAGCCGAAGTTACACCGCTGCCAGTTGAGCGATCGTTTCATTGGCAAAGTAGGCATCTTGCTCAGCCCGCAGTTTATCGCAAAGGCGGCCCTCTGGCAGTTCCACATCATCGTAGGTGAGTACCTGATCGCGAGGAACATCGCGCTTGAGTTTGCAACCTTCTGCAAGCCCCATCGGCAGCAGGCGTTCAGCACGGGTAATAGCTGCTGTTTCGCATTGCCCGTAGGTCATGTAGCCACCAATTTCGTCAATGGTTTCGCCCGCCTTGAGGTCAATCTTGGCTGTGGTAACGACATCGACGCGGGGGCCACCCAGAGGGGCCAAAACGACATCATTAAATAGGACAACGCGAGCCACCGAAAGCGGCACCTCAAAATGGCAGAGGTGATAGGGAGTATAGAAGCTATAGAGCGGACCTTCACCCAGCTTGTACAGATTGAGATAGTGCTTCTGCTTTGGATCGTCATGGGTGCCGAAGACGAACACACCCGGTCCAGGTTTAACTCCCACGACGTAATCAACGATACCGCCCAGTTCCTTAAGCTGGTCTATGTCATACATGGGGGTGAGATCGTCAACATGCCCTGTGTAGTTGAGGTTGAATTGCTGCGTCAGCTCCTCTGCATGCAGTCTAAAGTCATAACCTAACATGCCTCGTTTGGCGATCGTCATGCCGGTGGCATTGGCAACGATCGCTTGCTCGAAGGAGATTTTGGTGCCGTCTGCAAAGCTGGTCACCATGTAAACATTTTGTCCCCACTGCTTGGCAAAGCCTTCCTGGGTTGTGGGGTTGCGGTAGGGATCTTGTAAACCCTTGATATTGCCGCACAGCAATGGAGTTAAGCCAATGCTTTGTACGAAGCGGTAGAGGTTAACTTCTACACCGGGTTGGTCGCCATCGCAGGCCGATAAAATGACGCCTGCTTTATCAGCATAGACTTTGAGAATGGGGCCGAGGGTTCCATCGAGCTCGGCGTTCATCAAGATCACATGCTTTTTATGAGCAAATGCTTCTAGCAAGAGATGGGAAGAAAATTCGATCGAACCAGTGACGTCAATCAGCGCATCAATTCCTTCTGCGCGACACAGGAGCATTGCATCATCAGTAATGGCATATTTGCCTTGACGAATTGACTCTTCCAATGCTTCAACAGTTTTAACTTCACGCAAATCTTCGATACCCGCTTCGTTGTAAGCTTGCTTTGCTCGCTCAATCTTACGGTTGAAGATTGCCACAAGTTCCATGCCAGGAACCGAATTGGCGATTTGGTTTGCAATTCCACGCGCCATGAAACCGGCCCCAATCATGCCAACCCGAACTGGATTGCCAGCTTCAGCACGAGCTTTAAGCGCTGTATCAACAATGAACATGAAAAACTCCTACATTAATGAATGCGAAAAGGATGGCGATGGATAGCTGGTTGGTTGATCGATCACACAAAAACAGGAGAAACCTCCTCGACTGAAGGATCCTCCCGAATTGTTATTTGCCTGCTGCAACTGGAGTTGCCTCAAATGCAGGCCAAGCCGCATCTTTGTCGGAGATGACGGTGACAGGCATGGGCCATTCGATGCCAAAGGCTGGATCGTCATAACGGAGACCACGTTCATAGCCCGGAGTATAAAACTCACCTACCTGATAAACGACTTCTGCGCCATCAGTCAGCGCCAGATAGCCATGGGCAAACATTTCTGGAACATACAGTGCTCGGTGGTTGTCTGCGGTCAGCTCGACCCCGATATGTTGCATATAGGTTGGGGAGTCGGGACGCATGTCGATAATGACATCATAAATTGCGCCTTTGGTGCAGCGTACCAGCTTAGTTTCAGCAGCGGGCTGGACTTGATAATGCATGCCCCGCAATGTACCTGCCTTGTAATTGTAGGAAAGATTGCATTGAGCCACAGTTGGCTTTAAACCATGCGCTTCAAATTCCTTCATACAGAAGGTGCGGGCAAAAGCACCTCGATTATCTTCTCTGAGTTCCAAATCGATAATGAATGCACCTTGCAATTTCGTTTCGGTAAAAATCATGCTTTGCTCCAGAAGAAATCTTTGTCAATTTGTTGGGTACGGATCAAGTATTCCAGCTGCTTCAGCCTTGTGAAGCCACGATATTCGAACATATCTTGAGTCATGTCGATCTGTTTGAACACGTTGTAGAGTTGCTGAGCGCCACGACGGGCATCCCATTCACACTTAAAGCCAGGCAGTTGAGTGTTGATCTTTTCAAAGGAAACCCGATAGCTGCGGTTATCTGCACCTTGGTTACCAAAACTCAACTGACAGCCAGGGAAAGTTTCAGCGACAATCTCAGCAATGTCCTTCACACGGTAATTGTTTGAGGTATCGCCAACGTTAAACACCTGATTATGAACAATATCGCGAGGTGCTTCCAAAACACAAATTAATGCTTTGGCAATGTCTAAAGCATGGACAAGAGGACGCCAGGGAGTACCATCACTGGTCATCTTAATCTCTTTTGTTGTCCATGCCAAACCAGATAAGTTGTTGAGTACAATGTCAAAGCGCATGCGCGGGGAAGCACCAAATGCAGTGGCATTCCGCATGAATGTGGGAGAGAAATTATCGTCGGCCATAGGCTTCACATCCCGTTCAACCAGCGCTTTACATTCTGCATAGGCAGTTTGTGGATTAATGGGCGATTCTTCGGTGACATCGCTGTCAGAAGCAACCCCGTAGACGCTACAAGAGGACATGTAGACAAACCGACGTACGCCAGCCTGCTTAGCGAGTTCTGCTAGACGAACCGATCCTTTGTGGTTAATGTCATAGGTAATAGTGGGAGATAACTGTCCAGTTGGATCATTGGACAGCTCAGCCATATGGACGATCGCATCAATGCCCTGCAGATCTTCTAAAGTAATGTGACGGATGTCTTTGTTGAGGGTTTTGGCTGTGAGTTCGGTACCGTTATAGAGCCAGCCTGTTTTGTAGAATCCTGTATCAACGGCTGTCACTTCATGGCCACGCTCCAACAGTAAAGGAGCAAACAAGCAACCCAAATATCCTTCTGTCCCGGTAACCAGTACTTTCATTGATTTCGTTCTCTACTTAGTTGCAATAGTGTTCTAAACGTTCAACGTTGATTTAGCAGATTCGGGTGCTGGAATTTGATCAACAATTGCTTTGCCAATCTCAATCGAAGAAGTTGCAGCAGGTGAGGGTGCATTGCAAACATGCACTGAGTTTTCGCCTTTAATGATTAGAAAATCATCGACTAGCTTGCCATCATTCATCAGTGCTTGGGCGCGAACGCCTGCATGGGTTGGCACCAGATCTTCAGATTGCACTTCAGGAATTAACCGCTGCAAGCTCCGTACAAAAGCCGCTTTACTAAAGGATCGAATAATTTCTTGAATCCCTTCGTCTGCGTGTTTGGCAGCAAGTTTCCAGAAGCCGGGATATGTCATAACTTCTGCAAAGTCGCGTAAATCAAAGTCAGTCTTCTTATACCCTTCTCGCTTCAAACTTAAAACTGCATTGGGTCCAGCATGAACGCTGCCATCGATCATACGAGTAAAGTGCACACCCAGGAAGGGAAAATCTGGATTGGGCACCGGATAAATCAGTCCCTTCACAAGATAGCGTTTCTCTGGTGTGAGTTCGTAATATTCGCCCCGGAACGGGACAATTTTAGCTTGTGGATCTACCTGACCGAGTTTGGCAACGCGATCGCTATGAAGCCCTGCGCAATTAATGACGAACTTGGTCTCAAACTTGCCTTGGTTAGTTTCCAAAACCTGACCATTGTTGGTTTTAACAATCTGTTCAACTTTGGTGTTTAAACGCAGTTCGCCACCTTGTTGCTCAATTAGTTCAGCATATTTCAAACAGACACGCTTATAGTCCGCAATGCCAGTCGAAAACACGCGGACTCCAGCTAAACAGCTTACATGAGGCTCAATTTCTCTAACCTCTTCTGCGGTAATTCGAGCAACTTGCAGGCCGTTCTGCAATCCACGTTGATAAAGGTTCTCTAGAAGAGGGAGTTCCTTTTCTTCTGTTGCAACAATGACCTTGCCACAGACTTCGTAAGGAATGTCATATTCTCGGCAAAAATCTACCATGGACTGGCAGCCGTCTCGGCAAAACTTAGCTTTGAAGCTGCCTGGTTTGTAATAAATCCCAGAATGGATCACGCCGCTATTGTTGCCAGTTTGATGGAAGGCCCAACGGCTCTCTTTCTCCAATACAAGAATCTTTGCATCTGGATAACGTCTACCTAACGCCATTCCGGTTGAAAGACCAACGATGCCACCACCGATGATCGTAAAATCGTACATAAAGCCTGCCACCTTAACAAATTAAATTGTGAATGATCAAGGGATTGTGCAATTGGATGTTCAGCGACAATGGAAAACTTACCACACTTTCCAAGGGGCTTTGCCTTTCGCCCAAAGATCTTCCAAGTAGTTCTTATCTCTTAGGGTATCCATGGGTTGCCAGAATCCTTCGTGACGGAAGGCTGCAAGCTGACCCTCGTGAGCAATCTTTGTAAGAGGCTCATTCTCCCACATGATTGAATCATCGGCGATGTAATCAATCACTTCCGGTTCCAAAACAAAATATCCACCGTTGATCCAGGCACCATCGCCACCCGGCTTTTCATGGAATTGTTCAATTCGATGTTGGTCTTTCCCAAGTGAAATAGCACCAAATCGTCCAGGAGGTTGAGTTGCAGTTAGCGTAGCGAGTGCGCCTTCTGCCTTATGAAACTCGATCAGTTTAGTGATGTCTACATTACTGACTCCATCCCCATATGTGAAGCAGAAAGTAGAATCGCCGATGTGTTCACGAACGCGCTTTAGACGCCCACCAGTCATTGTATTTTCACCGGTGTCGACCAGTGTGACTCGCCAAGGTTCAGCCTTCCCTGTGTGAATGTTCATTTGATTGAATCGCATATCGAATGTTACATCTGACATGCGTAGGAAGTAGTTGGCAAAGTACTCTTTAATCACGTAACCCTTGTACCCGCAGCAGATGATGAAGTCATTGACTCCATGCGCGGAGTAAATTTTCATGATGTGCCACAGGATAGGTTGTCCACCTACCTCAACCATCGGTTTGGGCTTAATTGCTGTCTCTTCGCTCAAACGAGTGCCTAACCCACCAGCTAGAATAACTGCTTTCATGCACCTATTTCTCCATGGATAGTAATTGATTGAATCTGAATGAACCCTTGGTGGCGAACGAAGTTGCAAGCTATTGAAGTAGATTTCCCAAAATTCCATCTAATGCGTCGGTGTGAGTGGACCGAGCTTTCGGATGTGTATCTGTCCAATCTGAGCAAGATTCAATGATTGAATTTCAACTCCTAAGAAACAGTCCTTACTCTCTTAGGCTTATTGCTGGCGCATTAAGCCCAAGATGACAGGAGACATTGATCTATACACTACGCTCCTCCGCCTTTCCGCATCTCCACTTTTTCGCATTCATACCTTTTTCCGGGTTGTCTATAGAGAGACTAACAAGAAGTCTGTGGACATGCTGTGAAGGCAGAGTAAATAAACGATTTACCTCTGTGAAAACTGCATGAAAGCTGATCAAGATAGCTCAAACTTATGGGTTTCTGCTCTTGGCAAATTGGAGATTATTTGCGGGCGATCGATTTTCCACCATCATGCAATCCTAGGAAGATCGAACAGAGACGGCATAGCGGACTAATTCAGCCAATCTTTGGCGCAGGGTTTCTAGCCCTAACCGATCAACTGCTGAAATGAACAAGGCTTGTGGAAATTCTTCTTGAGCCAATCTGAGGGTATCGCCATCCACCTGATCGACTTTATTAAAAGCCAGCAGAATTGGTCCTGGAGTCAGAGGCATTTGTTTCAAGATGGTCATCACCGATCGGATCTGGTCTTGCCAAGCAAGATGGGACAGATCTACGACATGGAGTAAGGCATCTGCCTCAGTTACCTCCTCAAGGGTTGCCCGAAATGCATCCATTAGGGTGGGCGGCAACTCATGAATAAAGCCGACTGTATCGGTGAGAACGATCGCCAAAGACTGTTGAGTTGTTGCTTCTGTGATGACTAGGCGACGAGTGGTTGGATCTAGGGTGGCAAAGAGTTGATCGGCTGCATAAACCTCTGCATTTGTCAATGCGTTGAGTAGGGTTGATTTGCCTGCATTGGTATAACCTACGATAGCGACCGAAGGAACCTCTTGATGCTGCCGCTGTTGACGCAGCCGCGATCGATGAGCCTGAAGCTGATTCACCTCTTGCTGGAGTCGAGTAATCCGGCGTTGAATGGCACGTCGTTCGGTTTCTAGTTTGGTTTCTCCAGGACCTCTTGTCCCAATTCCTCCTCCTAACCGGGACATCATGCGGCCACGTCCGGTCAATCGAGGCAGCATATATTCCAGCTGAGCCAGTTCGACCTGGAGTTTTCCTGCTTTGGATTGGGCTCGCTGGGCAAAAATATCTAAAATCACTTCTGTGCGATCGACAACGCGCACTCCGATCTGAGCTTCTAAATTTCGCACCTGAGTGGGGGAAAGATCGCGATCGAACACCACCAACGTGGCACCCAAGGTTTGCGCTGCCAAGGCTATTTCTTGTACTTTTCCTTCTCCCACAACGGTTTGAGGGTGTGCTGAGGTTCGTTTTTGTTTCAAAACTTCGACAACCTCCCCACCTGCAGTCTCAACCAGTTTTTCTAACTCCAGCAACTCATTACTGAAAGCAGTTTGGGAAAGATCTCGAGTCATTAAACCAACGAGCAAAACCCGATCGTCTTCATGCCCTACCTGCTGGGAGATGTATTCGCGACGAAATTCTTCTTCTAAGCTATCTGTTAGCTCATTGAAATCTTGATTACTTAAGATCTCTAGGCTGATGGGAGGAGACACGGTCCATTGTGCTTCTGGGTGGGGTAGCAAATGTGCAAGATAGGTTTCTTTCACATATCCTGTTGCCGCGCCACCGCGCCTTGCAAAACCTTCACCCGTTAGGGTCAAAACAACCAGAGCGTCCAATCGCTGAAATGCCATTGCGGTCAAAGTTGCTTCATTCGGATAGGTCGCTTTCAACTGAGTTGAGATGCAGCGAATTCCACTCAGCCGCTCTGCTCCATAACGAGGCAGTTCAGTTGGCGGGATCTGAGTTTGCCGAATGGTACCTACTCCAACCCGAATCACTTGTCCGCGTCGGTTGATATAGGTGCAAAGAGGCTGATTGATGTCAGTACTAATGGCTGCTAGTCGCTGGGCAAATTCGGGAGTAACTAGCCGATCGATTGGCAACCGCTGATGATACAACCGCTGAAGTTGCTTTAATTGACTGGATTTTAAGCCATGGAGCTGACCATATATCGTCTCGATAGGCACGCTCAATCTATCTCTTAATGCAATAGAGACATTTTATCGAAAGAATTCAGTCTTCAACTGTGTCACTGGTAAGGACTGACATTCAGTCCTGGTTGAAGCGGCTAAAGAAACATTTTTCAAGCCCTAACAATCAGCCTCATTTTTGCATTTTTGACAAAGTTATCCGGGTGGCCGATCGCCTTTTTCTGAACTGCTAATTTTTCTCTTTTAAGAGTAAATTGATGTATTAGGATCCTAGCTTGATGAGAAACTCTATGAAATTGCTTTTGATTCTTTCGAAATCAGAATTATACAAGGGAAAATTCTCAATTTTCAAGCTTGGAATAAATAGATTGTGTCAGCAGTGACCACCTCAAAAATTTTTTAGATTTTATCCAAAATGGCGAGCTTGTTCCTCTAAACTTTAGTGGTTTGGAGGGAATAGCTACCCTGGAAAAACACAATTAATGACAAGTTTTCTGTGATCAATTTGCATAATTACGGAGATATTATTTGGCCTACTTAGGACTTTCCGTGTTTTGACGGTTAACATTAAATAATCTTCATTTTCGAGCTTAATTTCGATCGCTAATTTTTACCTGAAACCTTTTATTAAAGGGGCTCTTACCCCCTTTTACACTCGTGAAAATGTTGGATATTGTCATAGTGTAGTGAATATTCTTTGCTCACAAACTCTGAAAAAATGGCAATCAATTCGATGTTTTTAATTAGTCTTCTGATTACTTCAATAACTTTGAAATTGAAGCTATTTTTATCACAAACAAATAGTGATGTAGATCACGAATGATGGTTGATCTAAGTTTTGAGAGTTTGGAGTGATTCAGCTGTTTTAGAAAAGTATGCTCCAACTTTTCTGGATTAATGAATGATATGAAAACACTGACTCTCTAAATTCGTTAATCGATCATATTCACTGCATTAGGTGAATTTAGAGGTGTTGGCTAATCGTTAAAGTTCTATTGGAATTGAGATTAGCTTTAGTTCTGTAGAGGGTGTATCAATGTCACGGGATGCTTTGGTCGTAGGGGTTAATACATATCAGTCTTTGCCTAGCTTAAAAGCCCCAGCGCGGGACGCAGAGGCAATTGCTCAAAGGCTTTATACAGATGGTGAGTTTAGAGTCCACCGTCTACCTGAAGTGATTCAGGACGGTAAACCGCAGATAGGACAAAAAACGCAGGTGACGTTGCGAGAGCTAGAAACAGCTCTAATCAATCTGTTTAAGCCGAAAGGTAGTTCGATTCCTCAAACGGCCATATTCTATTTTTCTGGGCATGGAATTCAGCGAGATGCTGGCATTCAAGAAGGCTATCTAGCCCTGAGTGATTCCAATCCAGATCAAGGATTCTATGGATTATCCCTCTTCTGGTTACGACGACTGTTGCAGGAAAGCCCGGTACGCCAACGGATCATTTGGCTAGATTGTTGCCATAGCGGCGAATTCCTCAATTTTCTGGAGGCTGATCCAGGAGCGCATCCCGGTACCGATCGCCTCTTTATGGCTGCATCAAGAGAATTTGAAACGGCGTATGAATCGCTTGAGAGCCAGTACAGCGTCTTTACAGAAGCTTTGTTAACGGGTCTAGACCCGCATCGGCTTGAGTCTGGCATTGTTACCAACCATGCTCTGACCGATTGGGTCAATTATTCGCTTAAGGGAGAAATTCAGCAGCCGCTGTTTGAAAGTTCCGGGAGTGAAATTATCCTCACGCGCTGTAATGGGCAGCGGACCACATCACAACCGGCTATTTCCCAGTCCTCGAAAGAAATCTGTCCTTACCGAGGTTTGGAGTTCTTTGATGAATCGCATGCTGAATACTTCTTTGGCCGAGAAAAACTGGTTGGTCAACTGCTGCAGAAACTCATGCACGAGCATTTTGTGGCTGTGACTGGGGCTTCTGGCAGTGGTAAGTCATCGTTAGTGCGGGCTGGATTAATTGCTCAACTGCGCCAAGGTAAAAAGGTGCCCAACAGCGATCAATGGAAGATTAAGTTAATTACTCCAACGGACCATCCGCTTAAAAGTTTGGCTGCCGCTTTCATCAAGCCAGATTTGAGCGACCTGGAACGAGCAGAACAACTGCGTCGTGCAGAAACTTTTCTACAAGATGGAGGGGTTGGCTTAGCCCAATTAGTGCGAGCAAGTCTCCCTGAAACTTCGCGATCGACCAGTTTATTGCCTGAGCATCGTCCTCGCTTTCTTTTGATTATCGATCAGTTTGAAGAAGTGTTTACTTTGTCGCAAGGAGCTCAAGCTGAGAGAGAACGTCAGGAATTCTTCGACTGCCTCGTAGGAGCACTCGATAGCGTAAAGGATGTGCTGAGTGTCGTAATCGTATTGCGATCGGACTTCCTTGGCAAATGCTCTTTTTATGAAGGATTAGCCCAACAAATCTTCCAACATCAAGTCACTGTCTCACCCTTAAAGTACGAACAGATTAAAGCCACAATCATGCAGCCTGCCCAGAAAGTTGGGTTAGTTTGTGAGCCTAATCTGGTTTACACCATGATGATGGATGTGATTGGTGCTCCAGGAGAATTACCGCTATTGCAATATACCCTGCTGGAACTGTGGCGCAAGCGCCGAGTGGGGATTGAAGGTGGAGTGGCGAGGTTGACGCTAGATGCATATCAGGAGCTAGGTGGGGTGCGGGGCACCTTGCAAAAGCGTGCTACTGAGGTTTTTCAGAGTTTGTCGCCTGACGAACAGGGGATTGCAAAGCGAGTGTTTCTTTCATTGACTCAACTGGGAGAAGGGACGGAAGATACACGCCGTAGAGTTGCAAAATCTGATCTGGTCAGTCCTGCTTTTTCTCAGGTACTGGTTGAGCAGGTGTTAGAAAAGCTCGTTGCTGCCAAACTGATCATCATTAGTCAGGAAAACGCCAGTTGTGACCCATTGATGCAAGATACCCCTGATCTCAGCAAGGCCAGCGTTGGTTCTGCCTCCTCCGAGCTACGAACGAATGCCCCTACTCTAGTCAGGACTTTACAAGCTTCTTGTATGGCAGAAATGGTTGATGTTGCCCATGAAGCCCTGATTCGTAATTGGTCACTGCTGAGAGGATGGTTAGAGGAAAGCCGGGAAGTTTTGCGGCGGCAACGGCGGATTGAACAGGCGGCTCAGGAGTGGAATCAAGCGGGACAGCCTGTCTCTGGAGACTACTTGCTGCATGGATTGCGGTTGAGAGATGCAGAAGATTTCTTGAAACTTCATGCCCCAGAGCTTTCAGCTTTAGCGCAGCAGTATATCAGCGTCAGTTGTGCCGAATGCTTGCGCACCAGACGGGCCTCTCGCCGCTTGCGGCTGACAATTCCCTCGCTATTAGTGGCCACCTTGACAGTTGTACTGGCTCAGTATTATGGGGTAGTGCGAACTCAAACTGAACAAAAAGATCAGTTACAGCAGGCTACAGCACGAGAACGAGCAGCGATCGCCCAAGCAGTTGTACAAGATACTGATGCTGACCCAATGACGGCATTGCTGATTAGTCGATTAGCTGTAGAGAGCGATCGAACTAATACCGAGGCACAGGCAAGTCTCAGAGCTGCCTTGCAAAATCTCAGGTTGCAGTCAGAGATCCAAGGCCATAGAGGTGGAGTCCAGCAAATGGTCTTCAGTCCTGATCATCAATATCTAGCAACTGTAGGAACAGAAGGCACAATTCGCTTATGGGCGATGAAGCCTAAAACCATTTACAATACGGCGCTTCAAGCTGAAAAGACGTTAGTTTGGTCTGAAACAGGGCAAGCAACCCAAGATCAAACAAGAATTCAATCGATCGCTTTCAGTCCAGATGGACAAACGCTAGCCGCAACAGAACAGCAGTCTTCTTCAATCAAACTTTGGTCAGTTGCATCAGGCAAGGTACTACGGCAACTAGTTGGGGCATCGGTTGCGAAACAGGTTCGTTTCAGTCCGAATGGAGAATGGATTGTTGGATTAGAAGACGATCGGACAATCTCAGTCTGGCAAGCTGCCACAGGGGAACTCAAGGCAAAATTGCTGAGCAACAAAGTGATCAACAGCTTGGAATTTAGCCCGGATGGCCAGTTTGTGCTGACGGCTGGTGAAGATGGTACGGTGCAGATGTGGCAAATTCAGTCCAGTCTAGATGGGACTACTGGATTGAAATCTGTGAAGACGCTCAACCATCCAGATGGGGTTGTTCAGGCAAAATTTAGCGCTCATGGTCGCTGGATCGCAACACTTTGTGAGGATGGAAAAGTCAGACTCTGGGATAGCCAAACGGGGCAGTTGCAGCGGCAATTGACGATCTCTTCTCCAACAAAACCTGCCAATTCGCTTAAGGGGCAACTGGCATCAGCAGTTCAAGTAGAGGCAGATCAACTGGATGATTTCCCGTCAATGAAGCAGATGGTCTTTGCTGAAGATGAGCATTTGATCGCAACCTTGGATGCTAATCAGCAAGTTTGGATTTGGAATACTGAATCTGGACAATTGCAAACGAAGTTAGAGAATCGAACGCTGAAATCTCATGAAGAGAGACAAATGAGTGTTGGAAGTCCAGATCTTCTGCAATTTAGCCCAAACAATCAGATAGTAGTTACTACAGATTCCCAACCAAACTCCCGTAATGGCTTCTATACTGCCTATTTGTGGAATAGTGTAACCGGACAGCAAGTAGGACGATTACCTGGACATCGCGAACCAATTACGGGTGTGCAGTTTAGCCCAGATGGAACTTATATTGTGACCGCCAGTATGGATGGAACTGTGCGGTTATGGAATGCGACTTTGGGAGGGGAATTGCCCTCGGTTCAGTTAAAAGATGCAAGTACTTCGTTAACATTCTTGCCAAGCCAAGTGCTTTATTCCAAAGCTACTTCTAGTGAAATTTTGGCTGATACGACTCACAAAGTATTCTCATCCTCAATCAATGCGATCGATTCCAAAGGGAGAACAAGCAATTTTCAAGGTGCTGACTCGTTAACGCTGCTCGATCGCGTGGTCAAAACAAAGTGGCAGAACTGGTTCAACTGGCAAATGGCTCCTTCAGAGGCATGGGGTGCTGAAAACAGTGCACAAGACAACTCTGCTAAGACTCAAGTTAATTCAACGAACCTAACTGCAACCTCAGAGTTAACCAATGTTGTCAGCAATATGATGCTGATTTCAGCTGATGGTCAAATCCAACGGTGGCAAATCTTGACTAATTCAACGAGTCTCTCTGACTTACGTGGAGTTTCAGGGGCTCATGTTGCTGCACTGCAATCTCCAGATAGCGCTTCTACATGGTCAGATAAACTATTAGCTTTAACTCAATCCCAATTCGGCCAGATAGGTCGTGCGGCGACCCAGCCTGCAATGCTTGGTTTCGATCGGCTTTCCTATCTTTTTCATCCGGCGAATTCTACCACTGCTGCGATGATGCATTGGCAAGATAGATTAAAGCTCAATCAAACTGATGCAGCACCGAGTAGCGTTGTTGCCAGTCCGGATGGTCGTTGGTTAGCAGCAGCCCATGTTGATGGTCAAGTTGTGGTCTACCAAATTCAGCCAGATCAGTCTCTACAGTTGGCATACCGTTTGCAAAATTGGCGGTTGTCTACAGAACAAAGCCCTGTGAGCCAAATACTTGATGCTACGCTTCCGCTTGCAAGTGCTGCAACGGGTGCTACCCAGCAGCAGGTAGGTGAACCCACTGCAATTCGCCGCCTTATCTTTAGCCCTGATAATCATCAGCTCTTGGGAATTGCAGATGACTTGACAATGCGTTCCTGGCAAACCCAAACAGGGCAGTTGCAACAAGTTTTTCAGGGACATGGCGCAACAATTCATCAGGCAAAATACAGTCCGGATGGACAGTGGATCATCAGTGCGAGCTGGGACAAAACGGCCCGAATTTGGCAAGCTGATACAGGGCGGATGATAACAGTATTGCCGCATCAGGATGCAGTGAGCAGCGTTGCGTTTAGTTCAGATGGCCATCGTGTGGTGACAGCCAATTGGAATGGCACTGCTCAGGTTTGGCAAGTCAGTACCGGTAAAGCGCTGTTCCAACTAGAGGGTCACCAGAAGGCAATTCTGGATGTTGAGTTCAGCCCAGATGGACAACAACTGGTGACTGCCAGTTCAGATGGCACAGCACGGCTTTGGAATGCAACCACTGGGGAAGAGCAGACGACGTTAACTGTTTCCTCTGCCAATGAGGAACTGAGAGCGATCGAGCAAGCCTTCTTCAGTCCGGATGGGCAGTATGTTGTGACCCTAACGCAGGATGGGCAAGTCAACTTCTGGGCGGCAACGCAAGAGATGTTGCTTAAAATTGCCTCTGAGCGAAGTGTACGCCAACTCACACCCCAGGAATGTAGACGCTACTTAAAACTTGCAAATGACCAATGTGCTCAGCTATCGAACTAGTGCTGATAGAGAGCAGAGAGTAAGCAGTTTGAGTAGAATAGCTCACCGATTTTGAACCTTACCGATTTGCGAGGGCAATCGCCAAGCTAATAATGAGTAAACCTGAGAGAATCCACCACTCTTGGCGGTGTTGCAATGTATAGGTGAGCTTGGTCTGCCAATTGGCAGCAGCACGTTGATTGAGGGTTATGGGCTGGTTTCGATCGTGATAAAGCGTGCATTCCTTCGCGTAGGGCCGTTGGGGAAAGTTGCAGGTATTATCTTCGTCATAGCTACAAGAACTACAAAGATAGGTTTCTCCATTAGCTCGATGCAGAGGAATGCCTGGGTGACCATGAGCCTTCAAGGTTGTTCGGCAATAAGGACAAGCGATCGTTTGAGAATCAATAGTTTGATGGCAGCGAGGGCAGGTCGGCATGTTGTGGCAAAAGACAGTCCGAATTTCTCTCGATCCTAGCCTAAGTCCTAGGCGGCAGAAGAACTGTCTGTAGGCAGGATCCAGAAGGTTGCGCTTATGGTTGAAACCGTTTGCGGACTTGGTAGCGAGTCCCTTCGACAATCTGGTAAGAATTTCCCATGGCCTGATTAAACTGGGCTTCTATCTGATTCAGCGCTTCTGCAGGAATAGCCTGCCATTGTTCAAAACTTTGCCAGTGAATCACCAGGATTACTTCTGTCAGGTCAGTCGGACTAATCCAAACCTCTTTATTCAGAAAGCCGGGATATTGGGAAAGTGCAGATGTCCAGATCTCAGCATCTTTTTGGACAAATTTTTCTCTCAGATCCGGATCTACTTTAACTTTGAGCCATTCAATTTCCATATGCTTGCCTTGCGATCGAACTCATAAGAGACGGGTATTTCGCCCCAAGGGTGAGGCAGTCCGAATCAAAAATACCACTGAATTAGAAGCCAAATTTGCCAGAATAAGGCTGTAGGCTGGGAGCAGCCAGATTTAAGCATGCGTTGGTGCGTTAAATTTGACGACTCTCTTCAGGCAGAGCAAATAAACAGGACATGGATACTAACAATCTGCTCAGACAATTACTGATGATTGGCATTGGGACTACCTCTTTGGTGGCCGATCGACTGCGAGAAGTGAGTGACCAGTGGGTGCGAGATGGCAAGCTGGATCCAGAGCAAGCTAGCTCTTTCGTTAATGATTTGATGCAGCAACTCAAATCGGAGCAGACCAACTGGGAAGCGCAAGCTCAGCGGCAGCTCCGCAACATGCTACAGGATTTGGGCGTACCTCGGCAAAACGAAATGGATGAATTGCGGGGACGGCTCGATCGGCTGGAGCGTCAAGTGCGGGATTTAGAAAACAAACTCTGGCGCTGATAGAGTCTTTGGAAAGTGAAGCACCTAGTCAGGCAGTACACTGGGGGTTGGGCTAGAAGCATCTGCCCATTTTATTGAGTTTTACAGGAGTCCTGATTGTGCGGGAAATTCTCATCAGCTTTGGCGTCATGCTGGCTTGCGTGGTTGTCCTAGTTGTTGCTCAATTTGTTGGGCGTGGACAAGAAGCAGTTGCTGCATCACAGTCTGCTGTATCTTCCTCTCCCCAAACGCAAGTTGAGTCAACAGCGATCAATCCGGCTCAATCTTTGGCGCAAGCGACAGTTCCTTCTACCACAAATGCATCTGATCTCATGCCAGCAGAAAATCAAGAAAATGTAATCACGACACCGTCCGGGCTTCAGTATGTTGATATTGTTGAAGGCACAGGTGACCTGCCGAAAACCGGGCAAATCGTGATAGTCCACTATACCGGCACGCTCGAAAATGGCCGGAAATTTGACAGCTCTCGCGATCGCAACCAGCCCTTCGAGTTTCCGATCGGGGCAGGTCGCGTGATTAAAGGTTGGGATGAAGGTTTGAGCACAATGAAAGTGGGTGGCCAACGCAAGCTGATCATTCCCCCTGAATTGGGTTATGGTTCACGTGGTGCGGGTGGCGTGATTCCCCCCAATGCCACGCTGATTTTTGATGTTGAGTTATTGGGTATCCGCTAGCATCAAGCTCGATTTGGAGAGGCCAGATTGCGGAAGCGGGTGAATTGCGGCTCAAACAAAAGTTTGACTGTGCCTACAGGACCATTCCGGTGTTTGGTAATAATCACTTCCGCAATGCCTCGATCGGGCGTGTCTGGGTTGTAGTACTCATCGCGGTAAAGCATTATGATCAGGTCGGCATCTTGTTCGATCGATCCGCTTTCCCGCAAGTCTGACATCATGGGTCGTTTATTTGTCCGAGCTTCCACCCCTCGGCTGAGCTGGGACAGGGCAATCACCGGAACCTGGAGTTCACGGGCCAAGCCTTTCAGGGCACGGGTCACCTTCGAGAGTTCTTGTACCCGGTTATCGCTGCCGCTGCCTTCCATCAACTGCAAATAGTCGATCAGCACCAGTCCCAATGCGCCACCCTGCTCCGCCTGAAGCCGCCGACATTTCGATCGCATCTCTGTGACTGAAATATTCGGCGTGTCGTCAATAAACACAGGCAACTGGGAAAGTACGCTAATTGCATGACCGAGCGGCTCCCATTCATTTTGACTAATCCGGCCCGATCGCAATCGCCCACTTTCCACCTGCGCTTCACTGGAGAGCAAGCGATACACCAGCTGTTCTTTTGACATTTCTAAGCTGAAAACGGCGATCGGCATTTTGTGAAAAGCCGCAATATTTCGCGCAATATTCAACACGAAGCTAGTGTTGTGTACGCAGATATCGTTTGCCACAAAGTTATGAGTTTCTGGAATGGTCAGGTCATACACCTGCTTGTAGCCAGTTAGCTCGATCGTCACAATCTCATCCCAGTAGATATCTGAAGTTGCAAGTGCCTGAAGCTCTGGAGCTTCTAGGGCAGTCGCAAGGGCCAATAGACGATCGCGAGTCGGAGCACGTTTGCCCACATGGATATTGGAAGATCCAGCAATGCCTGCTTTAAGGGCAACGGCTCGCCAAGATTGTGATCCTTTACCCTGAACAATTTGCGGCCAAATTTCGAGTGGAATTAAATCACGGTTCGTCTGATATCGCTTACTCTGAAGTGCTACTCTGACGGCTGCAACAGCTGATTCTTTGCCAAAAATACCGATTTGATCGATGAAAGTTTGAATTGACATCGCATCAGTAATGTCAAGTTGCCAGCAGATGCGACGCTCCGCTTGATATTTCACAGTGCGTTGCTTAAGTGCGGCAATGATACCAAACCGCAGCAGCAAATGCTGAATTTGTCGCACTAATTTCTCACTGACGCTGGCAAAACCTAGCTGGGACTGTCCACTGGCCAGCACCGTTGCCCAACCATCTGTAGCAAACAACCGATTAAGGAACAGTGCGAGTTGGGACCGTTCGAGCGAGAACACAATCGAAGGAATTGTCTTGGTATGAGCATCTTTCCCCCAAAGCTGGAGTTGCTTGAGCCAGTCTGTCAGTGAATTTTTAGCTTCAATGCTAGAGAATCCTTCGGGTGCGAGAACTTCGGCTGAAACCTGCAAAATTTCACAAAGCGCTGTGAACATTTCCCGACTGGGGGCGCAAACACCCTGTTGCCATTGGCTGACCAGCGACGGACTGACGTTCAGCCGCTTTGCTAAATTGCAACCTTCAAGGGCAGCAACCGCAAGCTGTTGTTTCAATGCCTGACCAAACTGCTGACGATGGATGGCCAGTTTGCCAAAATCGGTGGCGATGTAAAAGCTGGGAGCCCGTTGTCCTTGATAGGTTTCAACGCGAACATTTAAATTCCCAAACTGCTGAACTGCCTGAATAAAGTCCTGCTGAATTTTGGGATTGGTGTTAGTGAAACTGGGACAAGTATGGGTCAGGCAGCCATCACCAATCAGGTAAGCGAGCAGTTTAATTTGGTGCGCTGGCAATGTTTGATCACCAAAACAAGGAATTCGGCGCGGTACGGCAATCTTGTCACCTGGTTGCAGTTCAGCCAGTTTTCGCCAGCCCTGCATTGTCAGGTAGGGATGAGTCAGCGTGGTTTCGATCGATCGCCCCAGTCGAGTCTTGACGCGAAATACGGGTTTGATACCATCATCTACAAAAGCAGAAGGTTGCGTCCAAGTTAGCTTCCAATCGTGGCCTAAAGTCAGCAGGTTGGCCTGTCGCTGTTCATACAAAGCTTGAATCGTGGCAATCGAACCATCCTGGAGAACGATTTCGGAATCATAGGCGAGGCATTTCCCCATGGAGGGACGACCCGCAGCAATAATCAAATCCGATCGCTGAAAGCCTTGCGTCATCGCATCCAAATCGTAGAAGCCGCAGGAAATACCGGGCAGTACTAAACCGAGCGATCGGCTTTCAATATCGGAAAAGGTCGTAGTGAGAATATCTGAGGTTGCCACAAGGCTTTGTTGCGGTCTGGCCTGGGTAATGCCAAAAATCTTTTGCTCCGACTGATCCAGAATTTTTTCGATCGGCGTATTGGTTTCATAGCCGAGCTGCGCCACTTCTGTACCCACCTGGATCAGCTTGCGCCGCAGATATTTCTCCATTACCAACTGGGCGTACTGATCAATATTGACGGCACTAATCGTGCGATCGACCAGTTCCGCAATCCGGCCTTGTCCGCCCACTTTTTCCAGCGTGCCATGATCATGTAGCCAACTCGTGACGCTCATCAGATCAGTGGGTCTGCCCTGGGCTTGAAGCGCGATCGCCGCCCGATAAATTTCCTGATGGGCGCTGATGTAAAACGCTTCAGGCCGCAGGATTTCCAGGACTCGACCGATCGCTTCCGGATCTAGCAGGATTCCACCCAAAATCGCTTCTTCGGCATCGACATTTTGAGGCGGAAGGCGATCGCTATATCCTTGAAAGCTGAGTTCTTGAACCATGGGTGGGAATGGGGAGTAGGTGCGGAGTTGGAAACTGATAATTCGGCGATCGCCACTAAATATCAAAATCAAGCCAATGGAATAGTACTTTTATACTAAATATTCCTTGGTGCTGTGTATTGTAGCTTGTCTATCGCCATCTAGATTGAAACCGCGATGGATTTTTATAAGCTGCTTCAGAGAATAATCGTTGCAAATAACAAACCCCACGTCATGAAACGTAGGGTTGCAATGATTGATTAAATTGGAGTGATACCAGCAATTTCTATTTCAAAGGCACCACCTGGATGTCAACTGTTGCGGAAACTTCAGGGTGCAGCTTGATCTCAACTTTGTACGAACCTAACTGATGAATTTCCGGCACGGTGATTGTGCGGCGATCGATCTCAACCCCGGTTGCAGACTGGATAGCATCAGCCACATCCTGGTTGGTGACTGTACCGAAGATGGCATCGTTTTCGCCCACCTGCTTCGAAATCGAGAGACGAGCCGATTTTTCTAACGCAGCCTTTTGTGTTTCTGCTTCTTTCTTCAGCTCTAGCAAGCGCTGACGTTCGGCTTCGCGGCGACGCTCAACCTGCTTCAAAATCCCAGGGGTGGTATGAACCGCCATACCGCGCGGCAGCAAATAATTGCGAGCGTAGCCCGGCGCTACTTCAACCAGATCGCCAGAACGACCTAGCTTGCTGACATCTTGACTTAGAACTAACTGAACCCGTTTTGCCATTTTCCCTAACTTCTCTTACAACGCGATCGACACTCTCATCAGCAGGCTCTGGCCTTCCCCATCGCCCGATAGAAACCTCTTTGTCCGAATGGTGGAATCATCCGGCGGCAGAATTCGCAGACTTGCTTTCAAAGCAGAGTCAAACTTGCCGTATAAAAGCCCAGTCAACAATAGTAGCGAATTAGGGGATCCGATCGCAACACTTTGATCGCCCCTAGCTTGCTTTTAAAATCTCTTCGTCTGTAGAAAAGTCGATCTCAGTTTTGTCGCGTCCTGAAGCCAGATAGTCGTTTTCGAAGGAATCTTTCAGGCCCGAAACCAGGTCGAATTCTGGCTTCCAGTACAGATCTTTCTGCGCTTTATGGACATCTGCAAAGAAGTGCTGCACTCGCATTGGGAAGGCTTTGCGCTTGCCGAAATCGAATTGCTTCGGATCGTAATGGACAATTTTGATTTGATCCGCCGATTTCCCTGCTGCTTCCGCACAGGCTTTGGCCAGCCCATCAAACGTGACATAGCGATCGCCCGAAATATTGTAGATTTGCCCGATCGCACGTGGATTGCCCAACACATTTCCCATCGCCGTTGCCAGATCTTTCACATGGCCGAACTGGGTGAAATGCATGCCGTTACCAGGGATCGGGATGGGCCGATCGCGCACAATCCGGTCAAAAAACCAGGCTTCTAAATCGTTGTAATTTTGAGGACCATAGATGTAGACCGGACGGATCGAGGTGAAGGGGATGCCTTGCTCTTTTAAATAGGCTTCGGTTTCAAACTTGCCTTTGTGGCGACTCTTGGGATCGACCGGATCGCCTTCCACATGCGGCATTTGGTCAGACTTGAGGTAAACCCCAGCCGAACTGACATAGACAAAATGCTTGACTCGATCCTTGAAAATTTCGACGAGGGGCTGGGTGTCGCTGAGTTCGCGGCCATTGTTGTCGAAAATCGCGTCAAATTCTTCGTCCGCTAGTTTCTCCTTAAGCTGAGCCGCATCGGTGCGATCGCCCTGGATCTGCTTTTCAATGCCCAGAGGAGCAGTTTGGTTGCCCCGATTAAAGAGCACCACATCGTGCTCCTGAGCGGTTAACAGTCTGGTTAAGTAAACTCCAATAAAGCGAGTCCCGCCCATAATCAGGATGCGCATTCCACAGTCCCCTTCGTGAAGATTCTTTAATGATCCTAAGCTGGAATGTCACCCGATCGACGGGCGATCGGCAATTTGGTCAAGCGGTTCTTCCCGGATAGTCATCGAATCGTTACTCAATTGACTACTCATCTTGACGATCCGGTCGTAGGATAGTACAGGCTTGATTGATTTCTGAGGAATTCTATGCTCTTCTCTGGTGCGAAACCGGCACTTCTCGTTTTAGCGGACGGCACGGCTTATCGAGGCTGGTCGTTTGGCGCATCAGGTACTTCGTTCGGCGAAGTGGTGTTCAATACTGGCATGACGGGCTACCAAGAGGTTTTGACCGATCCCAGTTATCGGGGGCAGATCATCACCTTTACCTATCCCGAATTAGGCAACACGGGCGTCAATTTGGATGATGAAGAGTCAAGTCGGCCCCATGTCAAAGGTGCGATCGCTCGCAACATTTGCGCTCGTCCCAGCAACTGGCGATCGACTGAATCCTTGCCCGACTATTTGAAACGTCACGGCATTATTGGCATTTACGGCATTGATACACGGGCGCTAACTCGCAAAATTCGATCGGTTGGGGCAATGAACGGAGCCATTTCCACTGAAATTCTCGATCCGGCAGATTTGTTGCTGAAAGTGCAGGAAGCACCCAGCATGGCTGGATTGAACCTGGTCAAAGAAGTGACCACCTCATCGACTTACGAATGGTCTGAACCGACCGATGCAGTCTGGGAGTTTGCGGCCTCCGGTGATGCTAAAGGTGAACCCCTGACCGTTGTAGCGATCGACTTTGGAGTGAAACGCAATATTCTGCGACGGTTAGCCAGCTATGGTTGCCGGGTGATTGTGGTGCCAGCCGACACTCCTGCGGAAGAAATCCTCAAATACAACCCGGATGGGGTGTTTCTCTCCAACGGACCGGGCGATCCGGCGGTTGTGACAGAAGGGATTGAAACAGCGAAGGCGTTATTACAGTCCTATCAGAAGCCGATGTTTGGCATTTGTATGGGCCACCAGATTCTGGGCCTGTCGCTGGGTGCGGAAACCTTCAAGCTGAAATTTGGCCATCGCGGTTTAAATCAGCCCTGTGGTTTGAAGCAACAGGTGGAAATCACCAGCCAGAATCATGGCTTTGCGATCGCAGCGGAATCGTTGCCAGATGCGGATGTGGAGATTACTCATTTGAATTTGAACGATCGTACCGTGGCCGGCTTGAAGCATAAATCCTTGCCGTTGTTCTCAGTGCAATACCACCCAGAAGCCAGTCCTGGCCCTCATGATGCGGATTATTTGTTCGAAAAATTTGTGAACGAGATGCGATCTCATCGGCAGGTTGCAGTTTAGTTGATTGATAAAATCTGTTCGGTTGGTCCATAGGCGAGATAGAAAATTTAATGGCTTGGATCGTGAGCAAGACACTCACACTGGGCCGGACATCACTTTAACTTTTGTTTAGAATTGGGTCGGAATGGGTACTGGTTGCCTTCCACCCAATTTTTTGTTGAGGTGAACATGCACTCTGTTTCGTCAAAACAGCGATCGTGGTTTCGTCATGCCATTCAGATTCGCGGATCGGTAATTCCGGCGATTCTAGGCCGAACGATTATCTGTGGTGCATTTGGTGCTGGCGTTTCGGTGCTGCATGCCGTTGGAGTACCCGTCTCATTGCCCGTTCTGGCTGGCATCATTCCCAATATCGTGCTGGGGTTAATGCTCGTTTTCCGCACCAACACGGCCTATGAGCGATTTTGGGAAGGGCGAAAACTGTGGGGTGGTTTGGTCAACACAGTCCGCAACTTAGCCAGACATATCTGGGTCTCGGTGCTGGAGACCGAAAAGACCGATCGCCAAGAAAAGCAGGCTGTTCTTTATTTGCTGGTGGCCTTTGCGGTTGCCACGAAATTGCACCTGCGCCAAGAGCCTGTTAACACCGAACTCCAGCCCCTGCTGTCCTCGCCGCGGTATAACAAGCTCCAAACCATGAATAATCCACCGCTAGAAATTGCGTTTTGGATTCAAGACTATTTGCAGCGCCAATACCAGCGGCAATGTTTAAGCGCCTATCAGTTGGCGACGATTCAAGAGTTGCTGAATTCGCTGGTGGACTATTTAGGTGGATGCGAACGAATTTTGAAAACCCCCATTCCGCTCGCTTACGCCATTCATTTGCGACAATTGCTGCTGATTTATTGTCTAACGCTGCCTTTTCAATATGTCAGTCAATTGGGCTGGTGGACCGGACCTATGGTGGCATTGATGAGCTTCACATTATTTGGGATTGAGGCGATCGGTATGGAGATCGAAAATCCGTTTGGGCGAGACTCGAACGATCTACCGCTCGATCAAATTTGCGAGACGATGAAGCGAAATATCGATGATTTGATGACGCTCGATCCTGAAAGTTCAAGCTGGTTAGTTGCTCAGGCTAACATGCGTCGGGAAATTGCCGCTGGCGATAAGCAATTGTTAGAAAGCTAGCAAATCTTTTTCCGGCTCTTCGATCGCTTGCTTGCCATTCTTTCAAGATTTTTCTCAGGTAAAGATAGAGAAATATCTGAGTTGTTCAAGCTGCATAACATTTGCAATAGCAAGCCAAAGAAAATTTCTGTCCTCATTTTATTTGTTACTTTTTGATACAGAATCTAAGAGGTTTTGTGAGTCGATCGAAAGATTTTCTAAAGATTGTTTTTCGGTATTGAGAATTACTTTCAGCAATCTAAAAAAGGTAGGTTGACTGTTAGATTGACCATCGATACAGTAAGGATTAAATTCGCTTAAAAACAGCTCAATCCACGCTTTTTAAGCTGTCTCACGGTTACGCTACACACAAGTGACGCCGTATACAACAGATTCCATTTTTACTCCGAGGAACACCTATGTCTGCCACTGAAACAGTTTTGCAACCTTTTGATCAAATGCGTGACAATCCAGTGATGCTGGAATTAAATGTCACCACGCCAATTTGTGAAGGTTTGAACGTTGCATTAGCGAGTTTTCAAGCCTTGTATTTGCAGTATCAAAAACATCATTTTGTAGTGGAAGGATCAGAATTTTATTCTTTGCATGAATTCTTTAATGACAGCTACGAAAAAGTGCAGGGATACGTACATGAAATTGGGGAGCGGCTGAATGGATTGGGCGGTGTTCCGGCAGCAAGCTTCTCAAAATTAGCCGAGTTATGCTGCTTCACTCCAGAAGGGGATGGTGTCTATAGTGGTCGGCAGATGCTGGAGCATGATTTACAGGCCGAACAGGCAATGATTCAGGTGCTGCGGCGACAGGCCAGTCAAGCAGAGAGCTTGGGCGATCGGGCGACTCGCTACCTCTACGAAAAAATTCTGCTGGAAACGGAAGATCGCGCTTTCCATCTCAGTCACTTCCTGGCTCACGACAGCTTAACGATGGCCTTTGTCGGCAATTAAGACTCGCCATTCACTCTAGACTGGAACAGGAGATTCTCCAGATCGGGCTCAACGGTTTGAGGGAATCTGCTGTTTTTGTCATGTTGGAGGTTGCTTTGGTTGGTTCTGCCTATTTGCTGGTTTCCCACGGCAGCCGCGATCCGCGTCCGGAAATTGCCATGGAGCATCTTGCTCAGCTAGTGGCCGATCGATTGCGATCTGGACCCAGGGTTAGCAGTCACGACCTTAAAAATTTGCCATTAGTAGGTACCGCAGTCTTGGAACTCGGGCCAATTCCACTCCATCAACAAATTCAGCAGTTTGCCGATCGAGCTGTTCAGCAGGGTTATGAGGCGATCGAAATTCTGCCGATCTTTCTGTTGTCTGGCGTGCATGTGATGGAAGATATTCCTGCCGAAGTTGACACTGCCCGACAGCGGTTGCAGGCCCAAATTGAGCTGATTGTGCGGCCTTATCTGGGTTGCGATTCGGCTTTGGGAAATCTGTTGCTCAATCCAGTGGACCCAGAAGTCACTGTGCCTTCCACAGGCAGAATTGTAATGTCGCATGGTAGCCGTCGTGCCAACAGTCATCAGGCGGTTGAAGCCATCGCTACTCAACTCAATGCTACAGTCGCTTTTTGGTCCGTGCCACCCAGCTTAGAGACACAGGTAACGGAATTGGTGAAGCAGGGTTATCAGCAGATTGCCGTTTTGCCCTATTTCTTGTTTGAAGGCAGCATTACCGACGCGATCGGCCAGGAAGTGGAACGCCTGAAGCAACAATTTCCCTATGTGCGGCTGCATTTGGGACGATCGATCGGCGCAACACCCCAACTCGCAGATTTTGTGCTAGAGCGCATTCAAGCAAATCATCCCCACCACGGTTAAGATAAGTAAACCTTCCGTCATCACATTGCTTCCACCATGACGAATCGATCGGGAAAAGTTTATTTAGTTGGGGCCGGACCGGGTGATCCAGGATTGATGACGGTGAAAGGCAAGACCTTGCTGGAATGTGCCGATGTAGTCGTCTATGATGCGCTGATTAGTCCGCCAATTTTGGCCATGATTAATCCAGCGGCGGAGCAAATCAATGCGGGTAAGCGACGGGGCCGCCATTCCTTAATACAAGCAGAAATTACAGCCCTGCTAATCGAAAAAGTCCAATCTCATGCGATCGTCGTTCGGCTCAAAGGGGGAGATCCCTTCATGTTTGGACGAGGCGGCGAAGAAATGGAAGATTTGATTCAGGCAGGGGTGCCAGTCGAAGTCGTTCCCGGTATCACCTCTGGGATTGCAGCTCCTGCCTATGCTGATATTCCCCTCACCCATCGGGCCTATAGTTCTTCCGTCACCTTTGTTACCGGGCATGAATCGGTTGGCAAATACCGGCCCGCCATCAACTGGCAAGCGATCGCCCAAGGCTCCGAGACGATCGTGATTTATATGGGCATTCACAACTTGGCCCATATTATTGATCAGCTCTGTGCTGCTGGTTTGACTGCTGCAACGCCGATCGCGCTGGTTCGCTGGGGAACTCGTCCAGAGCAGGAAACCTTAATTGGCACGCTGGAGACGATTCTGGAACAAGTGGCCACAAGTGGATTTGATGCCCCTGCAATTGCCGTGATTGGCAACGTTGTGAATTGGCAGAAAACGCTCGCAAACCGTTGAACATCCAGCTTTTCAGAGTAAGGGAGAAATTAAGGATCGATCGTCTTACTGCGATCTTCGCGAGTTGCACCAATCAGGGCATTCACCAAAGCGCTGCTATCCAGAGTAGGACGATCGAGTAAATCGAGAATGCGCCGCACTTTCAGCACGGCTCCGCTCACAAGTCGATCGCGCTGAAATCGAGGTAATAGATCGGATGCGCCTTGAAACAAAGCCCATTGTCGCTCAGAAGGGGTGACCATTTTTTGGGCTCCGTTAACTAAGACAATCTTGACCTCTGGGTAGTGATCGCGACACCAACGGCAGATGGAATAGGCATTCAGGCTTTGAACACGAGTATCAATCAGCAGCAAATCAGGTAGCGGCACCTTCCTCGATTTCAAATGGTGGAAGCTATCCGCCAACTTAACATCGGGATGTTCCCAAATCACTGAAATGCGTTGGGATCTAAGAATGGCTTGCCAGATTGCGCCTTGGCGACTGACGGGCTGAATCATCAAAACAAATTTAGAAATATCAGCCATTAGCAGACCTAAAAAATTCAGTCGTAAACAGTTCAGATAGCCTATGAGCAGCGATAAAGTAGATCGTAAAGAGAGTGTTGATCGCTATAAACCTAGGCATTGTAGTGTTTGGTTTGGCTTGACTCAGTTTTCTTTAAAGTACCCAGCCAATTGACGAGTGACGCGATTTTGGTGACTTCCTCATCTGACTCTGTAAATTCTAGTTCTGACTTGCATCTGCTGGCTTCATCCAGTGGCGAACGCCTCGATCGTTGGTTAGCCGATCAAGTGCCTGATCTCTCTCGTTCCCGGATCCAGAAGTTGATCGAGCAGGGACAGGTTCAGGTCAATGGACAGGTTTGTACCTCTCGCAAAATCAATATTCGAGTAGGCGATCGAATTCAGGTCACCATTCCAGCCGCAGAACCGCTTGATCTCGCTCCAGAAGAGATCCCTTTGGATGTGCTGTATGAGGATGAACAGCTTTTGATCATTAACAAGCCTGCTGGATTGGTCGTGCATCCGGCTCCTGGTCATGCTGCGGGCACTCTGGTCAATGCGTTGCTGGCCCATTGCGAGAATTTGGCAGGGATTGGTGGGGTGCAGCGTCCCGGCATTGTGCATCGGCTGGATAAAGATACAAGTGGTGCTTTAGCGATCGCCAAAACTGATTTAGCCCATCAACATTTGCAGGCCCAATTCAAAGCAAAAACAGCGCGACGGGAATATTTAGCGGTAGTTTATGGGGCTCCGGCAGCAGACAGTGGCACGATCGACGCACCGATTGGCCGTCATTTGATCGATCGCAAAAAGCAGGCCGTGGTGCCTGAAGAGAAGGGCGGCAGGAGAGCCGTAACCCACTGGCAGGTCAAAGAGCGGCTGGGCAACTATACCTTGATGCAGTTTCAGCTAGAGACAGGCCGAACCCATCAAATTCGGGTGCATAGTGCCCATATTGGCCATCCAGTCGTAGGAGATCCGGTCTATGGATCAGGGCGATCGATCGGCGTGAATTTGCCAGGACAGGCTCTGCATGCTTGGCGATTAAAACTTCAGCATCCTATGACCGCAGAATGGATTGAGGCGATCGCCCCACTGCCTGCCCCCTTCCTAACCCTGTTGGAAGTGCTGCATCGTCGGATAGGAGCAGCCTCGGAATCATCTGCGATCGAGCTTCTAGAGTAAAAATGATGGTGACGAGTCGCTTTGATAAACTCGTTACGTCTACGAATTTATAACATACGAACTCATAACATACGAACTCATACCAAGATAATGATTCAACTCCTGGAGCTTAGAGAGCCAGGGAAAGCTGAATAAGAGCTAGGGGATAGTAAATATACGCTAAACGATTTGAATATTTTGTAGTTCTCTAGGCGTCTTTACAAGAAATTTAAAAATACATAAGGCTTTTTTAAAGCGATTGACTGCTTTATAGTTAAATAGCAAAATAAGGTTACTAAATCCAGTGCTTCTTTTAGGTAAAGTCTAACTTTTAGAAGAACTGTTTAGAGAATGCTAAAAAGAATATTTCTCTTCACATTTTAAGACGAAAGATTCTACGAAGTTACGACTTCGATCAATTTGGGCTAACTAGGCTTAATCTAGCTTCAAGCCTGGAAACTGGCTGTTGCTGACTGTTTAATCACTCTTGATTTACCCGAGGAATTTTTGCAGTGTTAATTGACGCTCGAACTGTTGCTGATCAAGACATTATAGAAACAGAAGTTTGTATTGTTGGTTCTGGACCTGCCGCATTGACTCTAGCGCATGAGTTTGCTGGACAAAACTTTCGAGTCTGTTTGCTAGAGGGCGGAGGGATAGATAACCCTGATGAGGAGATACTTGCTCTTAACGAGGTAGAAACCCAGGGCGACTTTGTTCAAGTTGTGCGAGGCGATCGCAATTTTCAGTTGGGTGGAAATTCCAGCACTTGGGGAATTGCGATCAGTAAATCTGAACAAGGATTGCGTCTGGCTCCCTTAGATGAAGTCGATTTTGAGCCGCGAGACTGGTTACCCAACTACTGTGGCTGGCCCTTCGATCGCAATTACCTGATTCCTTTCTATGAGCGGGCGCACAAAATGTTTCGCCTCAAAGGTCTAACCTACCAGGCAGAAAACTGGGCTACCGCTGAAGCCCCTCAAATTCCCTTTCAGGGCGATCGAGTGACCACTAAAATTTTTCAATTTGGACCGCGTCCAGCCTTCTTTCAAGACCACCTTGGCGTTGTGAAGCAGGCCAAAAACATCACGACCTACATCCATGCCAATGCGGTTGAATTAGAGACGGATGAAACGGGGAAAACCGTTCAACGAGTGCGAGTCGCTTGTTTGGGAGGAAATCAGTTTTGGGTGGCAGCTAAGATGGTGATCTTGGCGGCGGGGGGCGTGAACACAGCTCAGTTGTTGCTGCTCTCCGATCGAGTACAGAAGCAAGGCTTGGGGAATGATTACGATCTGGTTGGGCGCTTCTATTCAGATCATCCCTTAATCACGGGCGGCATTGTCATTCCTTCCAGTCCCGAAGTTTTTAAGAAAACTGCCCTGTACGATTTGCGATCGATCAACGGCATCTCAGTTATGGGAGCTTTAGGCTTGACGAATGAGGCGATGCGGCGGGAACGGGTTTTGAACACGGCAGCTTGGCTATTCCCAAGGTCATTAAAAGATTTCCGACCGACGAAGGCTGTTGCCTCTCTCAGGGCGCTCTTCAAAAAAGAGAATCCATCTACTTCCCAAAGTCTCCCACAGCATTTTGGGAATATCATCACCGGGCTGGATAGCATTGCTGCTTTTGCTTATCGAAAATTGACGCGCAAAGTCTTCTACCCACACATCTTTTTGGGTGGATGGTCTGAATTAGAAGGGTTGGAGCGAATGTACGATGTCTTTGAAGTGTTGCAGATTATGGAGCAGGCTCCTCATCCTGATAATCGGGTTGCCCTCAGTCGTGAGGTGGACGCATTAGGCCGAAGAAGGGTGCAAATGCAAACTCGATTACGAGATGCCGATATTGCAAGTATCAAACGATCGCAAGAAATGATGGCCGAAGAGATCCAAAAATCGGGTTTAGGAACCTATGTGCTCGATCGAGATGGCGACCTGCCAGTTTTAGAAAGAGGCGGTACGGCTCATCACACTGGTACAACGCGGATGCATATCGATCCGAAACAAGGCGTGGTTGATGCTGACTGCCGTGTGCATAGTGTCTCTAATCTCTACATTGCGAGTAGTTCGGTCTTTCCTTCAAGCGGCTATGCGAATCCGACTTTAACAATCGTGGCGCTTTCCCTCCGTCTAGCCGATCGGATTAAGAGCCTGATGGGATAACTCAGCGCTCGGCTCCCTGGAAAGATCAATTAACTGCGATCGATCGTGATGTGCACGACTAAGCCATCATTGGCGACCGGTTGTCCTCTGGCGATCGCAGGAGCAAAGGACCAGTTTTTAACCAGGCAAACTGCTAGTTCATCGTATGCCATGCTATGGCTCGATTCCTGAGTGATGGTATGAACCACTTGTCCCTTTTCATTCGTGATGACTTGCATGGCAACCGTTTTTCCTAAAAACTGCACTACTTCTGGAGTGACACGGCAAGGAGAAATGGCAGGATTGGAGGAGAAAGTTTGTTCTTCCGTCGTGGGCTGAGCGGCTTCATCCAGAACTTGACCGCGATTGGGAGGCAGGGAAGTGGCTGTAAGACTGGCTGTTAAATGGCTGGGAATGGTAATCTGCTCGGTGACATTAGCGGCTAAATCGGAACCAGGATCCTCACTCGCGGGTAATCTGCCAGAAACGTCAGGAATTGGCACATCGATCGGTTGAGTAGACAGCAGTGGGGTTGGAGTCGCTGTGGCAATGCGTTCAATATGCTCTGAATGATTCTGCGTGGCTTGAGGCGTTGCCCCTTCGGCTGGCTGGAGATTTTCAGGGCTTGTTGAGAGAGGTTGCTGCTCAGAATATGCCGTAGTGGCTTCCGGTGATGAAGCGGCGACGGGATTGTCTAGAGGGGCGTCTTCTGGCAGAGAATCTTCTGGAGTTGGTTTAGCGGGTGTAGCTGTTGCAAAATGTGAGGGGTTAATATCGGGAGCGGTTTGGGGCTGGGCCGCAGGATTGCTTGGAATGGGCTCCGGTGCGGCTTCTGGTTCAGTGTTTGGTTCAGCTTCCGGTTCGACTTCCGGTTCAACGCCGATCGATGAACTGTCGAGTTGAGAACTATCAGGCTGAAAAAAAGTTGTTGCGGTAGAGGAATAGGTCTGGGGAGGTAAAGTAATCCTGGCTTGAGGTTGTGAGTCTAGACCAGACTTCTGGGAAGTTTGACTCATTTTTGAGGAACTGGAGGAGTTCCGAGCAGGTTTGGCGTTAGGTAGCTCAACCAGATCGATCGGTGTGGCGTTATTTGCTGCAGATGACCTAGGGGGGTGGACGTTGCTAATTTCCACCCAATAAATCAACCCTAGATGAATTAAAACGGAACTGCTCCCTAAAAGGCACCAAAATCGTTTGGACTCTTGTGGTCGATGACTAATCGATTCAGTTCTAAGATTTGTCCGATCAGGAAAACGGAACATTTTTCAACATTGCTGCTTAGCAGCCTCCCATCACCCTGTAGCTATCATACTGGAAGGTAAAATCCAATTTCTAGCCTGGGATCAGTGTAAACAAATTGGGACTCAAGGTTCACACTCCAGAAATAGAAATGAGCTAGAGTCTGGCTAATATTTGAAATGGCATGAAGTTGCTACTGTTTCAGCGTCCAGAGGAATCCCTTCAGTGGAAGCACCAGTTTGCATCATCGCATTTCAGCTGGGTTAATCCTCAGAAAAATATGAGTTTCTCAACATTCAAAACTGCTTGAAAGTCGGGTATTTAGACCTTTAATTCTCAGAAGAAGTTAAGCTATCAGATGACGCATTTTCTTGAGCAGAAGATTGATTACGGGCAGCCAGCCACTGGCTAATCCAGCGCGTAATAATATGGGACAATAGCCCGATCGGTCCAGCAAACAAACAGAGAATTAAAGAGTGGCGTGTCCAAATTCCGGTGCGTTGCCCTTCCCAATAAATCCAGCGACCGACAAATAGATCCATGACTAGAAAATGGATCCATCCTGTTGCTGTGACGCGCTCATCAGCAAACAGACGAGCCAGATCGGCCAATTGAGGATTTGCAAAAGCCTGAGCAGAATCTGGGTCAAGACTATAACTGAACAAGTAGACATACAGTCCTGCAAGTAAAACAAACGGCAGGAAGGAATCCATCACTTTCCGTGTCACCTGCCAGTCGGGTAAAGCAATCATGATCAGCCAGAAGGGCAAAACAAAAATGTTGGCGCTATCGAACAAAAAATCTAGCGTCATAAGGCGAGGGGGCAGATAACAGCCTAAAAGATTTCCATTCAGCATAGCAAAACTGCCGTGGGCAACCGAGTTTCGATCGACTAGATTGAAAAAGAACCGTTCACTGCTCAAGGTTATGTTGTTAGAAATCCTCGTGACGCTTCTTCTAGGTGGCTTAGCAGTGATAGGTGGCATGCGGTGGGGGCGGGTGCTCTTACGCAAAGGGGCTACGGCTAATAATCTTTTTACTGGGAAAAATATTGAATCGATCGCCTTTTTGGGGCTTTACATGACATTGCTGGTGCTGGCACTTTATCTGCCGCAATGGCAGGTCTTGCCGCTCGAATGGCGCGTTTCTGGGATGAGAGTCACCTGGACGATTATGCGAGTGTTGCTGCTCGGTTTTTGTGGAGTGGCTTTTGTGGTGAGCTACAAAACTGCTCGTGTACAGGTCATCGCCGTCATTTTGCTGGGATGTTTAGGGTTAGGCGGATTTTCAGCAGCAGAGGCTTACTTTCTTACCCCCATTTACTCTAAGCTGCAAGATAACCTGATGGCCAATGGCGTCTTTTGGCAAACCTCGAATAGTAGCTGTGCGCCTGCGGCAATGGCGACTGTTTTACGCCGATGGAATCTGGATGTAACAGAGTCCAGCATCGCTAAGGCGGCAGGAACAAGCCGTCTAGGCACTTCAATGCCGCAGTTGATTGTGGCAGCTCGCGCTGTGGGAATGGATGGAGTTGAACTGTCGCCGACCTGGAAGCAGATGCAGCAAATTAATCGGCCTGGGGTGTTAGCGACCTGGCTCTACTCAGCAAGAGGCCGAGGACCCCATGCGGTCGGCTTGTTAGCAATGACCTCTGAAACAGTGACGATCGCCGATCCTGCCTTTGGCAAACTCTATGAACTGAACCAAGCCGGCTTTGAGCGAATTTGGCGCAAACAATATGTACCGTTATTCCGACCAGAAGACATTCAGTTGACGCCGCAAACAGCAAGTGATTATCTGCATCGGTGGGGCTATCTAGAGGCAGCGATCCATCCGACTCAGATGACTGACGAAGCGCTGCAAGCGGCGGTTAAACAATTTCAGACGGCAATGGGCGTGTTGGCAACCGGGCAGATTGATCCCGAAACGGCATTGCTGCTGACCGGTCCTTTTCTAAGCGATGGGCCAAGACTCAATCAAGCCAAGGTAGGATCGAGAGGCTGAATCAACTGGAGAATCGCAATTGAAACGACTGGTGGTTTTGGTTTTTAGTCTCTGGATAGTTCTTGCATTCACGATCGCCTCACAGGTTGGAGCCTCTGAATTAGGAGCTTCTGAATTACATGAGGGGAGTCAGATCTTTACCACTCACTGTGTGGGTTGTCATGTGAATGGGGGCAATATTGTGCGTCGAGGCAAGACACTGAAGCTGAAAGCGCTGCAAAAGAACCAGATGGACTCAATCCCTGCAATTGTCGATATCGTCACCAATGGCAAAGCCAATATGTCTGCCTATCGCGACCGACTCACTGAACATGAAATCCAAGTTGTTGCGGCTTATGTGTTAGAGCGGGCTGAGCAGAACTGGAAACCTGATTAATTCGGTTGGCTTGTTCGGCTTAATGAATTGGTTCAATTAATTCGCTTGCAAGGGATTTAGCAAGTCATCCAGCCAAGACTCCGTTTGGAGATAGAGGCGTAGCGATGAATTGTCGATGTCCAGGCTGGGTTGGCCTAGAAGCTCCAAAGCGCGACGATAATCACCGACGGCACAGTTCCAATCTCCCCGCAGGTGGTAGGTACGCCCCCGCTCAGCATAAACATGGCCTTCTAATTTGCCTAAGCAAAGAGCCAAATCGAAGCTTTCCAGGGCGCGATCGTACATGTCGAGTTCCCGGAACGTAATGCCCTGATTAATCCAGGCTCGCACATTGGCAGGATTCAGATCGAGAGCAATGTCATAGTCAAGAATTGCTTCTAGAAACTTTCCCTGCGCGGCGTAGTAATTAGCTCGGTTGTTGTAGGCGCTATCCAGGCGGGGATTCAATTCGATCGCCCGATTGTAGTCTTCAATAGCAGCTGTAGACTGGCCGCTTTGGAAGTAAATTAGCCCTCGATTACTATAATGGTTAGCGTTACGGGGATTGCGAGCGATCAACTCATCGAAAATTGCGATCGCTTCATAATGGTTTCCCTGCTGGGCTTCGGTTAAAGCCCGTTGACGTAAGATGGTTTCCTGTTCAACTGTATTGAGATGCAATACGGATTTTTCCTGAGAGTACTTGGTTTCAATCGGTTTTTTCTGTCTGGGTTGCCAGCGCTTCTGAGAATGATTAGGTGTAGATTTTCTAGCCTTGAGTGAGAATCTATCCAGGCGATATCCATTCCTCACTTGTTTGTCCTGACCGACAGAAGAGCTTGTATCCATATCATTCCTACCGTTAATCAACAGTCCCTCGAGTTCTGAAGGATTGAAACCTCTTCGATTTCCAGTGTCCTGGGGAAAATCTCAAAACACATCCTTCTATAGGTCACTTAATAAGCTGTCTGAAAGGCAGTTGTAAGGTTGAAATTACGGAATTGCCAACTTGCCATAAATGGAGACATTGAGCTGGAAATAGAGATGGGATGAGGAATAGGGGATTTCTGCTGATGAGTAGGCAATGTCACCCATGCCAGTAGTATCGCGGAGAAAGTGGGCGATTTTAGTGAAATTTTCTGTAACAATCAATGCTGCTTTGATAAGCAACGATGAATTTTGGATGCTTGGCCACGACGGGTCGCCCGAATTAGATTGATTAGAATCATGCGGGATCACCTAGAGATTTGATTAAATCCCCTGATTTCACAAAACTTTATTCTTTGCCCTTCGTATCCTATACTACGCAAGGATGGATGACTCTTAAGGAGAGGAAATACAATGTCGGAGGCAGCGAAGCCCCTGACTGTGCCAAAGGAATTTTTGGGTCCGCCGGGTGCCTGGAACCCTACTTTATTCATGTTCTTGGTGGCAGTTCTATTAGCGACGCTTTCTACAGTTGGGTATTGGTGTTGGGCTTTCCCAGGTTGGGTTAGCTTTCTAGTCAATGTAATTGCCCTACATCTGGTTGGAACCGTTATTCATGATGCATCTCATAACGTTGCCCACCGGAATCGGATTGTCAACGCCATGCTGGGCCATGGTAGTGCCCTCATGCTGGGGTTTGCTTTCCCTGTGTTTACAAGGGTTCACATGCAGCACCATGCCAATGTCAATGATCCTGACAACGATCCTGACCATTTTGTCTCGACCGGTGGTCCGTTGTGGATGATTGCGGCCCGGTTTTTCTATCACGAAATTTTCTTTTTCAAACGCCAACTGTGGCGCAAGTATGAACTGCTGGAATGGTTCCTCAGCCGCCTATTGGTTGGCATTGTTGTCTACTTGTCAGTGCAGTATGGCTTTTTGGACTACATCATGAACTTCTGGTTCTCGCCAGCGTTGGTAGTGGGATTGGCGCTTGGGCTATTTTTCGACTATTTGCCCCATCGTCCATTTCAAGAGCGCGATCGCTGGAAGAACGCTAGGGTTTACCCAAGCCCCCTCCTAAACCTGCTGATTATGGGTCAGAATTACCATCTGATTCATCATCTTTGGCCGTCAATTCCCTGGTATAAGTATCAGCCTGCTTACTATGCCACCCGTCCTCTTTTAGATGCAAAGGGGTGCCATCAGTCGCTGGGATTACTAGAAGGGAAAAGCCTCTGGAGTTTCATCTACGATGTCTTTTTAGGGATTCGCCTCCATCATAAAACGGCCGATCATATCCCAGTGACAGAATCGCAAATATCCGTCGCAAAAGCGCCGCAGGATGTTTCTGATTTGCAGCCCATCGAGAAGTAGCAATCTACCTGAATTGACAAAGTCAATATTTAAATAAAAGGCAAGGGTATTTCAGCCGCTTGCCTTTATTTTTTAGGAACTCTTCGGGCGAATAGATTTTAGGCAACGCTTCTCAATTTTTTGGTATTCTCAACCAAACTTTGAGCAAATGCATCAAACCGTTGGGATAGCTTTTCATCCAGCAGCTTGCCGTCTTCCCCAAAGGCTTTCCAGACTTGGCCGATCGCGATTTGTTCTGGAATAACCCAGCCATGAACCCAGCGTAAAATCACACGTAAGTCATTGAGAGCATTGCTATTGGATTGGCCGCCCAGCACGCTGATTAAGCCTGCCACCTTGCCAGAAAATTGGTCGAAGCTCATCAGGTCCAGGGCATTTTTAAGCACGCCGCTCACGCTGCCGTGGTACTCAGGTGTGGCCAGAATCAATCCATCTGCTGCGTTAAATGCCTGCCTTAACCGATCGACATCTGGGTAATCTGGATAATTATCCCCACCATTACAGAAGGGAAGATTCAGCGTCCGTAGATCCAAGATTTCGACTTCTGCACCTAAAGCCGCAACTCTTTGGGCAGCAATCTCTAACGCCTGTTGACTATAGGAGTTGGGTCGTAAGCTGCCTGCGATTCCAACAATTCTAACCATAGGAAATTTGCCCAATGAATGAAACCCTATTCTAGCTAAAATGAAGTCGATATGAGTATGTATAGAAAGACTGAGATTAAGACTGTAGTTGTAAATTCTCGCCGGGATCAAACTGCCCGATCGCAGGCAGGGCTAGTTAGTATGAGGGAGAGTTAAACTATTTTTAAGGCTGCAACGGATTCCTGACGATCGTGTCTCAAACGGTTAATTAGGGATTTGGATGTAGGGCATGGCGGCATACGATGACAATACGAGAAACCTATGAAGCAGGCTGAAAACAGGAAATCGGCTAGACCCCCTCGGCACCTCAGAAAGGCACGGACAGCAGGCACGGTTGCAACAGGGGCAATGACAGCAGTATGGCTGATGCTGCAAGGAACGATTGGTGGCCTGCCCAGCTCGGCCCAAAGCGCGAATCGGAATGAGCTTTCCTACAGCGAGTTATTGCAGAAAATGAATGCGGGTGAGGTGACCCGAGTTGAGCTTGATCCGGCGCGAGGAGTGGCTCAGGTTCAGCTGAAAGGAGAATCCCAGCAAAATGCTCGCCATGAGGTGACTTTGTTCGCAGGCGATCGCAATCCTGAGTTGATTGAAGCGGCCCGTAAAAACAACGTTGAGTTGGATGTGCAGCGTTCACCTGATGGTAGTGCCATTGCCTGGTTGATCATGCATGGGTTACTCGTCTTTGTGTTGATCATGGTGCTGCTGACCGTGATTCGTCGCACCACAAACGCATCTGGGCAAGCCATGAATTTTGGGAAGTCCCGCGCTCGCTTTCAAATGGAAGCCAAAACGGGAGTGTTATTTGATGATGTGGCCGGAATTGAGGAAGCCAAGGAAGAACTGCAAGAGGTGGTTACCTTCCTGAAAAAGCCGGAACGCTTCACGGCAATTGGAGCCAAAATTCCCAAAGGTGTGCTGCTCGTTGGACCTCCGGGAACCGGTAAGACGCTCTTGGCCAAGGCGATCGCAGGTGAAGCAGGAGTGCCTTTCTTCAGCATTTCTGGCTCTGAGTTCGTGGAAATGTTTGTGGGAGTGGGTGCTTCGCGGGTGCGTGACCTGTTCAAGAAGGCGAAAGAGAATGCGCCTTGTATCATCTTCATCGATGAAATTGACGCGGTGGGACGGCAGCGCGGAGCCGGAATTGGTGGCGGCAACGATGAGCGGGAACAAACCCTGAACCAGTTGCTGACCGAAATGGATGGCTTCGAAGGCAACACTGGCATCATCATCATCGCGGCCACGAACCGTCCTGATGTGTTGGATTCGGCCTTACTGCGTCCTGGTCGGTTCGATCGCCAAGTCATGGTGGATTTGCCCGGATTGAAGGGCCGCCTGGGCATTTTGGAAGTTCATGCTCGCAACAAAAAGCTGGATCCAGACATTTCTTTAGAGGCGATCGCCCGTCGAACTCCTGGTTTCTCTGGTGCAGAACTGGCGAATATGCTGAATGAAGCGGCTATTCTAACGGCACGTCGTCGTAAAGATGCGATTACGATGCTGGAAGTGAATGATGCGATCGATCGGGTGTCGATTGGTGCTGCCATGGCTCCGCTGTTAGACAGTAAAGGCAAACGCATCATCGCCTATCACGAGATTGGTCATGCCTTGTTAATGACCCTGTTGCCTCACGCCGATCCGTTGGACAAGGTGACGATTATTCCACGATCGGGTGGGATTGGGGGCTTTGCCAAACCGATTCCAGATGAAGATGACTTTGGCTTAGAAAGTCGTGCTGAACTGATGGATATGATTACGGTCTTCTTAGGTGGACGGGCTGCTGAAGAAGAAGTGTTTGGTCAGGATGAAGTGACCCAGGGGGCGCAAAGCGATATTCGAGCGGTGGCAAACTATGCTCGCCGCATGGTAACCCGCTATGGTATGTCCAGTCTCGGCTCTTTTGCGCTGGAAACCACAGGACATGAGGTGTTCCTGGGCCGCGACCTGATGACGCAATCGTCAGAATATTCGGAGCAAATGGCCACCCAGATCGATCGCCAAATTCGATCGATCGCCATGCACTGCCATGCTGAAGCTTGCCGCATCATGCGTGATAACCGGGATTTGATGGATCGGTTGGTGGATTTGCTGCTGGAACAAGAAACGATCGATGGCGAAGAGTTTCGTCAAATTGTGGCAGAGTATACGACGTTGCCGGAGAAAAAGCTAGTCACCCACCAATTGGCGGAGAGCTGATAGGTGGCAAGCTAAGCGATTGACGATCGGCCCATTTCAACTTCAAGAAGCGTCTTTGAATGAGGCGCTTCCTGAATTTTGTTGAGCGAATCATTGTTGAGTGGATTTTATTGGTGGACTAGCTGCGGAGTTGTCCCGCTAGGAGCAGAACGATTTATGTTGAGTCCCAAAACCCTTCTGGTTGGTCTGAGGTCAGATGATTTCCGTCATCCTCTGGATTTGCAGGCAACGCAAACGTTGAAACAATTACCAGGTCTAGATCTATTGGTGCGAACCCTGCTAGGTCCTGTGGCAGAACAATTTTTCTATTTAGAAAATATTGCTTCCAGCGTTTTGGTGAGTGAACAACAGCTTCCTCATCTGCACCAGTTGCTATTGGAGGCCTGTCAGATTTTGGATCTGGAGCCACCGCAGCTTTATGTCCGGCAAAATTCGGTGCCCAATGCCTATACCTTTGCAATGCGAGGCAAACAGCCCTTTATTGTGCTGCATACTTCTCTGATTGAACTGTTGACTCCAGAGGAGATTCAGGCTGTCCTTGCCCATGAGTTAGGCCATCTCAAATGTGAACATAGCGTCTATCTGACCCTCGCGAACCTGATTGTATTAGCTGCCGGACAACTTTCACCCTGGGGTGGCCTGGTGGTGCAGAATCTGCAAAATCAAATTTTGGAATGGGTGCGTTGTGCTGAATTTAGCTGCGATCGAGCTGCTTTATTGGTGGCTCAGGATCCGCGAGTGGTGGCTTCGGTGTTGATGAAGCTGGCAGGGGGTTCGCCCTCTCTGGCTGCTCAGTTAAACCTGGATGCCTTTCTAGCCCAGGCCCGCTCCTATGAAGACATTGGGATTGATGAAATGGGTCGGATGCTGAAGCAAATGCAGACGGCTCGCCTGACTCATCCCGTGCCAGTGTTGCGGGCAAAAGAGGTTGATCGCTGGGCAAGCAGTCAAGATTACCAGTCCTTGCTACAACAGCGCTCAATGGCTTATAATGGCGAAGCCGACGTTAAGGGCGGATGGCGAAACTGGTAGACGCACCACACTCAAAATGTGGCGAGGTAACCCCTCATGGGAGTTCGATTCTCCCTCTGCCCATCTTTAATTCAAGTTTAGGTTGAGTTTTTGCAGCAGTCCGGACTAGATTGATTGGATATTGCGAAATTCCTATCACCGCAGTTGGATCCTTCGAATAGTTAGGATCAAGATGCTGGTTGGAAACTCATGGGAATGGAGCGTCAAATAATGAGCCAACGTTTGAAACGCTGGGAATCGCCTCGACGATCGGGCCGTAATGATAAAGGTCGTGGTGGCAGTGCTCGACAGCGGCAGAAGCAAAAGCAAATGAAACTGCTCAAGCAAAAGCTGCAACAGTCAGAGCTGGACAAGCCAGATTCTAGAAAATCAGATTCAAGTAGACACAATTTAAGAGAGGGGAAGCGAACAATGCTCCCCTCTTTTGTTTTTGGGTTTTGCCGATCGGTGCCTAATCTTGTGCCAAAAATTCCAAATAACTCTGGCTCAGTTCTTTGACGGCTCGCTCATAAAATTGTTGACCATGCTCTGGAGTTGCTAAGGCGGGATTAGAACCCATGCGGCCATCAGGATAGCGGCGGCGAAAATCAACAGCGCCATAAATTGGGTACCCAGCAGCGACTTCCGCCGACAGGGGCGCTTGTTTAATCGCATCAGGATAAACATATTGAGTCAAAGCCACTTCACTCGGTGTTGCGTGAGACCCTTCCTGACTGCCATACAGTTCTTTAGCCAACTGGTAAACCGATCCACACATAAACCAATTAGCGAGTTTGCACTGAACCCGATCGGCATTGGGTAAATTCAGTTCAGCCAGCACAGCGTAGGTTTCCGAAAAAGCGGCCTTGAGGGTGGCCATATTGCCGCCATGACCATTGATAAAGAAGAACTTCGTAAATCCGGCTTTGGTCAAGCTAGTCAGATAGTCACGAATCAGCGAAATTAGCGTGCTGGGCTTCAGACTGATGCTGCCAGGGAAAGCGGTATGATGCAGTGCCATGCCGACGTTGATCGTAGGAGCCACAAGCGCTTGGGTTGTCTCTCCCACTCCTTTCGCGATCGCTTCTGCACAAATTGCGTCTGTCCCAATCAGTCCGGTGGGACCATGTTGTTCGGTTGAACCGATCGGTAAAATAATGCCTTTTGACTGTTCTAAATAGGTTTCGACTTCAAGCCAGGTGCTGAGGTGGAGCAACATGCGGTAAATCTCAGATGAAAAATAGGGTAGCGATTAGAACTTTAACGGGGGGTCTTGAATTTTGTGGCTAGAATGGTAGATAAATCTAGTGCTTTCGTAGTATCAGTGGGATAATCCTACTAAACTTCGAGAAAAACTCAGAAGCATGCTCACTTAATTCGGTGCGATGAAGCCCGTACTCCGTTTGTTTAGACAGGTGGTGCCTTTACCTCCTTAGCCGCCAAGTGTTGCTTCTGGATTCGCGTTTGATTCGAGCTTTAGAGGTTTTGGCCTTCCTATGATTCGATCGCCATACTCTAAATCTACTCACCCTCCAACTGAATCTTCAATGATGAACGAAACGGCTTTCCAGTTCTCGCCAACCCTATTTCCCGATTTTTTAATGAATTTAATCATCCTGCTCCCCCCTTCAATCGCTGGATGGGCAACACCTATTGCTAGACTGGAAGCATGATACGAGCACTTCTAGCGAGGAATGTGATGTGCCGCTTAGAGCGAGTCGATTGGTTTAAGGTTCAGAGTTTGCTTGTGAGGCAATGGTAACCCTTGGTGTCGTTGTCTTGGTCCCTTGTTTGAAAAACAGTTTGCTCAGGAGACGTGATACATGCTACACCGCAAGATCTATCAACTCTGTTGTGATGGTCGCGAAGTCTGGATCTTTTTGCGGGATCAACAGCGTTGGATCGAGCGTGCTCGCATTCTCGATATTGAAGGTGATCTAGTAACTGTCCGCTATGAGACAGAAGAGGAAGATGAAATTTGTTCGTGGGAAGAGATGATTCGCTTAGAAAGCATTGGCTCGGTCATGCAGAAACTCGCGACGGTGCCCCGAGGAGATGTAGAACCGTTGGTTTCAGAAGATTGCCCCGAGGCCGAACGAATTCGTAATCATCGTCCTGACGGTAATCCAGACTAAAACAATTCAGACTAAAGCTAAAACTGAAATAGCTAAAACTGAAACCATATAGAGGGGTGACGAGTTCGTCATCCCTTTTGGTTTTTGATCCTCTTGATTTTTGATCAAAGAGAATCATGCAAGAGGTGAGAATCCAGGTCTTCCCAATGAGGCGTAGGCGATCGTCGCAGCAAATTGTCCATGATATCGGCTTCGATCGACTCAATTTCATCCTGCTGAAACAGCTCAGTCAATGCCTGCAAATCTCTCGTGCGTAGTGGCATCAGAGGGGATGCATGGATACTCACATAGGAGATTTTGAGTGCTGGCGCAGGATGGTCTTGATGCAGCGGCGGCAGAGGGTCGATCGTTTCGGCCAGCCCATTGGCAGGATGATCAAACCGAGACGGCTCCAGCCAGCTCACTGATGTTTGGCCTTCAGACGTTACGCTAGGTTGAGATAAGTGAACCGCATCAGAATCGTAAGAATCGAAAAAGTCAGACGGCATGGATAGATAAATGCGTCCTGGAGAAGTGGGCTGGTTCTTACCAGATTTTGATCAGCCTAGATCTGAACGGATCGCGGCGTCAACGGTATGATCGGCCTGTAACGAAGTATCAAGCTGTAATTGCCCCGATCGCAACCATTCCGCTAGCATTTCTGGAGGCTGAGCCCGTTTGAGGAACTGTTGTAACGGTTCGCCTTCCAGCACCTCATCTTGCAGCAAGTTTTGGGCAATTTCTTCCAGCAAGGCGCGATTCAGCCGTAAAATTTCTTGCGCTGCCCGATGAGCCGCATCAATAATGCGCTGCACTTCGCGATCGATCAAAGCCGTCACTTCAGGGCTAATCGGACGACGGGCACTGTTAGGATTGAGAAACTGCTGCTGTACCCGCTCGAAAGCAACGGGACCCAGTTTGCTATCCATGCCATAAATGGTGACCATCCGCTCGGCCATTTCCGTTGCTTTTTGGATATCGTCGCTTGCTCCGGTGGAAACTTTGCCAAAGATCACTTCCTCTGCCGATCGTCCACCCAGTAAAGTGGCAATCCGGCCTCGAATTTCATCTTCAGCCATCAAAAAGCGATCTTCTTCTGGCAACTGAAGCGTATAGCCCAGTGCTCCCACTCCGCGTGGCACGATCGAAATTTTCTCAACCCGATTTGAACCTGGCATCAAGAAGCCGACAATCGCGTGACCCACCTCGTGATAGGAGACAATCTTGCGTTCCAGCGGATTCAGCACACGCGACTTGCGTTCCAATCCAGCAATTACCCGTTCGATCGCCTCATTCAGGTCTACCATTTTGATCGCAGATTGACTTTTACGGCCTGCCAGCAAGGCCGATTCATTGATCAAATTGGCCAGATCGGCACCAGAAAAGCCGGGAGTGCGAGTGGCGATCGCCCCTAAATCCACATCACTTTCTAGCTGCACCTTTTTGGCATGGACCCGCAAAATGGCTTCTCGCCCCAATTTATCAGGCCGATCGACGGTCACTTGGCGATCGAAGCGTCCGGGCCGCCGCAGTGCTAAGTCCAGAACTTCGGGGCGGTTCGTAGCGGCAATGATAATCACGCCGGTGTTGCCTTCGAAACCGTCCATTTCAGTCAGCAACTGGTTAAGCGTTTGTTCCTGCTCGTCATTGCTGCCAAAAGAACTGCTGCTGCTGCGGGCCTTGCCAAGAGCGTCCAACTCGTCGATAAACACAATGCAGGGCGCTTTCTGCTTGGCTTGCTGGAATAGATCGCGCACCCTTGCCGCACCAACCCCAACAAACAGTTCAATAAATTCTGAACCCGAAATGCTGAAGAAAGGCACCCCTGCCTCACCAGCGATCGCCTTTGCCAACAGAGTCTTACCCGTTCCGGGCGGCCCGACCAACAGCACCCCTTTAGGAATCACAGCCCCAATTTTGGTGTACTTATCTGGATTTTTGAGAAACTCGACGATCTCTTCTAGCTCAGCCTTCGCTTCATCTTCCCCAGCGACATCATCAAAAGTAACGCCCGTATTGCCCTCAGCATAGATGCGTGCCTTGCTTTTGCCGACGGTTAAAGCTGCCGATCCGCCCTGCGCTTTCTGCAAGAACCAGGCCCAGATGCCGACAAAAATCAGAGGCGGAATTACCCAGCCCAACAGCGTACTGAGAAATCCACCCTGGTTAGCAGGTGCGGCCCCGAACTCGACCCCTTGTTTTTCCAGCAAATTGACTAACTCGCGCGTGTTATCTGCGATCGGCACAGTGGAGTAAAGGTTGTCTGATTGACGATTGGACGATGGGCGATCGGATGGATTTGTTGGCGACGGCGAGACACTAGCGCTCGGTGGAGGAGCGGTCGGGGTAGCTGGACTGGCAGGTTGAGGTGCAGGAGATGCTGGGGTTTCAGCGGTAGGTGATGCTTCTGGAGCAACAGGGGCTGTTGGGCTGGCTGAGGGTACTGGACTTGCTGGATTTTCAGCATTCTTCGCTGCCCCTTCTTTCAGGATGTAGCGGATTTCTTCAGAACCCAACAAGACCTGGTCAACCTGGCCCGATCGAATTTGCTTTAAGAATTCACTATAGGGAACGCGCGTGGGACCTGGACGGAAGGCAGGGATAACTACAAAATTGATCAAAAACAGCGTAATCAGCAACGAGAATAGCCCACTCCCAAAGTTGCGGGGCTGAGGAGTTTTGCCATCTCGTTTGTGATTCATTTCAATTGGCATCCAGTCCTCCCTAAGGTATTGCGTCTCGCATCATGTTCTTTAATTCTAAATATTTGTGAAAAAGACTGTAGGACCGGGAAATTAGCCGTTGCCTCCTGCTTGAGGAACAAAGATGCCAGGGTGGCTAACTTCTGTGACGACAATCTCCTTCTGCTTTTGTCTTTAAAGTGCCCCAGATGCATTTGGGCGATCGATCTTGATGCTGCCGCTCAGCTCGGATTCAAGCCAATTGATTGGGAGTTTGGGTTGAGCTAGGGGCTGCCGTGAAATTGCTGCCGTCGGGCTTCCTGGCGTCTTCGTTTTTCTGGCGTCAGTTGATCGAAGCAAAAAGGACAGGAAATTCCCAGCACATATTTCGGAGAAGTTTTATCTTCATCTGTAATGGGATGGCCACAGCTTAAGCACATCTCGTGCGTACCCAATTCCAGTCCATGTTGAATAGCGACGCGCTGATCGAAAACAAAGCATTCTCCCTGCCAGAGGCTTTCTTCGGGAGGGACTTCTTCCAGATATTTCAAAATGCCGCCTTTGAGGTGATACACCGCTTGAAAGCCTTGCGACAGCATAAAGGAGGAAGCTTTTTCGCAGCGAATGCCGCCCGTGCAGAACATTGCTACTTTCTTATGCCGAGCTGGATCGAGATGCTGCTGCACATATTCCGGGAATTGCCGAAAAGAAGCCGTTTGTGGATCCTTGGCTCCTTTAAAGCTGCCAATGTTGACCTCATACTGATTGCGAGTATCGATTACCACGACTTCTGGATCAGAAATCAGCACATTCCAGTCCTGTGGCTCCACATAGGTGCCGACTTGCGTATTTGGATCCACTTCTGGCACACCCAGCGTGACGATTTCTTTTTTCAGCCGCACCTTCATTCGATCGAACGGCATGGAGTCAGCCTGGGATTCTTTATGCTCCAAATCGACGAGGCGCGCATCCGATCGTAAATAAGCCAAGACCTGATCGATGGCCTGACGCGATCCGGCGATCGTGCTGTTGATGCCTTCTTCAGCCAGGAGAATCGTGCCACGAATATTCTGACTGTTGCAAAAGTCCAGCAGTTTGGGCTGCATTTCGGCAGCATCGGGGAAGCGGACAAATTTGTAGAAGGTGGCAACAACAAAGGTCATCTTGCAGATGTCGGCAGAATTAAAGACAAAACAGGCTGGAAAAACGGCAGTCAGAACGTCAATTGAGCGTTTGAACTCCCTTGAGCATCACCGTATGGGGCCAGTTGCAGTGCTTTCCCAGTTTACCGCCAATCCTGGAACCTGTGGGCTAGAGTGGAACTACCCTACGCATTGCAAAGATGGATTCAGGCATGGACGAAACGCTTTATCAGCAAGGTCTGGCGAAGGCAGAAGCGGGTGAATGGCCGGAAGCTTTAGATTTGTTCGATCGAGTCCTGCACCTGCATCCTGACTTTGGTGAAGCTTATTATCAACGAGGCCGAGTTCATTTCAAGCTGAATCAGTTTGCTGAGGCGATCGCCGACTATACCCGATCGCTCTTAACAGATTGCCAAAATGCGAATCTGTACTATGTCCGGGCGTTGGCGCATGTGAGTGCAGGGCAGTTAGAACCAGCCGTTGCCGATGTGAAAGATGCGATTCGGCTCAAACCTGACTCTGCGGTAACCTATCATCTGCTGGGAACCACGCGCAGCAAGCAGGGTATGACCGAAAAGGCGATCGCCAGCTACAAAAAAGCAGCAGAACTGTATCTAGATCAGCAAGATGTGGCAAACTGCCGTCGCTGTTTAGCTCTGATTCGTCAGCTTCAACCCGCGCCATCCCCGGTCAGTCAGCCTGTCCTGCCTGCCCCTGTTTCAACCGAAGAGTTTTTGCAGCGGGCCGTCGAGAAAGCCAAATTGAAAGGTTACAGCAGCGCGATCGCTGATTTGGATTGGGCGATTCAGATCGATCCGCAAGAGGTGCGAGCCTATGTCTATCGAGCGCAAGTGCGAGCGGCTGCCGATAATTTGTGGGGGGCGATCGAAGATTACCGACAGGCGGCCAGACTGTATCTCGATCGATCGGACAAGCACATGGCGAAACAGATGTTCGATCAAATTGAGCAATTGAAAGCCAAACAAACCCGCGTCACTCAGGCTCAAACCTTGCGTCGCAGCTCTCGGATGATTCGCTATGCCACGCCAACTGGACGGGTGAGTGCGGCAGTGCAAAGAAAGCTGTTGCGTTTAGTCGGGGATGATCGACGGATCGCGATGGGGTTGGTCGATCGCCTCCGCCAAAAGCATCCCGGAATGCCAGAAGATTGGTATTGGGAAAAAGCAATTTATGATCTGGAGCGCGATCGGCGTTGAGTCGGAATGGCCATAATGGAGCCGTTGAAATCGGACCGTTTAGGAACCGCGTGAAACAGAAGGATTAGCAGAGGGAATCGCCAATGATAAATACCTTACCTGCGCCGCAAAATCTAGTGACAGATAGCTGGATTGAAGCCGCTTGGGAGGCATATCTCCTGTTGGCAGACGATCCAAATTACGAAGCAGGACGATGCTATTACGATGATGGCTGGATGAGAATTGAGATGGCTGCCCTAGGATCTTTGCATGGACGAGAGAATTCAATTGTTTCAAATCTGGTGGTTTTGTTTACGACTCTAAAGATAATTCGCAGCGCTGAATTGACCAATACAACCTTTCGTAAAACAGGCATCAGAGATTGTCAGCCAGATATTGCGTTCTACCTTGGGTCCACCTTTCGCCTGCCCGCTTTAGATAATGCTCCAGTTAATATCGATGAATTTGGTGCACCACATCTGGCGATCGAAATTGCTTCCACAACCTTAAGTGATGATTTGGGCCGTAAGCGTTTGCTATACGAACGGCTGGGCGTAAAAGAATATTGGGTTGTCGATGTCAGTGCTGGACAGATATTTGCGTTTGAAGTCAGCGATGGTGGCAGTAAGCAGGTTTGGGAATCGCAGGTATTGCCCGGATTGGCGATCGCCCTTGTTGAAGAGGCCTTGCGGCGGAGCCAAACCCAGGATGATGGCGAAATCAATCGCTGGCTATTACAGGAATTTAATTAACCCGATAATTCATCGGAAGTCTTCAAGCCGAAGTGCTCAAGTTTGGATCTTCGCTTAGCATATAAAAAATTCTGCGATCGGCCATGGTGTTATGACGACTCAAAAACAGCTCGTTTCGGTGAAAACAGGAGAGCCTTACCAACCCGTCCGCATCTACTATCAGGTGTTTAAGAAGAAGACGGTGCTCGGTGCACTGCAAAAGCTCAAGTGTATTGAATATGAGCCGAGAAGCGATCGCTGGAATTGGCTATATGAGGCGGAAGCCAAAAAACTACATTTCACCCGTTCCTACAATACTTTAACGCCTGCTGATAAGCCGCTGATTCTGGGCTATTTTACGTTTCGGGGCGAGGATCAAATGTTGTTTGACCTGCGATCGGGCCAGCGAGCCTTGGCTGGTCTGGATTTCTTTGATAAACGCTTCAATCGCTATGCGGCCAATCCCACCCACCTGCGGATCGTGAATCGGTTGTTCTCGGTGGATGAAATGCCGAATCGGGAAATTCACCCTTCGCTGGATCCCTTTTTCGATCGAGATGATGTGCCCTGTTTAGCACGTGAAATGGAAGAGGCGATCGATCGGATTGAGCAAGAGTATGCTAACGACCCCGAACAGCGGCAGCAGGCGATTAATGAGTATATGGATCAGCATCTTGAGCGCTCCCACCCTGAAATTGAGGAGATCATGATTCATCCTGAGAAGATCGAGCGGCTCAGCCTACCCATGGTGCTGCAAATGCGGCAGGTTGAAGCCTACGAGCATTGGCGGGGCAACTTCACCTTCCGATCTACCGATCTGATTAAGCAATGGGTTGAATCCCTGAGTGACGAATGGGTTGAAGAACCGGATGATGAGTTAGTTGAGCCGGAAGAAGTAGAAGAGAATATTAGTTCCTAACGCGTTTGGGTTTTCGTAGCGATCGTCCAACTACAATTGCCAATGTCAATACCGTTAAGGGAATCACAAAACCCAGCATGATGGTGTTGTAGATTGGCAACCCTGTATGTTGCGCGGAATCCAAAATCAAATAAATGGTGTAAGCCACATAGTAGAACACGAAAATGAGACCTTCCCAGCGTGCGATCAGGTTTCCCGTCACGAAGACGGGTAAACAGGCAATTGCAACTGCAATCATCACTGGGATATCCAACCGTAGAGCCGCTTCAGACACAACTAAACCCGTTGGTGAGACAATGCCAGCCAGACCCAGCACCGCCAGAATGTTGAAAATGTTACTTCCCACAACATTCCCCACCGCAATATCTCTTTCCCCTTTCAAACTCGCCACCACAGAAGTCGCCAACTCTGGTAGGGAAGTGCCGATCGCCACAATCGTCAAACCGATCACCAGCTCGCTCACCCCAAACGCCCGTGCAATGCTAATAGAGCCATCGACCAGCCAGCGGGAACCCAGAACTAACAGTGCTAAACCACCAATGATGTAGGCCAGGTTGATGAGCCATTGCAGCGTTGACCGATCGCCCCGTTCTTGATATTCCTGCTCATATTCTGCCTGAACCTCTGGATTCTTCTCCTGCCGACCTTGATAAATTAAAAAGACGGTGTAGAGAATGCCTAGAATCAATAAAATACTGCTGTCAATGCGGCTGAGATTTCCATCTAGGCCGAAAACAAACATGAGAACTGAGACGCCGATCATGATCGGAACATCAAGCCGAATTAACTGTTGAGCAACCACCAAAGGTGAAACGAGGGCTGAAATCCCTAAGATGAACAACACATTGAAAATGTTGCTACCGACGACATTCCCCACAGCAATATCTGCTTGTCCTGAAAGACTTGTCAGGGTGCTAACCGCCATTTCCGGCGAACTGGTGCCGTAAGCCACGATCGTTAAACCAATGACCAGGGGTGAAATGCCTGCCATGCTGGCAATTTTGGAGGCTCCTCGAACCAGAATTTCTGCACCAAGGACGAGTAGGACCAAACCGAGAATCAGTAAACCAATTACTGTAGTGCTCATAAATCCTAGTGTTCTCTGCAAGATGTTCGATGTTGAATGCTGCTATTTGCTGCGGGAAGACTTGTACCAGTTAATGAACAGCTTTTCTAGCTCGATCCAGACGAAGATCAGGGCACTGAAGCCAATACAAACCATCAACTCCGTGAATGTGAGGAATTGGGTGCCAAAGAAATTGCGTAGCGGCTCAACATAAATCAGCAGTAATTGCAGAATGGAAGTGAGCACTACAGAAACCAACAGGTAAGGATTGGATAGCGGGTTCAATTGGGCAAAGAGTTTAGTGTTCGATCGCATGGCTAGTGCATGTCCCATTTGAGCAAGACAAAGGGTTGTGAAGACCATGGTTTTCCAGCGATCGGGTGCTAATGTTCCCCCCGCCGTATTTGCCTGTGTATATCCATAAGCCCAACTCATCATGGCAATAGTGACGATCGCCAAAACCAGTCCAATTCGCAGCATGTAGGCTCCTAACCCACGGGCGAAAATGCTCTCACTCGGATCTTTGGGCGATCGCTGCATGGTGCTGGGTCTGCCCGGTTCAACCGCGAGTGCGAGGGCAGGAACCCCGTCAGTGACCAGGTTCATCCATAAAATTTGCAGCGGCGACAAGGGGACCCCTCCCAGCCCTAAGAGAGGTGCGGCTGCAATGGTTAATACTTCGCCAATATTGCTGCCTAAGATATAGCGAATAAAGCGACGAATATTTGTGTATACCACTCGACCTTCTTCAACTGCAGAGACGATCGTGGCAAAGTTATCGTCAAGCAACACCATATCGCTGGCTTCTTTACTAACATCTGTGCCGGTAATCCCCATGGCAACGCCAATGTCGGCCTGTTTCAAGGCAGGAGCATCATTCACGCCATCACCCGTCATGGCTACCACTTGATTGCGGTGCCGCAACGCCTGCACGATGCGCAACTTGTGTTCTGGAGAAACGCGAGCATAGACATTAATATTCTGAGTTGCGTCTTCTAACTCACTTGTCGTTAATTGATCTAACTCGCGGCCCGTAATTGCCCGATCGCCCGCTTGAGCAATACCCAAATCTTCGGCGATCGCTTTCGCGGTTAATTGATGATCGCCGGTAATCATGACAGGGCGGATTCCGGCAGCACGGCATTTTGCTACGGCATCGCGCACTTCTGGACGGGGTGCATCCAACATGCCGACCAATCCTAACCAATTCAGCTCAGTCTCAGAGGTTTGTTCAGAGCCTGCTGAAGGCAAAGTGTCTAACAATTTACCGGCGAAACCTAACACTCGCAAGCCCCGACCCGCCAATTCGTTGTTCTGCTCTAAAATTTGCTGTCGCTGAGCAGCCGTTAGAGGTTGTCGACTGTCGCCGATCAAAATATGCGTGCAACGTTCCAAAGTCAGTTCAGGGGATCCCTTCGTAAACATAAACAGGCCTGCTGATTCACCCAGTAGCTTGCCCTCATCCTGAATCATCACACTCATACGTTTGCGCTCAGACGAGAAGGGAAATTCTGCCACCCGAGGCAACGATAAGTCGAGCTGATCTTTGCGATATCCAGCTTTGCCAGCAACCGCTAACAGGGCTCCTTCCGTTGGATCGCCCAAAATCGCCCATTCGCCATTTTCTTTTTGCAGCACTGCATCATTGCATAATACACAGGCCAGCAGCAGTGACTGCAATTCAGGCTGGGTTTGAGGCTGTACTGCATCTATTTGAAACCGATCGGCATAAAACTGTCCTTCGGGACTATAGCCTTCGCCGGTGACCTGAAAGCAAGTGCTAGCCGTATGGACTGCCTGCACCACCATCTTGTTTTNGGGTCAGGGTGCCAGTTTTATCAGAGCAAATTGTGGTGACGGAACCGAGCGTTTCTACCGCAGGCAGTTTGCGAATCAGGGCATTGCGTTTGACCATTCGCTGCGTCCCTAGTGCCAATGTTACGGTGATCACTGCAGGAAGTCCTTCTGGCACCACGGCAACAGCCATACTGAGCGACACCTCAACCAGTTCTTCAAACAAATTGGGATGGAAGATGGTACCGCCAATCACGACGATCGCCACCAGAATCAGAGATCCCGTTACCAGCACATTGCCGAGCTGCGTCATGCGTTTTTGGAGCGGCGTCGGTTCGGCTTCGACAGACTCAAGCGCCGTGGCAATTTTGCCCAGTTCAGTCTGCATCCCTGTGCCAGTCACTAAAACAGTTGCCCGTCCCTGCACAACTTCTGTGCCAGAAAACACTAGGTTAATTCGATCGCCCAATGGCGCATCTATAGGCAAAAGCACATCCGCCTGTTTCTCGACGGCATGGGCTTCTCCAGTCAGCGCAGCTTCTCGAACCTGCAAATTAGCTTCTTCAAGGACGCGACCATCGGCTGCGATTTTCATGCCAGCTTCCAGCAACATCACATCACCAGGCACCAGCTCTTTGGAATCCACTTCGGCAGGTTTGCTGTCTCGAATCACCCGCACTTTGGAAGTGGCTAAGTTCTTCAGCGCTGCTAACGCTTTCTCCGCTCCGCTTTCCTGGATGTAGCCCAAAATCCCATTTAGCAGCACCACCGTGAAAATTGCGACTGCATCTTTTGGAAAGACCAGCTGCCCTTGGGCCATGCCTTCCCGGATATCCAGCACCATGGAAATGACGGCAACGGCGATCAGCATCAGCAGCATCACATTTTTGAACTGATCCCAAAAGATCTCCAGGCCGCTGCGTCCACCGCTGTCAACAAGCTCATTGCTGCCATACTGCTGCTGTTTTTCCACTACTTCAGCTTGCGTTAATCCGGTTGATCGATCGCTTTCTAGCAATTGAACGGCTTTATCGGCTTCAAGCGTGTGCCAGTCGAATGCAAGAGAAGGGGCTAACTGAGGCTGCGCAGCAGGAGGCATGGCTCAAACTCCTAGTGAAATCTTAAAGAACTAAAAAATAGTGCCAATCTCAGTTTATATTACTATTGAATGGTGCTGGGTATGAATGCTTATCTAAATTATTTAGGCTGAGCCTCGGCCAATTTCTATTAAGTCATTCCAATTCAGTTATTCCGAGATGCTGTTATTTCTATCGCCCAACCGTTTTGTATGACCGATTCCGCGCCTTCCCTCTTGATTGGTCGATCGGCAGAATTGCACCAAGTCAGCCAAATTTTTGAGGCGGATGGGGACTTGATGGTGGCTGGTGTGCCAGGGAGTGGTCGGCGATCGCTGATTCGTCAGGCAGCTCAGGCTGTTGGGGGAAAGTTGATTGATATTGACTGTCTTCGGGCAACAACGTCATCTCGCTTTCTGGAATTGCTGGCCGAGAAAATTCTAGATGTGATTGTTGAGCCGACCGAATTAGCCTGGGTTGAGCAATGGTTGAGCAATCTGCCGGTGGTCCTAGACCGAGGACTGCCACAGCGCTGCCGTCTGGTCTGGTCAGTTCCCAATCGCGAGGAATGGCAAATTTTGCGGGTCTTGCTTTCCCTGCCCCAAAGTCTGGCGGAGCATCTGGATTGCCGTGTGGTTTTTATGTTTCAAAATTTTCCGCACATCCGCTCCTGGGATCGCACTGGCCATTGGGAAACCTATCTGCGCCAAGAAGTGAAGCGACAGAGCCGGGTGAATTATGTGATTGTGGCAACGATTGTCGAACCCTGGGTGGCTGAAAGTAATTTGCAGGTGTTCAAACTGCCACCTTTGCCACGATCCGAGATGCAAATTTGGGTCGAAGAAGTTTTTTGGACCAAGGCATTGAAATTTGAGGTCGATGCGCTTGAGCTGCTGTTGGACTATGTGCAAGGCCATCCCGGTAGTGCAGTGTCTTTGGTGCAGCGACTGTGGTTGGAGTATCGCTCTGGATCGTCCGATCGCTGGATCGAAACCACGGCGGGATTCATTCAACTGCATCATGTTAACCATGCCACGCTGTCACTCGTCGAAGATCTCTCGCTCACATTTGAATCCTTGCTGCTGTTACTGCCACCGATTCAGGCCAGGGTATTGGAAAGTTTGGCGATCGATCCAACCGACAGTCCCCATGCCCGTCAATATGTCCGCAAGCATCAACTTTCACGCGGTGGCGGATTGCAAGGTGCCTTGGCAGGACTGGAGCAAAAGGGCCTGATCTACAGCGCAGAATATGGCTATCAATTAGCAATGCCGCTGATGGCCTTTTGGCTGAAACATCGCCTCAGCTAGCTTTACGTTATGGTTTAGACTGAAAGATTGAATCTAAGTCTTAACGAAAGGGAAGTTCACCATGCGCCTGTCTCAAATGCTGTTTGCCACCCTGCGCGAAGATCCAGCAGAGGCAGAAATCCCCAGCCACAAACTTCTGGTGCGAGCCGGCTACATTCGTCGCATCGGTAGTGGCGTCTATGCCTATTTGCCATTGATGTGGCGGGTGCTGCAAAAAGTTTCCCAAATCGTGCGCGAAGAAATGAATGCCGCAGGCGCGCAGGAATGTTTGTTAACGCAGCTTCAGCCGTCAGAACTCTGGAAAGAATCAGGCCGCTGGGATACCTACACCAAAGCGGAAGGCATCATGTTTGCCCTGACCGATCGCCAGGGTCGAGAACTGGGTTTGGGTCCGACGCATGAAGAAGTGATCACGATGGTGGCTCGCGACATGGTGCGTTCCTATCGACAGCTTCCCGTTAATCTATACCAGATTCAGACCAAATTCCGCGATGAAATTCGGCCCCGATTCGGCTTGATGCGCGGTCGCGAGTTCATCATGAAGGATGCCTACTCGTTCGATATGGATGAAGCAGGCATGAAAGAGTCCTATCAAAAAATGAATGTGGCCTATCACAATGTGCTGCGGCGCTGTGGTTTGGCTTTCCGCGCAGTCGATGCGGATTCTGGGGCGATCGGCGGTTCGGGATCGCAAGAATTTATGGTGCTGGCTGACGCCGGAGAAGATGAGGTGCTCTACACCGAGGATGGCAAATATGCCGCCAACGTGGAAAAAGCAGTTTCGCTGCCCCCCGATGCCGTGGCTTCAACCTTCAAAAAATACGAAAAGCTGGATACGCCTAATACGCCGACGATCGCCAGTCTGGCAGAGCTGCTAAAGTGCTCTCCGACTCAGATCCTGAAAAACGTGCTCTATCAAGTCACCTACGACAACGGCATGAATGTGCTGGTGCTGGTCAGCATTCGGGGCGATCAGGATGTGAATGAGGTGAAGCTGCAAAATGAGCTGGCGAAACTGGCAGGTGAGTATGGCGGCAATGCCGTGATTGGCTTGAAAGTCCCCGGCGAAGAAGATCAGCAGCAGTGGGCCACAAAACCGTTGCCGCTCGGCTACATTGCACCTGATTTGGCCGATGACTATATTCAAGGTTCCAAGAGTCTGGCCGCTAAATTCCTGCGGATGGTAGACAAAACAGCCGTTGAGCTGAAAAATTTCGTGACTGGCTCCAATGAATCTGGCTTTCACGTCGTGGGTGCCAATTGGGGCAAACAGTTTGATCTGCCTAAAATTGCGGTGGATGTGCGTAAAGCGATCGTTGGCGATCGGTCGATCCATGATCCCAGCCAAACGCTGCAAAGTGCACGCGGGATTGAAATCGGCCATATTTTCCAGTTAGGCACAAAATATTCCAAAGCAATGAACGCTACCTATACCAATGAGCAAGGTGAAGAAATGCCCCTGGTGATGGGCTGCTATGGCATCGGCGTCTCCCGTCTGGCCCAAGCTGCGGTGGAACAGTCCTATGACAAGGATGGAATTATCTGGCCCGTGGCGATCGCTCCCTATCAGGTTGTCGTCGTGATCCCGAATGTGAATGACAACAACCAGGTGTCTGCCGCCGAGGTGATTTACAGCGAACTGAATCGTGTGGGCATTGAAGCAATATTGGACGATCGGGATGAGCGAGCAGGCGTTAAGTTCAAAGATGCCGATCTGGTGGGCATTCCTTACCGGATTGTCACCGGTCGATCGCTCCAGCAGAGCAAGGTTGAGGTCGTCTCACGCGCCACCAAAGAATCGCAAGAAATTTCGGTGCATGAGGTGGTGCCGACGCTGAAACGCTGGATTGACGAAGCGATCGCTGGCTCTTAACGCATGGCGTTTTCTCTGACGGCGAATCAGCAGCAACAAATCCTGGTCCACGCAGAGTCCACTTATCCAGAAGAGTGCTGCGGCATTTTGCTGGGTCGGATCGATCGCCAATCTGACCCAATTCACAAAACTCTGGTTGAAGTAATTCCAGTTGCGAATGCCTGGAATGAGGCTGTAGCCGCTGATCTACAGGCCGCTGATTTGATCTCTGCTTCTCGTCACTCAGCCAATGCAGCCCGTCGCGATCGCTATTGGATCGATCCCCAAGATCTCCTCCAGGCTCAACGTCAGGCCCGATCGCAAAACTTGCAGATCATCGGCATTTACCATTCCCATCCCGATCATCCGGCAGTACCTTCTGAGAGCGATCGGCGCATGGCCTGGGCCGAATATGTTTATCTAATCGCTTCAGTGCAGCAAGGCAAAGCTGAGTCTCTGCTGGGCTGGAGTTTGGATGAGCAGCACCAGTTTCAATCAGAGGAAATTCAGATTAGAGAGGGCGATCGTTCTAATGATGCAGGTTTTGATTAGAAACACAAATTGAAAAATAGCATTTCTTGTGGGGTGGGCATCTTGCCCGCCCGGATCGGTCAAACAGCCAACATCACATAATTTAATCCACAATTCTTAGTGGGATCACAAGAATTCACGAGTAAGACGTTTGGGCCAAGCCCACCTGCCGCGAACGCACTAGCAAACCTCAAGGCAATTGCTGCAACCTAGCCGCTCAATCCAAAATCCGAAATCCAAAATCTAAAATCTCCAGATGCGATCGTCATAATTTCTCAATACACCTGCTCTAATAGTTAAAGGCAAGCGACAATAGAATTTCCCCTCAAACAAACAACCCTTCATGACTGATCAAATTCACCATGCTAAATCCGAATTTGGCTGAGGTCCAACTCAGCAAAGACGAGTATGAACGTTACTCGCGCCACTTGATCCTGCCGGAGGTGGGGTTAGATGGCCAAAAGCGTTTGAAAGCAGCGAGCGTTCTGTGTATTGGAACGGGTGGCTTGGGGTCGCCCTTGTTGCTCTACCTGGCAGCCGCTGGAATTGGCCGGATTGGAATTGTTGATTTCGATATCGTGGATAGTTCCAACCTCCAGCGTCAGGTGATTCACGGCACTTCCTGGGTGGGTAAACCCAAAATTCAGTCCGCGAAGGATCGGATTTTGGAAATTAATCCCCATTGCCAGGTTGATTTGTATGAAACGCGCCTCAGTGCAGAAAATGCGCTCGGCATTGTCGAACCTTACGACATCGTGGTAGACGGCACGGATAACTTCCCGACTCGCTATCTGGTCAACGATGCCTGTGTGCTGCTGAACAAGCCCAACGTGTATGGCTCGATCTTCCGATTTGAAGGTCAGGCGACGGTCTTCAACTACGAAGGCGGACCCAACTATCGCGATCTTTATCCAGAACCCCCACCACCAGGACTCGTGCCCTCTTGTGCAGAAGGCGGCGTATTGGGTATTCTGCCGGGGATTATTGGCGTCATTCAAGCCACCGAAACGGTGAAGATCATTTTGGGTGAAGGGCAAACCTTGAGTGGGCGGCTCTTACTCTACAATGCATTGAACATGACGTTCCGGGAGTTAAAGCTACGCCCGAATCCTGTACGTCCGGTGATTGAAAAACTGATCGATTACGAAGAATTTTGTGGCATTCCACAAGCAAAAGCAGCAGAAGCGCAACAACAGGCGAATATGCAAGAAATCACAGTAACCGAACTCAAACAAATTCTCGATAGCGGTGCAGATGACTATGTGCTGCTGGATGTCCGGAATCCAAATGAATACGAAATCGCCAAGATTCCAGGAGCGGTGCTTGTACCGTTGCCTGACATTGAAAATGGGGATGGCGTGTCTAAGGTGAAAGAGTTGCTGAATGGCCACAAGCTAATCGTTCACTGCAAGATGGGTGGACGATCGGCAAAAGCGATCGGCATTCTCAAAGAGAAGGCAAACATTGAAGGCATCAACGTCAAAGGCGGCATCAACGCTTGGAGCCAGGAAGTTGATTCATCAGTGCCTCAATACTAAAAACGGGTTGAATTGAATCACGCAAGGGGCGGGCTTTTGGTCCGCCTTTTTGATTCGGAAAAACGATAAGGGCATCTTCGATCAAACTGAACTCACAGTCTCGCTAGTAGAGTAACGCCTGAGTTTGGCTACCTTTTATCATTGCTTTAATGCCTTACCCTCGTATGGAAAAACGTTGGATCTTGTCGAGGTGGACGGTTTTGCTAAACCTAGAGTTTTTTGGTCTACCACAGCCTCAACATACCAGAGGTTGTCAGTTATCGTTCCAGAACGATCATGTATTGTCCGGCAGCGAAGGGAGCTGGAACGATCGGCGTAAATTTCACTCGTTCACGAAATGTTTCCGAAGAAAAATCGGTCGCAATCGGTTTGACACAGAGTTCGTTGATCATATGCAGGGCTTGTTCTCTGGTGCCGATAATCCAGATCTGTGATTGGTCGGCGGACGGCTGTTCGTCATGAAAACCAGGGGATTGCCAAGCGCTTTGTCATCGATCGTGTTCGTAATGTCAAGCTTGAACAGAATCAAAGTCTAGCCCGATCGTGAGACTGCAAGAGGAAGAGGGCATACTAAGGTGGAACTGGTTCGCGATGGAGACTTTTTGCAAAGACTGGCTTCAAGTTTAGCTTTATCTATGCGTTTTTCAGCGTTTCCATGGTTGGTTAGATTATCGAAAAACAGATCTCCTGTTGTTTTTCTCACTGCAGTCGCCTTTTCGGTATTTACTGCCGAGGTATTGATCATGATTTTTTTCATGGCCATACCAAAGCTTCCTGATGTTTTTGAAGCTTTTCTCGATGGTACATTTTTATCCATCCTCGTTGCACCAGCCCTGTACTATTTTCTCTACAAACCCTTGAGGATTGAAAACAGAGAACGAGAACTCATTGAGCAGGAACTTAGAGAATCAGCAAAGCAGTTACAGCTACAGGCCGAACAACTCCAGGAATATAGCCAGGTTTTAGAACTGAAGGTCACTGAGCGCACCCAAGAATTGAGCATCAAAAATAGTCAACTTGAAGAGCTTTTAGAAAAACTTCACAGCACTCAAGTGCAGATGGTGCAAAGCGAAAAAATGTCTTCCCTGGGCCAACTTGTAGCAGGGATTGCCCATGAAATCAACAATCCGGTTAACTTCATTTATGGAAACCTAAACCATGTGCAGGAATATGCTCAAAATCTACTAGGCTTTATACAACTTTTCCAAACCCACTACCCTGACCCAGTCCCTGCAATCAAAACCGAGGCAGAAGAAATTGACTTAGAGTTTATCCAAACAGATCTGCCTAAAATGCTGGATTCCATGGAAATGGGCACCGATCGCATTCGTCAGATCGTCTTGTCGCTCCGCAACTTCTCACGCCTAGATGAAGCAGACTGCAAAGCGGTTGATATTCATGAGGGTATTGATAGCACATTGTTGATTTTACAGCATCGTTTGAAAGCTAAACCGGAGTCTCCAGTGATCCAGATCATTCGGAACTATAGTCATTTACCACTTGTAGAGTGCTATCCCGGTCAACTCAATCAGGTGTTTATGAATATTTTGGTAAATGCTATTGATACGCTGGAAGAAGCCAATGAAAAACGAATCCGTCAGAAAATTAAGGAGAATCCCAGCCAAATTAAGATTCAGACTTCTCTGGTAGATTCAGCGTGGGTAAAAATTGTGATATCTGACAATGGAATAGGTATCCCTGAAGCTGTTCGCCAACGCATTTTTGACCCATTCTTCACGACGAAAGCGGTTGGGAAGGGAACTGGCATGGGACTGCCAATTAGCTATCAAATTGTCACTGAGAAACATGGTGGTAAGTTAGATTGCTTTTCTATACCTGGTGAGAGGACAGAGTTCATCATTCAAATTCCTATCCAGCAGCAGGCCTGTGATGCTGTTTAATCTCCTCTAGTTGAGGAAGGCAACTACGGGAAAATTGTGGCGATCGATATCAAAACAGGCACTTTTGAAGTTGCTAATCTATCACTCGTTGCAGTTCATTTTTCATGTTTCGTGGTTGAGGGATAGCACAGTTCTCAAACTCCTGATATAACTAAGGAAGCTATACAGAAAGTGGTGATGCGCTATTGATTCTCGTCCTATGTATCTCAAGGTAGTCTTTATTTGATTCTATAAATCTTTCAGTGATGACTTCTTGAGAAAAAACGATGGTCGGGTAAAGTCTAAGCTTTGGGAGAAAATAGACAGAGCTTCTTACCCGTACACTTAAGGTTCTCGACGAGAACTATATCGCTACTACTGTTAGTGTTAATGAATCTGGCGAATCCCATCTTTTAAGCGTCATTGAGGAAGCAATCTGGAAAGCAATCTGGCGCGAAAAAATTGAAAGAAGTAATTTTTACACATAGGAGAGGGATATTTATGAGTACTCAAATCACAATTACTTTGCCAGATGAAGTTTACCAACGTGCTGAGCGTTTGGCACGATTGGCGAACCGAGATATTACTAGTGTTTTGGTAGATACAATCCGACTTTCCATTCCACCTATTGGGGTCGATATTCTCGACCTTGAACCGATCTCTGATCTTCCTGATGAACACGTGCTAGCTCTGACAGAATTGCAAATGGAGCCCGATCAAGATGCGCGGTTGAGTGAATTGCTCGATCGCCAACAGGCAGCTCTGCTGACTGAAGATGAGCGTCTAGAGCTACAAGTCCTTATGCAAATTTATCAGGAAGGGTTGCTGCGAAAAGCAACCGCTCTGAGTGAAGCTGTCAAACGCGGGTTAATGGAACCGTTGAGCCAGTGAGCCAAATATCTGAAGAAGTTCGGATGAGAGTGAGGGCAGAGGCAAAAAATCAGTGTGGTTATTGCCGGAGCCTTCAGCAGTATGTTTTGGGAGTTCTAGAAATTGAACACATCATCCCCAAAGCAGCAGGTGGATCGGACGATGCAGAAAATCTATGGCTTGCCTGTCGATTATGCAATTCTTATAAGGGTGCGCAAACTCACGCGAAAGATCCAGCGACAAATCGTAATGTCAGACTGTTTAACCCTCGCCAGCAAAAATGGGCACGCCATTTCATTTGGATGGAGAATGGGGCTTACATCTCAGGATTAACGGCTACTGGTCGTGCCACTGTTCTGGCTTTGCAATTAAACAATCCTTATGCTGTAACAGTTAGGCAAGCTTGGATATCTGCGGGGTGGCATCCACCATTTGAAGATGTTAAAGATGAATAGCCAAGCAAAGGTAAGCCACACTGGCGCAGGATAAAAAAGTTGCTGCGTCAGAACGCTGCGAATATTGATACCTCGCCTCTACCTCGCCTCAAAGCATTGCGAAAGCGAACCGATCGCGCAGCTGAAGATCCTGCTGGCCTGCCATTGATGAATCAGGTTTTGCAGAAGGGTATTTTGATGGAGGGGATGGCCCTTGACCTGCCGCAAAATGACCAATGATGCAAATCATACCTCTGGTAGTCTCATGGAGTAATTGAAGAATCGACTCCGACAGATCGGGGATTTTTTAGTACATTTGTATAAAACTATGCAGCCGTATGACTTCGACGATTACCGTTTCGGGAAAAGTGATGGGGAAAACACAGCCCCTTTTCACCAACTGGCAGCTTGCGCTAGACCTTGACCAGTCAGTCACCTTACGAAATTTACTGACGCAAATTGTCCGGAGCGAAGTGACCAGTTTCGAAGAACGCCAACGCCAACGTCGCTTATTCCAGGTTCTAACTCCTAAGCAGATTAGTCTGGACCTGGAACAGGGAAAAGTAGATTTGGGAGGTAGTGATCTGGCACAAGCAGTTGATGTTGATCAGGCGATCGCAGCTGCGTTGCAAGCGTTTGCCGATGGCCTATATTTTGTGTTCCTGGATGATCAACAGCAAGAAAATCTTGACGATCTTGTGACATTACGCCCTGATTCACAGTTGATGTTTTTACGATTGGTTCCTCTGGTAGGTGGATAGTATGCTTAGTCGTGAAGTAGCCCAGGTTCAGTTACAACAGTTCTACCTGACCGATTGGAAAGCCCAGTGCGTTCGACAATTTGGCCAGCTTCCCGACCTGTTGCGCATGGTGAGCTACGGCATTCTGGGCTACGATGCAGACGGTAAACCCTTTGCCCATGCCGAGTTTTATCTACTTCAAGAACAATTCCATCAACAGTTAGACCAGCTGACGCCAGCCGATCGCCTGCAAATATTCTGCATCCTCTTTCCCAAGTTCGCCGAAACGGTCGAGGCCGCATGGCAGCTTCTGCAACAACTGCCCTATCAATCGGGGTACAGTCGGCGATCGTTCCGCGCTCCCCATCATCCTGAATTTAGTGCCGAGAAACGCTACCAGTGGCTGCAACAGTTGATTAGCGTCGTCGAAGGCTACGATCAGGATTTAGCCTGGTTTGCGGCCTGGACACCCTATCTTAATTACTATGCCTCCGATGTATTGGGTATTTTATTCGCTGCTGCGATCGATCAAAACCAAGAATTAGGACAGACCCTGTTTGAGATTTTGACCGCCTCTGCCAGCGGCAATCATGAAATTGGGGCAATGGGACGGCATGTGACGCGTGCCCTGCTCGTCGCGAACTATCCCGAAGGCTGGGAATTTATCGAGCGGCTCTTGCTGGCAGCCCAACGGCAGGAAGGATTACGCCAGACCATTCTGGAAACCATTGACGAAGCTCATCCGATCGCCTTTCAGCGGATGCTGCGGCTGATTTTAGAGCAAAAGCTAACGCGCTTCAGCGCCACGATTCGGGCCGTGGATGTTTGGTTTGGGTTTGGGCTGGAATCTCTGGACGAAAAAACGGCGCGGCAATGGATCGGTCAAGTTCTGGAGCTGCTGGAAAATCCGGAAGCGCAAGCAGCCGCACTGGCGAGCGAAGATCCGCAGCTTGTTTATTTGGCGCTATGGACCGTTGGATTTGGGGATGCAGTTGCCGCGATCGATCGCGCTGTCCCCTTGCTGGATCATCCAGAAGCAACCCACCGCTTTGTCGCAGTCCATTTCCTATCGCAGCTTCAGATTACGCCAGCCCGATTCATGCTGCTGTCTGCGCTGGGCGATCGCGATCTCTCGGTGGCGACGGCTGCGGTGCAGGCCCTGAACTATACCGGCGACAAGGTGATTCAGCAAGAGTCGGACCTGTTTGAGCGACTGGAGCAAGCGTTACCCCACTTTCCGGCCAAATCTCAACCTCGATCGATCGTCTGGGAATGGATGAAGCTCGAACCCAGTCAAACCCTGGTTGCGACGGCACTGCTGAATAATTTGGGAGACCGATCGCCCAAGCGGTTGATTCCCTATTTGCCGCTGCTCGATCCCTATGGACGCAACACGGTTGCCAAGTTGCTGAGTGAAGTGAAGCCCTGGGATGCCGAGATTCGGGCCACGCTGTTTCAGCTATTGTCCGATGCCAGTAGTTGGGTGCGGGAGCAGGTCATCCAATACTTGCAGCAATGCGACATCACGCCAACTGAAAATCTTCAACTCGAACAGTTGCTCACCCGCACAGCCAGCGATTTGCGACGCGGCATTTTAGGCTTGCTGCTCAGCCAATCTGATCAGGCCGTGATGGACTCGGCAGAACGATTGCTGGTTGCCAAAAAAGCGCCGCAGCGACAGGCCGGACTGGAAATTTTGCGATCGCTCGTGCAGCAAAATCGCTTGCTCGATCGGGCACACCAACTCGCCACAGACTATCAGGGGCGATCGAAGCTAACGCCAACGGAAACCCAATTGCTTACCAGTATTTTGCAGTCGGAAGCCGAAGCCACTTTAACGAATGCGCTGGGTTTAGTTCAGGCTGCAGATTTAACGCCGATCGCGCCATTACCAGTCATCACAGCGACGCAAATTGTCACCCCTGCTGCCGAGAATTGCTTATTGGCACTCGATGAATTGATCCATGAGCATCGCCAAACCCCAGTTAAGCGACCTCAGCAAAACTCAGAGGAATTGCTGGGCAATCTCACCTGGAACTTTCCCCACATCGATCCCAAACTTTCGGCAGCGGAAAACCTGGAACACCTGCCGCTCAGCGATGTCTGGCTTAACTGGTGGCGCGATCGCGATGCTTCTCTGCGGGATATTGATGGTTTGGAATTAGTGCGGGCGATCGTCCCTCGATTTAACCATCAGCCCGATCCATTTCAGTCGGCTCAGGCATTAGAGCAGCAATCTAGCCTGATTGAGCAAGTCTTATCGAGCTTACAGGCCCATACGGGAGAAGTCCCAGCCTCTCTGCGTTATCCCAATCAAATTCATCATATTATTCACTGGCTGCTCTATTTACATTCACCTGAGCAAGTTGTCGATTATTTTCTCAATGCGATCACAACTCTACTCAATGCAATTCCGATCGACGCACTCAAAACCGATCCGCAGTGGAGTACTCAAAATTTCTGGGGACCGGGCAGACAGGTCAGCACTTTTATTCATGACTGGATCAGCAATGCCCGATCGTCCCAAGCAGCGGCAACTCCTGAGCAACAAATTCGCTGGTGGCAGTTGGTGCGCTGGGTCGATCGCCATTTGCCCAATTATCATCCAGCTACGACGCTAGAGGATATCTACAATGCCTATCAAGCCGGAGGAGCAACTGAGGCCGATCTGATGTTTCACCTGCTGGGGGCTGAGGAAGGGGCTCTTGAGCGGCAAACTAGCAATGCGGCAGAAGCCAAAGCCAATTTCAGAACTTCATTTTCAGACCTTTCCCAACTCACTCGTCGTCAGAACCGGGAAGCTGCTCATCCCTTGCTGTTAGAGTTGGCCGATCGCGCTCGTCAACGGATTCTGGCGATCGAACTCCAGCGAGGTGATTTGCCCACTGCCGCCAGCAATGCCGCCCGGTCACTCCGATCGATCGTGGGGATGACGCCCGTGATTCAGTTGCTCCAGGCTTTCGATCGCAACAAGCTGGTGCGCCACTACACCTACAACAATCTCAGTAAAGCCGCCATTTTCAGCCATTTGATGCGAATCAGCTTTCCTGCTGCTGAAGATACGCCTGCCGAGTTTGCACAGCGGGTTCAGTCGGCTCAAATCAAGCCGGAGAACCTGATCCAGTTTGCTTTTTATGCGCCGCAGTGGGTCCACTACATTGAGCAAACATTGAATTGGCCCGGATTTGCGGAGGCAATCTGGTGGTTTCATGCCCACACCAAAGATAATGGCTGGACGGTCGAGCCCGATGTGCGCGAAACCTGGGTGGCCCAAATTAGCGAACGAACGCCGCTTTCTGCCGATCGCCTGATGGAGGGGGCAGTGGATGTGGCCTGGTTCCATCGTCTTCATGATCTGCTGCAAACCGATCGCTGGAATCAGCTTTACGAAGCCGCCCAATATGCTTCAAGTGGAGCGGGACATCAGCGGGCCAAGCTCTTTGCCGATGCGATGTTGGGCAAACTGGAAGCGGAAACGCTTTGCGATCGCATCCGTGAAAAACGACATCAGGATTCGGTGCGGGCATTAGGACTATTACCCCTGTCGCCAGAGAATCGCGATCGGGACATGTTGCAGCGCTACCAAATCCTGCAAGACTTTCTGCGCACCAGCAAAAAGTTTGGTTCTCAGCGACAGGCCAGCGAAAAATTAGCTGTCTCGATCGGTCTAGAAAACCTGGCTCGCACGGCAGGATTTGTCGATCCGCAGCGGTTGCAATGGGCCATGGAGGCAGAAGCCGTTGCGGATTTAGCAGGACGGGCGCAAACTGTCACGATCGATCAGGTGAGCGTCAGTTTGGCGATTACGGCAGCCGGAGAGCCGGAAATTACCGTGACGAAACAAGGAAAGCCGCTGAAAGCCATTCCGGCAGCGTTGAAAAAGCAGCCTGAAATTCAAGCCCTGACGAATCGTAAACGGGACATTACACAGCAGGCTTCTCGCATTCAGGCATCGCTGGAGCAGGCCATGTGTCGGGGCGATCGCTTTACTGCCGCTGAGTTGGAGCAGTTGGCCAAGCATCCGGTGCTGTTGCCGTTGCTGAGTCAGTTGGTTTTGATTGGGGAGAACGAAAGCGGCTATTTGGTGGAACAGGGAACGGCGCTGCGAAATCATCAGCAGGTCGTTACGCCGATTTCATCAGCAGAACTGCGAATTGCCCATCCCCATGATTTGCTGATGACGCAGGAATGGCATCTGTGGCAGCAAGATTGTTTTGCGGTGAATCGAGTTCAGCCATTTAAGCAAATCTTCCGAGAATTGTACGTGCTAACGTCCACGGAGCAATTAGAAATAATTTCTCATCGCTATGAAGGACATCAGGTGAATCCCAAACAGGCGTTGGCGTTATGGGGGCAGCGGGGATGGATTGCCGCACCTGAAGAAGGGGTGCGCCGCACGTTTCATGCGGAGGGATTGGTTGCGGAAGTCGATTTTCTGAATGGCTTTTACACGCCGCTGGAAGTGGAAGGACTGACGATCGCTGGAGTCAGATTTCGTCCGCGCGATCAGTGGAAGTCTATACCATTGCATGAAGTGCCGCCACGTCTCTTTAGCGAAGTAATGCGCGATCTCGATCTGGTGGTGAGTGTGGCTCATCAAGGAGGCGTTGATCCGGAAGCGACGGCTTCGACGGTTGAAATGCGATCGGCCCTGGTGCGCGAAACCTGTCGGCTGATGAAGTTAACCAATGTGCAGCTTCAGAATGCTCATGCCTTGATTGAAGGACAGTTGGGCAGCTATTCGGTGCATTTGGGGAGCGCGATCGTGCATCGGCAGCCCGGTGGTGCACTTTGCATTGTGCCTGTTCATTCTCAGCACCGTGGCAGATTGTTTCTGCCTTTTGTCGATCCGGATCCGAAGACGGCTGAGGTAGTTTCTAAGGTGTTGCTGTTGGCGCGGGATAAGGAGATTCAGGATCCGACGATTTTGCAGCAGATTCTTTGATGGGGTTGAGGAGGCAGGAGGTAGGAGTCGGGAGTCGGGAGTCGGGAGTCAGGAGTCGATCGGTGTAAATTAGCTGCGTTTACGAAAATTGTCTGAAGGAGAATCGGTTGCAATCCGTTCATGCAAAATTCGTTGATTTAATTTACACCATCCTTAACAAGAGGGACTTTAAACGCGTTTGGCTCGGTTCCTTTTTGAAGGCGGCTAGGAGGGATCTGAACAGGATCTGTGATTGACTGAAGGAGGTTATTCGTTGTATCTAAAAGCACTCAAAATACGGTTGGCGAGGACAATTGTTTGAGGCTAGTTTGGGGATAGTAGGATAAGTGTGAGCAAGGACGATCGGTACGTTTCTCAGTGAAAAATGCTGTTGTAACGGATTGTTGGTTCTTGCTGATGGAGCGGAGAAGTCTGTTTGCAACCGCTGAATCGCAATGTTAGAGCAATATGAAAAAGAATCTGCCACTCGCAATATTTTTATTCACCCAGGTTGTTGTCCTGATCTTTATTTTGGCTACAGCAAGTTCCCTACCTGCAACAGTAGCATCTCACTTCAATGCAACGGGGGTGGCCGATGGGTACATGCCAAGAGATTTCTATACGGTGTTCATGCTGATATTCACCCTGGCTATTCCCAGCTTCATTGTGGGAAGTATGACGCTCATCGATCGCTTCCCGGAAAGCAGCATTAATCTCCCCAATAAAAGGGTTTGGCTTTCAGAACGGTACAGGGAGTCTACGTTCGCTTACCTCAGGTCTCATGCGCTCGGCATGGGTGCGTTAATCGTGCTGTTTATGGGCTATGTGCATTGGTTGGTTATTCAAGCTAATCGTCAAGCGCCAGCACATTTGTCTACTGAGGCAATCCTGGGTGGGTTAGTCATCTTTGTGATTGTCTTAGTCGGCTGGGGAATTGCGCTGCCGTTGAAGTTCATGCAGCTGCCGCAGGAAAGAAGATAAGTCCATTATTGTTCTAACATCACTCCAATCCATCCGATCGCCCAGATTGACTTGCGAGCATTCGGAGTTATTTGCAGCGGGTAATTGGGCATTTTAGACGAAAGGTTTTAGCAGGGGTTTGCATCGTTTTCTGGCGATCGCTCAATCTGCTGAGGCAATGTTGCCAAATTTATCTTTAATGGGTTGGAGTGGCAGAAATGGATCAGGATAAAAATAATGGGACAAAAGCAAATTTTCCCTGCAACCACTTCATAGCGCCCATCATCACAGCCCTTGTTGTAGGAGGAACTGCACCGTGGTGGGTTGATTTTGTCAGAGGCAACAGTTCAAACGCGGCTTCTGAAAAGAATCAAGGTTTAGAGGAAGTAAAACCGAGTGGTTCTATCAACAGCCAAGGCCCAGAACAGGCTAGCAACGGCAATTCTCTAACAGCTCAGGCTCAAGCTCCAATCCAGCAAAGCAACGACTCAAGCTTAAACCTTTCTACAGATAGAAATAACAGAGTTAGTGCAGCTTCTAATGCATCTGTAATTCCTAAAGAAGATAACGCAGTTAATGCAGCTTCTAATGCGCCTGCAATTCCTAAAAGAGAGGACGCAGTTAATATAGCTTCTGATTCGCCTGCAATTCCTCGATTTGAAGGAACGATCGGCAATTATGAGGCGAGCAAACCTTTTACAGATTTTATTTTTGCGAACCAAGGTAATATTGTCTGGCTTGATGCCCAAAGTTTTGAAGACTTATCTAGACAACCTGAAACTGGTTTTGAAATTGATTATTTTCATCTTTGGGACAATTGCTTTCAAGCATTAGATCCAAACGAGAAACCCTGGTCTGGTAAATGTACTGGAACTGGTTTTTCGATCGATCACAGCGATCCTGCAAAAGATGCGATTGTCACCTGGTTTAGAGAGAAGATAACGATTAGAGGATACTTTGCGGTTAAAGGGTGTGATGGACCTCATCAAGGCAGTATGGGTTGCACTTTACGTCCACTCAATCCGGAAGATGTCAGGTAAGACCAGGAATAGAATAGACCTCTTGCAAATTGGTGCTTCTGTACCAGTTATCAAGATAGACAAATCAGGACATCACGCCCTGGCACTCATGCAGATCGTTAGAACGTAATTTCAGCTCTGAGCGAGTGGCGGTACCAGTGGTAAAACGATACCCTTGAAAGCACTTTATCAAGAGTTTCAAAAAATACTGGACAAAAAGCAAATTTCATCTACTGTTTTGATAAAGTATGACGGGGTGGACATGATGAGTCTGCGTTCGATGAGATCGATCCTCCACGGGGGCGCTCTGATAGGGATCTGCCTCTTGAGTGTCGGGACTGCCGTGCCTGCTCATGCCGACCTGAATGCGGACAAGGCGGCAATCTCAAGCCGGTTATACCAGTGGGCTGATGCTTTCAATGCTCGCGATCGTGCCGGGACGTGCGACCTGTTTGCACCTGATCTGATTTCGACCGTTTCGGGGGCACCGGATGCCGGTCGCGACGTTGTATGTGCGCGGCTTGCAGCTCTGCTGGCGAAGCCTGACATGCAATTCCATTACAGCCCTGACATCCAGGAAATCATCGTCTCCGGTGACATCGCTGTCGTCCGATTGATTTGGACGTTGACCGTAGATCGGGGAAACGAGCAGCAGAGCAGCAGGGAGACTGGAATCGATATCTTCCAAAGACAGCCAGACGGCAGATGGTCGATTATTCGTTTTCTTGCGTTTTCGACCGACATTGAGGGAAGTTAGGGCAGAATATTAGTTCTGAGCGAGTGGCAGCGTCATTCATTCGGTAGAAGCCTGTGTAACCACTCTGAGCATTCTCAACAAAACTGTTTGGGTTAATTTGCAAGAGGTCTATTGAAATTAGCAAGTCAAACTGTCCCCTCAGGTCAATGATCTCAGGGGACGGGTTTGTGAACGATCGGTCAATTCGATCGCGATCGATTAGCGCACTAAGACGGACATGTATTTGCCTTCAAAAGGGGCTGGGATGATCGGCGTGAATTTCACTCTGTCGGTCGCAATCCGCTTGACATAGAACTCGTTGATCGTATGCAGAACCTGCTCTCGCGTGCCAATAATCCAGATCTGCGATTTATCGGTATGCGAAACTTTCAGCAGTTCGTTGAACTCTGTAGACATCGTATTTTCCCTCGTTGAGGTTGGGGTTTGTGGGGAAGAAAAGCCCAAGGTATGACTGTCCGGACAACGCTAAATTGCTGAAGATCGATTAAGATCGCAACAATCTAGCTCTCTGGTGTTAACAGGAGTCTAGACAGCTGGCTATGAGTGGGTCCAATCACTTATAGTCAGCGCCATACCTTGAACAGATCTACTGGTTGTCTAAGTTAATCGGAAAAACCAGTGTTGTTTAGCATAGAACAAAGATCGATCGAACACAAGCGTAAGTCAGGGTTTGGCAATGTTTTGTGAGCAGGGAAGGCAAATTGGCTATTCACTGCGATCGGTTTTGGAATGCTGGTGCTCTAACGTAAAAGTCATGTTTGAGATGGATTGGGTTATGAGGGCGATCGATCGGTTTTTTGGGACAGTATAACAACCCTAGAGCAGAAGATTGCCCAAGACTGCTTGTAGCCCCATAAAGCTCTCGGTAACCATTGCCCAAGAACGTTGGGCTGCATGGTTAGTTATTTACTAGACAGATAGTAAATGAAGTGCTCTCAAATTCTTGGATAGGTTGAGATGGGACGTTTTTATCTGTTCTAGCTACAATGAATTATGTCGTTGCTTAGTCTTTTATTAAAATGCTAAAGGTCTTGATAGATTTTTTTGCCTCAAATTGGGCAGCATTCTTGCAAGCACCTTTGGCATTCATAGTCATGGCAGCAATTGGATTTCTTGCTGGAACTACCTTTCTCAAAAATCAGAATGATGGCCTGAGGATACAACTGAACGTCCGAGAAGATTGGTTGAAAGATAAAGACAATGAAATTGAAAGATTAACTTTTGAAGTTGAAAAGATACGCGAAGAAAAAATTCCCATACAAAATCCAAGTCAACAGGATGATGGCTATACAAACCATTTGGAACAACTTTCGATTTTAGAACTCAGCCAAGAAGCTCAAAAAATGTCAAGAAAGCTTGAACGATCTATCCAACTATCGGATCAAAGGCAAGATCCTGATATGAGAAGTGTACATATTGAGACTGGACTATATAATGAATGGCTTTCAGAGGGGCCGAAGCTGCTAGCAATAAAAAAAGAAGCTCTGAAACGATTGCCTAATAACATTAGGTCCTCATTAGACCAGATATCAGACTCGCGTTATACTAGCCCAGCTTTTCGATCGGATTCGGTAATGGATGCAGTTGTAGAGATAAAAAGTATTGGTTTGAATCTAGCCGAGTATAATGCAAGTCAAACCGACATATTACTATACGAGTGGAAACAAGACAAAGAATTAAATAGTTAAATCAATATTAGATATCCAGCCAAATAAACTCAGGCTTCGCAATCTGGGTTATTCAATTAAGCGCAGCACACTGGAGCGATAACTCTACGGCTGTCGATTTCCATTAACTTAAACAAAGATTCGAGCAATCCCTGACATAACTGATCGCCCCACAACAACGATCGAACTCCCACAGCAAAGATTCCAGTTATTCAGGCGGCACTGCAATAGAAACGATCGAGCATTGACTCCAAATCACGATTCGATGGATCGATTGAGCGATCGTCTGATAATGGCGATCGAATTACGAAAGCAAAGATTCCAGTTATTCAGAAGGCGGGCAGAGGTACTGCAACAAAAATGACCGATCGCTGATTCCAAACCACAGCTTAATGTTCCGATTGAGCGATCGAACGCTGATTCCAAATTACAGCTTGATGGATCGATTGAGCGATCGTCCTACAAGAGCGATCGAATTACGAAAGCAAAGATTCCAGTTATTCAGAAGGCGGGCAGAGGTACTGCAACAAAAACGATCGATCGGTGAGGCGATCGAATTCCGAAAGCAAATTGAAAGGACGCTAATCTATGATTGCTCCCAACGCTTGTAAGGTTGCTTTTTGAGCTTCTGTAATGCCGGTAACGCCAGTAATCATCATCCCTTCATAGGGGCGATCGGCCCTCAGTGTTTTCGAACATTCATAGGTACTGATATTCCAAAGCTTAATCATCTCGTCATCACCGCTGCTTGCCAAAATAAACTCCTGCTTTGCCGACGCATCTGAAGAAATCAGAGGGCACCAAGCAACCGACCACACCTGACTCGTATGACCCTCAAGCGTACCCAAACACTCACCTGTGCTGACCTGCCACAGTCGGATAGTCGAGTCGTGAGAACCACTGGCGAGGAGTTGACCATCGGGACTCCAGGCAACGGTCTTCACCATATCATCATGGCCCTGCAAACGCTTGAGACACTCGCCACTGCTGCTATCCCAAATACAGATAGTGCGATCGTGAGAGCCACTGGCCAGGAGTTGACCATTGGGACTCCAGGCAACAGCTTCAACCCAATTATCATGTCCTTGTAAAACCTGTAGACATTCGCCTGTAGAAACATCCCAAATGCGAACGGTGCAATCGTGGGAAGCGCTAGCAATCCAATCACCATTTGGACTCCAGTCTAAACCCCAAATCCAATTCTGATGCCCCTGAAAAATATGCAGACATTTCCCTCGCTTAACGTCCCACAAACGAATGGTCAGATCGCCCGCTCCACTGGCGAGGAATTGGCTATCAGGACTCCAAGCCAAGGCCCAAACCCAATTTGTGTGAGCTTGCAGAGTTTTAATGCATTGACCCGTGTTGACATCCCAAAGTTTTACCGTGCAGTCATCTGAGCCACTCGCAAGCATAACGCCATCGGGACTCCAGGCAAGACCCCAAACCCAACCAGAATGTCCCTGCAATGTCTTGAAACACCGATTCGTAGCAGGTTCCCATAACCGAATTTGATAGTCAGCACTGCCACTCGCCAGAGCATGCCCATCTGGACTCCAAGCTAACGCAAACACTGCATTGGTGTAACCCTGAAACGTTTTAAGCGTTTGATAATGGCTCGATTGACTCTCGTTCACTTCCCACAGCCGCACGGTATGGTCATGAGAGCCACTCGCCAGGATCTTTCCATTGGCGCTCCAGTCCAGATCCCAGATGGCGTTGTGGTGTCCCTGCAAGGTTTTGAGACAGTGACCCCGCTCCACATCCCAAATTGTAATATTGTAATCTTGCCCGCTGCTCGCAAGCATTCTGCTGTCAGGGCTCCAGACTACTGAGAATAGGGTTGAACGATTTCTTTGCAGTGTTTTGAGGCAGTGACCGCGATCAACATCCCAAATCTTCACGCTTTGGTCTTCACTTCCGGTCGCCAAATATCTGCCATCAGGACTCCAGTCGATCGCCCAAATTCCACCTGTATGCCCAGACAAGATTTGGAGGCATTCACCGCTCTGCACATCCCAGAGGCGAACCGTTTGGTCAAAAGAGGCGCTAGCCAGAATCTGCCCTGCACCTGGAGATGAGCGATCGCTAACCGGACTCCAGGCAACAGACATAACCCAGTTTTGGTGTCCTTGCAAAGTCCTGCAACAGGTTTGGGTACGAACATCCCAAATGCGGATCACATTGTCATCGCCTGCACTTGCCAGGAAAGGTCCATTGGGTTGCCACGCCACGGTTCGCACCGTACCTTGATGTCCTTGCAGAATTCCAGAACAGATTCCCGTTTCTGTATCCCACAGTCTGACATGGTGATCTTCGCTGCCGCTGGCTAACATTCGATCGTCCTGTCTCCAATCGAGTGCCCAAACTAAGCCCGCATGCCCTTCCAGCAAGAGTTTAGATTGCCCGTCCGCAACCTCCCACAGACATATGGCATTGTTGCGATGATATACGGTTGCCAGCAGTTGACTATCAGGACTGAAGGCAACAGCTAAAACACTACCAAAGGGTTGAGTGAATCTAAAGTTTAACAGGCTGGCGTACGAAAAATTGACTCGATGAAGGTTCACGTTTTGCAGATCGGCTTGCCAAATATGGAGATGAGAAAAGTCATAGTTGCTCAGATCCACCTGGAGGTGGCGCAGGAGATTGAACAGATTACCACTTGCGTATCCTGGCTGATGAGAACACTCTGTTTTTAAGCGATATAGAATTTGATTGAGCTGATAGACAATCTCTTTTTGAGATCTCAGCGAGTTGAGCAACCGAACAACAAGTGGGGCTAAAATAACGCGAGTTTGGCTGTCTCGGATATAGTCTTTGCTTTGGGCTTTAATGAGAGCGTGGGCTTGCAGTAAAGCATTCGGTAGAGCTAGCAATGAACCGTTCTCAATTTCATCGCTCATGCGATTGAGCAGCGTCTCTGTACTGTATTCCATAACGACAGGTTGTTGTGTATAACAGCCTGATTTGCGTTCGATCAGCGAGCGCCAACTCAACGTTTCCAGTGCTTCCAACAAACTGGCTCGCGGTACTGCTGGAAAAAGATCTGCTTCTAGCTCTGCAATTGTCGTCCACTCTCGGTTGATGGCAAGCCAGTACATAATACTCTGCTCTAATTTAGAGAGACGATCGAACTGCTGGTCGAGCAAGTGGCGTAACCCGTTGAACACGAACGTCTCTTGTTGCAGAAATAGCCCAATTTCACCGTCGAATAGATCGTGAATTGAGGAGGCTACAATTTTGAGAGCGAGCGGATTCCAGCGATAGTGATTGCTCAACGCCTGTTTTTGACGGTCTGATCCAGTTAATTGTGCTGCCTCTAGCAGTGCTTGGGACGCCTCTGGAGAACCACCCAAAGGCAATAGGCAGGCTCCTTCAAACTGAGCAAGCTGGGCAGGTTTTTCTCGACTCGTAAAGACGACATAGCTTTGGTGACAAGCAGTGGCAACGACTCGCAGCAACTCTCCATACGCTTCGTACTCTGGACGATATTGCCCTGCCTTCTCTGTCTGAAACAACGTCTCCAGATTATCTAGAACGATCAAACAGCGGTGATTCTGCAAGCACTGAAACAGATTGCCGATCTCTGCTTTGGTTTCCTCTTGACCTGAAAGAAAGGGAACGAGTTCTGCAAGTAACGTTTCCAACGGCGGCGCATTACGGAGCGATCGCCAGATCACATATTCAAATTGCCCTTGCAACTGTTCTGCAAGTTTGACCGCTAAAGCCGTTTTGCCAATGCCGCCAATGCCCAAAATGCCAACTAAGCTGCAACGATCTTCTGCAATCCATGCAGTTAAGGTCGCAAGTTCTGCGGTACGTCCATAAAACGACGAAACATACGGAGCTTCTCCCCAATCTTGCGCGATCGCCTCAATGGATGGATGGGCTACTGCTTCTTTTGCCGCAGCAGTTCCGTTTGGCTCAACATAATCCTGCGGCGTCAGCACCAAATCAAACGCGCGGAAGAAGTCCTCTAGCGTCTGTCGATCGACCGCTATTTTGCCACTTTGCAACCGACTAATCGATCGCACACTCACTTGCGTCAACTCGCTTAACTGCTCCAGCGTGTAGCGATAGCCTTGATTTTGGGTAATGGCAAGTTGCTCTTGTGCGGCCTGAAGACGCTGCAAACCTGAATGTGACAGAATGACACCCCGGCGCTTACGCTTTTGAGCTAGTTTAGCCATACCTCATCTTCTAATTATTTTGTTAAAGACGGAAATACAGATTTCATTATTACTCAAACAAATTAGCAACCAATCAATACTACGTAAAAGCGATCGCTAAAATTTCTGTTTTCTAACTAAGAGATATGCTGCTTTTTAGGATTTTTGTCAATCACCCATATGGGTATTCTTCAATAGTTTGGTAACTGTCTCAGTGACTTTAATCTTGAGCTGATTTCATGCCAAAAAAGTCCAAGATCTCCGCGTGTTCAAGCGATCAAGCTTTATTTTCTAGTGCTTTAAGCAAAGTAACAAGTGGCTAATTTAAGTGGCCAACTTAAGTGGCTAACTGTCCTGGACGTTCTTTATTCAGCAAAACAGAATAGTTGTATTCGATACAGAAACCCGCTGAACTTTGACAAAAAGGGAGTTGCACAGCAGGTGAAATCTTTATCGCTAATGTTTGGAACTGTTGCTTAACTGAATTCCAGTTCATTCAATTGTTTGTGCTGAAGCAGTTTTTGCAACATGACTAAAAACGATTGGTAACACTATTTGCTTTTGGAGAAATCAAGATGGCCAACATTCAAGGTACAGACGATCCAAATCTGCTGTATGGAACCGATAACGCGGATGTGATATACGGACTGCTTGGAAATGATGAAATTTATGGTGGATCGGGTGGTGATGATGTTATCTATGCAGGACCGGAAGACCCTGTCGCAAATCGCAGTGACAACGATACTGTTTTTGGGGATACATTTCGGGGTGGAAATACAAACGACACCATTTACGGTGGTTACGGAGATGATATTCTCCACGGTGACAGTCTTGAAGGACAAGGAGGAGGGAATGACCTTCTGTTTGGCGGACTAGGCAACGATCAATTGTATGGTGGTGATGGTACCGATCGACTCGTCGGCGGAGCGGGCAACGACATGCTCTATGGCGGCAATGGTTACGACTATGCTGTTTATTTAGGGCAATATACTGCCTATGGTGCCACTTTCACCAGCGATGGAGCGGTACAAATCACAGGCAGTGATGGCACTGACCTGCTCAGCGGTATCGAGCGAATCAGCTTTGCCGACGGGTACTACAACGTACACATTGGAGACGGCAGCAACAACAGCATCTCCGCCGATCGCAACGTTTGGTCTTTGCTCTATGGGGGGAACGGCAACGACGTTCTAACGGGCAGTCAATATAACGACACGCTTGCTGGAGGAAATGGCAATGATGCTCTGTACGGTGGCAGTGGCTACGACATTGCGACTTACTTTGGGCAATATGCCGACTATAGCGCCACGTTTACGAACAGTGGAGATGTTCAAATCACGGGTCGTGAAGGCACTGATACGCTCAACGGAATTGAGCGAATCAACTTTGCAAACGGATTCTATGATGTGTTTACTGGAGGTGAACGAATTGACAATCTTACCGCCGATCCCAACGTCTGGGCATTGATGTATGGCGGCAACAGCGAAGATTTGCTGATTGGCGGCAACGGGAATGACGTCTTGGACGGTGGGAATGACAACGACTCATTAAATGGCAATCAGGGCAATGACCAACTGTTGGGTCAAAGTGGAGATGATTATCTGGCGGGCGATCGGGGGAATGATACGCTGCTGGGGCACAGTGGAGGTGACTATCTCTATGGCTACAGCAAGACGATCACGACCGCAACAGAGCAAGATATTCTCACAGGGGGCGGGGGGTCTGATCACTTTGTGCTGGGCGAATACAACAGAGCTTTCTATACTGTGTCAGGCAATAATGATTATGCCTTGATTACCGATTTTGACAAGAAAGCGAGCCAGACTGATACGGTCTTTGATCGCATTAAGCTATCTGGCAACGCCAGCCAATATCGACTTCAGACCTCAAGCATCATTGGTGTTGGAACAAGCGCGGGAGATACTGAAATCTTCTTCAACAAGAACAACACCTGGGAGCGAGTTGGGATTATTCAAGATGTCACCAACATTAGCCTTAGCCGCGATGTCGTGTTTGTTTAGTTCAAGCGCTTGTGCTTGAGTATCTCTTTCAAAATACGGCTAACGGAGTCGTGTTCAGCGATCGCTGTTGGCTCATTCATTTGCAGTAGCCTGTTGCAGCGGTCGCTTTATGGACTGGGAATTTTGAAATGAAACGATATTCTAGAAGGGATAAACTCATAGTTATTGCAAGAGGATTGGTTAAGGTGTAGTTTACAGGCTGGAATTTTATGCTCAAGTTCTATTACAATCCGATCTCTGTCAATGCTCGTCGAGTCTGGGTTGCGTTGCTGGAAAAGCAAATTCCCTTTGAACCAATTCTGGTGAGATTAGATGGAGATCAGTTCCACGACGATTTCACAACAATTAATCCCCTTCAGCGAATTCCTGCAATAGTAGATAACGGATTTCGGCTCGTTGAGTCATTGGCGATTTTGGACTATCTAGAGGCAAAGTACCCAAATCCACCGTTAATGCCTAGCGGACCCGAAGCGATCGCTGTTGTTCGGATGATTGAAGCAATTACAGTGGTTGAACTTCAACCTGCTACAATTCCTTTGACTCGACCTTTAGTAGGACTAGAAGTTGATCCTCAGAAGTTTGAAGCAGCTCAACAACGAGTGACAAGCATCTTGCACTTTTTTGAAGAGTTACTAAATCAACAGATGTACTTTGCAGGAGATGAGTTTACACTTGCAGAAGTTGTGGCTGGAACATTGCTGCCTTCCCTGTCTCTAGAAGACTATCCCCGCTTAAAGGCTTGGTCCGAAAGACTCACTCACCGAGAAAGTTGGCAGCAAACCATTGCCAGTCCAGAAGTAATTGAAGTAGCTCTTCCCAATATCCGCAAGATTCTGGAACGTCGATCATAGCGATCGCGGTATAACCCAGTCGATGAAGCGGACGATCGAAAGAGTTTGGCGGGTTGTCAAGGCGATATACCGCCGCTTATCGTGATTGTTATCTTCTTGAATCGAAGCCTTCCAAAAGCAATTGATAGGGTAATGCCCCGAAAGCCTTTTATAGCAACTGTAGCAAAAGGCTTTGAGTAGGATGTTTGTCAAACAGATGATCCATTGCTATTTGTAGATACAGAGTATCTACCTTTTGCTTAAGTAAGGCGGAGTAGGCAAATCTGTCTTGCTAGATGGAGATTCAAACTATGGTTACAACTGTTGCAAAGTGGGGAAACAGTCTTGCTGTTCGTATTCCGCAGAATTTAGCTAAAGAGATTCATTTAGCCGAAGGGGACATTGTTTATCTGGACTTTGATCCAACCAAGGGGCATGAGCAGAGGAGGCATAGACCTGCTTTTGTGATCTCGCCTCTGGGTTATAACGAGAGAAGCTCTCTGGCTCTGTTTATGCCTATTACAAAACAACAAAAAGGGTATCCTTTTGAGGTTCTTTTGCCACATGAACTGAAGATCCAGGGAGTTATTCTTGCAGATCAGATCAAATGTCTAAACTGGAAAGCTCGTGGTATTCAATTTGTCGAGGCTACACCGGAAAGTGTGATTGAGGAAGTACAAGCCAAAATCGAGCCACTGTTGCTGTAAAAAATCATAGAACAGTTTTCAGCAGCTTCAGCATGGGAATATGTCGATGGGATTGCTATGCGACCATCTGCTGGAATAGCTGCTGTGCCTCAGTTTGAATCTGATGATACTGCTCTACGATCGGCCCAATTTCCTGGTCTTCCCGATCGACATAATCATTAAACTGCACAAAAATTCGCTCCACTTCTTCGTAGATCAGGCTCAGCTTCTGATTCAAACGGTCTGTGACTTCCTGCTTAAATTTATATTTCTCGCTATCCAAGGCGGCTTCAAAGCGTTGAATAATCCGATTGCGCTGCCAAACAACGCCAACGGCAAATAGCACAATCCCGACACCTGCAAAGGCAATCCCGATCGCATCTAAAATGGCCTCTGCTACTGTAAACTGAATAATATGCAGCACCATTCCCGCAACAGCCACAAAGGCTCCTCCGACAATTTCAGCGGCCATGTTGTCCGCATTTGTAGATAGGGCTTGAATCAAATCATCGCTGGACATCAAGCGATTCACTTTGTGGCGTACACTTTCAATCACTTCTTGCCGTCGCTCCAGCACCCGAATTGAAATGAGATTACTCGGCAGGTAGGAGGTTTGAATATTGTTCAAATCCTGGGTCAAGCCTTCCAGCAGTTGGCGAATGCCGTCCACAAAATGCTGTGCCCCTTCATTCGAAACCTCCTCCAGCGAAGATTTCAATTCCCGCTGACAGCGTTCCTGAAAGTCGTTAATCCAGGCTTGAATGGAAGCATCCTTGTTGAACACTCCCACAAACGATCGCCGCACCACTTCGAACACCGATAAACTTTCCCGAAACTCTCGCTTGATGCGTCCGGAAATGCTGTCATAGCGCCCCACCAGCCGATCGGTTAAATTCTCAACTTCATAGCGCGATCGATTCCGACCTGCCTCAATTTTTTGTTTGATACTGGAGGCTGTTTTTTTATCCGCCTGCAATTGCGTCTGGATCGCCTGAATGTCATTAGCCAGCGCATCAATAATTTTTTGAGTGGTACTGCTGACCGATCGCAATTTAATTCGATAACTTTCGCCACTCGATACCATATCGCGAATATAGCGACGAATGGGTTCAAAACCGCTGTTGTCTCGATCGCCTGCGAGTTCCTGCTCGGCTGAAGTGGCAAAGATGATTGGCGATTTGATTTGTTTTTGGTTGGCGTATTCCTTAACGCGCTCAATATTGGTCGCCAGATCGGTAGGTTTGAGCAAATCCGCCTGCTGCAAAATAAACACTACTTTCTTGCGCCATTCACTGCTAACAAAATCCAGAAAATCCCAGGCGCTTTTTTGATAGGGATTTTTGGCGAACAGCACAAAAAATGTCAGGTCGCTATTCGGAATATACTTCTCTGTGATTACCTGATNGTTCCGCAACGATCGTATTTGTGCCCGGTGTATCAACAATGGAAATATCTTTGAGAATGGCGATCGGCAAGCCAATTTTCCTGAGATTCGGCTCGACCTGCTGGTTAAACGGCTCATTAGCATAGACAATTTGCTGGATCGAATCGGTGCAGGGTTCGATATCGGTGCCGCAGACCTCGGCTTCCAGGAGCGCATTCACAAAACTGCTCTTGCCTGCTTTTACTTCCCCCACAACGACAAACAGAAAGGGTTCGGCAATGTTTTTGCGCAAATTCTCGACGGTTTCCTGCAGGTTGCTGTTATTCAGACTGGTAGAAAGACGCTGAATGCGGTGCAGCAGCTCATTCAGATGCCAGCGATAGGTCTGTAAAGCTTGATCTAAAATTTGGCTGCTCATTCCATGGCTCCTCTAAGTCATTTGCGGCTAACGCGCCCTGTTTCCTAAGATAGTACGAATGCCTGAAAATGAAATTGATCGAGGGTGAGAATGTTGCTGAAATTAAGCGGAAGCCAGAAATGACGTTACTAGAACTCAGCGTAGAAGCGACACCGGAAGCCGTGGATTGGGTCTGTACGCTGCTGGCTCAGCTCGATGACATTCGCGATTTGCAGGTGAGCCAACTTCAGTCCGATCGCCCTCACCCAGCTCGAACCTTACAGATGCGTTGGTATATGCCCTATAGCAACAATGCCAATGCTCGCGTCGATGCCCTGACGCAATTGCTTTCACCCGTGCAGCGGACTGGCCTGATCAGCGAGCCGGAAATTTATGTGATCGAGGAAAAGCCAATCGCCCTCTCAACCCAGGCCCATGCGATTGGTGAGCGCTTTGTCGTGTTGCCACCTGATGTGAACTATCAGCCAACTCGATCGGAGGAAATTCCGCTCAGGCTTGAAACGAGTTTGGCCTTTGGCAGTGGTTTTCATCCGGCCACGATTCTGGCGCTGAAGCTGATCGAGCGGCATGTGAAGACCGGTATGCAGGCGATCGACCTGGGATCGGGCACTGGCATTCTTGGCGTGGCGATGGCGAAATTGGGTGCACATGTGCTGGCGATCGACAATGATCCGACGGCAGTGGCAGCAACTCAACAGACGATCGAGCAGAATCAGGTGTCGCAGCAAGTTACGGCAAAGCGAGGCAGCCTGGGACAGGGCAGCGAATTGGGGCATTGGATGGGGGGAGAACTGGAGCAGAGGGTGCCGATCGTACAGCCGCCTGCGAACTGTAAGCTGATTGTGGCGAATATTCTGGCTCGTATCCACATGACGCTGGCTCCGGACTATCAGCAGATCCTCAGCGCCGAGCGGGGTTTGCTGATCACGGCAGGGTTTACGACGGAATTTGAAGCTGAAGTGAATGCGGCCTTTGACGCGGCTGGATTTGATCGAATTGATGTGGAACGCAGCGATGACTGGGTGGCGCTGGTGCATCGATCGCGGGGATAACGCAAGATCGGCTAAAACTGACGGCGTGAAAAGATGAAGGTGGCGATCGCCAGCAGTAAGACCGTGTAGATTAATCCATAGGCCGCATGACCCGCCATTTCCAGGGGCGTAGGCAACAGCGACATGCCGTAAACCGCCTGATTCTTCCAGTCCAATCGGGCCAGATCAGGCAGAATCAAATACAAAACTTGCGTGATTTTTTGAATGGCCGGACTCTGGGTCAGGGTGCCAAACGCCAGCAAATCGCGACTGAGATGCCCCATCAAATAAATGGCGATCGTCAAAAACATGGCCAGAATCGGACTGGTCATCACGCCAAATAGAATCGCGACGGCGGTGATCAGCGATAGTTCCAGAATTTGGAAGAGGGCAGCAATCGATAAACTCTCCCAGGGAAACGGGATTTTTTGCAGGTAAAAAATGCCAAAGTAAATGGCCGTCATGGCTGCTACCAGTGTGGCCAACACTGCTGTCAATCCCCAATGTTTGCCGACGATAAACTCTGCCGGACTGACCGGCTTGGCGATCATGACAAACACCGTTCGCTTTTCGATTTCCTTGTTCACCAGACCCGTGCCAATGAACACGGCCACCAGCAGGCCCAACATGCCGATCGCCGCGATGCCCACATCCAGCAAAATTTTGTTTTCCGTACTGGCCGCCACATAGGGCAACAGTACCGTCGCTGCTCCCATGATGACCCCATAAAACCCGATGAGATACAGCACCCGATCGCGAATCACTTCCCGAAACACATTGCGGGCAACGACCCACGTCCGACTCAAATTCACAGCCTCTTTTCCTTAGACGAGAAGACACAATCTAAATCTGCTTCATTTTATCGCTGGAGTCGGCAATTCCTCTCGCGTTGGCTGACATTGGATCTGAAAGGTACTGTTCTGCTTCATATCTGCAAAAGACTCCGGGGCTGGATTCACCACCTCGCTAAATACGCACAGGCGGCGCAGGGCATAGCCTCCCTCGCGAGAACTGGCTCCCTGCCACTCGGCTCGCAGCAGCAGCTCGACCTGAGAAGGATTGGCGGAATTAAACGTGGTCTCGGTGACGATCTGCCAAATTTCCTGTTCGCGGGGGAGTTGTTCGCCATACTCGCGATCGATAATGCGGTTGCTCAACTCAGCTTCAATGCCGGGAGTTTCAGCAGTCCCCTTTAAACTATTCAACCAGCGCTGGGCCTCGATCCAGGTTTTGCCCTGCAGTTCTTCTCGCACTTGGGCCTCGGCTGAGTCGAGTAGCGCATAACCTCTGGAAGTGGGACGAGGACCCGGTTTAATCCGATTTACAAAGGCACTGCGACTAAAATCATCGGCTAGCAGATTCGGATAAAACTGCAAAATATCTTGCACGAGGAAGTGGAAGCGAAACCAGCTTGACAACAACCCACTCACCAGAAAAAGCAGCACTAAATCTTGGCGGCCATCAGGTCCGGGCTGCTGAATTTTGAGACCCGTTTGAATAAACTTGGGATAGCTGGCAAACACGGCTGAGAAGATCGGCCAATTAATCAAGACGCCTCGCCAATCTCGAATAATGAAATCATTGCTGAACAAGGCAATGCAGGCAATGATTCCAGACAGCCAGGGGGCATAGTGAAACTGAAATTCAATCAGCGGAATTTTGAACTTCTTGCCCAGCAAAGCCCATTCCACGCCGATGATCAAAAAGCCCCAGGCAAAAATCGAGACAAATTTCCTGACATAGATGCCTTCGAGCAACAGCATGACAAACCAGGAAAACAAACTCAGCAGCAGGGTTGCCTCCCAGGAGAAGGGCCGCACTTTACTGATCCAGTCTTGAACTTGCTGAACCCGTGTCCTCACCACTTTGGCGAAGTTCCGAATCAAGAAAAAGTCCAGCAGAAACTTGGTGATGTTATCCACGAGAACCTCTCAGCAGTTGCGTCAAAATCAGCAGAATCAGTAAGACAGCGCTGTAGCTCCAGGCATTGGCAAACAGAACCGCCGTAATGTTGAGTTGATTATCGTTGCGAGGTTCCTTTCTCAGGTCACGAATGCTCTGATTTTTTTCTTTCTCGACCTGTGATTCCCCAGCAATTTGGGGAAATTCGGATTGCAGCAGCCATCGCAACCCCCACAAACTCACCTGCTTCACAATAAAGCTGACGAAAAAGGTGGTGAATCCCAACAGGATCAAAATACTGAGGGACTGGTAGGTGTATTGGTTGAAAAAGATGAAATTGAGCAGGGCCGTTTCTATGGGCTGGGTCCACTTGACCGGCAGGGCCGTTTCCAGACCAAAAAAGCTGAAAATCGTCAACCAACCCAAGACCGTCGAGATCAAGTTAATTGAGGTGGCGTATTGCACGCTCTGCTTGGGAGAGATGGGTTTATTGTCCGGAGTTCGCAGCATACGAAACAGCACGATCGCCTCAATCGCCACTGTCACTAACAGCAGCAGGCACTGCAAGATAATTGCTCGAAGCGGCAGGACATCAGTTACCATAAAGGCGTCTCCGGCAGGAAAGGCATCTCCGGCAGGGGCATAGCGCATTCGCCTATCATCCTAGATCGATCTGGCAGAATCTGGCGCGATCGAGCAAGCAGCTTTAACCCCTTCCAGGAGCGACTCTATCAATAGGCAACAAATGCTTGCTTTCTGCGGCATCTCCCTATATATAGTGTTAGCACGAATTATGTGAGTACGAACAATCGAAGATGGGCTGGACTTCTGCTTCACCTTCGCTAAAATCTAACCTCGGTGGCTCTCTACAGGGATGGCTCGAATCGTATGACTAGAACAGGTGTTGGCATTCGCACAGCTCAAGCGCGATCAGAACGCATTGCAGGACAGCTTCATGTCTATGATGGGGCGGGTAAGGGCAAATCGCAGGCGGCGCTAGGGGTGGTGTTGCGATCGATCGGTCTGGGGATTCACACCGGCTGTCAAACTCGTGTCTTGCTGCTGCGGTTCCTCAAGGGTCCGGGACGCACCTATGACGAAGATGCGGCGATCGAGGCCCTGCGGCGCGGCTTTCCCCACCTGATCGATCAGGTTCGAACCGGGCGGGCCGAATACTTCAATGCCGAAGAAGTTACCCGCTTCGATCGATTAGAGGCGCAACGCGGCTGGGATGTGGCAAAAGGAGCGATCGCTTCTGGCCTCTATTCCGTGGTGGTGCTGGATGAAATTAATCCGGTGCTGGATTTGGGGTTGCTGCCGGTCGATGAAGTGGTGCGCACGTTAAAAAACAAGTCCGAAGAGCTGGAAGTGATTGCTACCGGACGGGCCGCGCCTCAGGCTTTATTAGACATTGCCAATTTGCATTCGGAAATGAAGGCTTATCACCATCCAAATGCGGTGGCGCACGGTATTGAAGGGATTGAGATCTACACAGGCGAAGGGAAAGGGAAATCCACCAGTGCGTTAGGTAAGGCACTTCAAGCGATCGGCAAAGGCATCAGTCAGGACAAATCCCATCGGGTGCTGATTATGCAGTGGCTCAAAGGCGGATCGGGCTACACCGAAGATGCGGCGATCGCGGCTCTGCGCCAAAGTTATCCCAACCTGGTCGATCATCAACGCTGTGGTCGAGATGCGATCGTCTGGCGGGGGCAGCAGCAGCAGTTAGATTATGTGGAAGCGGAACGGGGTTGGGAAATTGCTCGTGCGGCGATCGCGTCGGGACTCTACAAAACGGTTATTCTGGATGAGCTGAATCCCACAGTCGATCTGGAGTTGCTGCCCCAGGAGGCGATCATGCATGCGCTGCTGCGAAAACCGCGTGATACAGAAGTGATTCTGACAGGCCGCTGCAAAAATCCGCCCGATTATTTTGATCTGGCCAGCGTGCATTCTGAGGTGTATTGCCACAAACATTACGCTGAGAAGGGGGTTGATCTCAAACGCGGTGTGGATTTTTAATTGGCCTATCTGCTAACAAAACTCGTTTCAAGGCTCTGACTTGAAGTGCGAAGTGGAGGCTCTGCCTCCTAAAGTCAGTGGCAGAGCCACGATAAAGGCATTTCTAGGTTGAACCTAGAAACGAGTGTGGCTTGTAAAATAGCGAGTTCTCAAATTATGCTTTTTCTTTAATGCAAAGATGCTCTACCCTTACCGATCGTAATATTCACGCGGTTTTGACTGGATGGTCGTACCGCCCGTGATCATGCCTTGCATTCCAGGATCAAAGAAGAAATAGGGGAACTGGGCTTCAGGCTGACTGGCAGTTTTCAGCCGATCGTTCAATTCACTGGGAATTTCGAATTCAAGCGCTTGAAGATTATCCTCGAGCTGTGATAATTTTGTGGCTCCAATAATCACCGAACCGATCCCCGGCTGATGTACGGTCCAATTCACGGCCACTTGGGCCATGCTATGTCCTATTTCTTGCGCTACCTGTTCCAATTCCGCTACGATTTTCCAGTTGCGATCGGTCATTTTTTGAAACGCCGGATTTTTGCTGTCTTTCATCATCGCCAACCGACCTTCTGTACTGGTGCTGTCCGGTTTATATTTGCCGCTGAGCAAACCACTTGCCAACGGACTCCAAACCATGATGCCCATGCCCAACTCCAGCCCCAGCGGCACAAATTCCCGTTCAATGTTGCGTTCCACCAGCGAATATTCAAGCTGTAGCGCACTGATAGGTTCATAACCGCGCCATTCCGCCAGTGTTTGCGATCGAGCGGCATACCAGGCTGGCGTATCACTAAGGCCGATGTAGCGAACTTTGCCCGATCGGACCAGATCATCTAAGGTACGCATCACCTCTTCAGCAGGGGTAATTCGATCCCAGGCATGTAAGATATAGAGGTCAATATAGTTGGTGCCTAAGCGTTTCAGCGATCCCTCTACGGCTCGCATAATGTTCTTACGGCCATTCCCACCCGCATTCGGATTGCCCGGTTCTGCATTGAAAGTGAACTTAGTGGCAATCACGACGCGATCGCGCAAATTGCGTTCAGCGACATATTTTCCGAGCAGCGTTTCGCTGGTGCCGTTGGTGTATAGATCGGCTGTATCCAGAAAATTACCGCCTGCGTCGATATAGGCATTAAATAACTGACGCGCTGTCTCTTCGCTAGCTCCCCAACCCAATTCATCGCCAAATGTCATCGTTCCTAAGGCCAAACGGCTGACCCGCAAACCAGAGCGACCGAGTGTATAGTAGCTATCAATGGTCATGATGGAATTCCTCCGATCGATCTAGCAAGAACTCGGATATATTATGGCTCTCCTGTAGTTTTGCCAATCCTCCGATCGGCTTAAACAGGCATCAGGGCCGCACCATGACCTTAATCGTTTCTCGGTTATCCATCGCGCGATAGCCATCGGGAACCCCTTCTAAATTGACTGTCAAATCCAAGACTGGGGATGCATCTAGTTTGCCTGCAACCGTATCGACCAGCAGTTCAGGAATATAGGCACGGGCTGGAGCAACGCCACCTCGCAGCGTAATATTCTGCTGGAAGAGGCGACTCAAATTGAAATTATGTCCACTGCCATGCGGCACGCCCACATAGCCGATCGTGCCACCCGGTCGGGCAATCCCGATCGCTGTCGTCATTGCAGCCTCATTACCCACACATTCCAGGACACTGGTTACACCCCCATGAGTCATTTCTTGCACTGCGGCGATCGCTTCATCGCCACGACTTTTCACCTCATCCGTTGCCCCAAAATGACGGGCAATTTCCAAACGAGATTCATGTCGGCCTAAGATAATAATGCGTTCTGCACCTAAGCGTTTGGCCGCTAACACTCCACATAATCCAACTGCACCATCGCCTATCACAGCAACCACACTGCCCAATTTCACGCCTGCTGAAACGGCGGCATGATGCCCGGTAGACATCACATCAGTTAACGGCAGGATCGCTGTCAGCAAAGCATCGTCGTTTTCGACCGACTGAGGAATGGGGACTAAAGTGCCATCCGCTAGAGGGCAACGAATGGCTTCTGCCTGTCCGCCATCGTTGGTTGCTCCCCAAAAGTCACCCCGAACACAGGAGGTTTGCAGTCCCTTGTTGCAAAATTCGCAGCTACCATCTGAGAAAGCAAACGGAGCCAAAACCCGATCGCCCTTTTTCACAGTCTGTACTTCCGATCCCACTTCCTCCACGATCCCCATCCACTCATGTCCGGTGCGCCAACCGGGCTTCCATTCTTCTTCGCCTCGATAAAACCACAGATCGGATCCGCAAATACAGGCATGCGTAATTCGAACGATCGCATCGGTGGGGTATTGAATAGTGGGATCGGGAACGGTCTCAACACGGACATCGCCAGGGGCGTAATATACCGTTGCTTTCATACTCAGAAATCCTAAAAAAGGGTGGTGCGTTGAGCTTGACAAATAGGTGAAAAACCAACGCTTAGGATTATTGCATAACAATATCGACAGCTCTATATGTCTCAAGAGTGACATTCGATACATCAGGCTCAGCCAGTTTCCTGTAGAAGGGGCTGGGGTCTGGCAGTTCTCAATTGGTTCTGCTTCCAGGTCTTAGGAGGAACGCCACTATGCTTGCGGAACTGTCGAATGAAATATCCGGTGTCAGGATAGCCAATCAGCTTGGCAATTTGTTCAACTGACTCATTCGTCGATAAAAGCAATCGACGCGCTTCTGATAAACGATATTCGATAATCCAACTGAGCACCGTTTGCCCAGTCTCCCGTCGCATCAAATCTGTTAAATAGGTTGGAGAACGTCCAACTGTCTTCGCGACATCACAAAGACTAATCCCCTTCTGATAGTTTTCTTGAATGAAACAGAATACGCTAGCTAGCAACTGATGAGATTGGATTGAACATTGATTCAGCTGTGGTTTCGCTAACTTTGTCGCATCTTGCAGCAATAGAAACAGCAGCAGTTGAGCCACGGTCGTGAAGCCGATCGGCGCATGGGATAACTCAAATTTGAGCTGTTGCAGCCGTGCCAGCCAGTTCGCATGGGCTTCGGGAGATACTTGAAAACATCGAGACTCGATCGATTGCAGGCGTAATAGCGAAATCAGCAGCCGTGCTTCAGTTTGATTGGGGTCTACATCAGCTTGAGTCCAGGTTGCAGTGGTTGACAGGTAAGTGTCTATTTTCAAAACGAAACGTAGCTTCACCGATAGCGAAGCCAATATTCAGGATTTGGAGTAGCTTGATTGGAGTTTAGGCACTCGACAACGCATTGGTTTGAGTCATACCTGCCAGTTCTATTTGAAATCGGGAGAGTCCGAGTTGCGTCCACTGCGCTAATTCCTCAAGGAGATGCTCCAACGTAAACCCCTCAAAGCGAGTGTTGAGGGTGGCGAGGACACTCATGATAATGCTGCGACGCTCAGCACCAGCTTGTGTTTT
>LUGL01000039.1 GCA_002796835.1 Elainella saxicola E1 | reverse complement strand
TATCATCAGTAGAGACGAGGATGTAGTCATTGACCTGAGAGCCAGTGATGTTGAACTTCTCAATGTTGCTATAGGTAACTAGTTGAGTGTTCCAGAAGACCTCTTGCACTCCTGTAGCAGTGTTGTAAACCCCATTGCCACTATATGTGCTGTAGTCAAGAGTTAAGGTATCTGTTCCAGTTCCACCATCTACTGTGCCATTGCTAGTCGAGGCATCAGCTCCTAGTGTAATTGAGTCATCTCCACTGCCTGTGACAATGCTGCCAATCCGCTCGAAATTGCTAACTTGAGTACCACCAGCGTTGGTAACTTGATTTGTGGCTTGAGCCAGGTTGACTGTTACTGCTGTTGTGACAGTGGCTAAATTTAGTCGCAAAATGTCACTACCTAACCCTGCATTAAAAATGTCACCAGCCTTGACAGTAAAGTCGTCATTGACTTGAGAGCCAGTGATGTTGAACTTCTCAATGTTGCTATAGGTAACTAGTTGAGTGTTCCAGAAGACTTCTTGCACTCCTGTGGCAGTGTTGTAAACCCCATTGCCGCCGTAATTAGTGTAGTCCACAGTTAGCGTATCTGTGCCAGTGCCACCATCTACTACATTGAATCCCAAGCCAGGATCCAAGATATCGTCGCCACTGCCGCCACTCAATGAGTCGTTGCCATCTTGTCCATAGAGAATGTCATTATTATTTCCACCCTCTAACGTATCATTGCCCTCACGTCCTTCTAACGTGTCATCACCGCCCAAACCTTGAATCAAATCATCGTCGATCGTACCGATCAGCGTATTATTTCCACTATTTCCAACAATAGTTGCCATTGAGTCATTCTCCTTACTTTTGAATTCAACAAACAAAGAAAGCTAAGTTCACTTAAATCCCCATTACTTACGCACTGAAGGGATACAGCAAGCTGAATCAGCGCGATCAGAAATACAGCCCATGCCGGAGTAAAGCTGGGTGGCTGCTCTATAAACAACGTCTGTACAAAAATTTTGTAGTCCCTAGTCTCAGAGCCAGGAACCTCTGAACCCCTCAATCTTTTCTCAACTGAGAAAGTGATGCGAGAATAGAAACCTATTCGCACCGCAGGCAAAAACAGCGATCAATTCAAAAAGTGAATTGATGCATATCTACCTTCATAGGGTTCTTGAATTAAGAAGGGAAGAAATTTAATCTACAAGATGCTGATATCAGGGGGATCTTCAGCAAGTGAAAGCAAAAGACGAGAGATTGCCCACTGATTGCATATTGCATGCATCACTGGCTTCAACTCATAACCCAAACTCAGTTCAAACAGGTACATACGGCCTCAATAATTGGAACACGACATTACATGCCTAACCTACCTACTGAATTCATGTAGTAGGCTGTGGAAAACGAGCGACTTCACTGCTACATGCTGTTCAAACTCAGTACAAGGAAGTAAGTTCTCTCTGAACTGAGTAGTATTGAGTTAGCAAGCCATGCAGACGAGATTAGATTAGCTCAGCCGTCGATCATCGACTGGATAAGATGCAACCTATAAGAAAAGCAAGTGACTTTTTTCATGGTTCTCATGTAGCAACAAATCACACTGATTAGGTGGCAACCACTTTCAAGCTAGATATTCTCGATCTCTCACTATGGGTTTAACCATTTCTATAAGTAATGAATGAGATCACAGGAAGTAGTTGCTTACGAATATGCACCACGAATATGCACCACAAGTAAACAGTAGCACCAGGGCCGTCCTGAATGAAATGTATGAATTCGCACATTTACACAATCCTTACAAACCTCTTTACAAATCGAGAGGAGAAGCTAAATCAGCCAAGCAGCGGGTCCATGTACCCTACAAGGGATGAAACGCAAGTCACGCTTGAGCCATCTGTTGAGCCATCTGTTGAGCCATCTGGTAAAGAGTCGATCGAAGAAAATGAGGTGTTTTACAAATATTGACTGATTTGTGCTTTACAGAGGCAAATCGTCATTGCCGATCGTCAATAGTCTTCAAACGAAAGCTTTTGGGTATATGTCACGGCGATCGCCCCACTCTGCCACTATCCATTCCCTTATTTTAAAGCAAAGAGCCGATCGAAACAGGCGAGCATAGCCTTTAGGGCCAGCCAGTACTGCGTGTCACCGGCTCTCAATAATCTCTCAATAATCGATTTGATTTGCTATCTGGTATTCGTTCTATTTTCTATAGACTTCACTATCGCACCTGTTCGAGTTGAATCTCCACTTCTGTTGGATTGTCTTGAGTAATCACCGAATAGATCTTGGTACTGGTCCAACGTAACCGATCGCCATAGAAAATCTGGGCACGCACTACATACCGGAAGCGCTGCTGAATCTTGGCCGGGTCATAGGTCAGCGTAAAAGGAATGGGAACCTGTTGGCCATTGGTTTCAATAACTTGTTCATCAAGCATGACAGAAGGAGCATCCGCACGGCTGACTTCTTCGAGTTTGACCACTACAGTAGCGTGGGGAGGCAAGGCAATCCGTTGAAGATAGGTCACTGTACCCGAAACAGTTGCTAATTGATACTCATCTACAGCCTGCCCATTATCATCGTTCATCGCGATTGGCGTGGGAGGTTGAATTTTGTTGTTGACAATTTGATTGGGAAGAGAGGGATGCGGATAGGGTAAAGCGTAGCAGGGGGCAGAAAGGGCGATCGTTACGGTTAAAACTCCCAGCGATATGAGATGTCGTTGAACCAGCAGGACTTGAGTTAGGGGATGCATGGCAGGATTACGAGAATAGACAGGTCAGTTAGGGGAAGGCACCAACAAATACCAGCATTATATTAATACATAAGGACCAAAAATATGCCGTTTCAGCAATAACAATAATTCGAAGCACAAAAAATATACCATGGATGATTCTTAAATTGTTATTTCATCCACCTATTTGACCTGCCAAACCAATTCAAAATTAAACCTGGCTTTTGAGTCTATAGATTCAGATTTCGAATAGATTTAAACATTCTCTCAATCTATCCTGTCTGATAATTAGACAAAAAGCTAAGAAATGTACAACTTTCGATAATTGCAGCAGATAGAAATTAATTTTCTGCTATCCCTACCAGTGCAAGGACGAGGTTGTAAAGCATCGTAAACCAAGCTGAATGTATAGGTTTGCACATCAGAAATGTAGTGATTTCGATGGGATCCTACCGAGGTTTTTGCCCAAGCTTTTGTCCTATACTAAACAATCTGTCTCCTATACTCATGCAATATGTCTCCCGTACTCCATCGTTCCACTGTTCTAGTTGTTGAGGACAATCCCAGCCACTGGGAGATGCTGCGCGAGATGTTGCAAGAGGCTGGATATGAGGTGCATGTAGAACATGACAGTCAAAATGTGCCAGATCGGGTGATGAGGCAACCGCCTGATCTCATCCTGCTAAACGTGGACTCAGTCAAGATGGGTGGATTTGCCATCTGTCAACAGTTAAGGACCCAGTCAATCGGTTGGGCCATTCCCATCATCTTCATCACTGCTGCAAGCGATCAGACAAACCAGGTGATGGAGCTGAGTATGGGAGTGGTGGACTATCTTACTCAACCGTTACAGCAAGAAGAAGTTTTAGCTCGGGTTCAGATCCATCTCCAACTGCACCAATTAACCCAAACCCTAGAAGCCCAAAATGACAACCTGAAACAGTTGACTGAACAGCTCGAACAGCAAATTGCCGATCGCACCACTGAGTTATCTCGATCGCTCCATGAACTGGAAGCCACACAGGCTCAACTTGTTTCTGTCAATGCTCAGTTTGGACGGCATACTAATTCAGACCTGTGGCAGGTTGAAGAACAGCGGCAACAACTGCAACAGGAAAGTGAGGCGCGACAACGCACCACTGAGTCCTGGCGGCAATTGAATCAGGAACTAGAGGTGAGGGTCAGGCAGCGCACGATTGACTTTTATCAGAGCCAGGAATATCTGCGACAGCTCACAGAAAACATTGAGAGTGTTTTTTGGATTACTGATCCAGATAAAAACCAGATGCTCTATGTTTCTCCTGCCTATGAAGCGATTTGGGGTGCCTCAGTGAAGGACTTATATCGCTCACCCCGACTGTGGTTGGCCTCCATCCATGCAGACGATCGCGATCGGATCATTGCCGCTTTTCCAAAACAAATTCAGGGGGAATATAACGAGGAATATCGGATTATCCGTTCGGATGGACAACTGCGCTGGATTCACGATCGCGCCTTCCCGATTCGCAACGCAGCAGGTCAGGTTTACCGGATTGCAGGGATTGCAGAAGATATTACGGAATACAAACAGACTGAGGAAAAACTGAGGTTACAGGAACGGGCGATTACCGCCAGCCATAATGGAATTGTCATTGTTGACGCTCGGTTGCCAGACAACCCTGTTATCTATGTGAATGCTGCCTTTGAACGAATTACAGGGTATGCAGCCGCCGAAGTCATTGGACGCAACTGTCGTTTTTTGCAGGGACCAGATGCCAGTCAACCTGGGCTTCAGGAATTGCGGACTGCTTTGCAAAACCAGCAGGGATGCAAGGTGAACCTGCGTAACTATCGCAAAGATGGCAGTCTTTTCTGGAATGAGTTAAGTATTGCGCCAATCTATGACGACCAGGGGAATCTGACTCACTATATTGGCATTCAAAGTGACATTAGCGATCGCAGACAGGCGGAATCGGAGCTAACCCAACGAACGGCAGAAACCCAAGAAGCCAATCGGTTCCTTTACTCTGTGATCGACAATATGCCAGCCATGTTGTTTATTAAAGAAACAGAAGAACTCCGGTTTGTGCGCTGGAATCAGGCGGCTGAAGACTTGATCGGCCTGAGTGAGGCTGAGGTGTTGGGCAAAAATGACTATGATTTCTTTAGCAAAGAGCAGGCCGACTTCTTTACAGCTAAAGATCGGGAAGTGATCGATCAAAATCAACTGCTGGATATTCCAGAAGAACCAGTTCAGACTTTGCACAAGGGACTGCGATACTTACATACTCGCAAGGTACCGATCCATGATGAAGCAGGCCAGCCCAAATATTTATTAGGAATGGCGGAGGATATTACTGAGCGGAAGCAAGCGGAAGAGCGTTTAAAAACGGCGACTTTGCGCCTCTCAGCCCTGTTGCAAAATTTACAGGCTGGCATCCTGGTCGAAGATGAAGCGCGCAATATTGTTTTAGTCAATCAAACTTTCTGCAACTTGTTTAACCTGGTGGCCCCACCCGAAGCGCTGATTGGCGTCAATTGTGAAGAGGCTGCCACCTACTTGCAAACTCTATTTCTGGAACCCGCTAGCTTCCTGCAACGGGTGCAGGAGATCCTGACCGATCGGCAACCTGTAATTGGCGATGAGGTTATGTTGGTAGATGGCCGAATTTTAGAGCGAGATTATATTCCAATTATTGCTGGAGAAGATTATCGTGGGCATTTATGGCAATACCAGGATGTGACCGATCGCAAGCGTTCTAAAGAAGCATTGCAAAATAGCAACGCACTACTAGAGGTGATTACTGAAGCTCAATCTCAATTTATTGCCAAAGCAGATACCAGAAGCTTATTCGATAGTTTGTTGAGCAATCTACTGGNAACTCACTCAAAGTGAATATGGGTTCATTGGGGAAATTCTCTTCAACCAGGATGGAGAGCCTTATATGGAAGAAGCCTATATGAAGATGCGCGGGAAACCCTACTTAAAAGCCCATGCCATCACCAATATTGCCTGGAATGCCGAGACGCGAGCCTTTTACGACACCTATGCTCCTGGTGGCATGGAATTCCACAATCTAGCGACCCTTTTCGGTGCAGTGATCACAACCGGGGAAACGGTGATTGCCAATGATCCAGCGAACGATCCGCGTCGAGGCGGACTCCCAGAAGGACATCCCGCTTTGAATACGTTCTTGGGTGTTCCGTTTTATAGCGATCGCCAAATGGTGGGCATGGTGGGAATTGCCAATCGTCCGGGCGGCTATGATCAGGCCCTCGTTGATTATCTCCAGCCGTTCCTGGCGACCTGTTCCAACATCATTGAAGCCTATCGCAACGATAAGCGGCGTCAGCAGGCCGAACAATCTCTGAAACAGCAGCTTGCTGCCGTCGAGGCTGCGATCGATGGGATTGCTATTTTGGATGCAGAAGGTCGGTATGTTTACTTAAATACAGCCCATCTCCAGCTATTTGGGTATCAGGAGGCGGCTGACCTGCTGGGGCAAACCTGGCAACAGCTCTATCATCCAGATGAAATTCAACGCTTTCAAACCGAGCTTTTCCCCGTTCTTGGCAGAGAGGGACATTGGCAGGGGGAGGCAATGGCAAAACGGCGTGATGGCTCCACTTTCGCGGAAGAGGTTTCGCTGACTTCGATTGAGGGGGGCGGACTGGTCTGTGTTTGTCGGGATGTTACCGATCGCAAGCATGCCGAGGAACAGTTAAAATCTTCGCTGCAAGAGAAAGAGATCTTGCTGAAGGAAATTCACCATCGCGTTAAAAATAATTTGCTTGTGGTGTCTAGCTTACTGGATTGGCAAATCGACTATGTTGAAGATCCGATCGTCACTAAAATCATCGAAGAAAGTCAGAACCGGATTCAATCCATGGCTCTGATCCATGAAAAGCTGTATCAATCCCAGAATTTAGCCAAAATCAATCTGGGGGACTATCTCGAATCCCTGGCGAATCAACTCCTCTTCTCATTTAATCTAGATACCGATCGGGTCAAACTCCATTTTGATCTGGATCCGATTCTGTTAAGTATTGAAACTGTGACGCCTTGCGGCCTGATCCTGAGTGAGTTGATTGCCAACGTTTTTGAACATGCCTTTGTAGATAATCGCCTGGGGCAGCTCTGGCTGAGTGTGAAACAAGATGAAAATTCTCTGGTCACAATCACCATCAAAGACGATGGGGTTGGCTTACCGGAAGATTGTGATATTTACAATACCGAGTCGATGGGTTTTCAGTTGGTGTGTTTGTTAACCGAGCAACTCGAAGGGGAGATCAAGACTTATCGAGACCATGGCACCACGTTTGTCCTTACCTTTGCAGAGCTAAACTATCGTAAAAGGATTTGATCATGAGCTGTGGAACTGATGGATTGAACATTTCAATTTAGGCAATTAAGCATTCTGATAGAACAATAAAGACATTAATTTACTGATGGAGGTTTACATATGCTGCTGGGATATATTGGTAATGCTCTCAATCAAATAAGGCAAAAAAGCGCGATCGAGATTGGGTTGGTAGAGAGATGAACACAATTTCAATTCTGATCGTCGAAGATGAACTGCTGATCGCACATAACCTGGCCAGACTCTTGAAAAAGCTTGGATATCAAGTGGTTGAAATTGTCTCTTCGGGTGAAAAAGCGATCCAGATTGCCGCCGAGAAACAGCCCGATCTGGTTTTAATGGATATTGTGATCAAAGGCCAGATGAATGGGATTGAAGCCGCCCAGGAAATTCAGAATCGATACGGTATTCCGATCGTCTATGTGACGGCCTATGCGGATGATGCAACCGTGCAGCGCGCCAAAGCAACCGGGGCCTATGGATTTATTGTCAAACCTTTTAGAAAAGAGCAGCTGCATGGTGCGATTCAGGTGGCGTTGGGGCATCATCAAAGAGTCACAGAGATGTTGCGGCTTGCTCAGGTCAACTCCCAAACCTGTATTCTCGATCGCCATCACTTTCTTAGCCTGCTCGAAAAGGATTTTAATGATGCCAGCCAGTACGAATCTATCTTCTCGATTATCTGGATCAGTTTCGATCAGTTTTCCGCCAGGGTCGAAACGTTGGGGGCTGCATTTGAGGATGCAGTGATCGGAGCCGTGATCAAAGCAACAACACCCGTCTTGCGAAAAATTGACTATGTGGGGCAACTTGGACCAGATTTTATCATCTGCTTACCTGAGATCGACTTGAGGATTGCAGAAACCATGGGCGAAGGCATTGCACAAACCCTGTCTGAAACGACGATCGCCTTACCAGAGGCAACCCTCTGTCTGATCGTGCGCTATGGGGTTGCCAGCTACCGGCCCGACGACGAAGGTTTTGAAATGATACTAGAACGAGCTAGATTAGGGATTCGATCTACCCCAGACGCAGACGCCAAATAACCTCTTCATGGAACTCAATACCGTGCTCACACCTCAAATCCTGATTGTTGAAGATGAATTGCTGATCGCCCAAAACCTCTCTCGGAAGTTGCAAAAGTTGGGGTACAGCGTGGTTGGCATTGTTTCTTCTGGGGACGCAGCCATTTCAGCCGTGTTAGAGAAGAATCCTGATTTAGTTTTAATGGATATCGTGATCAAAGGCGATATGGACGGGATTCGAACTGCCGAGATCATTTATAAGGAATATGGGGTTCCTGTCATCTATATCACGGCCTATGCGGACGATACCACTCTACAACGAGCAGAGCAGACAGGCTCCTATGGTTATATTCTCAAACCCTTCAATGAACGAGCCTTACATGCCACGATTAAGCTGGCGCTAAATAAGCATCATCAACAAATTGAAATTCTTCAATTGCTGCGAACTGCAGAAGAATTTAGCCAAAAACTCAAATCAACGATCAAAACAACCGCCCTCAAATTAGGGGGACCCAGCTCCCATATTTTGGCCAGCGATCTCTCCGTTGCTTTAGAGCGTGAAGAACTTCAAGTTTACTATCAGCCGCTGATCAGTTTCCGGACGCGGCAGATTGTCGGTGCTGAAGCATTGTTGCGTTGGCAAAATCCAATTCGGGGCACCATTTCTCCCACCACGTTTATTCCAATTGCGGAAGAAACTGGCATGATCTATGCGATCGGCGATTGGGTGCTACAGGAAGCTTGTACTCAAGTTCAGTCCTGGCAAGAAAAGTTTTCGATGCCGTTGAAAATTGCGGTAAATGTCTCAGCGCAACAGTTCAATCAAGAGAACTTAATTGAAAAAATTATCAAAACCGTGGCGAATACGCGCTTAAAGGCTGAATGTTTAGAGCTGGAACTCACTGAAAATCTGCTGGTGAATGACTCCGATCAGCTGATTGAAACGATCGACCATTTGAAAAAAGCCGGGATTCGGCTCTCGATCGATGATTTTGGCACAGGCTATTCTTCTTTAGGGTATCTCCGCCGGTTTTCCTTTGATAGCCTCAAGATCGATCGATCGTTTGTTCAAGACATTACAACTACTCCTGACAAGATTGCGATCACAAAAGCGATCTTGCAAATGGCTCATCACTTAAACCTGAGCGTAATTGCAGAAGGCGTAGAAACCGAAGCGGAATTCGAGTTTCTCAACCAACATCGGTGCCATTTGGCTCAAGGCTTCTTGTTTAGCCCACCCGTGACAGCAACTGAGTTTGAGGATTTTTTACAGGAGAACCGCTGCTTTGTCTGATTCTCACGAAATATTGACAAACCGTAAATTACGCTTGTGTGCGATCGAACTTTCCCCTATCCTAAAAAAGCTGGATTGATTTTTGCCAGCAAGATTCGGCTTAAGGCATGGCGCTGACTATGAGTGCGTCCAACACCCATAATCAGCTGACCTGGCAATCTGATGTAGGCAGAAGGCAGGATAGGGTTGATCTTAATCGATCAATCCCCTCGCTGGAGCAAACAAGTGGTCGGGGTACCAAGCCTTAAGCTTTTCTTCCCCATAAACCCCAACAGCGAGGGAAATATTATGTCTACAGAGTTCAACGAACTGCTGCCCGTTTCGTCTACCGATAAATCGCAAATCTGGATTATTGGCACCAGAGAACAAGTTCTGCATACGATCAACGAATTTTACGTGAAGCGGATTGCAACCGATCGCGTCAAATTTACGCCAATCATCCCAGCCCCGTTTGAAGGCAAATACATGTCAGTCCTGGTGCGTTAACGATCTGGTAGGGGCGGATTGCGATCCGCCCTTACAAACCATCCATGCATCGAACAATCCCAAATGTTGGCACATCATACAGCCCCAACGTTAACGATCGGTCGGGGCGGATCGCATCCGCCCTGATAAATCATCCATGCGTCAAACAATCCCAAATGTTGACACATCAAACAGCCCCAACGTTAACGATCGGTCGGGGCAGATCGCAATCCGCCCTTACAAATCATCCATGTAGTCACGATCGCTTCAACGGTGACAATGATCAATGTTCGAGATCTGTCATTGCTTGCAATCGCCCGCTCGCAGATAAATCGCGAGCTAATGGATCAACCCCACTGAAGTGGGCTAAAAGGCTTGCTTAGTCTGCTTTAGCAGAGTTTCACCATTAGTCCGCAGTTTACTCGCGGACGGGACATTCGATCGGCAATTAGAACAGATGCAGGATCTGAAATCCTTTAATGATCGGCAGGTGAGGCAAAATAATCGAGCAATTCACGGTGCAGAAAGCGATAGCGGCCACCCACCCGTTGCAGCAACCGACGCTCGACGCAGTAGTTGAGAAACTGAGCCAAATTCCGGGGAGCAACGCCACTTTGCCAAAGGACGAAGCGTAGACAGAGATGCTGCACACAGGCTACTCCACCTCCTGCGGAGAACCCGAAGAGTAATGCTCCAAAGATACCCGTGACTAAGAACGGTGGGAATGCGGCCCAAAGAGAACTGAGGATCGCCCAACTGCTTTCTCCTTGACCGATCCCTTGAGCCACAATGCTAGGAAATTCTGTGATTCCGAATGTAAAAACAATGCCAAGCGGATAGCTCAACCCTGTCACCCAAACCAAACTTTGCAGCGAGTTCCAAATCCCTTGATTCGGTCGCGATCGAAGTTGTAATTCCTGACTTAGCCCACCAATCAGCCCAAAAATCAGCCCACCAATCAGCCCACCAATCAGCCCAAAAATCAGCCCCAAAATCAGCCCACCAATCAGCCCAAAAATCAGCCCCAAAATCAGCCCAACAATCAGCCCAACAATCAGCCCAACAATCAGCCACCCTCGCAAACTCTTTAAAATTTCTCGTCGCACTTCGCGCGACATCGAAATTTTGAATGCCTCAACAGGTTGAATATTATCTAGCCCACCAATCAGCCCAACAATCAGCTCAACAATCAGCCCAAAAATCAGCCCCAAAATCAGCCCAAAAATCAGCTCAACAATCAGCCCAACAATCAGCCCAAAAATCAGCCCAACAATCAGCCGATAACGCCATCGAGCTTGTTTTGCCTCCAACCAGCTTGGCTGAATCTGCTCGATCAACAGCTCCACGGTATTGGTTTGCTGCAACTGTCGAGCGATCCAACCTAAAGTTTCCTTGGTTTGTTGCCGACTGGGTTCCAATTCAAGGGTTTGATAAGCCCAATCTCGCTGTTCTTTCGCTCTATGCCGATCTCCTTGCCGCACATCTTTTGACAATTGTCGATCGACATATTGTGCCAACAATTCTGTCTTAGTTTGAAACGGGTACTCAGCATCATAGACACTTGCTGCCAGGGTGACAAACAAAGGCACCCGCAACAATCCAGGATCGCCTTCTTCAGTCGGTTCCAGCAAAGTTTGTAACATCGGATTCGCTTGAATCTCAGTCCAAAGCTGAGGCCGATTCACCGTTTCCAGATAGGTTTGAATCTGAGCATCCGATAATGGCTCCAGACAAACGGCTCCATTCATGCTGAGGTTAGTGCTGACCTGTTCAAATTCCTTGACGCGGCAGCACACCACAAGCTGCGGATATTTCCCGGCAAATTTATTCAGCTTCCCTGTACATTTCTGCTGCCGTTCCAATCCCAACTCATCTAAACCATCCAGCAACGGCAACAACACCTGCTTCTTTAACCACGGCTCATACAGTTTGTCTTTGCGATTTCCGCCATGCTGCTCATAGAGTTGTTCAATCAGCCAATCTTCAATACTCTGGTCATCCTTGCGCCAGGTAGACAGTTCAAACAGCACTGGAATCACGGTTTTCGGTTTGTCGATCGCCTCACAAACCAACTGTTCCGCCAAACTCAGCAAGGCGGTAGTTTTTCCCGCTCCTGGCGTTCCCAAAATCAACAATTTGCCTGCAACATCCTCGCGGCCAAAGGTTTCAATTAACATTTGACGCATATCCAGCAAACCGCAATCTTCCCCCTGCACCTGCAAGCGCCGTTTTGCTGACAGTGGCGATGCTGCATCAAATGGCGTTGCCGGTCGTCCCACCCGGGTCAACTGCTCCTCTAACCCGATCGCCATCAACGACCGATCGCGCCCTAATGTGTCGATTAAGCGTTTGTAAATTTCGGGCAATTGCTTTTTTTCTAAGAGCTTCTTGGCCCAATCCCAATCTACGCTTGCCTCAACAGGCTTACCAGAACACCGCAGCATGATGTTGTTGTTGATCGTGACTCGGTTACCGGTGCTGTTTTGAAAACTGACCGTATCTCGCCCCGATTGACCGAGCTGCACCTGACTATGCTCAATCTGGCTGCCTTCAATCTGCTGATCTTGAGAAGTCATCACCCTTCACTGCCCCATGGAACACCGATCACAGACCAAAGAAATGGCTCGCCAATCCTAACCAGGGGGCGATCGTCTTAAAAACCTCTGCGCCCGTTTGCCACAAACTTTTTCCGGCTTCGGTGGTGTCCTTCAGGGTTTTCATCGTTTCACTCACCTGCTTCAGATTTTGCCCCACCAATTCCTTCTTGGGGTTTTCCTTTGCGGCTTCTCGCTTAGCCGGACGCAGATAGTCCAGCAATTCCGCTTGTTGATCTGGATCCAAAGTCGCTTGTTGGATCGCAGTTTCCAGTTGGGCCAGCAACGCCACCACCTCTGCTCCGGTTAAACCTTGCTGCTGCGTCTGCAAATCCCCCGATTGCTGCCGAAGATTGCCTCCCGCCTGCCCAAGCTGCACCATGCTACTATTCAACGTGACATTGCTGAAGCTCTGAGATTGATTCAGTTTTCCAGATTGAGAGGAGTCGGAAGGGGGCTTTTTGCCAAACATAACCATCATTCCTGTTCAAGAAGTTGCCTTTATCATAACCCCTCGCCTCAGCAGCGCCAACAATCGCAATGTATTGAGTGAAACATCAGCGCGATCGCTCAACATGACCTCTGCATCAACCCACAATCGCAATGCAGCCAATCGCAATTCAATTGCATCAACCCGCATCCTTTTGTCATGGCTCACCATTCAATCTGCAAGCAAGACATTCAAGATCGATCGCCCCACAATCCTTTTGCATCACCTCAACATACCAATGCGAACCGACAAAATTTAAATGCAAAGCCTCGCATTCGAATATCATCTATCGACAATGCTTTTGCCATCGACTCTATCAGCTAGATACTCATGGACTCTGCAACCCATCCATCTCTGTCGAAGCAAACTCCTGATTGATTGCCATAATTTCAGCCTGAATTTCTGGATCGATCGCCATCTCTACTAATTCAGCTTCACTCGGCTCTCGAAATTGATGCGCAATCGTTTCTAAAAGCCAGCGCCTTTTCTTTTTCTTCGCTATGGGATTCAATCCCTTTCAGTAATCAGTAGCCCAATCCGTTTCAAGACCTGCAAAACCAATCGCGCTTCACTTGGTAATGTGTAAAGCGAAAATGAACGAGATAAAGCATATTGTGGTGACGGTTGTGGCATGAGTTTAATAAACAACACATCATCCCCATTCGTAATCATGCCAAACAACGATCGATCATCATTTCTGGTTGACAAAGCCTGTTGTTGCCCAGACGCTATCATATAGGCCAACGCCTGAGGTAAGGCCGATCGCACAGAGATACTCGTCTTTTTTGATTCCACCACCAACACCCAAAACTGATTCTGGAGAATCAACAGGTCAATTCGTCCCCGCAGAATTTCTTCCCCATCATCAATCACCAACTCGATCGCAGATTCAGATCGCATCTTGAACGGCGGATCATAAAAACCAGCAATCTCCAGCAGCGGAGAGGCAACCAACAGCGTCACAGCACCTTCCAGCAGCTCACTTTCAGCACGATGATAAGCCAACCGCCGATACATCACATCCAGATCAGCCACTGCTTGATCGGTCAGAGCAGGCAATCCATCTACCCATTCTTGAAAAAACTGTGGATCTGGGTGACGTTGCAGCCCAAACTTTGCCTCAGCTTCTGCAAGACTCTTCACTGCTTCCGTAACTGCGATCGTCTTTGCCATAGCCCTCTGTCATCCTCGCGGTACCGAATATTAATCGATCTCGACCAACATCTCGATCGTACTCGATCGAAACCCACAGGATTCGTATAAGCGACGAGCCGCCTGATTCTCCACTAGCGTCGTCAACCGCACCTGCGGCACATCCAACTGGCGAAAATGATCGATCGCCCGCATCACCAATTGCTTTGCCAATCCCAGCCGCCGATAATCCGCCTCCACCCACACATCGTGAATATAACCATATTGCTTCACTTCGTAGATCGGCACTTCGGTTTCCAACTCTGCGATCAAAAAAGCAACCAATTTCGAGTCTGCCTCGATCGCATCATCTTCCGCCACCAAACAAAGATCCTGCTGATCCGCAATCATGCCACGAATCCACTTGGGATACATCCGCTCCACCTGCGGCAAAAAGCCATAGCGAGCCGGATCGCGCGATCGATGAAAATCACAAATCTTGGCAATCATCGGCAGCATATTTGGAATATCTTCGGCCACAGCAGCCCGAATGGCGATCGACATAAACGATACAAAACGATAGGTTAAAAAAACGTAGGGACGAATTGCAATTCGCCCTTATGAAGAGTTGGTGTAACGTGTAATCTATTTCAGGTGTGTGAGAAAGATCAGTTTGCAATGAGAAGAGGCCTAGCGTTGCCATCTTCCCAGATCAGCGTTGCCAAGCCCCCATCGAAAAATTACATTCAAATTATGGCTTACGTCGCCAGCGCATCCACCAGGTTGTGCCCAAACTGCTGCTCAAAAACACACCCGCAACAATCATCTGTTTCGCCCACCAATGCGGTGCACTAAACGGAGCAGCGCTAATGTCTTGTTGATCAATGCCTTGAGGCGTCACTGGAACCGTCAGAATATCCCCATGATCGCCCTGACCAATTTTCACCGACCACTCGCCTACCAGTGTCCGATCGGGCTGGAAAGAAAACTTACCGCTGGCATCCGTCGCTCCTTGCAGCCAGGGCTTCGTTTCATCCTGCGGAGAAAAAATGTTGACGGGTGCTCCTTCTAAAGCTTCCCCGGTACTGAAGGTAGACTGCACTTCCAGGGTATTTGCCACCACCTGATAGTCAGTTTGAACGGCATGGGCAAAGGCTGGAGCGGGACAAATCACGAAGCTGAGCAAAGCAACCAGTAACGGGAGGAGTCGTTTAATCATGAAAGGACCTCATTCGAGAGATAAGGGAATCACAGGGAATGAGCTGCAATGATGGAGTGAACTGAGTTTAATCGATCGCATGACGTTTTAGATCTTCGATCGCCACATAGTTTAGCGCAGCCTCGTGCGTTGCAGACAAAATAACTGGCGGAGCCGCCCCCATCTCAAAAGCTTCCTGCCATCGGGCCGCGCAAAGACACCAGCGATCGCCCGGTTTCAGGCCAGGGAAGCCAAACATCGGCATGGGAGTACTGAGGTCATTGCCGCGATCGCGGGTGAAGTTGAGAAAAGCAGGCGTGATTTGGGCACAAACCACATGGGCTCCTCGATCTTCCGGACCAGTCTCGCAGCAACCATCCCGATAAAATCCTGTAATTGGATCCATGCAGCAAGATTCCAATTTGCCACCCAATACGTTTTTCGAGTCGCTCATTCCACCTCTCCAGAACATCGCGCTATGCCTAGATTACTGCCTTTTGTTGAGCGCGGAACGAGAAGATGGGAAACAGGCAGAGCGCGTTCACCGTTTAGCTGGATTGAATCAACTACTTAATCAACTGCGGATAGATGGCGCGAGCCGCCAACAGAGCAAAGACCACCATCAGCACGGCCAACCATCCGAGCTGTAGCCACCAGAGATCGGGCAGACCCAGATTCCAGCGCAGCAGATCCGTCAAGGAGGACAGTGGCAAAATGGTGGCGATCCGATTCAGCACAGGCGGCAAAGTGTCGCGAGGGAAATAGGTGCCACACAGTGTAAACATCGGCACGATCAGCGTAAAGATGGGAATGTTGACCTGATCGACCGTGCGAACCGATCCAGCCGTCAGCAAACCCATGGCGCTGAATAGCAAACTGCCCAGCAGCAGAATCGGCAACGACAGCAGCAAGTTCCAGCCAGAGTAGAGACCCCAGATTACGGCAATCACCCCGGTCAAGCTGCCTGCAATCATGCCTTTGGTCGTGGCCCACAGCCAGTCGCCTAAAAAGACCTCTGTGAAGCTTAAAGGGGCTGTCAACAAGGCTTGCCAGGTTTTCTGGAAGTGCAGCCGAATAAAACTGGCGTATGCTCCCTCAAAGAAAGATTGGAATAGCACCCCCACCGCCATCATGGCTGGAGCAATGAATTTGAGATAGGGCACCGTTTGTCCGGCATAGTGAATTTCACCAACCAGGGGAGTCAGGCCATAACCAAACGCCACAAGATAGATGATCGGCTCAGAAAGGGGAGGCAAACAGTTGACCAACCAGGTGCGCTGATAGACTTTGGCATGGCGATGCCACACCGAATAAATGCCCCACCAGGTAATCGTCGATCGAGATTTCATTGCAGTCGGCCTCCGGTTAAACGCAGGAACACATCTTCGAGGTTGGCTTGGCGGCGCACTAATCGGGCCGGATTCAAGGCGGTTAGTTCTTGCCAGAGCGGATTGGCTGTGGCAGGCAGGGCGATCAAATAGCCTTTGCCAAAGGAGCGGCCCCAGGTTTGGGCTTGAGTGGCCAGTCTTTGCAGCACGGCCTCGTCAATGCCTTCAATTTCCACGACTTCTTGGCCGATCGTGCGTTCAATCAGTTCGGCTGGGCTTCCCTGATCAATCACTTGGCCTGTTTGCAGCAACATGAGTCGATCGCATAATCGCTGCGCCTCATCCATATAGTGGGTAGTCAGCACCACACCGCTACCCTGCTGTTTCAAGTGAATCACCAGCTTCCAGAATTCCTGGCGGGCATCCGGGTCCAGACCAGTCGTGGGTTCGTCTAAAAACACCATTTGAGGTCGGTTAATCAACGCTCGCGCCAGCACCAATCGCCGCTTCATGCCACCCGATAATTCATCGATCGCATATTTAGCCTGTTCTTCCAGGTTAACGAGGGCTAGCAGTTCACTGGCTCGCGATCGAGCGGCTTTCCCCACAATCCGATAGTGGTGAGCAAAGTAAATCAAGTTTTCAATCACCGAAAAATCTGGATCCAGGTTATCTTCCTGGGTGACAATCCCCATTTTCGATCGGGCTTGCTGTCCCTGACGCTGTACCTGAATATCGCCCAATTGCACAAAGCCCCGACTGGGCACAACGGCTCCATAAAGCATACCGACTGTAGTGGTTTTGCCTGCCCCGTTTGGACCCAGCAAACCCACGACTTCCCCCGGATTCACCGTCAAACTGATGCCTTGCACCACTGGATGATCGCCATACAGTTTCCATAAATCATAGGCTGTCAGGGTAGCTCCCCCCGCAATCGCCTGTTTTTCTTGCACCTGCATATACTCAAAAAATCCTGGTAGACGAGTCGCGATCGGAGGTGAATGCAGAGCAGCAAGGAATGGGCATCCGAACGCTTTACATTAACAACCAGGACCAACGACGTTGAAACCAACGATAAGGTTTATCAATTGGAAAGCTGCATTCCTACAGCTCCCATTAACTATACTACAAAATACTACAACTTAATTGCAGGCTACTCTATCTTTAGGAGTAAGAATTGCACCAAGTAGATTTCTTGTGGGGTGGACACCTTGTTTGCCCGGACAGTTCAAGCAACCAATGCCGGTTATTTAACTACGTTCCTGAGAAAATTACGTTCCTGAGAAATAAGAGTACATTTTTAATCTAGTGGAATTCATTGCAAGATTCACTTGCTCATCTTTTCCAAAATGTTGAGGATAGATAAATAGTGAATAACTCTACTGCTAATACTAAAATAATACAGCCTGTCCATCCTGCAATATTCCAAAAATAGCCGGGAATCACGGCTCCCAAACTGCCGCCTAAGTAATAGGTTGCTACATACAGACCAGTGGCTGACGATCGGGCTATTTTAGCAGTTGTACCAACGTAGCTGGTTGCGATCGATTGACAAACAAACGTAGCCGCTGCACTGATGGCTAATCCAACTATCACCATGCTCAGAGCGGGAATCAGCGTCAGTAAAGCGCCCAGCATCACTAATGAACTGGCAATCATAATCGATCGAGCATAACCCAGGCGATCGATCCAGCGTCCGGCAATAGGCGTGATGACTGCGCCAAATAGGTAGACTGAGAAGATTGCTCCCAGCATCAGGTTGCCCAAATGAAACGGCGGCGCTGAGAGGTAAAAATTCATGTAGGTAAATAAGGCAACGATCGAGAAAAGGATGTTAAATCCAATGGCATAAGCCGCAAGCAAGCGCAGATTACTCAAGTGCGATCGCATGGCCTGGATAGAATGATGAATTGTTGTTCTGGGCTGAAATCTGCGGGCAACGGGGAGCCAACTTGCTGCGAAAATCCCTCCTAACAAGGTCAAGCCTGCCAATATCCCGAAGACCCAACGCCAGCCGTAAACATCAACCAGAGAGCCTGCTAAAAAACGTCCGGTAAACCCACCTACAACATTCCCGGCAACATAGATAGCCATGGTTTTGCTGACGCTAGTTTTGGTTGTCTCCTCGCTAATATAGGCCATACTGACTGAAAAGACGATCGCGGTCAGCATGCCCTGCAAAAATCGCCAGAAGATAAGAGCATGAAGATTGACAGATGTCGCTTCCAGTAATCCAGGAATCGCTAACAGAAGGAGCGAGGGTACGATCACCCGCTTGCGTCCCCAGCGATCGGCTAAAGCTCCAGCCCAGGGTGCCGTAATGGCCACCCCTAATGTGGAAGCACTTAAGATTAAACTAACTTGCGATGCGGAAGACTGAAAGAGATGAGAAAGGAGTGGCAGGAGTGGTTGTGGCGTATATAAATTGAGGAATGCACAAAAGCCAACTAAAGAAATTGCGATCGATCGCTGTTTTTCCGAACTGTGAACTCGATCAATGGACGAACAGCCCTGCTCACCTGAGCCTGAATATTCCATTTTCAAAACCCGCTTCATTGCCAAACTCCCACACGAAATGATTGGATCGGCTCCAGATCCTCCGCTGCTGTTGCAGAACTTTTCCTCCATCCTAGGCGGCGCGATCGACGATGTCCAATATATATTAGAAGCTGTTGTAATATGCAAAAGATATCACGCGCTGTCAATTGCTATGGAACTGCGTCATCTCCGATATTTTGTTGCCGTGGCCGAAGAACTTAACTTTAGTCGGGCTGCGGAACGTTTGCATATTGCTCAACCTCCCTTAAGCCAGCAAATTCGTAGTTTGGAAGAAGAATTAGGCGTGCAGTTGTTTGAACGCAATAAACACCAGGTACGTCTCACTCCGGCAGGACAGATGTTTTTAGAGTCTGCTCGACAAACGCTCACCTGTGCAGAACAGGCCATTCAAACCGCACAGCGAGCCAGTCGGGGTGAAATTGGTCGATTGGTCATTGGTTTTGCCAGCGCGATCGCCTACAGTGTCTTTCCAGAAATTTTGCGGCAGTTTCGAGAACAGTTTCCCAATGTGGAGCTAGTGCTGAATGAATTGAATACCACGCTGCAAATTGAAGCCCTTCATGCAGGAGCGATCGATCTAGGATTTGTTCACCTGCCGATTCGGGAAGACGGATTGAATTTGCTGACCGTTTTTGAAGAATCAATTCTACTGGCGTTACCAGAAACCCATCCTCTAGCGATTCAATCAAAGGTCTCGCTAAAATCACTGAAACATGAGCAATTCATTTCCTTTCCGCGTCATCTCGCACCGGGCTTTTATGATCAAATTATCAGCGCCTGCCAGAAAGCAGGACTCAGCCCAAACGTGATTCAGGAAGCAAAATTAACTCAGACGATCGTTTGTCTGGTGGCAGGCAGAATGGGAATTGCACTCGTCCCGGCCTCTTTGCAAAATTTACAGCGCAGCGGCGTGGTATACAGAAAACCGCAGGAAAAAATCCCCCCTGTGAAAACAGCGATGATCTGGCGACAAAATGAGCGATCGGCTGCATTGGCAGAGTTTGTTCATGTCGCTCGTTCTTGCGTGGCGCGACTGATCCACTAAAGTGAGGGGATGGAATAGGGGTGAATCGTCAGTTTGAAGGATTACCGTTATACCAATCCAGGGAATAACTCCAATTTATATTTCACTTGTTTAGTGCTGCCAGACACAATTTTGACGGAATAAGAACCAGGTGCAAGATCAGCCCGAAAACTGAGAATGTTATCTGCACGTCTACCTGCATTCGCCGGAACTTTATTGCCATCATCATTCAAAAGAACCGCTTTGATCTTGAGGATACGATCACCTGAACTGTCAGTGCTGGTTTTATCGGTCAGCTTGATTCCCAACGTTTGGGCATTATCGGCAACAAAACTGTAAAGAAGAGAGTTCGATTTCGTCACGATGCCAGAAGCTCGAATTGGTTGACGATCCTGCAATGTACCCAGATCTTTCTTAACCACTGCTCTCAAAGTGGTGCTGGGGAGGGCAATCGAGGAATAGTCAAATCTGCGAAAGCTCGACGAGGTAAATGTTGGCATAATTCTATCTCTGAGGTAAATCAAAGCTTGGAGAATGCAAGCAAGTTCTAAAACCTGCCGCAAATCGTAACACAAACCAATCCAGTTGTTTCGAGGAGATGATGAGCGATTGATCAAACGAGTACAGACAATCGTACGAATGAGAAAATTGTGATGGTTCAACAGGTGATCCGTTTATGTGGGTTGCTGGGTCTGACTGCTTCCAGAGAAAGCTTGTGATAGCATTTTGACGATCGTTAAGCGATGCCGCTGACCGCGTAAGTTTCAATCAAACCATTGCTTTTAGAAGCCCCTTCTAGCTAACCCCACTTATCCATGTCCGATCGTCGTTCTTCATCTGCTAAAACTACAGCGAAAAATGCGGCCAAGGCTGCGGCCAAAGAACCATTCCTCGCCACAATGCGGGAATTGGCCCGCGCCTATCAAGCTTTTTCTGCCTACTCAGAAGCCTATGTGCGGCAATATGACCTGACCCCAGCCCAGTTTGATGTGATTGCAACCCTGGGAAATACAAACGGCATGAGCATGGGGGAGATTGGGGAAAAAACATTGATTACCAAAGGGACGCTGACGGGTGTAATCGATCGACTGGAGAAGAAACAGTTGGTGCAGCGAGCAGTGCCCGAAGACGATCGCCGCAGTGTAATTGTTCAGTTAACCACCGAGGGCGAAACCTTATTTGAACAGGTCTTTCCGGCTCACATTGCCGATTTGAAGCAGCGGTTTGAACGATTGGAAGCTTCTGAACTAGAGCTATTGAAAGTTTTATTGAGTCGATTACGGCAGGCTTTCTAGACCGCATTCAGTTGCGTGATCCGATCGAACTAACCGATTGTCAGTACTGATTGTCAGCACTGATTGTCAGCGCGATGGCGATCGTGCTAATCTAAATTCAGAATAGTTCTAACTAGAACTATATGAAGTAGAATGAAGTATCGGGTAAAAAATTATGGCTCAGCCTCAATCCCAATCCTCTGTATCCGTTACGCTAGCAGCAGGAACCCATTGGATTTGCACCTGTGGACAATCCCAAAATTACCCTCACTGTGATGGTGGCCATAAAGGCACCGCTTTCCAGCCGCTAGCCTTAGAATTGACCTCCACAAAAACTGTAGAAATTACGCCTTGATCCTCGATCGACCAATTTTTCATAAATAGTTCTAATTAGAAGTAAATCTGGAGAAGCCCATGAAGATTACCATTCACGATCATCCACCGGTTCAAACGGTCCAGCAGCCCCGCTTGGGGAAACCGACGATCGATCTCAACACTGCTCCCTATGGGATTTTGTTATTACGCCTCAGTTTAGGGATTTTGTTTCTGGCGCATGGATTGCTGAAATTCACGGTGTTTACACTGCCGGGAACGGCTCAGTTCTTTGAGAAGTTGGGATTACCCGGCTTCATGGCCTATGTGGTTGCCCCAGCTGAAGTGGTAGGTGGACTCATGTTGCTGGCAGGTCTTTATAGCCGTTGGGTCGCGTTGGTTCTGTTTCCAGTATTGTTAGTTGCAACCTTTAAGGCTCATGGGGCCAACGGTTGGATGTTTAGCAACGAAGGGGGCGGTTGGGAATTTCCGGCCTTTTTTGCGATCGCCTGTCTCGTACAATTTCTTTTAGGAGATGGAGCCTATGCCCTTAGTTCCATTCGATCGCATCCCCGCCATTAAAGCCATTAAAAGAGGTGACTATGACTCGCCTACCTGCGCTATTTATTTCTCACGGAGCCCCAGATTTGCCAATTCGATCGGGTGCTGCTCAGGATTTTTTACGTCAGCTCCATCAGCAATTTCCCAAACCGAAGGCAATTCTGGTGGTTTCTGCCCATTGGAATACGCCCTATCCCACCGCCAGTACGGCTCCGCTACCCAGAACCATTTATGATTTTTCGGGCTTTCCAGCCGCACTCTACAATTTGACCTACCCAGCCACAGGGTCACCTGAACTGGCAGAACAGGTGGTCACATTGCTGTCTCAAGCTGGACTTCGAGCGGAGACGCATTCCAGTCGTGGACTCGATCACGGAGCCTGGACACCATTAATACTCGCCTATCCGGAAGCGGATATTCCGGTAACGCAGCTCTCGATTCAGTATCGCTTGGGTCCAGATCACCATTTTCGGGTCGGTCAAGCCCTGGCCCCCTTGCGAGATCAAGGTGTTTTACTTCTGGCCAGCGGAGCAGCAACCCACAATTTCGATGGGTTTAATCCCACATACAATGCAGAACCGCCTGGATGGGTGACGAAATTCGATCATTGGTTGAAAGAGGCGGTGACGCAACATGACGTCAATCAACTATTGAATTATCGCCAGATCGCTCCTTTTGCGATCGAAAATCATCCCACCGATGAACATTTGCTGCCTCTATTTGTTGCGCTTGGAGCGGGCGGCGAAACGGCAACGGGTACACCTCTGCACAGCAGCTATGTCTATGGGTCTTTCAGCATGGCGGCCTATGCGTTTAGCTAAGATTACGTTTCTTGAGCAATTTCAATATACACAAGCAGGAACATCATGGCACTTGGACGATTAATCGACGGTCAGTGGACCACTGAATGGACGGAACGCAATGAAAAAGGTGAGTTTCAGCGAATGCCAACCCTGTTTCATCACCAAATTCGTACCGATGGTTCCAGTGATTTTCCGGCAGAAGCAGGTCGATATCACCTGTATGTTTCGCTTGGCTGTCCCTGGGCCCATCGCACCGTTTTGTTACGGGCACTCAAAGGCTTAGAAGATGCGATCGGTCTATCGATCGTCGATCCGGTGATTAGCGAGCAGGGATGGCAGTTTTCTGACAATGCGGGCTGTATTCCAGATCCGCTGTATCAGGCAGATTATCTCTGGCAGCTCTATGTCAAAGCTAATCCCACCTATACGGGACGGGTGACGGTGCCAGTGCTGTGGGACAAGCAAACCGAAACGATCGTCAACAATGAATCACGCCAGATCATCCAGATGTTCAATTCGGAATTCAATGCGTTCTCAAAAAATCCGGAATTGGACTTCTATCCAGAAGCATTGCGATCGCAAATCGATCAAACCATCGATGCCATCTATCAGCCAGTTAACAATGGCGTTTACCGCAGCGGTTTTGCGGCATCCCAATCTGCCTATGATCAGGCCGTTACGGAACTATTTCAAGCGTTAGATTACTGGGAAACCGTGCTCGATTGCCAGCCTTATTTATGCGGTCACACCATCACATTAGCAGACTGGTGTTTATTCACGACGTTATTCCGCTTTGATCTGGCCTATCACGGCATCTTTAAATGCAATCTCAAACGATTGGTTGATTATCCCAATCTCTGGAGTTATTGCCGAGATTTATATCAACAGCCCGAAGTCAAACAATGGTGCAGTATAGACCATGTGAAACGCATCTATTATGTGGGACTGCCAGAATTGAATCCAAATCAAATCATGCCAAAAGGTCCAGCCATCGATTTTGATTTACCGCACGATCGGCATCAGCGTTTTGCGATCGAATCTCAATCGGTGCTTGTTGAAATATGATTCAAACCGAATACAATTACAACACAAGTCCAATTCATATTTGATCTATAGTTTAGGCATCTTGCCAGCGGCGAGCGTCCTGCTCGCACGATAATCACCCAGTAAATATCCTCCGGCAAAGCCGGAGGCTTTAGCATATGGGAGCCGCTCAAAGCGGCTTTCTCACACTCACTCCTGCCGCCATAACGTCAATTGCTCTAACCGTTGATCCTCCTTCTCTTGCTCTCGAATGTACTGTCGCACCACTGCCTCATCTCGTCCCACCGTGGAAACGTAGTAGCCCCGCGCCCAGAAATTCTGTCCCGTGAAGTTCTGTCGCTTCCCCAGATACGTTCTGGCAATCGCAATGGCACTTTTGCCTTTGATGAATCCCACAACCTGAGAAACCGAGTACTTGGGCGGAATCGCAATCAGCATGTGAACGTGATCTGCCATCAAATGTCCTTCCTCAATCCGACACTCCTTTTGATTGGCCAGTTCTCGAAAGACTTTGCCCAGATGTTGCCGTAGCTCATAGTAAAGCGTCTTACGCCGATACTTGGGAATGAACACGACATGATATTTGCACTCCCATTTTGTGTGACTTAAACTACCGATATCTTTCATTTGAGTCTCCTTGGCGTGACTTCCAACTTTTGTCACGTTGCAGAGACTCTTCCTTAGATTCCCGGTACTGTCAAACTTGGGGAGTCCCCCGGCAGAGCCGGCAGGGTTGTTTCAAAGTAAGGAGAGAAAAATTAAACTAAGGCTCAATCGTCGCAATGGTTGAATCAATCATGAATCTCATTGACCACCTCAAACAAGTGCCAGAGTTTCGTGCTGCTCGCGGTCAACGTCATCCGCTTTGGCTGATTTT
>LUGL01000038.1 GCA_002796835.1 Elainella saxicola E1 | reverse complement strand
GTATGAAAGAGCGATCGAATACAAGCCGGACGATCACGAAGCGTGGAACAACCGAGGGAATGCCCTGTCTGATTTAGGCCGCAAAGAAGAAGCGATCGAGTCGTATGAAAAAGCGATCGAATATAAGCCGGACAAACACGAAGCGTGGTACAACCGAGGCGTTGCCCTGGATGATTTAGGCCGCAACGAAGAAGCGATCGAGTCGTATGAAAAAGCGATCGAATACAAGCCGGACAAACACGAAGCGTGGTACAACCGAGGACTTGCCCTGTATTATTTAGGCCGCAACGAAGAAGCGATCGAGTCGTATGAAAAAGCGATCGAATACAAGCCGGACGATCACGAAGCGTGGTACAACCGAGGACTTGCCCTGTCTGCTTTAGGTCGCAACGAAGAAGCGATCGAGTCGTATGAAAAAGCGATCGAATACAAGCCGGACTTACACGAAGCGTGGTACAGCCGAGGTGTTGCTCTGTCTGCTTTAGGCCGCAAAGAGGAAGCGATCGAGTCTTATGAAAAAGCGATCGAATACAAGCCGGACAAACACGAAGCATGGAACAACCGTGGTAATGTTCTAAATGATTTAGGTCGTTATGAAGAAGCACTAGCTAGTTTCGATCAGGCTGTTGTTCTCAATCATCATTTTCCCTGGCGCAATCGCGGTAAAGTGTTGATGAATTTGGGCCGCTATGAGGAAGCTCTCTCCAGTTTTGCACAGGCAATTACGCTTTACCCCGACGATGCCGAAAGCCACTATCACCAGGCTCGCTGTTATGCACTGCAAGACAACCTCCCCGATACCATTACCGCTCTGTCAAAAGCCATTACATTAAATCCTGATTATCGAGAATTGGCTCAGATGGAAGCAGAGTTTGATCCGATCCGCCAGCATCCAGAGTTTCAGGCGGTGGTGCGAAACGATGAATGATGAACGCGAAACGATGAATTTAAAGCCTTTGTCTCGACACCTTGGATGTTGATCCAATGTCCTAATCTACCAACTGCTATATTGGCAGAAGAATAGCGATCGGCTTAACGATCGGAGAAAATTGGCTCAGGCGATCGCATTGATCCCAGCCGCATGTGAACGCTATCTATGACGCAAAAGTGTATAGAAGTATTGTAAGATATGTTTTTTGCTAGCTAAGTGTGGGGTTATCATTGCATCTAGTTAGTCAAAAGAACTGAGGTAAATATGCAAGCTTGGTTGAGCTAAGAGATCAGTAGCTCACTTGGAAGGCCATGTCCAATGACCTGCTAGTGGATATTGCCGATGAGGTCTAGCAGAAAAGCAAGTAGCTTTTTGTTGCTCGTCGTGATGTAAGCGCTACCCGTCATACCAGGGCGTAGTTGACATCGAGATTGAGTAGAATTTACATTTGGTGATTCTGGTATCAATGTTATTTCGTATCCATTGCCTGAGATTGTGGATTCAGTCGATGAATTTGAAAAACCCGGTGATGTCGCATCGGGCGCGATCTGCTGAACCGTCGCCTTAAACGTGCCGTAGTCTGTGTAGGGACAAGCTGTAATACGAAGCTGAGCTGATTGCCCAACCCTTAAATCATTGATTTCGGAACTGGATACGATCGCTTTAATCGTAGGAGTGGCGGAATGGGGAGCAACCTGAGCGATCGCCTCACCCAACGCGATTGCCTGACCCGGATTGCGCAGTTGCATCTGAAACAGAGTCCCTGTGATGGGAGCCAAAATTTCTGTTTTTTTCAAATCTTGCGTGTTCTGTTGTAAAGCCTGTTGATTTTGAATTTGCTGCTGCTGACTATCCATTTGTTTTTGAATCAAGGCTTGTTTTTCTTGATTGAGAAGGGCGATCGCAGCCTGGTAACTGGCTTGTTCTTGCGCAATATTTTCTTCAATCATTTGCGCTGCTGCCCGACTTGGATTCAGCGAAGTCCGCAGGCGTTGCAGTTTTGCTTGCATTGCAGCAATTTCTTCCTGATGTTGTTTCACCTCTAGCTGAGCAGTTTCCAGGGTCGCCTGGGTAATTAAACCCTGACTCACCAGACTTTGGTAACGATTAACATTGACATTCGCAGCAGCCAGTTGAGCCTGCTTGGAGCGGAGTTCTGCCAGAGCCTCGTCTACAGTGCTGGAGGCGGTAATTGTCTGTGCTTGACGGTCTCGATCGGCCTGCTGCAATTGCACCTGATTGGCTCGGATGATTCGGGAGGAGCGATCGCGCTCTGCCTGTAAGCGTTGTTCTACCTGGTGAATTTGGGCAGTGATTTGCTGCTCCTGTTGTTGAGCCTGTTTGAGTTGAGTTTCTAACTGTTGCCGCTGATTTTGCACGGTGGCATCATCCAAACGAGCGATCGTCTGCCCTACCTGGACTGCTTGATTTTCAGCAACCAAAATCTGCACGACTGTGCCGGATGTCAGCGCCTCCACCTGTCGCAACTCACCAGTGGGGCGAACCACCGCCTTGGCTTTTACCGTAACCGAGTAGGGAGTGATGGCGGCCAGTGCGATCGCCCCACTCACTGAAGCCACAATCACCAGTCCTCCCCACCGCATCCATCGACTGACAGCAGGCAAAGCATCAGTGCTGAGGAGCTCTGGGGCCAAAAGGGCAGAAGACGGAACGGTCGATGATTCTGTATTCTGATCTGTCTGAGACGGGAATGACTGTGGTAATGCTTTCGAGAATGAAAACGCTGATGATAATGGACGTTGAGCAGTCATGTGTAATAAACCCTCTATTAACATGAAATGAAGCCACTAAAGTTAGATTAACTCAGACTTTCACCTGTTCTAATTGCTGGCTTCATGACCCGTCCGCAAGTAAACTGCGGACTAATAGTGCAACTCTGCTAAAGCAGACTAAACAAGCCTTTCAGCCCACTTTAGTGGGGTTGATCCATTAGCTCGCGATTTATCTGCGAGCGGGTTATTGCAAAAGGTGCAAGATCTGAGATTAAGCAACCAGAAATGGCAGGTGATCACCCGGTTGCTGCTTCAAACATTGGGATTGACCTTGCAGCTTGACCTGCCCCTGCTCTAACAACACAATCCAATCTGCCCGCTCAATCACACGGGGTCGATGACTAATCAACAGGGTCGTTTTGCCGTGACGATAGCGCAGCAGCGCATCCAACACCTCAGCCTCGCTGATGGGATCGAGTGCAGCCGTAGATTCATCCAGGATCAGAATGGGAGGGTTATTGATCAGCGCCCGGGCGATCGCCAGACGTTGACGTTGACCACCGGATAAATTAGCGCCAAACTCGCCTAATACTGTTTGATACGTTTGTGGCAACTGCTGAATAAATGTATCTGCACCCGCAATCTGACATGCTTTCACAATCTCCTCAAAGGTAGCGTGTGGATTGCCCAGATGAAAGTTTTCCAAGATCGATCGATTCCAGAAATGCGCTTCTTGCGGAATCAGCACCACCTGTTGACGCAGGCAATCCAGCGAAAGATCGCTCTGGTTAAAGGGGCCAAACTGAATATTGCCCGATAAAGGGGGATACAGTCCCGCGATTAACTTGGCCAGCGTACTCTTGCCGCAACCCGACTTGCCAATCAAGGCAGTCACTGAGCCACCGGGTAAGCTCAGATCAACATCCTCAAGCAAATTGGTGCGTCCGGCATGGTGAAAGCAAAGTTGATGACAGGTGATATCGGCATCCGGCTGAATCTTCACCCAGGCATTAGCGGCTGAAGCAACAGATTCTGGCGTTGCATTAACCACTTCGCTCAAACGCTGCGCCGCTGTTTTCACACGAGTTAATTCATCAATAAAGTCAATGACTTCATCAACAAAATTTGTGCAATGTCGATTCATCGTGATGAAAGCCAGCAACATCCCAATTGTGAGGTTGCCTTGCATGACAAGTCCACTACCCACCCAGAGCAGCCCAATGCTACCCAGACCTGCCACAAAACGAGAAAAAGTATGGTTAACAATACTAATTTGTAACGTCCCTAACCTCAAACAGGCGAGGCGATTAAAGCGATTGTGGAGTTCGTCAGCAAAATGTGGGGCTGAGCCAGTCGTCTTCAGGGTCAAGGCTCCTTTAAATGTTTCGACTAATACACCTTGATTTTCCGCTGAAAGCACCAGCAAATTTCGGGTTTTCTGCTGCAACATAGGCAGAAATAGAACAGTCGAAAGGGCCATGATTAGGGCGATCGCCAGTGCAACCCCAGACAGCATGGGACTGTAAAATACCATCAATCCCGCCGACATCAGGGCGATAAAAAATTGGCTAGGCAATTGCACCACGGCCTGAGCGATCAGTTGATTGATCTCCTGAATATCTTCCAGCCGACTCGTCACTTCTCCACTGCGGCGGGATTCGTAGTAGGTCAGCGGCAATCGCAAAATCTGCCGCCCAAATTCCAGCACCAGCCCTAACTGAATCCGCTGAGAAAAATGGGCAATCAGATTCGCCTGGATCAACTGCAAGCTACTGCTGATCAACTGCATGATGCCTACAGCAATGATCACCTGGATTAAGAGTTGCCGATCGCCCTGCACCAATACCTCATCGGTAAGAATCTGGAGCAAAAACGGGGAAGCCAGAGCCAGTAACCCCAGAATGGCGTTGAACAGCAACACCTGCGCGAGGATGCCACGATAGGGCGCAACTCGTTTAAGGAAACGGAACAGCCCACCTATTTCAGCCCGATCGTCAGGTTGTTGATAGAACTGAATGGGATCGGGTTCAAGCAGCAGCATGACGCGATCGCGCCAGCCCTCCTGTAAAGTTTGGCGATCGAGATAGCGCAGGCCTACACCCGGATCCGCAACTACGTAATGCCTGCCCCGCGTGCCGTACAGTAGCACCCAATGATTGCCTTGCCAGTGGATGATGGCGGGTAGAGGGAGGTCGTTCAAGCGATCGAGGATGGTAGGGTGGGCGGTGACGGCTCTGGGCTGAAGTCCCAAGCTCTCGGCTCCGCGTTTCAGTCCCAGTAAGGTGGTCCCCTGTGGACCCGTGCCCACCCGTTCGCGCATATGGCTAATGGTGAACTGCTGTCCATAGTAACGGGCGATCGAAGCAAGGCAGGCTGCGCCGCAGTCTTCCTCACTGTGTTGGCGAATCAGGGGGTATTTCACAAAAGAGTGTTTCATAGTAGCGGATGCAGCGGGAAGACATTCTGATGTCGTGTTTTTTGAGACAAACGCTTGTGTACAGGCTCACCAGATTCAGTATCTCAGGCTCACTTGCCAGGGCCAGGAATCTGACTTTGTTGTTGAAGGGCCTGATCGCTGTGTATCTTCATTCAGAGCCACCTGCTCTTTTGGTGTAAATGTTCCACCACAAATGTCTGCTTGAATCGTTTCTGGGATAGGTTGTAGGTCGGATTGAATGTTGCTTGAAAGAATTTTGAGATATTTTTTCATAATGAGCATCCTGGCTACGTCTACTTGATTGCAATGATTTTTGTGCCGATAAGCTACAAGATGGAGTAGCTTATCTAGGCTAATTTTGTAGGCTCAGTAGATCGAAAATAAATTCGTTTTGATGTCACTTCTTGTGTTCGATCCCCCTAAATCCCCCTTTTTAAGGGGGACTTTAAGCACTTCTTGGCTCGGTTCCCCCTTTGTTAAGGGAGGCGAGGGGGATCTCAAGTTGAACGATTAACGAACACCTTCTGCTTTACAAACAAGCGTGCCATCGCGTCTCCAACGACACTTCATCCCTCCTGTATAAGATGCAGACTCATTGGCCGATAAATCAGTCCAAAGAGGATCGGATACTTGGGACAATTTGACTTGATTTGCAGATTTGACTTGAGAATTGAACAGATTGAACATAATGAGTGAATCTCCGATAGGAAATTAAGGCTGTAACCATCATTCTGCGATCGTAGACTTCACCAATTAATCAACACCGGGTTCTCTTTCCACGCAAAGTCTGATACCGTTGAGCTTGGTTCGGCATCGAATAACTCGGGCACCTCCTGTATAGGATGCAGACTGATTGGCAGATAAGTCAGTCCAAAGAGGATCGGATACTTGGGGCAATTTGACTTGATTTGCAGACTTGACTTGAAAATTGAACAGATTGAACATATTCGTTACCTTCCTTGTCGGTTTAGGATTGTAGAAATTTAAGAGCAATTTCTTGCAGACTGATTCGTCTTCAACTGATTCCTTTTCGGTTATCCTTTATAGGACTCAGTGATATTTAACGAGATGCTTCCCTTGCTGATTGAACTGCTGGCAGTAGCAAACCACCACCCTGAATCGTTTGGCTCTCAGTATCCGGAAGGTCTTGCAATACAGGTTCAGAGATAGGTTTCTGAAGCTCTTGGTTGCTGGTTTTGGTTAAAAGGTGAATCCGTTTCATTGTTTTCCTCGAATGAAGTACAGTACCAGGCATTACCGCTCCGTCAACGGGTCAATTAGTCCCTGTAGACGTTTAAGTTGGAACGTAATTACCTCAACACCTATTGGTTCGTTGAGGCTCGTTTTATGCAAGCCTTCTCTTCAGACTAAGAGACGCTTGTTTGATCGTCATTACCCAAAATGTCAGGACTTGCAAAATGGCTTTGGCTGCTGGTGATTCAAGTTTGTGTTGCTCAATGTATCGCCACTGATACGCTGTTGGCTGAATTCAGGACTAGGCTACAGAAATTAGCTTGTCGTCATCTAAAAAGTTAGGATCACCCATCAGAATGTCTGAAAATGTCAGGTTTAAGAAATATTAAGAGCCGCAATCTCTTAAAGCGGCACCCATAGCCAATAGCCCATGCAAGAGAAACATCCTGACAGTCTTGCTCGGAAATACTTTGGGCAGAATGCTGTCTTATGCGCTCAATTTTGTAAGTCCTGACATTTCTAGTAACGACAATTCCCGGAGCCCCGATTAGGATTGGGACTGTAGAGCAATACGCTCGAAGTTCGAAGTAAGAACAGAGTGCAACAGGCAAACATGAACTTGTCATTGCAATCTGTACCTGAATCCACTGAAAAGAATCAGCGGTGCAAATTCATCAATTGATGAGAATTCACTTTGTAAGTATTGCGATCGCCCTTCTGTTTCCTACAGAACGATCGCCTTCCTGTTCCAATCCATCACTTTTCAACAAGGAGAAAATCATGAAACCAATTCAGTCCAACTCCATCGTTCAATCCCTCTTGCAACCCCTCCCTGAAACGGCTCAGCAAACGGTAAGCGGTGGTGCTGCCTATCTAAAGTTTGACGGAATTGACGGAGAAGTTACATCCTCTACGTCCGGTGGTGGCACTCTAATTCCAGTCAAGGTCAAGCATAACGCCTAAACTGGTATTCCTGCTGACTGCTGCCACTTGAAGGTTCCAGGGTGCATCGCCCTTTTTCCCTCCAATTTATCCTGTCCCCTATGGAGAATAACCATGAAACAAATCAACAAGAAAACTGCACAAAAAGGTAAACTGCAAGTAACCCTGAATCAACTGCTAAGCAGCATATCAGAAGCCAATGCAGAAGCCGTTTGTGGTGGTCGCGCAACAATGGGACGAGACATCATTATCCATACGAGCACTGGTGACGATATCATTTCTGCGTGACGCTCAACCATACCATTCGGTTTAAGAGGCGATCGCTCCTAAAGAGACCAACATCGCTTGTTGTGCTTCACTCAATCCCTGAACACCGCGAATCTTCATACCAGCGTATAGTTCTGGCAGCTCAAGCACCTGGATACAGTCTTGTGTTGCCAGATTCCACAGTTGCAGGGTGCCGTTATCGCCACCGCTTACCAGGGTTTGACTATCGGGACTAAAGGCCACAGAATGCACAGATGCATTGGCCTGAAAAATCGCTCGGCATTCCCAGGACGCCGCATCCCAAATCCGAACGGTTTTGTCGAAACAACCCGTGGCAAAAGTTTGACCATCGGGAGAAAAGGCAATGCCCATGACAACATCATGGTGATCACTGAGAATACGATCGCATTCTCCCGTTTTTAGCGACCATAATCGCACTGTTGCATCGGAACTGGCAGTTGCAATCAACGGTAGAACGGGATGAAATACGATCGTGGTCAGTGCATTCGTGTGGCCACTGAGGATATGCAAACATTGCCCAGAATCAACATCCCAAATCCTCACCATCTGATCAAAGCTGCCACTAGCAAGCAGCCGACCATCCGGGGAAAAGGCAACATGCCAGATCACGGCTTTGTGCCCCTGCAAAATTTTGTCTATCCGTTGCTGCTTCAGATCAAAAATCTGTACGTCTTTATCATCCCCACCGCTCGCAATCAGGACACCGTTTGGGTGAAAACAAACGGAATTCACCTTACCAATATGGGCTGGAATGGTGATTAAACAAACTCCCGTTCGCATATCCCACACTTTCAGAGTGGATTGGGTATGCAGATTACCACTCACCAGGAGGCATCCATCAGGGCTAAAGGCGATCGCATGAACTTCAGCCGGATGCTTTAGGGTTTGGCTGCACTGAGACTGGAAAACATGAATTCGCGAATCAGTTTGAGAATTTTCAGAATCATTAATTTGCCAGATTCTCACAGTCCCATCCAGACTGCTACTGGCGATCGCATGACCATCAGGAGAAAATCTAACTGACCAAATAATATTGCGATAACCAGACCAGGTTTTTGCGCAGACTTTACTGGTCACATCCCATTGTTTAATCAGCCGATCCATGCCGCCGCTGAGCAGCGTTTTGCCATCCGCAGCAAAGGCAACCGACATCACCATACTGCTGTGACCTCGAAAACAGGCAACACATTGCCGATCTTTGATGTCCCACAATCGAACGGTTTGATCCATGCTGCTACTGGCCACCGTTTGACCATCGGGCGAAAAGGCAATCTGCCAAATTTGCAGCGTATGCCCTTCAAAGTCGTACAAACACTCGCCAGTCTGGAGATCCCACAGTTTAATCAAATAGTCATTCCCGGCACTGATGATAAATCGATCGTCCGGCGAAATATCCACTGTCCAGACCGTGTGAGAATGGCCTGAGAATGTTCTGATGCAAGTTCCCTGGGATAAATCCCACAAACGAACGAGATGATCGGCACTACCGCTGACCAAGTAACGTTGATCGGAGGTCAGCTTAATTGAGCGCACTGATGAACTATCTGCATTTAATGTCTTGTAGCACTGGCCGGTTTGACAGTCCCAAAATTTGATAGTGCCATCTTCACAACTGCTAGCAAACCACTGGCTATCAACGGAAAAGGTAACAGCCCAGATGATAGTGGAATGGGCTTTGATCGAGTGCAGGCATCGTCCTGTTTTTGCCTGCCATAGTCTGATCGTGCCATCTGTGCTGCCACTCACCAGCCATTGGCTATCGGGAGAAATTGCCAGAGTATAGGTAAAAGACTGATGTGCTTTCAGCGTCACCTGGTTGGGTTTGAGCCGATCAACCCAGAGATGAATTAGCCCTGTTGAATCGCTAGCCGCCCAGTATTCTCCATCGGGACTGAAGGCGATCGCCGGAATCCAGCCAAACGTTTGAGAGAACCGCGATTTTGACAAATCTGCCTGAGAAAAATCAACGTCATATAAAGTGAGTCCCTGCAAATCTGCCTGCCAAACGGTGAGTTGGGAGAAGTTATACCCTGACAAATCAACGCTGAGCTGACGCAGAATGTGGATGATATTGCCAGCAGCATATCCTCTGGACTGGGTGGGATTAGCTCGCATGATTCGCAACATTGCTTGCAGGCGTTGTTCGATGTTCCCAACCGTGCCAAAGTGATCCATCAGACGATCGATCACGGGCTGCAAGATCAATCGAATTTGAGTATCTCGGACATACTCTTTCGCTTCAGCTTGCATCAGGGCATACTGCTGAAAAATGCACTGAGAAGTAATCGCATCACCTTCATCCCAATTGCAAATCTGTTGGCACACGCGTTCAATCAAATTGCCGGTGACATACTCCATCACAACTGGCTGTTGAGTAAACAAAGTTTCAATTTTTTCGATCAACGATCGGCTTTGTAAGGCGGATAACACCTGGAGCAAGTCAGGAGGAGACAACGTGGAGATTAAGTCTTCCCGTAATTCCAGCAAGCTCACGGGTTCTCGTTGAATTGCAAGCCACATCATAACTTGCTGTTCTTGAGGACTCAGGCGTTGAAATTGTTGGTCTAACAGTTTCCGAATATCTTCGAAAATGTAGGACGACTGACCCAGGAACGTCAGTAATTGACTCAAATCCCCTGCAAACACCTCGCTGACGAATGCAGCCATGATCTTGAGTGCCAGCGGATTACCTGCATATCGATCGATAATCGAGTGCCATTCTGAAGCAGTGCCGTTGAATTGTCCAATGCTATGCAAAAGAGCCTGTCCGTCCAAGTGCTTCAGCCCGCTGAGACTGAGGCAGCGCATGGGAAGCTGTGGGCCAAATTTGGTGACTAAATTCTGTGGGCGCTCTCGACTAGTGACCATCAAACAACTGATGTGAGCTGTTTCACCCACCTGTCGAAATAACTGGCCATAGCCTTCGTATCCTGGTCGGTAGTTGCCGTAACGATCGCCCGCCTGTAAAATCGCTTCAGCATTATCCAGAATCAATAAACAACGATGGCTGCGTAAATATTGAAGCAACTGGGAAATCTCTGCATCAACGAGATGGGTCCCTTCCAGATCTTGCTTCTGAGAAAGAAACTGGAGCAGATCGGCCAATAAATCTAGAATGGGGGGGGCATTGCGCAGGCTACGCCAGATGACAAACTCAAAATCGGGCTGCATGGTTTGGCCTACTTTGATAGAAAGCGCAGTTTTGCCAATTCCGCCCATGCCCAGCAGGAGAACGAACCGGCAGCGATCGCCAATAATCCACTGGCTGAGGGTTGCTTGTTCGTGCGATCGCCCCAAGAAAGCAGATACATCGATCGCCTCGCCCCAGTCGGTCATTCCTGGAAGAACCTGGGCGTTTGACGGTGCCAGCTTGGGAACTGATGAAGGTGTGAATATGGTAGGTGGAGTCGATTGAACCGACTGAGCGGCTTGAGCAGATTCAACCAGTTGAGCCGCTCCAGTTGAAGAAGGCTGCTGTTCCCATCGCCGTTCCAATGCCGCCTTAAAGTTGGTTTTGCTGACGGGTTCGCCCAGCGCTGTAGAGAGATTCCGCCACAGTTTAGGACCGACATCTTTCTGCAAGTAGCTGCTGGCATAGCCGGTTGTTGCTGCAATCTCTTCATAGGTTTGGCGTTCCCAACCGCCGCGCAAAATTAGCACCTCCACATCTGTTAAACAGCGCAGAAAATGGTGAGTAAACAATTCATTGATCAATTCTATTGCCTGAGAAAATTCCATCGTGCGCTCCCTCCTTTATGGGCGAGTGGCACCCAAATTGACCAACATTGCTTGCTGAGCTTCAGTCATCCCTTTAACACCCGCAAGATTCATACCCGCATATAGATTGGGTAATTTGATCACTCGGAAGGATTCCCCAGTTTCCACCTGCCAAATTTGCACAGAACCATTATCTCCGCTACTAATGAGAAATTGGTCATCAGTGCTAAAGACCAATGAATATAAGCAGCAACCCGTTTGAATAACTCTCAGACACTTCTTAGAAGCAAAATCCCAAATCCGAACCGTTCTGTCAAAGCTGCCAGTTGCCATGAGTTTGCCATCAGATGAGAAGGCGATCGCAGTCACAACACTATACCCCTCCTGAATGGTCAGGATCAGTTGCCACTGTTGATCCTGCAATAGCCAGAGTTTGAGTGAGTCAATGCCGCCAGTTGCCAGAATGGATTCATGGGGATGAAATCTTACAGACAACACAGGATTACGATAGCCGGTCAAAACATGCAAACACTCACCCGTTTCCACATCCCAAATTCGCGCTGTTTGATCCAGGCTGCTGCTGGCAATGAGCGCATCGTCACCAGAAAAAGCAACCGCAAGAATGGTATCCTGATGTCCGACCAGTTTATGCCCCACTTGATGGTCTTGGCTATGAAAAAGCTGCACAATCTTGTCTCCACCGCCACTGGCAAACAATAAACCGTTATGGCTAAAGCAGAGGGTTTTTGCCATATTTGTGTGAGCCGGAATCGTCTTTAGGCAACTCTGACTCTGGAGGTCCCAGACTTTAATCGAGGACTGATGAGAACTATTGCCGCTAATCAATGTTGTGCCATCGGGACTGATTGCCAAAGCCAGCACCTCACTTAAATGGGGCATTGTAGTAATACACTGACCATTGAGAATATTCCACAGTCTAATCTTGCCATCAAAGCTGCCAGTGGCAACGAGGGAACTGCTCGGCAGTTGAGATGCAGGGTCTGCTATATGGGCACTTGATCCTGGCTGATGCGTTCCTTTCATCAGCTGAGGAACCACCGCAACAGACCAGATCACGTTTTTATGACCTGAAAAAGTTCTAGAACAGCGACGTTTGGCGACATCCCATAGTTTGACCATACGATCCATACTGCCACTCACGAGGGTATGGCCATCGTGAGAAAAAGCAACCCCAAAGACGATACTTTTGTGTTCTCGAAAACATGCTAAACATTGCCCCCCGGCAAGATTCCATAGCCTGACGGTTTGATCGGCTCCGGCACTGGCAACCATTTTCCCATTGGGAGAAAAGGCAACAGAAAAAACTAGCTGCTTGTGTCCCTCAAACGTCTGCACACATTGTCCTGACTGAATCTCCCAAATTTTTACAGTATTATCATCACCGCCACTGACGATATATTGACCATCGGGGGAAAGATCGATGGAACGAATTGCGGCAGTGTGACCGACAAAAGCATTGACACATTCGCCAGTGGCAACATTCCAAACTCTGATCAGATGATCAGCACAACCACTGATGAGATACTGTTGATCCTGGGTAAAGACAAGGCCACGAATGGGTAATGGATTCACGGTAAATGTTTTAATGCATTGACCCGTTTCAGCATTCCAAAGTTTAATCGTGCCATCAACGCTACAGCTAGCCAGCCAATCTCCATCTTTGGAAAAGGTTACCCAGGTTGTGATATTGCTGTGCCCCTGGATAGTCGAAAGACATTGGCCGTTACGGATATCCCAAAGTTTGACAGCACCATCGAAACTGCCACTGGCTAAATAGTGACGATTAGGCGAAAAGGCGATCGCATAAACATGGCTTTGATGACCTTGCAAAACCAGTTGGTGCTGCTCCGTTTTACAATTCCACAAATGAATCATGCCGGAGTTATCACCCCCTGCGAGATAGTTGTCATCAGGGCTAAAGGCAACGGTTTGAATCCAGCCAAAGTTTTGCGAGAACCGTGATTTTGATAAATCAGCCTGGGCAAAATTGACATCATGCAAGGGCAAATCCAGCAGATTGGCTTGCCAGATGGTTTGATTGGAAAAGTCGCAACCCTGAAAATCTACCTGTAAATGGCGGAGCAGATTAATGATGTTGCCAGTGCTATATCCGGCAATTTGGGCTGGCTGGCCTTTGAAAGCCTGAGTGATCTGCATGAGCTGCTGTTGAATCGCGGCATCACTACCCCAATGGGTTTTGAGCTTTTCTAGCAATGGTTGAAGAATCAGGCGACTTTGCATCTCTTGAACGTAATCTGGTGCGAGAGCCTGAAGTAAGGCATACTGACGCAAAAAGTCAAGGTTTGCGTTCGGCTTTGTCGGCTCGCAGAGAATCGCCCCACCCACCTGCCAGTTACAAATCTGCTCGTTCACCCGATCGATCAAAACGCGCGTGACATATTCCATCACCACCGGTTGCTGAGTAAAGCAATTTTCTGTTTTGCCAATTTCTGGGTTCTCCACTTCTATTTTTTCGACCAGGGCACGACCTTGTAGGGCAAACATGACCCGCAGTAGTTCCAGGGGTGGAATGGGTTGCAAAAGCGCTTCTGCCAAGACTTGAATGGTTACAGGTTGCCGCTTGATGGCAAGCCAAAACATAATTGCGGTTTCATTTGGACTCAGTCGTTGAAATTGTTGATCTAACAAATCACGAATGTCATCAAAAATAAAAGTAGACCGTCCTAAAACTTCTAAAAACTGATACAGATCTCCGTTACAAAGATCACGAATAAAAGCGGCGGCAATTTTCAACGCCAACGGATTGCCCGCATAGCGCTCAATGATGATTTGCCATGCAACCAGATCACCAGTAAATTGGCCTGTGCTGCTGATTAAAGCCTGTCCTTCAATATGGGGCAGTCCTTTAATGATGAGCGATCGCAGCGGTAGCTTCACCCCCATTTTCGGCACCACATCAAAGGGAGGTTCTCGACTGGTGACCATGAGACAACTCTGGTGAGCGGTTTCACCGATTTGTTGAAACAGCCGCCCATATTCTTCATAACCCGGTTGATAATGACCGCTGCGATCGCCCGCCTGCAAAAGCGTTTCGGCATTATCTAAAATCAGCAGACAACGATGCTGACGCAAATAGTGGAGCAACATGAAGCCAGCGGCCTCAGCACTATCGGGAATCTCAACATCCTGTTCTTGCGCCAGGAACTTGATCAAATCCACCAGCAGATCTAACGCCAGTGGTGCATTCCGTAAGCTACGCCAGATGACAAACTCAAAATCAGCTTGCACCTGTTGTGCCACTTTGATCGAGAGAGCCGTTTTGCCAATGCCGCCCATACCCAATAGCAAAATGAATCGGCAGCGATCGGAAACAATCCACTGGCTAATTTTTTCCTGTTCAGAGGATCGTCCAAAGAAAACCGAGACATCAATTGCTCCGCCCCAGTCGGCTTTAGTGCCAACCTCTTCAGGAGGAAGCGCTTGAGCGACAGGAGGAGACATGGATTGCTGTTGCTCCGATTGTTCTCGTAATCGTTCCAGCATTGCCCTAACGTTATTCTTACCCACGGGTTCACCCAACGCCAAGCTGAGATCACGCCAGAGAACTGGGCCAACATTTTTACACAGGTAGCTGACAGAGTAGCCGCTGCTTTCGGCGATCGCCCCATAGGTCTGCCGATTCAAGGCACCCCGTAAAAGCAATGTTTCAACATCGCTGAGGGGACGTAGCGCCCGCTGCACCAGCAAATCACTGGCAAATTTCAGTACCTGTTCAATCTCCATGGGTGAGTGTTACTCCAATGTCACCTGACATTTTCAGACATTTTCTGGAAGTGCTTGTATTCTTGCAGATTTAACGGGTGAGTTAAAGTCTTTATCAGTATTTCCAGGGCTTTGTTAGATAAATTTAATAACATGGGCGATCGCAGGTTGAACGCGATACTCGTAAAAAGCGACGCAGGTCCGTCTAATATTGGCTATTAAGAGTACGGAAGCAACACTAACAGTCATCAACTCATGCATGAGAACTGTCCTAATAGCATTTATAAAAATCAATATTTTTGATAAGAAACTTCCTCATGCTTTCGATTTTGCAAGTCCTGACATTTTTGGTAACGACAATCACCAAAACGCCGATTAGTCTTAGAAATATAGACCAACACAATCGAAGTTCAAAACAGGAACAAAATGCATATGAAATCCGTTGATACGACAACAATAACGACTGCCAATCAACATCTGGAACTCATTCCAGAGGAAAGCCAGCAATGGATCTCAGGAGGATCTCAGCCTGATTCCGAATGGAAATATGTTCCTATTCGGAGATATCCGAGTGCAGCATCTTTGATTCGGCCTATACCAACCCTTGCGAGGAAAACTCTGCCATAATCTGGAAGCGAAGCAATGCACGTTCTAATTGAAGTTGAAATTTATTTTTGGTATAACTTCTAGAGCTAATTGCCAGATTGATTTTTTATGTATTGGCTCGATTCTAGTAGTCGTATGCGTTACGGCTATCGTCTGAATCGACTTGGTCGCATTTAAGCTATAGCCAATACATCCTAAATTTAGGCTTATTCAAATTATTTTGCGTAGATTCGCAATTAAAAACCGAACCCCACTCAGAACATTCTTCTCATTCTGCATCGGGTGGCGGCAAGAAAAGTCGAGTTTTTCAAGCACCAAAACATCACTTTCGGGATTGTTGATGAACTCACTAGTCTATAAACTTCATGTGCGTTTGTATATGTCTCATGTTGAAGTCTATACCTGAGTCAGTCAAAACAACTCTGGCGGATTCTTTTGTGAATTCATGCTCAATTGCGAATTCATACTCAACTAACAATTTATCACAAGGAGAACAAAACTATGGCAGTTCCTACAAATGGTGACGATATTTTATTTGGTACGTTAGGTGACGACTTGATTGATGCTCTGGCAGGTAACGATGCGGTGTACGGCAGCAACGGCAATGACACTATAAATGGTGGTAACGGCAACGATGCGATCGCTGGTGATGTAGGTAACGATTCTCTCTATGGTGGTAGCGGCAACGATACGCTGGGATACAGCAGTTATCACGACGAAGCTGGTGATGACTTTTTCGACGGAGGCAGTGGAAATGATGCGATCTATGCAGGCACCGGAAATGATACCGCTTTTGGTGGACTGGGAGCCGACACAATCTATGGCGGTGCAGATAATGATTTTCTGTTTGGTGGTGCGATGGTTGCTGCCGACACCAGTGATGCAGATATTAGTAATGATCGGTTGTACGGCCAGCCCACTTTGTTCATCAACAAACACTTCCCACTCTCCATCCTTTTTCGCCCTTATTGTCATGTCTGATTACGTACAATTGCGATTAATGCATGAATTAACTGTGTTGGATCAAGTGGCTTGGTGACCTGTCGTTGATAACCACTATCGATCGCTCGTTGGTGATCTTCTTCTCTAGCATAAGCAGTTAAAGCAATTGCGGGAATCTGTCCTCCTTGGTCAGCGGGCAAAGCGCGAATCTGTCGAATCAATGTATAGCCATCGACTTTGGGCATGCCGATATCGCTAATTAATGCATCGGGTTGAAAGGATTCTAGAGCTGTGAGCACTTCCGTCGCAGTCGCAACAATCAAAACTTCTGCGCCATATCCACTCAGTAATACGCTTAATAATCTCCGAGCATCTGGTTCATCATCTACTGCGAGGATTCGCATTCCTGTTAGATCGAGGTCTTGTTCGGTTAACTCATCAGGCTGGCTGGTTTCTAGTTCAGCATCCAGCAAGGGTAATTTGACGGTAAAGGTCGCGCCCAGCCCTTCACCGGGACTATCCGCTGCGATCGTGCCACCATGAGCCTCAACCAGCGAGCGAACAATCGCTAACCCTAACCCCAGTCCGCCATAGGTACGGGTAATGGAAGCATCTTCTTGGTGAAATGTTTCAAACAGATGGGGCAAAAAGTCAGCGCTGATTCCCTTGCCCGTATCGCGAACGGTGATTTGAGCCTGATGGCCAACTCGCTCAAGCCGAATATCCACTCGTCCCTGGCTGGGGGTGAATTTGATGGCGTTGGATAGCAAGTTCCAAACGATTTGCTGGAGCCGTGCCGAGTCACCAGCGACCAGGCCAATTTGGGATAGGACGGGATGCAGCAGAATCGATTTAGAAACGGCTGCGGTTCTGACGGTATCAATGGCAGCTTCAATCACAACCACCAGATTGACAGGTGCAGTCGCCATGCTGAGTTTGCCGCGTAGAATTTTGGCGACATCGAGCAGGTCATCAATCAGCTGAGTTTGCAGTTTGGCATTGCGTTCAATCGTGGCGAGGGCTTCAAATGTTCTGGCTTCGTCAAATTTACGGGTTTGCAGTAGCTTGGTCCAGCCCAGAATGGGGTTAAGCGGCGATCGCAACTCGTGAGACAGAATCGCCAGAAAGTCATCTTTAATCCGATTGGCCCGTTCAGCTTCGGTTCTGGCTACTTGCTCTTGAGCCAACAAACGCTCGCGCTCCAACTCGGCAAATTTGCGATCGGTAATATCAAGTGCTGCCAGAATCGCGTGGGTTGGTTTTGGCGATTCACCTGAATGATCAAAAAACACCTGTTTGCGAACAGCCAGCCATCTGACCTCACCGTTGCTCCAAACGATGCGATGGTCACGAGAAAACCAGCCCGTGCCGGTTGGATCCAGCACTTGTTGGATGATCTGAGTCAGTTCGGCCTGTTCTTCTGGGTGAAAGGTGGCATGGATGCGTTCACGCGGAACGATTAATTGATCAGTCGGCAACCCATACAGCGCAGCAGTTTCCGGTGAGAGTTCAGCCGTATTTGAGGTGTAATCAAACCTGGCCAGCGCAAAACCTGCGACTTGCATCCCCAATTGCAAACGCTCTTCCGATTCATATAAACGTTGCTCAGCTTGTTTGCGGTCAGTAACATCTATGTTGATGCCGCTCAATCGCATGGGTTCACCTTGCTCATTGAAGGTCAGGCGACCCAGACCGAGCAACCAGCGAATGCCCAGCTGAGAATGAACAATCCGAAATTCAGATCGAAAATTGGATAACCTTGCCTCAACCACATGAGCAACCTCAGCGTTTACCCGTTCACGATCGTCCGGATGCAGAGCGTTATTCCAATCTTCGTACTGAGGGGTAATCTGAGTGGGATCAAGTCCATACAGATTAAAGTTTTCAGGCGACCAAGCAATTTTACCCGTTTGAATCTCCCAATCCCAGGAGCCAGCTTGGGCACTTGTCAGCGCTAGCCGCAGGAGCTGTTCGTTTTGGCGCAGGGCTGCTTCCGTTTGTTTGCGATCGGTGATATTGCGCCAAGTTGCAACATAGCCATCGCCTAGTTTAGCCACGCAAACATCAAAAGCTCTAATTAAGCGTTCTTGTTCGCCATCTGCCTGATAAACCAAATTTTCTTTCACGAGTGACTGCCCGGTTTCAACGACCTGACAGTATTCATCAAACAAACCATAGGTTCGGTGTCCCGGCATCAGTTCACACAAACCTCGCCCGATCTGCTGCTCACGGGTCATACGGTTGTTGAGACAAGCCGCATCATTGACATACTCAATCCGAAAATCGACAATTTCACCCTGCTCGTTCCGCATCGCCTGGTAGATGCCAAAGCAGTCCAACATATTTTCAACCGAGGCGCGAAAGCGTTCTTCACTCTCTTTGAGGGCAGACTCTGCTTGCTTACGCGCAGTGACATCCATTGAAAAACCAATCATCCCTATCGGTATTTGGTGTTCATCTCGAAGCAAGGAGAGAGAGAGAAGGAGGTTAATACGATCGCCTGATTTACATTGAGCGACCACTTCCACTTCATGCGTTCCCTTCTGTTTTAGCGGCGCAATTACCTGGTTTTCTAGAAACTCGTACCTATCCGGAGGGTAGAACAACGACNACATGTTGCCCTAACATCTCTTCAGCTGTATATCCCAGCACTCTTTCTGCCCCTTTATTCCAGCTCGTGATATGGCCATCAAGGTCAGTGGATACAACGCTGTCATGGGTCTGATCGAGGATTTGAGCCTGAAACTGCAGTTGTTCCTCGATCTGCTTGCGATCGGTAATGTCCTCAGCAATTCCAGTAAATCGATAAATCGTTCCGGTTTCATCTCGCAATGGAAAGCAGCGATCATGCACCCAGTGGATACTGCCATCGGCTAAGACAATCCGATACTCTTGATCAAATTCACCAGCGGCAGCTTTTTCCTGGAACGCTCTGTCTATCTGTTCTCGATCATCTGGATGAATATAATTAACCCAGGTTTGTTGATTTTCACATAATTCTTGTGGATTTAGGCCCCACAAGCGTTCGTAGGCAGGACTGACATAGCGAACTTGGGTCTCAGATGCCTCTCTTATCCAGAAGATGACATTAATATTTTCGGCAAGCTGACGGAAGCGTTCTTCACTTTCCTGCAAGACTGCCTCAGATCGCTTGCGTTCCGTAATATCCATATCAATGCCTGCCATCCGGGATGGTTGACCGTTCGGGCCATAAAACACTTTGCCCTGGGCCAGTGCCCAGCGAATTGTGCCGTTCGGATAGAGGATGCGAAATTCAATGTTGTAATCTGCGCCTGTGGCTACGGCCTGATCAATGGCTGCCAACACCCGTTCCCGATCGTCCGGATGCAGGCGATTGGCAAACATCTCAAAAGAGCCGTCAAATTCTCCGGGTTCCAGTCCAAATAATGCTTCTAGATTTTCCGACCAGGAAATTTGTCTGGTCTGGATATCCCAGTCCCAGGTGCCCATGCGCGAAGCTTCCAGGGCTATTCGCAGCCGTTCTTCATTCTCTCGCAGTTCTGCTTCTACCTGCTGACGTTCTGCCAATTCACGTTGCGCTTGCTGATAAAGTTCTGCCTGCCGCAATGCCAGACTCACCGGAGCTGCCAGTTCTTTAAGCAACTCAATTTCTAAAGGCTTCCAGAAGCGAGGTCCGGCGCAGTGATGGGCAATTAGCAATCCCCAAAACTGACCCTCATGCAGAATGGGCACAACCAGGTTTGCTCGTACTTGAAACTGCGTCAATAACTCAGTATGGCAGGGATCAATATCACTACTGTGAATATCAGGGATCGCTGTGACCTGACCCTGACGATAGCGTTGGACATATTCCTCGGCAAAGGCAATATCGTGGGTGACAGATCCGGGGCGGCTGAATCTGAGGTAGTTCTTAGCCAGACAGGGATCATAGATTCCTGAAGAGAACAGGGGCTGCCATTCTGCCCCTACGGATTCCGCAATCACCGTACCGTGACCGTCCGGCTGCAACTGAAACACCAAAACTCGATCGGTGTGTAAAAAATGTCGTACCTCAGTGACAATGGTCTGTAGAACATCCTCCAGATGTAGCGATTGATGCATTTTCTGAGTAATCTGCGCAATTACATGTTCTCGCTCAATTCGCTGTTGCAGTTGAGAGCGGAGCTGAACGATTTCGATGACTCGATTGATCGCCAAATGCAACCCTTCTGGGGTGATCTGCTCTTTGACCAGATAATCTTGCGCCCCTGCTTTCATGGCCTCCACCGCAATCATTTCATTGCCCTGTCCAGTAATCACAATGACCGGCAGGCAAGGCATCTGAGCAGCAGAATAGAGTCGGTTCAAGAACTCTATGCCATCTAGATCAGACAAGCGATAATCCAGCAACACAACATCGGGCTGGTGCTGTTGCCAAAGGTCTAGCCCTTGTTGCCCTAGTTCTGCCTCCAGAATGATGCAGGAATATACTTGTTCGTTGCCAAGTGATTGTAAGTCATCGCGCAGTAGATAGCGTCGATAAAGTGCCCGATCTTCAGGAGAATCGTCAATAATTAAGAGAGTGCGTGTCATTGGATACATAGCGTATATTCAGAAGGGGCGGGAGGGCATCGCCGCTTCAGACTAATCATCGCACATCTTAATTTTGTGGTTTATTGGCTTCTGCTTGGGATGATTGATCAAGTCAATTCTCTATCCTCGATAGAGTTAGCATAGAAAACCTGCTCAATGCATCCCTCAGTAGGGCATAGCGCACCATGCCCCAACGAGTTTTAGCGTAGCCCCACCAGGCTTTAACGAATCAAGACCGTCATGTATTTGCCTTCGAACGGAGCTGGGATAATTGGCGTGAATTTTGCTCGATCGTTCGCAATACGCTTGACGCAGAACTCGTTCATCGTGTGGATGACTTGATCGCGCGTGCCAATAATCCAGATTTGGGATTTATCGGCATGTGAAACGGGCAGCAGTTCGTTGAACTCTGTGCTCATCAGCTTATTTCACCTCAATGTAGGGTTTGGAGAGGAAAGCTCAAGGTGTGGTGCGTGACCACTGATGAGCAATAGCGAGGCCAATGGGCTAAAATTGCCCATAGCCCAACCTCCTGCGGACACAGGAGCCACGGGTTAGCTGGTTAGGGGTGCTGTCACACTTCCTAATCAGCGCCTCACCTTAAGCTGTTCGTACTGGTGTTTTACCAGCATTGTTTAGCATAGAAGAAAGATCGCAGGAATACAAGCGTGTAGAGCGATCGAATTTTGGATTTTGGACTGGGACGATCATGATTGCAGAGACTCAGTAAATCACAAATTCTGCAATCGCTCCTCTGGCTAACGTGAACAAAAATCTTGTGTAGTTTTCCCCAATTCAAAATCGCAAATCTAAAATTCAAAATGGGTCATTTCTCTGCTCGATCGCCGCTCAATGTGGACAATATCCAATCAGAGTGCCAACTGCACTTCGAAAAATCTGGCCGAATAAAATTGCTAGAGGCAGCCCTTCTGGGCCATTAGGCGCTATCCTGATCTATTGGCCATTCGATTGCAGTCGAAGTAGATTACCGTGATTGACCTCAAACAGCTCCGGGAAAATCCAGACCAGTTCCTTGCGCGTTTAAATTTGCGTAGTGACTACAGTGAGCCGATCCAGCAGATTCTGGCATTGGATCAGCAGCAACGATCGATCGAAATGAACCGATCGCAGCTTCAAGCTCGCAGTAACGAAATTGGTAAGCTGGTTGGCCAAAAGATGAAATCAGGGGTCAAGGCGGATGATCCAGAGGTTCAAACGCTTCGAGATGAGGGCAACCAGATCAAGGCGCAGTTAAGTGAGCTGGAGCCGCAAGAAAAGGAACTCAAGGCGGAACTGGAAGCCCTGATGCTGACTATTCCTAACCTGCCGAGTGAAACGACGCCGCTGGGCAAAAGTGAGGAAGAAAACGTTGAGGTCAAGCGCTGGGGCGACGAGTATTTGCCCACCAATCCTGACATTCTGCCGCACTGGGAAATTGGCGAAAAGCTCGGCATTCTCAACTTCGAGCGATCGGTGAAAATTGCCCAGAGTCGGTTTGTTTCGCTGATTGGCGCTGGGGCGGCCTTAGAGCGTGCTTTGATTCGGTTCATGATCGATCGGCAAACCGCAGCAGGTTACACCGAAATTAGTCCGCCGTTCCTGGTCAACACCGCTTCGTTGACAGCATCGGGTCAGTTGCCTAAATTTGCTGAAGAGAGCTTTAAGTGCGATCGGGATGACCTGTGGCTCTTGCCCACTGCTGAAGTGGCAATCAACAGCTTCCATCGGGATGAGGTGATCGATGCAGACTTACTGCCGCTGCATTATTGCGCCTATACGCCCTGTTTCCGCCGCGAGGCAGGCAGCTATGGTCGAGACACGCGCGGCCTAATTCGGCTGCACCAGTTCGACAAAGTGGAGCTGTTCAAATTTGTGCATCCAGACACCTCAGAACAGGAGCACCAGGCGCTCTTACAAAACGCAGAAGCAATCCTGCAAGCCCTGAAACTGCCCTATCGGGCGATCGAACTTTGCACAGGCGATCTGGGCTTCTCGGCCATAAAGACCTATGACCTGGAAGTTTGGCTGCCTTCCGCAGGCAAGTATCGAGAAATTTCTAGCTGCTCTAACTGTGGTGATTTTCAGGCCCGACGCGGCAATGTGCGGTTTAAAGAGGCAGGCAAGAAAGGCACGCAGTTTTTGCATACGCTGAACGGATCGGGGTTAGCAGTTGGTCGCACCATGGCCGCGATTCTAGAAAACTACCAGCAGCCAGATGGCACGGTTCTAGTTCCAGAAGCGTTGCAGCCTTATTTGGGTCGAGAGGTTTTGTGAGCGGCAAACCGGCCTCAGTTCACTTTTAACCAACGAAACAGTTGATTGGCAGTCAGCTGCACTTCTATGCCCTGAAAACAAGGCAGGGGGACACCTCTAGCAAATTCGTCGGGTAGGCGATCGCGCTGATAAACAAACACGACCCGCTCATTGGGATCAATATTCAGAAATTCCAGTTGATAAACGTGTTTCTCTATCTGAGCAATTCCCGCGTATCATAACGGAGTCTCTCTCACATGAAGCCAATCGAATTAACGCCCATGCAGGCGTTGCGGCGCAGTTTGTGGATGGTTGTGCAGGCAGCCCCCAAAGAACTGCGAAATCTGGCAATTCTGAATTTGATTACCGGCACCGGACCCTCAGTGGCGTTGCTGCTCAGCAAAATTGTGATCGACGAAACGACACGATTGTTGGGCGATCGATCCCTGGAAAATGCGATCGTGACTGTCCTGTCTGAGCCAGTGCTGATGTGGAGCATGATTGCAGTTGTTTTCTTAAACCTATTTGTTGATTCAGTCGATTCGATCGGCTCAACGTTATTTGCAGCATTGCGCGATCGAGTTCAGGGATATGCTCAGGGCAAGGTTCTACATAAGGTCGCTAATTTCGACGATATTGCTCTATTTGAAACCCCAGAGCTGCTGAATCTGCTCCAGCTCACGGAAAAAGGAATTCAGCGATTGCAGCGGCTTTCGTTTATTGTGGCGGGAACGCTCGTGGGTGTGTTTATCTTCATTCCATCCGTCGCCGTTTCCATTTCGATCGCCTGGTGGGTGCCTCTGGTGTTAGTGGCAGCCGCGATTCCGTCGATTCAGGTGGAGATCAAATATCACCGCAAGAGCTGGCGGGTTGAAGAAACCCAGGCGGGATTAACCCGTGAAATGGATATCTATGCCAAAGTGATTACAGGCGAATCCTACGCTAAAGAAGTGCGGCTGTTTTCGTTGCAATCCGTGTTGTTGAATCACTGGCAATCGCTATTTAACCGCATGTTCAACACCATGGAAACGGTGCGTCGCGATGAAGCTCTGGCTGTGATTCTCTGGGCATTAATTGGCGGTTTGGGGGCTGCATTGCCCTATGTTTTTGTGGTGTTAGGGGTGCTGCAAGGAACATTCACCCTGGGTGATCTGGCGCTTTATACCGGCATTATTCTGCAAGTCCGGCGCAGCCTGTATATTCTGATTAGCAATACGGGCGACATTTACGATGTGGCCTTAGCAACCGCTCCCATCTTTCAACTCTTGGATTTGCAGCCGCAGTTGGTGACGGGCCATGCCCCGATCAAGTCCAGGCCAGAGGTTCGATCGACCCAACAGGGCATTCACTTAGAGAATCTTTCCTTCTCCTATCCCGGCAGCGATCGCCCTACCTTGAAGCAGATTAACCTCGACATTCAGCCCGGAGAAATGGTCGCGTTGGTGGGTGAGAATGGCGCTGGTAAAACCACGCTGGCCAAATTACTCTGCCGCCTGTATGACCCAACTCAGGGGACCATTTACTGGAATGACCAGGACTTCCGCACTTTAGAGCTAGATGATTTGCGATCGCGCATTGCCGTCGTTATGCAAGATTACGCGCACTTTCCGGCTAGCCTGCGAGAGAATGTGGGCTGGGGCTTTTTGACCAAATTGACAGAAAATGCGGCAATTCAAACCGTTTTGCAGGAGGCGGGTGTGGGCTATCTCAGCCGTGAGCTGAATCAGGGACTGGAAACGCCGTTAGGCAAGCAGCTTGAAAACGGGATTGATCTATCAGGTGGCCAATGGCAACGGGTCGCAATCGCGCGGGCATTAATCCGCTTATCGCAGGCTGAACTTCTGGTGTTTGACGAACCGACCGCAGCGCTAGATCCCAAAAATGAGCATGAGATTTACCAGATTTTTAGAACGATCGCCAAAGGCCGCATGACGGTTGTGGTGAGCCATCGCCTTGCCCTTGCCAAAATGGCCGATCGAATTATCGTGCTGGAACATGGCCAGATCGTAGAAACGGGCAGCCATGAACAACTCATGACCCAGTCCGGTCCCTATCACTTGATGTTTAGCCGCCAAATGAGCAGCTACCTCTAACCTCTGCGATCTTTAGCCAGCATCGCTTCCCCTACGGTGACGTTGAGTTGTGCCCCGATCAGCAGCGCGAGTGAACTGAGATTCAACCAGAGCAGCAGCAAAATCCCGGCGCTCAAGGTGCCATAGGTGAAGTTGAGCCGCGATCCAAAATAGGCGAGGTAAACGCGAAACCCTTGCGAAACCAGTCCCCAAAGGGATGCACCAACGATCGCTCCTGGCAGTAGGGGGATCCCGGTTCGCCACTGGCTCGGTCCGAAACGATAGAGGACGCTGAATCCGCCGATTAGAATTGCAAAGGCAATCAGCCAGCGCACATTGGCTAAGTCACGCCAAACTTCGAATTGGGGGATGGTAATGTAACGTGTGAGAAATTGAATGGTGACATCACTAATCAACACCAAAAAGGAGGCTCCCAGCAGGGCTAAGACAACGCCGATCGTCAGGAGAATTGCGATTAAGCGAGCTTTCCAGAATGGGCGACGTTGCCGCAGGGGCGTTTGGTAGATCTGATCCATTGCAGACATGGCGACGCTCACTGCCCCTGATGCAATCCAGATCGTAAAGATAAAGCTGATCGAAAATACCCGCTGACTGTTAGGTAACTGGACCTGCCGCAAAAAGCCATCAATCAGATCAATCACTTCGGGCGGTGCAACCTGTAACCATTGCTCAGTAATCGAGTCGATTTGATCCGGCGCAATTTGCAAGGTGCCAATTACCGTCACTAACCCGATCATGGCAGGAAACATAGCCAAAGCGTTGCTGTACGCCATTTCAGCCGCTAGACCAGGGAGACGCCGCTGGATGATGCCTCGAATCAACTGGACAAACGTGTGGCGGTTCAAATGCCGAAAAAACTGGAAGAAGCGCATGGCAGAACTGAGGTCGCTGACTCTGCACGTTATAACGCCTCAGTTCTGTAAATTCAATGGGGACAGTCAATTCAACGGGAACACTCAATTAGGCTGTATTATGGTTAACCCAACTTGCCGTTTTCTTCCACGGCTACGGTATTGTTCGCCGGGTTGACGACCTGAATGAAACAAGTGCGATCGGGATAGACACGCGCGTAGAACAGCGCATTTTGAGCAAATTCATAGGTAAAACTGCCATCTGGGTTATTTTTCGCTGTTGCACCAGCATTTTGAACGGTCGGGGCCTCATTCTGACGACCGAATGTCATAACAGGTTGATCCTGTTGCCAGGTCACGGTGACTGAATAATTGGGGGTGCGGCAGGTAAAGTTATCTTTTGCCGAAATGGGCGGTAAGGGTGGAGCAGTTAAGGCAGCAAAGGAACCTGGTGCAGGAGAAGCTGGAGCTGGCTGTCCAGGAGCTGGCTGTTCAGGCGCTTGGGCTGCGGGATCTGTCGGGGCGTCGGGAGAGCTTTCGCCAAAGGGATTGAGAGAGCTGATAAACCCACAACTGGCCAGACTAGCACTTAAGCTTAATAAACAGCCTTGAGCCAGGATACGACGATAGCGATTCATAATATTCTCCCGGAGGAATTCTTTTAACCAGAGATTATCGGCTTGTTCTGAGAGACTCAAGCATCTATTTACGAAATGTTGCATTTTTGTTAGCTAGCATGCCTGAACAAGCGCGATCGATCGAATCCCATTAGCGGCATCTGTTCAATCTGTCTGTTATTTCAAGTACACCTGCTATTTCAAGTACACCTGTTATCTCAAGTACAGATTCGTATAGCCGAATAGAGCAACCTGCTAGAACGTTNGAGATTGCAGATGATGAGTGCCTTTTCGGGATCTGTGGATCGTTTGGTGTCAAAGAGCTATCCACTGGGTTATTCTTTCATCCGCAGAGCAATCGCGGGCTAACAGAGGAAGCCTGCTCTAAGCAAAGCCTTCCCGCAGGATGGCAGACTAGAAAAGGATTTCAGTGCGCTTTAGTGTGCTGACTTGATGAGCCCGCTGTTCATGCGTGGGTAAGTGCTAGATAGTGCAAGAGAAAAATTCAAGACATTTATAGCAAGAATTCCCTGCTGAGTTGCTGGAAAAATTCCTCTAGGCAATCGATCGAATTATTATTCGGTTTCAATTCAAACCTGATGTGACGTATTCCGTTTTATACCAATTCTCTATCAAACCAATTCGCTGATATTGGTGAAAAGCAGTGAGCAAGTTCTCTTGATTTCAATTCCTTCTTAAGACGGGGCCAGCAGCAACCCGATTGTAACTAAAGATGGAAAGCATTCCCTTTACTCGATCGTTAGGATGAAAGCGCCATTTGAGCCAGGGCATGAAGCACTCAGTCTGTAATTGTTAGTGCCTGGTGATTGTTCATATATGGCATTGAAGAGCAAATTGTATTTGATCGATCGGGTTTGATTTTTGCAGGGGAGACAGCAGATCATGGAAGAGGATCTTTTTCTAACCAATTCATCCAACTCTCTAGTTGGCGGCAATAGTCTGTTTGCTAGCGGGAGCAACCTTTCTGCAGGCAATAGCTTGACTACGGATAGTGTCGGGTTAAGCTCAAATTTTACCGGCCTCAATAGCCCGGGTTCCAATAGTCTTAACTCGGCTGTCAATAACAACTCCATTGCCAATAACTCAACAGGCAGCAATCTGTTACAAACGAACCTCAACAATTCAAGTACCTTGGCCAACTCCGATCAAATTTTGACCGGAAGTGCTTTCAACAATACAGGAACGCTTGGATCGACGAGTTCTACTTTGGGTAACACCAGCCTCAACAACAATAATATTTCGAGCAATTCTGGTCTTGGAAATAATGGTTTCTCAACCCTGGATAACACGAGTCTGAACAACTTCGGTACTACTGGCTCTTCGAGTTTCAACAATAACCTCTCTGGTTTCAGCAATACTGGTTTCAATAATAGTGGTTTTAGTAATGCTGGCTTGAATAATAGCGGTACAGGCTTGAATAACCTGAACACCTCTGGCAACTTGGGCAACACGAATTTGGGCAGTAGTGGCTTTAGCAGTAGTGGCTTTAGTGGAATTGGTCAATTTGGCAGCGGCTTTGTCGGAATTGGAGCCTCTCAGCTGAATCCGGGGGGTGAAGTAATTAGAGGAAATAATCGCAGTAATCGCCTGCGGAGTGGATCAGGAAACGACCTTTTGACAGGTTTGGACGGGGACGATACTATTACGAGCGGTAGTGGAAATGATACGTTGACGGGTGGCAGAGGGAACGATCGACTGAACGGAAAAAATGGTCGCGATCAGTTAATTGGCAATAGCGGCAATGATACTCTGGTCGGAAATGGTGGTAATGATGCGCTCAATGGCGGCAACGGCAATGATACTCTCGTTGCTGGATTGGGGACAGATATCTTAGTGGGTGGTAATAATCGCGATACATTCGTTGTGAAAACTGGTGGCGGTAATGGCGTAATTCAAGATTTCCAATCGAACCAAGATCTGATTCAGTTGCCTGCCAACCTTAGCTTCGCTCAGTTAACTTTCAGTCAGCAAGGAGTGAATACTAATATTAATAGCGGCGGGGACTTACTGGCTACTCTCACCAATACTCAAAGCAACAGCTTGACGGCAGCTAACTTCACCTGATGGTATTTTTTCGACCAATCATGATTCCGTCACGATCGCCATCAAAGTGATGCGGATAGGCAGGAAATCGGTATGTGCGGTATCGATATTTGCAATCAATCAGGGTATATTGCATTCAGTCGAGTGAATTCCGAGATCGGGCTGACGAAACAGAGCAGTCGCGATCGTAGCACATAGCGTTTAGGGAAGAACCTCTATGTCCTCTGGCCAAAATTCTAAGTTACTCCTGAAGTTACTGAATTTTCTCACTGACTTTGATGGGGAGATCTCAGGAGATGCAGCCACTCTCCTCGATCAGCTACGGGACCGATCAGACCCAGTGCCACCGCTATATACCGATGTATTTGGTCTGTCTGAGGCTGCAACCTGTGCTGACCTGGTTAGCCAGATCGAGTCATTTTCTCCAGAGCAACGGGCCATTGCCAGCTATGCCTTTCACATCTTCTATTCCTATGAACAGATGTTGAGGGTACGGATGCCAGCTTCTCCAGCGCAACAGGCAGCTTACCAGGCACAGCTAGAGCAGGTGCGGCTACGGGTGGCAAGAACAAAACTGGTTTTGGCTGAGACGATCGGAAAACACAATGATGGCTAATTGATGATGGCTGGCGCGATCGGGCTGCAATCCTGCTGAATCCCTCAACCGAGCTCAACCTCCTTCAGGCTGGTAAATCGGCTGCAAAACTGTGACGCTTATGAAATTCGTAAGCTCCCATCAGTGCCCCCCAGAGTAATTTCCCGGTTTCAGGCTCCACCCCTCGATCGAAACTCCAAAACCGATCGGCAGTAGCTTCAAACCCTAAAATGACCTGGCGCGTCTGACCATTGTATTGAAAGTAGCATTTCGCGTCCGGTTCCGGTTCCGCCTTAAAGCGATCGTCAAAAGAGGCGATTGTCAACTCGCAGCCCGGTAACTCCTCCAGATCATCGATCGTCAAAGTTGCCAGCAGTTGCGGATTGGCTCCTGCCCCTCGCACGCGATCAGGCTGTTTGAACGCTCGATAGGTTGCCTTGCCGATTGATCGATCAGGGAGCGATTGCAGAATCACCACTCGCTGGCGATAGGGGGCATCCAAATTCAACGTATTTGCCTGCTCACAAAACAGAGCCAGATCACCATTAATGCGAAATGGCAAAGGTCGATGCCAAAGCCGCAATGGGACAAACCAAACGGGCTGCTCCTGAGCTTGCGCTTGATTATCAAATTCACCAGCAAGCCACTGCGCTAAAAGTTTTGGATCAAACATGGTAAGGCAATTTTGAGCTTTGTGTGGATAGTCTGCTTGAGCACTTACGGTTTGCGTCTTCCCCGAAAGAATCTTCTTGAATTGGCTGGCCGTCCGGCTGGCTTTTTATTGCAAAGCAATGCCCAGGTGACAGAATCGACGATCCCATCGTCATGCAAATGATGCTCTCGCTGGAATGTAATCACAGCAGACTTCGTAGCGCTGTCAAAATTACCCGTACGTTTGATCACATAACCATTCACTTGCAATAGACCCTGAAGTTCAAAGACATCTGCCCCAGAACATCCCTGCCGCATTGTCCGCGAACCGGGTTTCACTGTTGACATTAATGTAGCCCAGGTTTCCGGACCAACGACTCCATCAATTCGCAAACCATACTGGCGCTGAAAATTCTTCACGGCGATCTCTGTCCGCCAACCATAATCTCCATCCACGCGCAGTGGAAACCCGTGGGCGCGTAGCAATTCCTGCATTCTGGCCACCGCCGGACCCACATCCCAGGGATAAATGTTGGGAGGAGCCGCTGTAGTATTCTGTTGTGAGGGGTCTAAGGAAGTTTTTTCCATCAGCACCTCCATGCCCAGAGCAGAAAAGATCCCGGTTGCCACCTCCTAGCATACTCTCATCTTCGCTTGTTTCAGTTGTTACACGGATTACAATGTTGTTTCGGCTTTCTGAATCTGCACATAGGCGATCGCACTTTCCCATTGCACCAGCTGATGAGTGAGCAGGTTAAACTGATCTCGCACCGTTTTCAACAGTCGATCGGACAATACTTGAGACAGCCGATCGCCATAACTGGGGCGTGCTTGACCGGATGCAAACCAGCGATTGATCAGGACAGGCGTAATTCTCACCTCAGTTTTGTTCATTTCTAGCTGAACTTGTGACGGTAAATTGAGCGTTTGCAAAAGGGTGGTTAAGCTGTGCTCATCCCAATTCACCATGGAATCTTCAGCGTCTTCATAAATTGCTTCCTCTGCTTCTACAATCTGGCGATATTGTTTGCTGCTAAAAGCCTGAGAATTCAACAGCCGGTAGAGTCGTTGAGTATGGCGCGGCACGGTTTCAGCCAAAACGATTGCGCCATTTCCATTCAGAAAGGGCAACAGCTGCTGCAATAGACTTACTTTATCCCTGACACTTAGCAACGCATTGCGACCAATCAACCGATCGAACTGTAAATGGAGTCCAGCATCAGCGAGATAAGCAGGCAATTCGAACAGTTGGGTTGAGAGGACGATCGGACGAGTCAATTCTGGCAGCAGCAAAGCCTGTTCCTGAAGCGCTTCTGCATCCGCCGCTTGAGCCACACAGGCATACACGCCCCCTTCAGGCACCTGCCGCACCGCCTCCCAGGTCAGCAAACCACTGCCTGCATTCAAATCGAGCACCAAATGATGACGCTGTAACTGGGCCAATGTGAAAATCCGATCGCGCACTTGGGCCAATCGATCGCCTACCTGACTTAACGTACGTTGCAACCAGCGATCGGTAATAGAGTTCGCCGGACTAAAGGTTAAAACTTCCGGTAAAGCCGTGCCAAATCCTTCCACCATGGCGGTCAGTTGGGCTTCGCGCTGACGGGCGACCTGCTGCCGCACCTGATCTTCATAGCCCTGATCAGATGGCTGATAGAAAACCTGCCCCTGCAAGCTGCCCGGTAAATATTGCTGTGCCACCCAATGGTCGCGATAGGCATGGGGATAAAGATAGCCTGCACCGTGGCCAAACCCATGCTTGTCGCGGTTGGCATCGCGTAAATGAGTTGGCACTTCATCCTCTCTGGCTCGTTCAACGGCGGCCAGCGCATCAAAAAAGCCCATGACGCTGTTTGATTTGGCAGCCGTTGCCAGATAGAGGGTGGCCTGCGCTAACGGATAGCGGCCTTCGGGCATGCCTACCCGATCGAACGAATTTGCACAAGCATTCACCACGGCGATCGCAGTCGGATCGGCCAAGCCAATATCTTCACTGGCCAAAATTAGCAGCCTGCGAAAAATAAAGCGGGGATCTTCTCCGGCATAGACCATGCGAGCCAGCCAATAGAGTGCCGCATCCGGATCAGAACCGCGCACGCTTTTGATGAAGGCGCTGATCGTGTCGAAATGCACGTCCCCTTCTTTGTCGTAGAGGACCGCTCGCTGCTGAATCGACTCTTCGGCTACCTCCAGCGTGATCTGAATTTTGCCGTCCTGAGCTGGGGTTGTTTCTACGGCCAATTCCAGTGCATTCAGCAAGGCCCGCGCATCTCCGTTGGCCACATTCACCAGATGCTCCGCCGCATCGACGGCAATTTCGATCGCAAGCTTGCCATAGCCCCGATCGCCATCCTGGAGCACCTGATCGATCACCTGATGCAGATCCGCAGCCTCCAGGGGTTTGAGCTGAAAAATGCGCGATCGGCTCACCAATGCCTTGTTGACTTCGAAGTAGGGATTTTCGGTCGTGGCCCCGATTAGAATCACCGTGCCATTCTCAACCCAGGGCAATAACGCATCCTGCTGGGCTTTGTTGAACCGATGCACCTCATCCACAAATAAAATCGTCTTGCGACTATAGAGTCCCCGCTGATCCTGAGCGGTCGCGATCGCCTCCCGAATTTCTTTGACGCCTGCCAGAACTGCATTGATCGAAATAAAGTGAGCCTGCGTCGTGTTGGCAATGATACGAGCCAGGGTTGTTTTGCCAGTTCCTGGTGGTCCATAAAAAATCAGTGACGAGAGCTGATCGGCCTGAATCGCACGCCGCAACAATCGCCCCGGACCAATAATGTGGCTTTGCCCAATGAACTCATCGAGCGATCGAGGTCGCATACGGGCGGCCAGGGGGGCTTCGGTTTCGATCAGCGATTCTCGATGTTGCTCAAACAGGGTCATGTCAAAACGGCCTTAAATCTTGGCGTCTGACCTGATCTTAAGCTGACGCCACCAACTGTTTGGCTGGAACGATCGGCGCACTCAACGCTTCCTCCAGTGGCGCAACCCCCAACCGCTCTTCCAGAATGTTCATCACCTCACGGCCAAAGTCATCGGCATTGCGTCGCCAAGCTTCCAGGCAAACTTCGCCAAAGAACGATCCCAGCGGCTCTGGATTCCACAGCATTTTGCGCACTGTCCAGGGCTTCAGGTTCATCGGATCATAGCCCGGTTTCAAAATGTCTTGTTTGAAGGCATAATCTTCCAGATGCGTGTGTGGCTGCAGCCCAATAAAGAAGATGGCTGGATCGACTTTATCTGCCCCAAAAATCCGCTCTAACTCCCGGTGATAGGCGATCGTCTGTCGGATTGTGTCATAGGTTTCGTCGATCACATTAAAGGAATAGTTGACCGACACCAGATCGTTAAAGCCAGCCGCCTTCAGATCGCGACAATTTTGCAGTACCGTCCGCAGGTTATAGCCCATCCGCATCTTGCGCACCAGTTCTTGGGATCCGCTGGTAATGCCGATTTCAAAGTAATTCATACCCGTCTTCACCATCAGGTCGCACAGCTCCGGGTTAAGATTGTCAGCCCGAATGTAGGCAGCCCAATGAATATCCGTCATGCCTGCCGCCAGAATTTTTTGCAGCAGCTCGATCGCATCATCGATGAACCGGCGAGCTGGAATGAACTGAGCATCTGTAAACCAGAAGTTGCGCACGCCGTGATCGTAAAGCTGCTGCATCTCTTTCACCACCTCATCAGCAGGATTGATCCGCACTTGCTTGCCTTCAACGACTGTGTAAACGCAGTAGCAGCAGTTATGGGGACAGCCCCGCTTGGTTTGCACCCCAATATAAAAGTCGCCTTCCTGCAGGTAATAGTTAAAATCGGGCCAAATGCTAGCGATGTAATCGTAATTGCAGGCCGTCTTCTCCAGCGGATCCGGCTGTTCATGGATCAGGCGATCGCGGGGTTGGGTTTCACCGACGATGTAGCAGCGCTGGTCGGAAAAATCTTCTCGTCGCACCAGCCGCTCCAGCAAAATCTCGCCTTCGCCGACTGAGACGATCGATCCCTGGGGTAACGATCCGGCTAACTGCTGATAAAACACGCTCACCGCACCACCCCCAACAACGAGCTGCACCTGATCCTGGTAACGCTGCGCTCGCTTTAAGCCTCGACGAATCAAGCCCAGATTCCGCCATAGCTCGCCGTAATAACTCTGGGCAATCCCCAACAGACCAAAGGCTCCCCGCAATTTGATCAAGGGATTTGAGGCATAGAAAAATTCGAAGGTGTGCTGAAGTGGATTGCCACCCCGACCGCCAACGGGGGCGTAGATCTGGATATCGCGCCAGGAGAACACTAATAAATTGGGTTTGAACTGATTGATGCAGCGATCGAGGGCTGAGTTGTAATCCAACGGCGGTACGGTTCCCAGGTCAAAGATCTGTTGTTCTAATGCCGGGAACTGTTTGTGGAGGTGATCTGCCAGGTAGACAACCCCGATCGGAAAAATCGGGTTACAGGGAAGGCGGACATAAAGGATGCGATCTACCATTGCGCGGTGCTTATTTTTCAAAAAAGAATATCGGCAACAACTTCAACTTTGGAGAAATCGATCGGAGCTGCAGCAAAAAACTGCGATAGCAAATTAATCGAATTTCTCAACTTTTTCATATAACTTTACGATAGCACTGCTCTCCAGTGCATATTGCGGAGGGAATGACAAAACCGAAAAAGGGCTATCTCCCTGGCCAACTGGCTAAATTTTTCTAAAAGCTAAATTAAAGAGATAATGAAGATTCCGCATGATGGCGTAGACTATTTTCAGAAGGAAAAATGAGGCTGTAAGAGCTACACCGTAAGGTTTCCATCAATCATGATTGACTCTACCTGCTCCGCATAATGGCTCTATCTATGGGTAGAGATTTATAACAAAGCCAACTGCTTGACAGGGATGGTAGTCGGATTTACAGCGAGCGGGGATCAGGGAATGCTAAGGTCGAAAAGTAAATATCTATATTGCCGAAGTAGCTCCTCCTATGGCTCAAATCTTTGATCCCATCCCCTCGGATGCCGCAGCCTATATCCTCTGTTGCTATGTCAATGCCACAAACAAGATTCAAATTGTCCGGATCAGCAACATTGCCAACTGGTATTTTGAACGGGTTGTTTTCCCAGGCCAACGTCTTGTTTTTGAGGCGTTACCGAACGCCCAGCTTGAAATTCACTCGGGGATGATGGCCAGCGCTATCTTGGCAGATACGATTCCCTGCGATCGGCTACGGATTGAAGCAGAGCTAGAAGCTGATTTTGAAATGACTGCATCTAATGATGGCTTGCCGATTGAAGAGACTGATGCAGAGTCTCTAGCGACCTTGGCTTCTGCCGATTGAACTGGTTTGAGCGAATCATATAAAAGCAAAACTTATCGTTCATCACCCGTCTAATCAACTGTTTTATTACATATCTGGTTCAAATTCGATATTAGAGACATCGTTTGAAATCCTCAATTGAATTCCGCATCTGAAATTCATCATCCGTTGGGTTGCCGTCCAGGTAGCCCTTTTTTGTGCAAGTGCCCATTATTTGCCCATCCTTAATTTGCATTCCTTTTGGTCCCGCAGCAGCTTCAACGGTCCAACCCAAACATCTGGCTAGCCACGGATTTATCAATGAATAGCCAGTGTCACAGTCCATTCTGGGCTATCCTGTGAAAGGCCAAATGGCTTTTTTCATTCGATCGCTCTGTTAACACTGGCACTATGCCTCAAATTGTTCTCGTTCAGCCTCAGATTCCGCCCAATACTGGCAATATTGCCCGGACTTGTGCTGCGACCTGCACACCCCTGCATCTGGTGGGTCCATTAGGATTTGAGATTAGCGATCGTTATCTAAAACGGGCAGGGTTAGATTATTGGCCCTACGTTGATCTGCATTACCACGAATCCCTAGCCGATTTTCAACACCATCATCAACAAAAATCAGGCCGCTGGATTGGTTTCAGCACTACAGGAAAATATAGTTATATTAAGTTTGAGTATCGTGAAGATGATTGGCTGCTGTTTGGTTGCGAAACGGCTGGGCTGCCCACTGAGGTTTTGCAAGCGTGCGATGCAACAGTCTACATCCCCATGCATCAGGCCCATGTCCGCAGCCTCAATTTATCAGTCAGTGTTGCGATCGGTCTGTTTGAAGTGCGTCGCCAACTGGGCTACATGAACGAATTTGAGTCTCGTTGACTCCTTTAGTTTCTGTTGAGTGATGACTTCAAACTGAGGGAGATAAATCTTCGTAAAGTAAGATTGAGTTGCTGATGCCTGGGGCGATCGAGCCTTGCTCAGGTGGGCTTTCTCATTGCGATCGCAGCCTAAATTTGGGCAGCTCACGCGTTTCATTCGTATATGCAAATTTGATAATTAAATTCACAAATTAAAGTTGATCCGCTTTGCGGTAATTAAGCTATCTTTTACTCGACTGCGAGTCAATGAAAGCGGGGGACAACTTTACGAGAGTTCTTTTCAGTTAGCTAACTTACAAATGACTAGAAACTTCTATAAAAGATTTGTATATTCTCCGTGCTTTTAGATTTTGTATCCCAGACTACTGCCACAAGCTGATGGAGGTGTATCTCGGTAAAGCCGTGAAATTGAGTGATTTGAAGCTAATTGCAATCGGGTTTGTCAACCGTGATATTTACCGAATCAAAGAAGGATTGATACGCAACCAATATGAATTACCAAACAATTCCTTATCTTTAAACTGGGCAAAATTGGGTTGAGTCGATATTTGTTCTAAACCACTGAAGCTCTTAACAGGCAAGCGTTTTAGGCAATTCTCACTCCTTTTTTCAAAGACGAGATTGACTTGACGACTCTCCAACAATGGTTTAAACATTGAACTCGGTCACTAGTTTGCTTACTAACCATCGTGTTGACAACTGACATAGGAAACTCAATTCAATTTGTTGCCCTCGTTAGCGGTTAACCAATAAATGTTCAGGGTGTAATCTCATAACTTCTTCTTAGATTCTTTAAAGCTTGAGTCTTGAAATTTTTTTGAACTGGTGTAAGCTTGTCTAAATTAAAAAAGCAAGGTAATCTTACCTAGTCAGACGTACACATGGTGATCTTGATCCCTAGCTTTTCGTGATTCGAATCACTGACTGGTTTTGAGGTCTAAATTGGTTCGATGGATAGTTAAGCGCTGCTCTTTAGGAGGTTGTTCTTTTGAAGCGAGCATTTCTGCGGAAGGTTAAGCCTATCTCCTGCTCTCACACCGTGAACTTTACGCCTGTAGGGGAATCCGCCCAGGCTTTATCAGGGGTAAAGCGTAAAACGCGCACCTCTGCTGCGATGGTCGGTTTGGCATTGTCGATGGGGGCGACGGGATTACTCATTCCTCGTCAAAACGATAGGGCGGCAGCAGCTGAGCCCCAAACCCCGGAAGCATCACCTTCCTCAGTATCCCATCTAGCAACTCTACCTGCTGAGGCAGAGTTAGCAACTGCCACTCTTTCATCAGAAGAGACGATCGAGCATGTGGTTCGAGCCGGTCAAACTCTTCGACAAGTTGCTGAGCGGTATAAAGTTAGTATTCAAGAACTGGCGTCAGCGAACGATTTGTCGCCCACTGCGTCTCTTCGAGTCGGTCAAGTTCTGAAGGTTCCCGTCAGCTCTGCTGAGGCTGCTAGATTGGCTGCGGCCCAATCTCCTCAGCTAGTGGCGTCAGCGAATCTGAATCGGTTGCCCATCTCTGCTGAAAGTGAGCAAACTCAAGCGCAAAGAGATCAAGCCCTCAGTCGATTAGAACAACAGCGAACCAAACTGAGAAATAGTCTGGCGGAGTTACGGCGTGGGGAATCGGGTGGCTTAGTTGCAACGTCATCTCAGGTAGACAAGCAGGCTGCAAAACAGTCGCCGAGTGCGTCTCCCTTAGTTTCTGAGGCTCCCCAGGCTGCCCCGACAAGCCAAACTGCTTTTCCGTCGATCGCAGCCCTACCCAGCCCGACTGCAGGTAGCTCGGTTGCTGAACCAGATTGGATGCGAGTCAACCAGTCTTTATTGCTTCCAGGTACTGAAAAAGAAGTTTCATCTCCATCGGTTCTTCCTTCGGCAAATGTGCCAGCTGCCAGCGAATTGGCAACTCGCCCAACTTCTGTCTTCCCGGAAGCCCCCTCACCACTTGGTACAACACCTCGAGTTGATGTTCCTGCTCAAGCAGAAGCCACCTATCGTGTTGGCCCTGGAGATACAGTCGCTCGAATTGCGCGCGCTTACAATATTCCTCAGACCACTCTGATTTCTGAGAATCGATTGAGTGATCCGAACGTTATCTTTGTTGGGCAGGTGCTTCACCTCCCTACAGGTGCCGCTTCTTCAGCGGAAGTTAAAACAGCTCAATCCCTGCCTTCAGTCGTTCCAACTTCAACGGTTTCGAACGCAGCGACTCTGCCAGGAGTTTCAAATCCAGCTCAATCGCCTGCAGCCCCTGCAGTTGCCGTGATTCCATCGAGTATTCAGGCTCCTGGCTCTATTGCCCCTGCTTTCCCCACTGACAATTCGGGGAACGAGTTTCGTCCTAACTCGCTGCCGACTGGACAAAATCCATACGTCCAGAATTTGCTTTCGGAAGTTCGGGCTTTACGGGAAAAACAAGTGCAGCAGCATACCGCAGCTGTGCAACCTTCGGTTACTGTTGCAGCTGCAAGTGTGACTGNAATCATCAGCAGGTCTTCAAAGTGCAGCACAGCTGGGAACTAACTCGATCGATCGATCGACCGACATTCCTGAGGCTGTTCGATTGCCAGCTCGATCGATCGCAGCTCCTGTTCAAACGCCGACCCAATCAGCAGCTCCTACCGTCGTCGCGGTAGCGCCATTAGGCTCGGAAAACTATGCTCCACTGATGCAACCTATTACTGGACGGATGGTTTCTCCGGATCTGCCATCTTTGCCAAATGCTGATCTGTTTTTGCCGAATGGATCGCTACGGGGCTATATCTGGCCTGCAAAAGGGGTTCTAACCTCTGGTTATGGCTGGCGTTGGGGAAGGATGCACCAGGGGATTGACATTGCGGCTGATGTTGGAACTCCTATCTTCGCAGCAGCGGGCGGTGTGGTTGAATATGCTGGCTGGAACTCTGGTGGCTATGGCAACATGATTGAAATTCGTCATTCTGATGGCAGCATGACTCGTTATGCCCACCTGAATGCCGTCTATGTTCAGCAAGGTCAGCGAGTTAGCCAATCTGAGCAGATCGCTGAAATGGGAAGCACAGGCTACAGCACGGGTCCTCACTTGCATTTTGAAGTGCATCCTAAGGATTCTGGAGCAGTGAACCCCATGGCTTATCTACCTGCTCAATAGAAGTCCGATCGATTTAATGAATTGATTCAATTTTTAGAGGGAGCATTCTAAGCTCCCTTTTGTTTTGCTCAGAAATTATCTTCCTTCAAGGTTTGAGGCGATCGTTCACGAAATAGCTTTTGAAATAGTGGCAGTCTTCGTTATTTTTGTGTTATCTTAATAAAGTTGAAAATTAAAGCTGCTCAATTTTTGAGAGGTTTTGGCTTGATTTTCGGTTTAGGCTCAGTAGCTCAGTGGTTAGAGCAGGGGACTCATAAGCCCAAGGTCGCAGGTTCAAATCCCGCCTGAGCCATTCTTACAGGTAATATTTATCAAGAGCTTCAGATGTTGGAGGTTTTTCTCTAGGCTATTAGAAAGTAGGTTCAGGGATGTGTTTTATTTCATTTTTAGCGACTCCTGAATCCTAAATGCATTCCCTGAATCCCGCAGAAACGGTCAGCATTTCCTTATGGAAGTTAGGTATTCCTCATCTGCGTTCAGGATCATCCTCGATGTCTAGCCCCACTCCAGGCACAATCCTTGCTCAGCGCTATCAAATTCAGCAAGTCCTGGGGAAAAAAGCAGGACGAAGAACTCTTCTGGCTTATGACCTAGAGATCGATCGCCCAGTTGTCCTCAAGCTTTTACGGTTTGATAGCGACTTTGAATGGGATCATCTGAAGCTGTTTGAACGCGAGGCTGAAACCCTACAATCCTTAGATCACGCGGCGATTCCCCAATATTTGGACCATTTCGAATTAGATACATCAGACTGCAAAGGCTTTGTGCTGGTACAGAGCTACATCGAGGCCCGATCGCTCGAAGCGCATGTAAAAAGTGGTCGATCCTTCAGCGAAGCAGAACTGAAGCAGCTCGCAGGCGACATTTTAGAAATTTTGATCTATTTGCATCGCCAAAATCCACCCGTCATTCACCGCGACATTAAACCCAGCAATATTTTGTTAGGCGATCGATCGGGTAATCACGTCGGTCAGGTCTATCTGGTGGATTTCGGCTCGGTGCAAACCATCGCGGCCAGAGAAGGGGGTACGATGACGATCGTGGGAACATATGGCTATATGCCACCAGAACAGTTTGGTGAACGTGCTGTTCCGGCTTCCGATCTCTACAGTCTTGGCGCAACGCTAATCTACCTTGCTACTGGTAAACACCCGGCAGATTTACCTCAGCACAATTTACGCATCCAGTTTGAATCGATCGCTACCCACCTCGATCATAAATTAATCCATTGGCTTCAGCGCTTGATCGAACCCGATCTGTCGCGGCGATTTCACTCTGCTTCGATCGCCTTTGCCAGCTTAAAAACAGGCCGAACCGATATTAAAGAACTCCCAGTCCAGTTGGGCAAACCGGAAGGCAGCCGAATTTTGCTGTTCAAAAATGTTGAAGCGATCGAAATTCGTTCTTCTTACTTCAGCTTGAAAGATTTGTTTGCAAATTTAATGATTTGGTGGCTCTGGCCGGTTTGGTCTATTGGAGTCTTCCTGTTCTTCATAACCCTTTGGGTCAACTGGATTTGGCTCTATCAGTTATTTTTTATCTTGGCTTTTGTCGGCTTGGTTGGCCTCATTACTTGTATAGGCCGATTTCTCTTGAGAACTCCAAGATTTTTACTACGCTACCGTCAGCGCTTCAAAATCGACTCTCAGCACATTGCCAGTTGGCATGAAATTTGGGGAATGCCCTTTGCATATCGCTTTGCCGATCGACAACATATCCGCAAACTGGTTTACACAAGGCGCTATTACGAAACAACCAGCGATGGGCATGTGCCAGTCCACCCCCGCATTCAAATTTGGACCGGCGTGCAAAAATTTGAATTAAGCGAGCAACTTTCTCCGCCTGAGCAAGATTGGTTGGTACAAGAGCTGAGCGAATGGCTCGATTTACCGATCGATCGAGAGTAGAAGATGGATTGTATCAAACAAGCATAAAGAACATAGTGCGAGCGTCTCGCTCGCGGACCAAATAATACCCCCATCGCCATCTAAGAATTACCAGCAGGCCTAATCATCCGGAAATTGCCAGCAGGCCTAATCATCCGGAAATTGCCAGCAAGCAATATATTCCACACTTTTGCTGCCACACTCACAGGGCACCTCAGCCGATGCAATCCATTCTCGATCGCACTGACGGCAGTGACACCAGATGTTATGGCGATTTGCCTCTTCCAGGCTAAGCTGCCACTGATGCACCTCTTCCGGAGTGAATTGAGATTGAGGATCGGTCATGATAAGGAGAAGAGATTGAATCTTCCAAATTGATGCTCTGATTTTAGAACGATCGCCCTCCACTCCAAAACTCCTCTCCCGCACTCCCCTCCGCCCCCACTCCCTCCCCACTCCCCGCCTACCCAAAAATCTTCTTCCCCCGGATACTTGCCAACTGCCCCACACCATCAGACACTTAAGTTGGGAATTGAATGGCGTTAAACGGTGGTTAAGAGGTCATTGTGAAAAAGGTATTAGCGATTATTCTTGGCGGGGGCGCTGGCACTCGACTCTATCCGTTGACCAAACTACGGGCGAAACCAGCTGTGCCGATCGCTGGAAAATATCGCTTGATTGATATTCCAGTCAGTAATTGCATCAATTCAGAGATTTATAAGATTTATGTGTTGACTCAGTTCAACTCAGCTTCTCTGAACCGTCACATCTCGCGAACTTACAATTTTTCTGGATTCAATGAGGGATTTGTCGAAATTCTGGCGGCTCAGCAAACGCCTGAGAATCCCAACTGGTTCCAGGGAACCGCAGATGCTGTGCGGCAATATATGTGGTTATTCCAGGATTGGAATGCTAGTGAGTACCTGATTTTGTCGGGCGATCATCTTTACCGCATGGACTACAGCAAGTTCATCGAGCGGCATCGCGAAACCAATGCAGATATCACGATTTCGGTCGTGCCGATGGATGAAGAGCGTGCTTCCGATTTTGGCTTAATCAAAATTGATGATAATGGTCGGATTGTTTCTTTCAGCGAGAAGCCGAAGGGGGACGCTCTGAAGCAGATGCAGGTGGACACTACAACACTGGGCTTGTCCCCTGAGCAGGCGCAGCAAAACCCCTACATCGCCTCAATGGGTATTTATGTGTTCAAGACGGAAGTCTTAAACGAACTGCTGAAGAAAGTCCCTAATCAAACCGACTTTGGCAAGGAAATTATTCCGGCAGCCTCCACGACTCATAACATCCAGGCTTATTTATTTGACGGTTATTGGGAAGATATCGGAACGATCAAAGCCTTCTATGAAGCAAATCTGGCTCTCACAGATCAGCCGCAGCCTGCTTTCAGCTTCTATGACGAAAAAGCTCCGATCTACACAAGGGGTCGATCGCTCCCTCCGACCAAGATGCTGAACTGCACGGTCACCGATTCGATCATTGGCGATGGCTGCATCCTGAAAGATTGTCAGATTCATCATTCGGTTCTGGGAATTCGGACGCGGATTGAGTCGGGCTGCACCATTCAGGACTCGTTGATCATGGGAGCCGACTATTACCAGCCCTTCTCAGAGCGGAAGTCAGAATGTGAACGCAGTGCAGTCACTCCATTAGGCATCGGAGCCAACACGACGATCCGAGGTGCCATCATCGATAAGAACGCCCATATTGGTTGTGATGTGCAAATCATCAACAAAGACAGAGTTGAAGAAGCAGAGCGGGAAGATCTGGGCTTCTATATCCGCAGCGGTGTAATTGTTGTGACCAAAAACGCAGTTATTCCAGATGGCATGATCATCTAGCCTGAAGTGAATAGGAGCGGTGGACTTTGAACGGCAGTCTAGCATTGGCTCAGATGAATTCTGTACCCGATCTCAGTCCTCTTGCTCCTGTTTCAGCCTTACCCATAGACTGGCCGATCGAGCTGGTTCTAATGATTGGCGTTCCGGGCAGCGGCAAATCTACCTGGGCGAGGCAATTGCAGCAGCTTCAGTCCGATTGTCTGATCGTTTCGACCGATCGGATTCGGGCTATGTTGTTTGGCGATGAAACTATTCAGGGTTCCTGGTTTTCGGTGCAGCGAGAAATCCGACAGCAGTTACAGCAAGCTGTGATCCAAATTCGGGGCGGACAGGCCAGGTTAGCACTCTACGACGCAACCAATACCAAACGCCGCTATCGTCGTGATTTAATTGCTCTGGTGCGATCGATCGGATTTACCCACATCACTGCAGTCTGGTTGCATCCCCCCCTCGAACTTTGCTTATTACGCAACCAGGGGCGATCGCGACAGGTGCCAGAAGCCGTGATTCACCGTATGGATCGGCAGTTGTGGAGTTGTCCGCCTCGCTTGCGGGAAGGGATCGATCGCCTGCTATACAATCCTGAACCCGTTGAGATTTTGACAGATATGCAGCCAAATCAGCTATCCCTGACTAGGATAGAAGGTACGGAAATCGCACCAGCGTCTCGGCAAGAACCGAACCCGATCGGGCGCTAACTCTTGCTAGCGTTAACAGTAGAATATTTTAACTTTTAGAGGGATTGGGTTGATGGCAACAACCGACTATAAAGACTATTACGCCACGCTGGGTGTCAGCAAATCTGCCACTGCTGATGAGATTAAGCAAGCCTTCCGTAAGCTGGCACGCAAATATCATCCTGATGTGAATCCTGGTGACAAAGGGGCTGAGGCTAAGTTCAAAGAGATTAATGAGGCTTATGAAGTCCTGTCTGACCCAGACAAGCGGCGCAAATATGATCAGTTCGGCCAATATTGGAATCGGGTCGATGGCGTCCCTGGGGCAGGCGGCGGTGCAGACTTTAGCGGATTTGACTTCAGCCAATACGGCAGCTTTGATGACTTCATCAACGAGTTGTTAGGCCGCTTTGGTGGAGGAGCCGCACCGGGTGGAGCCCGGACCTATAGCTACCGTACCAGTCCCGGCAATACAACCACGGGCTATGGCGGCTTCAACGATCCGTTTCGAGACACGACTTCGCCCGGGCAGGATTTAGAGTCTACCCTGTCATTGACATTTAACGAAGCCCTGAATGGCGTACAGAAGCGGTTGAATTTAGGCAATGAAACCATTACCGTTCGCATTCCCGCTGGCGCAAAACCGGGCAGCCGCATCCGGGTGAAAGAAAAAGGGCAAATTAACCCCTACAGCCGTCGCCGGGGCGATCTGTTTTTAGTGGTGGAACTGAAACCCCATTCTTTCTTCCAGTTCGATGGTGATAATTTGGTGTGTGAAGTGCCGATCGCTCCAGATGAAGCGGTATTGGGTGCTGCAATTGAAGTACCGACGCCAGATGGAACCGTGACCATGAATGTTCCGGCAGGCATTCGATCGGGTCAAACGCTGCGGCTGCGGGGCAAAGGCTGGCGGAATCCCAAGGGCGATCGAACTGATCAGCTAGTGCGCATTATGATTGTGCCGCCGANCTGACCTGAGTGCGACCGAACGCGAATTGTATGAAAAGCTGCGCGTAAACCGCAGTTCCGATCCGCGTAGCCATCTCAAACAAGTGCGCCTGTAATGTTCTATCTATGACGGGGTCGATCGGGCAAAGATAAGTCCACTATAAAGCTGGAACGCCACATCCCATTTACTGGGAGCTTTGCGCAATAAATTGAGATGAGATTTNGAAATCTCTCACCAGCGCCAATGGATCAAACGCAGTTTCAGCAAATTGGGCAAATTCAGTCCAGACGGGCACGGTTGCAAGGCGATCGTCTAAGAAATAAACAAGCTGATTCCAGCGAATCCGATTCGTTGATTGGGCTAGCGGTTCACCATCATGGCTGGCATCAAAAATCACGCCCTGCTGAAATTGATAGTTCCAGTCTCCTAGGCGCAGAATGCAATTGCGTTCGGGCAGATGCAGATCGATCACCTGGGCATAGTCCTGCGTTTTTTCTTTACGAGTCAGCTGATTCCAGGCTTTCGTATCCACAACTTCCTCAAAGATGGGTAGCCGTCCTTCTACCCGACTGATAATTTCTGACCAGTCAAAACTGAGCGAACCGAGCTGACCCGCTTCATTCTCACAGACAATCGTTACTTGGGGCGACACAGCTTCAAGATAGTGCACGCGAAAAACGCGAATTGCCTGAATCCGCTGTAATGGCAGCCAAAATGCAGGAATGCCAACTTGCCGCAGTTCTTGACCATAGAGCTGCAATTCACCGATCGGCCCTACCCGATAGAGCCGCCAACCTCGACTGGGCAGCAGCAACCGGGCCGTATAGGCATCAATTTTCATAATGCGGGCAAACTGTTGAGCTGCAGTCTGGCGTTGCTCAGCTTCAACAACATCCAGGATCAAAACACCCAGTTCGCTACTGATGGGATCGATCGTTGCCTCCGCAATTTGCGATTCCCGTTTTGCTTTAATCAATTCGGTGACCCGCTGTAATCCTTGACGAGCCTGCATTGCCACTTTGGGATTGGTTGTCTCTTGCAGCAGCTTGCGATAGGCGGATTCTGCACTCTCCCAGTTGCCCGCCACTTCTCGCAGCCGTCCGGCATAAAACCGTACCCAGGGGTTCTCTGGCATTTCCTGCTGCAATTGTTTGAGGAGCATGGCAGCCATTTTGTAATCTTGGCGATCGAGTGCCGTAGCAAGTTGTTCCAGCATGACAAAGGATGGCAGTGTTTCTCATCAGGATTCCCATTTAGCTTAGCGACTCTGAATCGATCGCAGACAAAGTTTTGAGGATCCGTTGAAATCGAACTGCTTGCCCCTGCTCCTAACGCATTTCCAGTGCCGCAGCCATCAAAGATAAAGCCATCAACGGTGCCGTGACTGCCCGCAACACTCGTGCGCCCAATGATACAACCTGATAGCCCGCTGCCAGGGCCTGCTGCTGTTCTTGATCCGTCCAGCCGCCTTCTGGTCCGATCGCCACCATCCAGGTTTGATCTTGTCTGGGAGCCTCAGTTGGTCTTGCCAGCAATGTGCTTAACAAATGGGGATGCTCACCGCGTGCTTCACAAAAGAAACAGGAACCGATCGTCGCATTCCAGGTTTCGAGAGCGGTAGCCCAAGCCTGAGGAGCCAGGATTTCCGGCACGAACTGCCGCTCGGATTGTTCTGCGGCTTCCTGAGCAATGCGCTGCCAGCGATCGAGCTTTTGGCCACTGGGCTTGAGTAACGATCGCTGACTCAAGATCGGCACAATGCGTTGAACTCCTAACTCAGTTGCCTGCCGCACTACATCATCCATGCCGGTTTTCGGCAAAGCTATCAGCAAGGTCACCGCGATTGGCAATTCAGTTTGTAACGCGATCGGCTCCAGCACCTGGGCAGTTTGCTCGGTCTGTAACATGGCCAGCCAACCCTGTCCTTGGCCATCCATCACAATGAATTGATCCTGTTTTTTCAGCCGAAGTACCCGATAGAGATAGTGCTGTTGCGCTTCTGTCAGGGCAATTTGTCGATCGCTCCATTGAGAGGCCGCAATGGTCAGCCGTTGCAGTTGAGCCATATGCCATTGATCTATAACCAAATCTCACTATCACTACCCAGATGGATTTGCAAGAAATGTTGCAGCTTTGTAACAATACTGTTATATTTATTTACATAAAGTTACAAACCACAGAGCCAAGCCATTTCGTCCAGCAGAACTCGCTCAGCAAGATTCGCTGAAAACACGTTAGGAAAAGGCTCTGATCGGACTAAGGGTTAATTCAGGAGAAATGTCATGTTTGCACCAATCGTTGTTTTGATTCGCGGCTGGATGGGTGAACCGAAGTTTGTTCGCCTCAGAGGAAAAGCGATCGCACTTCACGCCCAATTGATCACCAACTTTTGTGAGCAGTTTGGTATCGATCGCAGCCAGCGCCAAAACTGGATTCGTTTAGCCCGCGATAACGGCAAGCGATTGGGCTTACTGGCCTAGCAAGTTTCGTTGCAAGTGTTTGAACTGAGAAATGTTTGAACTGGGAGATTCAATCTCTGGCCTCTTATCTGAGCTGGAGACGCAGGAGTGAAGGTTCCAATTGTTGAGAAGTAGAAATTTGAGAAGTGGGAAAACGTCAAATTTTAGGAGATTAAAGCCATGACGATTCTAATTGCTCTGTTTGTAGTGGGTTGGGTCGCTGTTGCGCTGATTGGCACGCAGGCTTACTTCCGAGGTGAACAAACTAAGCCAATTCATGAGCGGAACTGGCGTTCTGCATCGTTCGAGCAGCTTGCAACTTCGATTACTGGCACCGAGACTGATTACAGCGATCGCACACCCGGTTTCCCAGCAGACGCATACAGCAGCCGTCTTTTACCAGAACTGTAGACTCAGTTCGCTTCTATACCTGTTTAGTTTCAACGGATTCCTCTAGTAGCTTCACCTCTGGGCTTTGCCTGGGGGTGTTTTTGTTGGGTGGCTAAACCAGCGGTAACCAAATTTCAAATTCTGTGCCTTGCTCGACGGGATTGGCATTTAAGGAAGGTGCCGGCAATTCAGCCCCATAAGACCGAAAATACAGTTTGCCACCATGTTTGGCTGTCACAATTTGATAGCTGACCGCCAGGCTCGTTTCCTTATCCGCCCGTTTTTCGATCGAGAAAGAATCCAACACCTGCTGATAACTCTCGGCTGACAAACCAGGTCCATTATCTGCAATGCAAATCATTACCCAGCGAGAGGCTGAACTGTAATCACCAGCATCAATTGGGGCAGAGCGTACCTGCGTTTTAATCGTAATGCGCGGTTTTGCAGCTCCAGCTTGCCAGGATCGGGTTTGATGTTGGCCCCGAATTTTTTCAATCAGGTCTTGCTGCACGGCCTGATTTAGCAGGGCATTAATTGCATTGGACAAAATGTTCATGAACACCTGGTTGAGCTGTCCGGCATAGCAGGTGACGGGAGGTAAATGCCCGTAATCTCGGACGATTTGGATTTCGCCACTCAGACGGCTTTTCAGCAACAGCAGAATGCTATCTAAGCATTCATGAATGTCGGCAGGTTTGGGATAAACATCGTCAATGTGACAAAAGTTTTGCAGGCTGGTCACCAGTTTTTTCAAACGTTCTGCCCCTGAACGAATGCTGGCGATCGTTTGCGGTAAATCCTCCCGTAAATAGTCCAGCTCAATTTCGGCTTGTAGTTGGCTAATTGCTTCTGGCAATTCGGGAAAGTGTTGTTCATAAGCTGCCAAAAGCTGCATGACCTGAGCGGTATAGTTGGAAAGATGGGTGAGATTACCCCAAATAAAACCTACCGGATCCAAAATTTCATGGGCGACGCCATCTACTAGACGACCCAGACTCGCCATTTTCTCAGTTTGGACAATTTGAATTTGCCCCCGTTCATAGCGGACTTGAGTTTCAACGCCTCGCAGCTGCCAGTAGGCAATGTTGAGTTCATGGATGTCGAGTAAGCGATAGGTATTCTCCTCCATTTGCACAACAATCGGTTCGGCTTGTTGATCGAACGATCGCCGTAGTGCCATCTGAGCCGCGACCAAAATTGGTGTGGATGCTGGTAGAACTAAGTGATTGCTCCGCAAGTAGCTGTATAGAACCGATAGCGGACTCGGTAAAAAGAGCGTCAGGCCTTGAGGTCGAATCAGCAACTCCAGGAGCCTTTGCCGAGCAATCAAACCGACAAACTGACCTTGATCGATCAGCACCACCCCTGGCAAAAACGGATGCTGTTCCAGCAACTGAGCCACTTCCATGCCCGTATAGTGAGTTTCTACCTGAAATTCATGTAGCGACAGATCTGCTAATGTCGATTCAAGGCATAGCCCACGATTGTTGGCTTCCAAAAACTGAGGCAGCGGTAATTGAGATTTGCGGGGTTTGGAAGAGGGCATGAAACTGGCACTTCAGAATGTGGAAACAGGAAGCTGAAAATAAAGCGTATTCTATCTGTCTAACATGCCCAATACCGTTGGAAATCTTTTGCTTATCCTACTTTGAGCAGTGAGTCTAACAGACAATTCTGCATCTTTGCTCAGGCACAAGTTATCAATCTTTGTGAGCAGAGAAATGCAACGCCCTGATGGCTGAACTTGAAATTGTGGGCATCCTACAGTTTGCGAACGTCACTTAATGCTTTTTCAGCGATCGGTCACTACAGAAATCCTGGCACAGGTTCACAATCAATGGGTTTACAGGCAATGTAAATTTCTCTGCCATTTTTTTGTAGATGTAGTTAAATTTCATAAGAGCCCGATCGCCCTACCGCTAGCGCTTTTAAACCATGTACTCAGAGAAAGGCTCTACTGGTAGCACCAACTTAGCCCCATTTTTACGATCTGATTTTTGTCCTGATTCGCAGCCTGGAAAGCATCAACCATGGCAAACACGTACAACGTTGCCTCCTACGCCCAACTTGTCAACGCCATTAACAACGCCGTCAGTGGTGACATCATCAACATTACTGCTGACAACATCACTTTAGAAGCAGCTCTGCCTGCCATCACTAAAGATTTAACCTTCACGAGTGCAGGTCAAAACGCAACAATCAGTGGTGGCGATCAATATCGCGTATTCACAGTCAATAGCGGCAATGTTACCTTCACGAACCTGACCATTGCAGACGGTCTAGCCAAAGGGGCAACCGGAGCAACCAACGACGCAGCGGGAGCAGTGGCTGGGAATGGCGGGGTCGGCCAAGGGGGTGGTTTGCTGCTGAATGGCGGGGCCGTAACCCTGATTAACATGAACTTCCAGGGTAACCAGGCGATCGGAGGACAAGGGGGCAACAGCCTGAATGGCACTGCCGGAAACGGTGGGGATGGCCAAGGGGGAGCGATCTATGTCAATGGCGGTACGCTGCGAATTAACAACACTTCTTTCAAGCAAAACAGTGCAGTTGCAGGAACTAGCGGGAACGGCAAGACTGCGGGACAGAGTGGGAAGAGTCAGGGCGGCGGATTATTTGTCAATGCAGGGTCCGTCATTGCTGAAGGGAATCCCCGATTTGGTTCAGGCGCAGAAGCCAATACTGCCTTGCAAGGCATTGATACCTTCGTTCCGGTTGCCAGCAACTATCAAGTTTTTGAGAAACCCGTTGTTCAGTCGATCAGTCGTGCCAATAATGCCGTGACTGGACTGTCCAGCGTGGAGTACACCGTCACGTTTAGTCAGGATGTCACGGGTGTTGACCAGGCTGATTTTTTAGTAACTGAAACTTCCGCAGGCACCATTGTCGGGGAAGGTATTATTGCAGTTACGCCAGGTGCCAATGCCAGAACCTATACGGTCCAGGTGAATACGGGCAGCGGCAATGGCAGCTTGCGCCTCGATTTGAAGGACAATGATTCGATCCGCAACAGCAATCAAATTCCGATTGGCGGTACGGGCCTGGATAATGGCAATTTACCGGGGCAGGTTTATACGATCGACAAAACTCCTCCTGCCGTTGTGGTCGAACGTAAAAATAATGCGTTGCAGCAAACCGCCGCAGATACGGTAGTTTATACGGTGCGATTCGGCGAACCCGTCAGCGGAATTATTACCGGCAACAATTCCAACGGTGGCACCACGAATTTCAAAAATTTTCAGCTGCTGGTGACGGGCGGTATTTCGGGTGAACAAATTCTCTCGGTCACACCTCAGTCCAGCGATGTCAACACCAACACGGCCTATGATGTCGTGGTCAAAACGGGTAGCGGCAATGGCACGATCGCCCTTCAGCTTCTAGACGATGATTCGGTTGTTAGCCGATCGCGCGGCATTCCATTGGGGGGAACTGGCGCAGGCAACGGGGATGTGACGGGTCCAACCTACCAGGTTGATAAAACTCCACCATTCGTTGGCTCGATCGTCCCCATTGGTAACAGTACAACTGGAAGTGCCACGGTCCAGTTTCAAGTCACCTTTACTCAAGATGTGACCGGTGTAACCACGGATGACTTCAAGACTGTGACTAGTGGTGGAGCAAGCAGCGCTAGCGTCGTCTCGGTGGCAGCAACTGACCCCCGAACCTACACCATTACAGTCAATACCGGCAGCGGTGATGGCAACGTTGGACTAAATTTAGTTGATAACGATTCGATTAAAAACGCGCTGGGCGTGGCTTTAGGCGGCAGCGGCAGTGGTAATGGCAACTTTACTGGCCCTACCTACTCTGTGTTGAAGAGTGCGCCTCTAGTTTCGGCGATTAACCTGGCCAATCCAAATACAACGGCTTCCGGAGCCGTCACTTTCAATGTCATCTTCAACCAGGATGTCAAAAATGTTGATGCTACAGACTTTCAGCCGATCGGAATTGGCTTAACTGGGTTTGGCATTACCTCCGTCTCAGGCAGCGGCAAAAGCTATGCTGTGACTGTCAATACAGGCAGTGGCAGTGGCTCCTTAGGCTTAAACCTGATCGACAATGATTCCATTGCCAACGTCATCAACAATCCGTTAGGCGGAGTTGGAGCAGGCAACGGCAGCTTTACCGGCCAGGTTTACACGATTAACAAAGTGCCGCCGCGCGTTACGGCAATCAATCGATTGGAGCCCAGTCCTACCAATGTCGGCACAATCAATTACACCGTTAGCTTCAGCGAGGCAGTCAGTCGGGTTGACTCATCCGATTTCACGCTGGAGACTCAGGGTCTGACGGGTGCAGGCATCACTTCTGTTACCCGCGTCAACGACACCTTCTATTCGGTGGCAATCAATACGGGTGTTGGGGAAGGGACTGTTCGCCTCTCTCTAACCGACAATGATTCGATCGTCAATGGCTTGGGCCTACCACTGGGCGGAGCAGGTAGCAATAATGGAACGTTTCGAGGTGAGGTCTACACCATCGATCGGACTGCGCCGATTGGAGACATTGTCGATATCGTGCCTGATCCAATTCGTGACAAAGTCGATGCCATCACCATTCGCTTTAATGAAGCAGTGCGAGGCTTTGATCTGGCAGACCTGCGCTTAACTCGGGACGGTAGTCCCCTCGCTCTCGATCGGGCTAACTTAACCAGTGCCGATGGCATTACCTGGAGCTTTGGTAACCTGCAGCGTCTAACCAATAAAAAAGGCAATTACTCTCTAGTGTTGGCTGCAAGCGGTAGTGGCATTACCGATCTGGCCGGGAATGCGTTAAACACCAGCCTGGGCGAGCAATGGACAAATCTGGTCAGCATTGAAGTCTGTGAGCCAGGGATTACAAAACGCGGCACCAAAGGAGCCAATCGCCTTGAGGGAACTGAAAACAGCGACTCTCTGCTTGGCTTAGCAGGCAATGACACGCTGCTGGGGTTGGACTGTCGCGATCGGCTCGATGGGGATGATGGCAACGATCGTCTCGTGGGCGGCGAAGGACGCGATGTTTTACTTGGCGGCGCTGACGATGATTTGCTAGAAGGTGGCACCGAGCAAGATGTGCTGAATGGCGGGGCAGGGTCCGATCGCTTAATTTATTCAGGCTCCAGTCAAGATAGCGCTTTTGCAAATTCCCTGGCAGATGCGCCCGATCGGGTGAAAGGATTCAAATCCTCCCAATCTGACAAGTTCCAGCTTGATTACGACGATAATCTCAACAGTAAAAACCGTCCGTCTGGTCTGTTCCATGCTGGCAGCGTCAAAGGCAAGACATTAGCCAATGCGGTGAAGAACGCTTATGGCGACAAGAACCAAGCAACTTCAGGGTCCCAACGCTTGGGGACGAATCAGGCCGTCTTTTTGGACTGGCAGGGTGGAACCTATCTATCTGTCAACAATGGCGATCGCAGTTTCTCAGCTAACCAAGACTTGGTGATCAATGTCACTGGTATTCAATTGAAATCAGGAGATGCTAATTCAGGTAGTCTCGATGTTGCAAACTACTTTATTTAAATAAGGTAGCGGTTGAATCAGCAATAAGGTGGGTCTAATTTAAGCTTTCTCTACAGTAAAAGCATTTTTTGATCAACTTTCTCATGGCAGATGAGCAGTTTTGCTGATTCTAATAAAGTATTATGTTAGTTTCTCACGTTAATTTTGAGAAGCAATGGTTTGGGCTGTCCGAATTAATTTTTTCGGTAAAATAAGCGCTCAAATCTAACTCAGGGAAAGGCATCTGCATTACTTTTTTAACTCAGTTCACTTCACTTTTGCGATGAAGTGTTAGTTATTCTGTTGACCAATCGCTCATTAGAATTCTTCGCCTAATCCTTTGAGAGCAAAGCTTTCAAGCTCGATCGCCAAAATACTGCCTGCACCCAACCTGTCTTTTTTTAATGAGGGCAGTTAAGGTTTGGGCAATGTTTGACCTTCAGCAAAGTAGCATTGCATCTCTTTTTTCCTAACCAATTCTATAGGGAGTATGAAGTAGGACATCCTACTCAAGATCTCCTTAGAAATTGGTTCACAGAACTTTGGCTAAAACCTAATATCTAACTTTGATGTTGACCCAGATTTTGGGCTTGAGAATCACGAAATTCTGAGGATTTTACTGATTAATCTGTCCCCGAAGATCATTTCTTTATAAGGGCAAATAAGATTTGGGCGCATTTTAATCCGTAGAATCCGCTGTCTGGAGTAATTTCACTTAACTTTGTGATTAATTTAACTTAAAATTCGTGTTAAGTACGGGGTTCACACTGCTATAAATGAAAAAATATAGAAGTAAGCAATCGGTGTTTTTCCCTATGGTTGCAGTTCCACTGTCCTTCAGAAGCAATTTATGAGAGGCATCTAGCCATGATTTCCTGTCACCGCCATCCAGCCGTTGTCATTATTGACCCATCGGTTACCGATTACTCCAGCCTCATTCGTGATCTTGCTCTCGAGACTCGAGTGTTCATCTTAGACCCGACCAAGGACGGCGTTGAGCAAATCACGCAGGTTATGGCTGAGGTTGAATCCATTGAGAGCCTGCATATTCTGTCTCATGGCAGCGCTGGCACACTGCACCTGGGTTCAACCCACTTCAGTTGGCAAACGCTCGATCGCTACACTTCGTTACTGCAAACCTGGGCAAAAACTCTGAAGCAGGGCTCTGAGATTCTGCTGTATGGCTGTGAAGTTGCTGCTGGTGCGATCGGCCAGTGGTTTGTTCAGCAGTTGAAATTACTGACAGGTGCTGAAATTGCAGCATCAACAAATCGAACCGGTTCAGCTGAGCTGGGTGGTGACTGGAATTTAGAGTTCAAAACAGGTCCTATTCGATCGCCCCTTCCCTTCTCGGCTGAAGCCATGATGGCCTATGGGCATGCCCTGCCTGTTTTCGTGGAAGATACCTTTCGGGGCAGCGATATTCGCGATCCAAATTGGCTATTTGGTACAGGACAAGCTGTTCCGGGATCGCCTACTCCAGAACAACCTTTTTTGACGGCGCGTAACTCTCTCGTTGCTTCTCCAGGTGGCATCCCGGGTAACCCAATCCGTCAGCTCGATCCAGAAGGTGAGGGAGCGCTACGGTTAACCAGCAATATCGATGATCAGGCTGCTTTCGTTCTGTTTAACAAAGCAATTCAGTCCAATCAAGGGCTGACGATTACCTTTGAACTGTTTTCCTATAACCCCAATCCAGATGATTCTGCAGCAAACCGCGCCGATGGGGTCAGTTTCTTCCTGCTAGATGGAAATACGGTATTTGGAGCCAATCCGAAGGCAGGTGCATTTGGCGGATCTTTAGGCTATGCCCAGAAGAATTCCTCCCAAGCAGGGGCTGTAGACGGCATTGCAGGTGGTTATGTCGGGATTGGTTTTGATGAATTTGGCAACTTCTCCAGCGCAACTGACTTTGCCGGAGGTCCGATCGTTCGTACGGGCGGAAATGCCAATGGACGTGTACCAGACTCCATCAGCATCCGAGCAGGCGCAGGCACTAACTATAACTACGTTACAGATACAGGAAGTTTGCCTTTTGGCATTGATGATCCGAATGCAACCACGCGGGAAGCAGCAAAACGCACCGTTAAGATTGATCTCACACCGGGTGGACGCCTTTCAATTCAGATTGACGGCAACAATGATGGGGATTTCGCTGATCCTGGAGAAACGAATGCGAATCTGCAAGACATCCAGATCAGCGGCCTGAATGGCGGCAGTACCCCTCAATCCTTCAAGTTTGGCTTTGCTTCTGGTACAGGGGACTTTAATAACATCCACGAAGTTCGCAATTTAGTTGTAGCCACACTCAATAACCCACCTTCAGCAACTGACTTTGGAGCAGCAGTGATTCCAGGCAGCACCAGCATTCTGCCTGGTTTCTTTGCCACTGACCCAGATGCACCTGAGGATAGCGTTGAATCCTACACCATCCTCACCTTGCCAGATGCGAGTGATGGGGTTCTCTATATTGGCGATCCAGCTCAGGGAGGGGTTCCGGTTACAGCCAACACCACCCTGACGCCAACTCAAATTGCCAATGTCTACTTCCAGGCCACGAATAACTTTGATGGTTCTTCGTTTACCTACACCGCAACAGATACTCGCGGTTCGGTAGATGCCACTCCTGCAATAGTCACCTTAACCCGGCAAGGGAATCCCCCAACTTCCAACAACTTGCCACCTGATACTGCTGCTAGCTCGTTAGAAATTGCTCAGGGTGCGGTGAAGCGGGTTCCAGGACTATCGGGTACTGATTCAGATGGGACGGTGGAATCCTTCACCATTCTGACACTGCCAACTGCTAGCCAAGGTGTGCTTTATCTGGGTAATCCATCTCAGGGCGGCACGCCGATCGAAGTTGGTCAGGTTTTGACTACAACTCAAATCCAGCAAGTCTTCTTCAAATCATCTGCTACTTTTAGCAGCAGTCGTTTCACCTATGCCGCGACTGATAACTTGGGGACAAGCGATCCGACGCCCGCAGTTGTCACCTTATCCGGTGGTCCAGTGGGTCCCGAAGTTCCTTGTGCACCTGGAAAAACTAAAAAAGGCACCGATGGGGACAACCAGCTCAAAGGGACGCCAAACATTGACAATTTACGTGGGTTAGACGGAAATGACCAGATTCGCGGGTTTGATTGTCCTGACAACCTGAAGGGAGGACGGGGCAACGACAAATTAATTGGGGGGGCCGCTCGCGATCAGCTATTCGGTCAACAAAACCGAGATGTGGCACGGGGTAACGCTGGGGACGATGTCATCAACCTTGGGCTCGGGAAAGACACGGGGTTTGGCGGCAAAGGCGATGACGTGGTCTATGGACGGCGCGGTAACGATACCATGTCCGGCAAAGGCGGCAAAGACGAGCTGTATGGCGGACGCGGCAAGGATACCCTCTATGGCAACAGCAACAGCGACTTCCTCGATGGCCAACAAAACGATGACTTCTTGCAGGGTGGCAAAGGGGATGATTTCTTGAATGGAGGCTTGGGGAACGATCGCCTGAGAGCCAGTAAAAAAGCCGATGTCGTTCTGGGTCGTCGTGGCGATGACGTGATCTTTGGGGGCGGTGGTGCCGATCTGCTCAGAGGCCAACGAGGCAACGACCGGATTTCAGGAAACACCCAGAGAGACAAAATTAATGGTGGTGCAGGTGACGATGTTCTAACGGGCGGCGGCGGCAATGACCGGATTCGCACCGGTGAAGGGCAAGATCGGATCCGCTATCGTTCAGCAACCCAAGGGGTCGATCGCATTACCGATTTTGATGTTGCTCAAGATCAAATTGACCTCCGCAGCATTTTCCGGAAATCAGCATATACCAGTGCCGATCCATTCAAGGATTACGTCAGATTAGGCAATGCCAGTGAAGGAACTGTGCTGCGGGTAGATGCCGATGGTGGAGCTTCAGGCAACTTTGTCCGATTGGCAATTTTGCTGGGTGTCAATGCGGGCGATTTAAGTCAGAGCGTGAATTTCCTGGTGTAGGCCGGGGTTTCGTAAGTTAGATCGCAAATTAAATATTTCGATCAATTGATTGGCATAGGGAAGCAGAGAAATCTTGCTTTCCTATTTTTGATTGACGGTTCGGTGTCTACTGCACACTATGATGGAATACCAACCCATGGAAGATTAACCCGTTAGAATACTGGGCTGAAGGTGCAACACTGCTTTAGCCTCTGAGAAAGCTTGCCTTATGCAAATTCTGCTTGTTGATGACGAAGTTGAATTGACCGATCCCCTCAGTCGCATTCTGAGCCGCGAGGGCTATTTGGTCGATGTCGCCCATGATGGTTTAGAGGGCAGTCAGCTGGCTGAACAAAATCGCTACGATTTACTCATCCTCGACTGGATGTTACCGCAGAGAAATGGCTTGCAGATTTGCCAGCAACTCCGTTCTCAGGGGCAAAATACGCCTGTCTTATTTCTAACCGCCAAAGACACTGTTGACGATCGAGTCTCCGGATTAGATGCTGGAGCGGATGACTATCTAGTAAAACCCTTTGAGCTGCGAGAACTGTTAGCGAGAGTTCGGGCCTTGCTGCGGCGGCCTCCCACTTTAGAGTCACCTCCTGTTGCCCGATTGCGAGTCGAAGATCTGGAATTAGACTTAGACAATCAGCTCGCCTATCGCCACCATCGCCAGATTGAACTTTCTGAAAAAGAGAGTCAGCTCTTGGCCTATTTCATGCGCCATCCTCAACAATTACTAACCCACGAGCAAATTCATGACTACCTTTGGGGAGCTGGCGAGAAACCGAGTAGTAATGTTCTTGCTGCACAAATTCGGCTTCTCCGTCGCAAAATTGAGGCAGGACAAGAAACGCCTTTGATCCACACCGTTTATGGGAAGGGTTATCGGTTTGGGGGCGAAACCAGTGAGGGAGAGGAAGGTTGATAAGAGACCATGGCCCGACACTCAATCCTGACATTAGCAAAACAAGGTGATCCAAGGGCGATCGCCTATCTGATTACACGGACGCTGGCCCAATATGGCATTGTGGCACGCGCTAACCGCAAAGGACACTGCATCAAACTGCTGCTGGAAGGCAAACAAGTTCCCCATCAAGCCACAATGGCGAAGCTGATTGGCCAGGGCATGCATAAACTCAACATTGCTGCCATTCGGACAGTCGAGCTGCATGGTCGCAAACAAGGGCAATCCCGAGCGGCCTGGAAACAAGTACTTGAGTTATCACCTTCTCTGCCGAATGCCCCGCTGCAATTTTCTGACTTTCAAGATGAATCCAATGGATTAGAACCTCCTGTTTTTCAACTGGAAGATCTCGATCCAGACGCCATGATCTTTGTGCCGGTAGAGCCGAAAGTGCAACTGGAAGATCTTGATCCAGACACAGTCATTTTCGTGCCCTTAGAAACAGCGTCTGCTGGAGAAGAAGAACCGACAGATTTCTTACCGATCGACTCAACCGATTTATCGATCGATCAGGGGTCACTTTCGATCGTGCAACCGACCGCCATTAAGTTACCCCGCCGCTTGACGGGACTCTTACTCCTACTCCTCTGGTTTTGGTGCATTCTGAATACCTTGACCCTTGTTTATTCGTTGCTGGGTGCAGGATCCTTTTCACTCTATACCGGCCTTGATCTTTCAAATACCAACCAACCCTTTGCCAGTTTGTTGTCTGGTTTGGTGGGTATTGCAGACTTTATTTTTACCCCGATCGATCGATTCAATTGGTTCATTCACAGCCTCGTTGGTGTCCTGTCGCTGATTTGGCTTTACCACTTGCACAAGAGCTTAAAGCAAATTTTTTGGGGTTATCCAATTTCACCGGAACAGGCAGTGCTGCGTTTTGTTTTACCTCTTTACAACCTCTGGGGCGTTGGCAACACGTTGTTTACGCTAGCAGATTGGTTAACTACCAAAGCTCAGCTGAAAACCAAGGGTCGTAATATTCGACATCTGACCATTTGGCTTTATCTTTTCCTCTTGATTCTGCTGGGTTTGCTCGGCTCTCATTTTTGGCTGAGCTACACGCTGCCTAACCTGATTACCTCGCTCTGGTTTTATGTCATCCGCGATGGCTTGGTTTGGATCAGTTCGATTCTCTGGCTGCGATTAGTCCGCGTTAGCTGGCGGAGCATCCGCGAGATTTATCAAACTCGGGTTGTGCCGCTTTTACCCTTGACGACCCCTCCCAAAGCCAGCCGTGCCCGATCGCCCTTTAGCATTTCAGCAATTCTCCTGGGCGGTGGAGCCAGTTTGTTGAGTCTAGCTCTGTTTAATTTTCTACTGGGGGCCATTGCGGCGTCCGTATTCATCTCGAATGGCCTGCGTCCAGAGGCAATTTTGCCCACGTTCTATGATTCGGAAAGTTTACTAACGCTGGTGCTGATTGGCAGTTTCTTTTGCATCAGCTTGGGCGGCTTCTTAACCACGGCTCTGGCCCGTCGAGCTAGACTGCTGCATGCCCTAGGCCTGGGTGTGTTGTTAACTGTCATCGGACTAGCGTTGCAGCGAGTTCCCTGGTTTCCTGCTTTAACAGAACTGCCCTTCTGGTTTCAAACTGCCAGTGCTGCGCTGATGATCCCTGCGGCATTGGTAGGAGGCGGTTTGCGGGAATGGTTCAACGCACTCTGATCCATAGTGAGAATAAGCTATGGGCAGTTTTAGAGGCGGACAGCCAAACCAGTTGTGTTGTCAAAGAAGTGAATTTTTTCAGGCGCGATCGCTAACCAAACTTTCTCTCCCACACTGACAGATCGATCAGACTCAATCCGCACTTGTAAAGCGGGTGAATTAGATAGAGCTGTGGTCTCAGCAAAGCTAACCGTCAAATAAGTATCGCTGCCTAGGGCTTCTACCCGATTCACAATCACAGGCAAATTTTTAGGGGCAGGCAAGCTCACACTCAAATGTTCGGGCCGAATGCCTAAGGTAAGCGATCGCCCATCATAAGCCTGAAGGACATTCCCCCAAACCTCTGGCAGCGTCAACCGAAACTGAGGATGCTGAATCAACAGCGGCGCTTTTACCTGAACCGGCAAGAAATTCATAGGAGGGGAACCAATAAACTCTGCCACAAACCGATTGGCAGGCTGATTGTATAGTTCCAGAGGCGAAGCAACTTGCTGAAGCTGCCCTGCACTCATGATGGCAATCCGATCGCCCATCGTCATCGCTTCTACTTGATCATGGGTGACATAGATCGTGGTGGTTCCCAACTTCCGCTGTAGATTGACAATCTGAGTGCGAGTTTCGGTCCGCAATTTGGCATCCAGATTAGACAGCGGCTCATCCATCAAAAACACCTGCGGATTGCGAGCCATCGCCCGTCCCAACGCCACCCGTTGTTTTTGTCCGCCTGAAAGCTGTTTGGGTAGTCGATTCAGCAGCGTTTCGATTTGCAGCATCTGCGCCACCGTCCGGACTCGCTGATCCACCCAACGTTCCTGATCGGTCCAGTAGCGCAATTTTGCTGGAAACGATCGGGTTAAACCCACCAGCACCTGATCGAATGCGTCTTGATAGGCCGATCGCCTACCAGCTGGTCCTTTTGATTGATCTGCGGTTGCCAATTCCGGATTTTTACGTGTGCGGCGCAACCCGAAGGCCAAATTGTCGTAAACCGTCATATGAGGATACAGCGCATAACTCTGGAACACCATCGCAATATCTCGCTGCTTGGGCGGCAAATCGTTGACCAGCCGATCGCCCACCCAGATATTGCCACCCGTCAAAGTCTCCAGACCCGCAATCAACCGCAGTAAGGTGCTTTTACCACAGCCCGAAGGCCCCACCAGCACCATAAATTCGCCATCCTGGACCGTCAAATTGATACGTCGCAACACGCTGACTGCTGATGGACTGTCAGAATTGGCAGCCTCAATGTCCGATCGAATCAACGGCTGAGAAGTTTCGGCAGTCCGCTTGCTCTGTCGGTGGGAAAAACTTTTGTAGATGTTTTCTAAAACAACCTGGGCCACGATGAATTGATTAGGGCTGAACTCGCCTATTCTCCAATAAATTCCAGCAATTCTACCAAGAGTCAGGCCGTTAGTCGGCAGATCCAGCCAGATTGGCCGCAACCCGATCGGTAGCAAGATGCGGTTCGATCGCCAATCGGCAGTCTTCTACAGATAACTTCTGTTCCAGGGCAGCAATCAACGCCTCAAATGCAGTCTGGTGGGTTTCCAGCAAATGCTTGGCCTGCAGCGTCGCCCAGCGTTCCTTCAACACCCCCTCTCCAGCAGAACGCCTGAGCTGATGCCACAACAGCCTGATTTTTTGCCGATCGTCTGACCCGCCTTCCGCCGCACCATACACCAGCGTTTCTGCGGCAATTCCCGCCATCCAAACCGTGCAGTAGCGATCGATCAACTGACTGGAGAGCTTCCCTTGCTGAAGTTCGGCATCGAGTTCTGTTGTGCTAAAACTGACGCCCCCCAAGCCGGGTTGTCCTTGCCGAAAAGACTCCCAGGCACTCAGGGTATAGCCAGTGACCGGAATATTCAGCAGGTGAGCAACCAGAAAATGTCCGGCTTCATGGCGCAGCACTCGATCGCGGTGAGTCGGAGAGAACCGAGCCACCCAGTCCACGAGCAGCGTGCCAGCCTGTCCTTGCCAGCTCAACGTATCCAGCGTGGCAACCCCTAAAATCATAAATGCAGCAATGGCAGGAACCGCAGGCGACAAATGCAGCAATGGACCCAGCAGACTTGCCATCACCAGCGTAAAGATCGTAATGGCAACTAAATTGAGCGTCGTTTGACTCATGAGGGAAGATCTACTACCGAATCGAGTCGGCACGATGAAACAGTTTGCTAACTTTAAAGTTAAGTTAACTTTACTGTACCGCATCCGTTTCAGCTTCTGAGGTGGCGGCTCGCGCTGGCGGAGGTTGCCGACCGGTCTCAATTTCTTCTGCTCGGTAAAAGGTTTCCAGGCTTTGCCGATCGCCCACAAACCGCCAATGCCAGGGTTCGTAGCTCACCCCCATCGGATTATTTTTGGGAAATGACATTTCGAAGCTGTAGTGGGCCGCATGATCTTTCAGCCACTTAAATGCTTTCGTTTCCTCAAAGGTGAACTCCAGATCCGCATCAGAGCGATCGCCATCTCCTAAATCAACAGCATAGCCTGTGTGATGTTCACTGTAGCCTGGAGGTGCACTTAAAGCAGCCCTGGTGGCGGTTTGTTGCCCCCGTTCCGCTTTCACGCCAAAAAATAGCTCATTCTGCTCAGCTTCGGTGCGAAAACCAGAGATCGGCACTAGCGTCACGCCATCTTCAGCGGCAGCCTGCGTCATCTCTTCCAGCTTTTTCAGGGCCGATCGGCGTAATTTGATAGCTGGATATTGGCTTAACGCCTCTAATTCGCTGGCCGGAGCTTCTGAATAGGGGAGATGACCCAGCACGGAAGGGACAGGCGTCGCAGCAGGTTGGGCTCCTGATTGGGGAACTGAGGAAAGATCGGGCGATGGAGATGCGCTAGTTGCTGCCGGAGTAGAGCGTGAAGGGGCCTGCGATCGCACTGCCATCAGCAGTGGAACAACCACTAACACCAAGGCAATTGCACCGCCAAACACCAACAACAGAGGTTTTTGAGGCACCGAGGACGAGTTAGGCCGTTCAGCAGCATGCCGAACCGCAACGGGAATATCTTCAGTTGAGAGTGCTGACAGTTCTGGAAATTCGTTAGGAATCTGCGGTAGACCTGTATCATCCACAAGTCAATCCTCCTGAAAGATGTTCTGTCACAAAAATGGGCCGATACAAATGCACCCTACATGTTAGCGAGCAAATTCCAAAATGGGACGATCTAAATCCAGCGAAATCCTAGCACCTATCTTTCTTGCTCGGCATGACTGAACTATCGCACTTGTGGAAACTTTATCTACCGTTGATTGCCTGGATTAGCTGTGGCTGGTGGTTGGGCCGCACCCTTCCCGCCTCGATCCCCACCCAACTGGGAAAATTTCTATTTTGGATTGGGGTACCACTCAGCATTCTGGCGTTCTTGCGACAGGCTGACCTATCTGCCGCCGTTTGGATGGCTCCTGTTGCCGCCTGGATCGCGATCGGTCTGGGAATGAGTCTGGCTTGGCTCTGGTTAAAGCTTCAGCAAACCTGGCCCCATCTGCCAATTGCAAGCGGCTTTTCAAAGTTAGGATGGCTGTTTCAGAGTTCCGCTCCGCTCACTCCACAAACGCAGGGCAGCTTTTTGCTAGCAGCTATGGTAGGCAACACAGGCTATTTAGGCTATCCGATCGCCCTGGCAATTGTCGGTCCTCAATACTTTGGCTGGGCCGTTTTCTATGACACGCTAGGCAGCACCTTAGGTGCTTATGGATTAGGGGTGATTCTGGCAGCAAAGTTTGGCAATCAAGCAACACAACCCATCCAACTGTTGCTGGCGCTGCTGAGAAATCCGGCACTTTGGAGTTTTTGGATCGGGTTAGGAATGCGCAACCTGCAATTGCCGCTGATGCTAGAGCAAGGATTTAGCGCGATCGCCTGGACCGTAGTGGCGTTGTCCTTACTGCTCTTAGGAATGAGACTCGGTCAGCTGCATGGCAGACAGCAACTTCATCAGGCCACCATCAGTTTGATCATCAAAATGATGATTGTGCCGCTGCTGCTCGGCTTGAGCTTACCTTATCTGGGCATTATTTCTTTTCCCCAGCTCGCCATTGTGCTCCAAGCAGGAATGCCACCCGCCTTCGCAACGCTGGTAATTGCCGAAGCCTATGACCTCGATCGCAATTTAACGGTGACTACCCTGGCGCTGGGATCGCTTCTCTTACTATTTGCCTTACCGATCTGGCTGCTGCTGTTTATGCCTCAATGAATTGATTCTGTGAATTGATTCTGTTCGGGGTCGGTTCAGGGATGAGCCAAGCCATTATGCGACCTAACCAACCCAGTTCACATCTCCATCGGAGGAGTTGACAGAAGGCAAGGGTTTGGAAATAGGCACTTCGCGCCGCACATAGGGTTTCGGCGGTACCGTCGGTTGCCCCCCAGCAGAAGCAGCTTTAGCAGCAGGAGAGACATGGATTGCCGGACGCTGTGGGCTCTGTGGAGCAACTGGTGCAGCAGATGAGGCTGAAGCAGGCTGAACGCTTCGAGCAGCAAAGGTGGCTGGCTGGCTATTTCCTCGACGATTGCCATTGCTTGGGGGCTCTACTGCCTTTCTTTCAGGCTCGACAACTTTCGCCACGATCCATTCGATCGTTTGTTCTTTCACCCAACCCCGGGCAACAACGATTTCACCAAACCGCATGCCTGTGGCTTGCTGATCGTTGAGCACTACATTAATTTGGTCGGCAGTCAGCAATCCTGCATCAACCAGGTAACTACCGAGTTTTTTCATTGAGGGTTGAAAATTTGGCACACTCTGAATCTGATACCGATCGCTTTTGTCTCGCATGGTTCACTCCAATCGTCACCTCAAGCACAATTCAGACTCCTAGAGCTGATTGAAAAAGACCTGAATTGCATGAATAAGGCTAATCCAAGAAATTACTGAATCAGCTGACAGAGAGATCGAGCTGACTAGTAAAGCTCCCTAATTTTTCACCAGTATAACAACTGAGTTTATGGACTCTTGATATAAAATCTTACAAAACCTTTGCAAGTTGATACAAAAGTTACATTTGTTAGATCGGTATTCCTAAAGGGCACTCCTAAAAGCAGTCTGGAAATCAGGTCACGGTTGCAGAGGTGCCAGTGAATTTGTTGAAGTCTCGATCGGTCCAGTGGGGTGGATTACTTGTTGTTGCGCTGCTGATTATTGCTGGATTTTCGTTACGCAAAAGTGGAGAAACCCAAGAGCAGTTACTCTCACCACTGCCACAAGATTCTCAAATTCAGGTTTACTTCAACCAGGCTGAATCTGCTGTGTACACCGAACCTTACCGGCAGCAACATCGGCTCGGAGATGATTTGGAGCAGCTCGTAATTGATGCCATTCAGCAGGCCCAGACCTCGATCGATGTAGCCATGCATGAGCTAAATTTGCCGGGAGTCGCTACAGCTTTGCAAGAGCGGCATCAAGCAGGCGTGAAAGTGCGGCTGATTGTGGAGAACACCTATCGCAAACCGATGAGCCGCTGGACTCCGTCTGAGATTCAGGCATTGGACGAGCGAGAACGCCAGAAGTATCAGAATTTCATGCAGTTAGCGGATCAAAACCAGAATGGCCAGCTAGAAGCTAACGAAATTTCAGCGCGTGATGCAATGGCGATGCTACAGGTGGCTGGCATTCCGATTCAAGACGACACGGCAGATGGCTCTAAAGGCAGCGACTTAATGCATCACAAATTTCTGGTGGTCGATCGAAAAACCGTGATTACCGGTTCTGCCAACCTGACCTGGAGTGATGTGCATGGCGATTTTTCCAGCCCTGAAAGCCTAGGCAATGCCAACCATTTGCTGAAAATTGCAAGTCCAGATTTAGCAAGGCTGTTTACGCAGGAATTCAATGTGATGTGGGGCAAAGGCGACAGCAAATCTGGCAAATTTGGCTTGAAGAAACCCTATCGATCGGCCCAAACCATCCGCCTCAGCCCCCAATCGCAAATTACCGTGCAGTTTTCGCCCACCTCTACTAAGCAACCCTGGCCCCAAAGCGTCAATGGTCTGATTGGCCGATCGCTCCAGCAAGCCCGTCAGTCTATCGATATGGCGCTGTTTGTCTTTTCCGATCAGCAGCTTAGCAATGCCCTGGAGACTGAAGCTCGCCAAGGCGTAAAAATTCGGGCTCTGATCGATCCAGGTTTTGCCTTCCGCGATTATAGTGAGGGGTTAGATTTGCTTGGAGTCAGCTTGGCCAATTCACGCTGTCGTTACGAGCCAGACAATCATCCCTGGAAACAGCCCATTACTACGGTGGGCATTCCTCAGCTTCCAGAAGGAGATTTGCTGCATCACAAATTTGCGGTGCTGGATGGCAAGCAGGTGATTTCCGGATCCGAGAACTGGAGTGACGCTGCAAACCACAGCAACGATGAAAATTTACTGGTGATTACGAACAAAACTGTGGCAGCCCATTTTCAACGAGAGTTCGATCGGCTCTATCGCAGCGCCACCTTGGGCATCTCATCCCAATTGCAAGAAAAACAACAGCAGCAAAAAACTCGCTGTGGAGGATAAATCGTGGAGGATAAATCAAGCTTCGATCGCCTCGATTCTAAAGAAATGGCGTGAGAAACCGGAGCGATCGGGTTCCAGTTGATAAGCTTCCTACTGAATCATCCGGCAGATGTAGGCTGTTGAATTGCAGATCTACACTTTGCATAAGATTGACTGTAAGGAGCTTTAGCTATGCCCGTAAAAGTCGGCATCAACGGTTTTGGTCGCATCGGGCGACTGGTTTTCCGCTCTGCCATTCAAAATCCCAATATTGAGTTTGTCGGCATTAATGACCTCGTTCCACCCGACAACCTGGCCTATCTGTTGAAATATGACTCTACCCATGGCGTTTACCACGGCACGGTTGAAGCCCGCGAAGATGGCATTGTCGTTGATGGTAAGTTTGTCCGCTGTACAGCCATTCGCAATCCGGTGGAATTGCCCTGGGGCAAAGATGAAGCTGATTATGTCGTAGAGTCCACTGGTTTGTTCACTGGTTACGATGGCGCAGCCCAACATTTACAAGCAGGCGCAAAGCGAGTTGTGCTATCGGCACCCACAAAAGATCCAGACAAAGTGCCAACGTTTGTAGTAGGCGTCAATCACCAAAACTTTGATCCGGCCAAAGATTTGATTGTGTCGAACGCGAGTTGCACCACCAATTGCCTTGCCCCCGTCGCCAAAGTGATCAGCGACAACTTTGGTTTGGCAGAAGGGTTAATGACGACTGTACATGCCATGACTGCCACCCAGCCCACGGTTGATGGTCCCAGCAAAAAAGACTGGCGCGGCGGACGGGGTGCTGCGCAAAACATCATTCCCTCTTCCACCGGAGCAGCCAAAGCGGTGGCGCTGGTGCTGCCTGAACTGAAAGGTAAATTGACCGGTATGGCTTTCCGCGTTGGCACCCCCGATGTTTCTGTAGTGGACTTGACCTTTAAGACAGAGAAATCGACCAGCTACGCCGAAATTTGTGCGGCAATGAAGGCAGCTTCGGAAGGCGAACTGGCTGGCATTCTCGGCTACACCGAAGATGAAGTCGTCTCGATGGACTTCCGCACCGACTCTCGATCCAGCATTTTTGATGCTAAAGCTGGGATCGAGCTGAACGCCAACTTCTTCAAAGTCGTCTCCTGGTACGACAATGAGTGGGGCTACTCCTGCCGCGTGATCGATCTAATTCTGTCAATGGCAGGGAAGGAAGGCTTGCTGTAAACCAATTGGGAATATAGTGGGGGCTAAGTATCTCATTTTGGCCCCCTGCAGTTCTCCTGTAAGGATTGCGGCTAATTCTCTTTGGATCCAGCAAAGACGCGAGTTGCAGGTCCGGTNCATATAGAGCCGCTGATCGTCAGCCCATTCGATTTCTAAGGGTCCACCGGGTAGCTCGATCGTCGCTTTCCGATCGCACTTGCCGTTCAAGACTGCAGCGACCAGTGACGCACAGGCTCCGGTTCCGCAAGCCAGGGTAATGCCAGCCCCCCGTTCCCAGACCCGCATTTTCAAATAGCTGGAATTTACGACTTGAATAAATTCTGTATTGGTGCGCTGCGGAAAGACGGCATGATGTTCGAACTGGGGACCGATCGCCTCCAGCGGAATCGTAGCCACATCATCTACAAACGTGATGCAGTGCGGATTGCCCATACTGACACAGGTGACTTGCCAGGTTTGTCCAGCCACTTCTAGCGGCAAATTCACCACCTTTTCCTCAGCCGCTGCTAGAGTTGTGGGAATTTCAGCCGCTAATAAACGCGGCAATCCCATATCCACCGTCACCTGGCCATCTGGATTGAGCTGCGGCGTGATCACACCAGCCAGAGTATGAATTCGATATGTTGCTTCCGATCGACCTTCCAGTTCCGCCACAAATTTAGCCATGCAGCGAATGCCGTTGCCACACATTTCTGGCTCAGACCCGTCAGAATTAAAGATACGCATTGTGTAGTCGGTACCATCCTGTCCCGGCAGGGCAAAGATCACCCCATCTGCGCCAATGCCAAAATGCCGATCGCACCATTGCACCGCTTGCTCAGGCGTGAGACAAGGTTCAGACGAGTGGCGATTATCAATCAGCACAAAGTCATTGCCCAAACCGTGGTATTTGACAAACTCGATCGCCATAGAATGCTCCGTTCAGAAGTGCGCAGTCAACAAGTAAGACTGAAACTTTTTGACTCTACCTGGGATTTCTATAAGATGTAAAGCGAACCAATCGGGAGCCTCATCGCCCCTATCCATTCACCCTACAGAACTCCATGGCTGAACTAGAAACCGGACTTCCCCATGTTCGTCAAATTCAAAGCATGATTCGGGAAGGCACAGAAGTTGAGCTCAAACTCAGCACGAATGACCTCTTGACAGGTAAAATTCGCTGGCAAGATCCCGATAGTATCTGCCTATACGACCATTATGATCAGCCGACCATCGTTTGGCGGCAGGCGATCGTCTACCTGAAACCAAAATCCTAAAATCCAAAATCTAAAATCTAAAATCTAAAATCCAAAATCCCCGAATCTACTCAAAACAAATTTCAGGTGAGGCTTCCCCCGGTGTGGGCTGAGATTGGCGGCAGCGATGGGCGATCGCTTGCTCCAAAATCCTCCAGGTTGAAGCATCCAGGTTGTCCAGGTTCATCTGCTCCGGTGTGGCAACGGTTCTCAGCATTTCCCGCACTGACCCGGCCTGCAGCAAAGAGCGCAATAAAACGGTATTTCGCTCCCGAATAGCGCGGCGAATCTGATTTCTGACTTGAATTAACTCGTCTTCTGAATCAGCACTGGGTGGCGCTGGATTGGTCACTGCTACAGCAGTAGGGGGTGCAAATACAGGAGAGGCCACTGGCTGAGGAGCGGCAGGAGCAACGGCAACCGCAGCGGGTTGTTGAACAGCCTGCATGACTGGAGCAGTCCCTGCTGGATCAAACCGTTTCGTCACTGCGAGGCTAGCCCCCATCACGGCGGAGACGATCGCAATTGCCATGAAAAATAAACTGCGAGGAGCCATAGTTTCAATCCCTACCAACCCTATTGGCATTTACCTTCTGAATACAGAATACCCAGCGCCCCCTCCGGTCAATATGGTCCACTCTTTGATGCAGCACAGCCAGGATTGCGAACGATCGAACGGAACTCGATAGAATCAAGAGGCTGGAGTGGACAGTTCGATTAATTGGACTCTTAACATCCAGTCACTTTCATTTTTTCATCATTGCATTCCCTTTTTCGATCTGAGAGTAAATTTGACATGTCCCTGATGCAGCAGTTACGAGATCAACAAATCGCCGCTGGAGCCACCCTCGCAACTGATCGCCAAATTCCCCTCAGCTTTGGCAACGAAGAAATCGCCAGATCTGCCCTGCAATCCGGTGTTGTTTTGTCCGATCGCTCTCACTGGGGGCGCATTCAGGTGAGCGGAGCCGATCGCATCCGGTTTTTGCATAACCAAACCACCAATAACTTCAACAGCCTCAGTTCAGGCCAAGGATGCGAAACGGTTTTTGTGACTTCGACGGCCCGGACGATCGATCTAACGACGGCTTATGTCCTAGACGATGCAGTCCTGTTGCTAACTTCGCCAGATTTCAACCAGCGCCTGATCGCCTGGATGGATCGGTTTATTTTCTTTGCCGATAAAGTAGAGCTCCAGGATTTAACCGATCGCACCGCTACTTTTACCGTCATGGGACCAGCCAGCGATGCCTTGATGGAAAACCTGGGAGCAGGAACGATCATCGGTCAGCCTAAAGACAGTCATCAGCTGTTTGAGTTGAATGGCATTAGCATCCGAATTGCGGTCGGCAGCAGTTTAGCGATTCCGGGCTACACATTGATGGTTGATGCAGAACAGGCCGCAACTTTGTGGCAGCGCCTTGTAGAGGTGGGAGCAGTGCCCATGGGCGACCAATTGTGGCAGCAACTGCGGATTGAACAGGGCCGACCCGCACCCGGTCTCGAGCTCACAGATGACTATAATCCCCTGGAAGCGGGACTGTGGCATACGATTTCCCTCAGCAAAGGCTGCTACATCGGGCAAGAAACGATCGCCCGTCTACATACCTATCGAGGCGTGAAGCAACAGCTCTGGGGAGTTCAATTGACGGAGGCTGTTGAGCCAAATAGTGTCGTGATGGCAGGTGAAGAAAAAGTTGGCCATTTGACCAGCTGCACCCCCACTGCGAATGGTTACTTCGGATTGGCCTATATTCGTACCAAAAACGTAGAGCCCGGTTTGAAAGTGACGATTGGACTGGGTCATGGAGAATTAGTGGCATTGCCCTTTGTCAGCCATGAGTATTTGTGACGCAAGCTCAGGCCAAAATTTAAATGGCAAAATTTAGAGGGCTTAGCAAATGCTCAACTGGACATTTTGATCAGACTTTCTTTGACAGAGGCTGGCAATTGGCGCATGATTTTGCCGCTTTGGCGATCGACTGCGACTAACGTAACCTGCGCCGTGACATATAATTCCTGACCATCTGGCGATTGAATTTGGTAGTCCCAGTTAATTCGCACTCCTTTCATCGCTAACATTTTGGCTTTAACCAATGCGACTTGTCCCATGCGTAGGGGGCGATGATATCGAATCGATAGATCAACAACTGGCAAATCGCATCCCATTGCTACCAAATCAGCAAATTCAACCCCGATCGATCGCAAACATTCGACTCGTGCTTCTTCCAGCCAGGTCAAGTAATTGCCATGCCAAACATTGCCCGAATAGTCAGTATCATGTGCCTGCACTCGGATGGGATACTCAAACCAACTGTCGATCGGGGGTTGGGAAGGTTGAATAGCACTCGTTAAAAGTTCAGGCTGCATAACAGAACAAATACCTCAAAATACCTTTCTCACTTTAATCGAAAAGCGAAACTCAATGGCTGCACTCCAGTTCGGTTTTCCCAACAGACATTCACGGTTCAGCTAGCAAAAATTGAGCTGCAGGTATCTAGAAATCCCGAAAGGGGGACCGATGGATCGCAGCTTGATGAAGGAACGGAAATTAAGTAAAACAGAACTGCTTGTGGGGTGGACATCTTGTTTGCTCAGACCATTCAAGAAACCAATGCCGAATGATTGAATCCACAAGCCTAAATGGAATTTATGTTCACTTTAAATTAAGGCAAATATAATACTCGCCTATATTCATTGTTTATAAATGTGCTTTCAATTGCTTTTCGTTTTCGGCTCATTGTCAATTCTGGGTGGCGTGATGCTTTCTACCTTTGGAGATTGGGGGGAGCAAGGCGATATCTTAGAAAAAGTCTTAATTTCTGACCCGCCGATGGAACCAATCCTCGATTCTCCTGCCGATCGTTCTGCCATCAAACGAGCACTGCTCGCGTTGAAACAGCTTCAGGCCAAACTGGATGAGCAGGACTATGCCCAACATGAGCCGATCGCCATCATTGGTATGGGTTGCCGCTTTCCAGGTGGGGTAGAAAGTCCAGCCGCGTTTTGGCCGCTTTTGCAGTGTCGCACGGATGCCATTACAGAGATTCCAGGCGATCGCTGGGGCAGCCAGTTTGATCAAATTAGCAGCCGGCAGGGTGGCTTTGTGCCGCATTTGTTTGATTTTGATGCCGCCTTCTTTCGGATTGCCCCCCGTGAGGCGATCAGTTTAGATCCGCAGCAGCGACTGTTGCTAGAAGTGAGTTGGGAAGCGCTGGAGCATGGAGGCGTAGCTGTCGATCGGTTAGCGGGCAGCAATACTGGTGTGTTTGTTGGCATTTGCAGCGTGGATTATTGGCAACGGTTGCTGAAGCGCGATGTAGCTGAAATTGATGCTTATTTGACCACAGGGAACACTCACAGTTTGGCAGCGGGCCGCATTTCCTACGTGTTGGGCTGCATGGGACCGAGTTTAGCGATCGATACCGCTTGCTCTTCCTCATTGGTGGCAGTGCATTCAGCCTGTCAGAGTTTGCGGCAGCGAGAATGCGATCTGGCTCTGGCCGGGGGTGTGAATCGAATTCTGGAACCTGCAACCAGCATTAATTTTGCCAAGGCTCGCATGTTGTCCCCGACCGATCGCTGTAAAACCTTTGATGCTGAGGCAGATGGGTTTGTGCGGGCTGAAGGCTGCGGCATTGTGGTGCTGAAGCGCTGGCGAGATGCAGTACGAGATGGGGATCCCGTTTGGGCAGTCATTCTCGGTTCAGCGGTCAATCATGACGGACGGGCCAGTGGTCTGACAGTTCCGAATGGGGTGGCCCAGCGGGCGTTAATTCGACAGGCATTGCAGCAAAGCAAAATTCAGCCGGAGCAGGTGAGTTATCTGGAAACGCACGGCACAGGTACGGCTTTAGGCGATCCGATCGAAGTAAATGCATTGGGTGAAGTGTTTCAGGGTCGATCGATCCAGCAACCTTTAATTTTGGGAGCTGTGAAAACCAACATTGGCCATACCGAAGCCGCCGCTGGCATGGCTGGATTGATTAAAACCGTGCTGGCGATGCACTATCAGGAAATTCCGGCCAATTTGCATTTCCAAACGCCCAATCCGCAAATCGATTGGCAAAATCTGCCGCTGAAAGTCCCCACCGAACCGCTGCCCTGGCTGCATGACGAAACACCCCGAATTGCTGGCGTCAGTGCTTTTGGCTTCAATGGCACGAATGCTCATGTGATTCTGGCCGATCGTCCGCCCTTACTCCCCCCTGATTTGCCACAGCCTTCTATTAGCAATTCAATCACTATCAGCAATGCTATCCAATCAGAACGGCTGCTGTTTACCCTATCAGCCAAAACCGAACCTGCTCTGCAACAGCTGATTGAACGTTATCGAGACTATCTAGAATCCAGTCCAGATATTACTTTAGCCGATCTTTGCTACACTGCCTATCAGGGTCGATCGCACTTCAACTATCGTCTGGCTACCCTGGTTCGATCGCTGCCAGAACTCCAGCAAAAATTAGCGCAACTGATGCAGGGAACGCCGCCTCCGGAAACCTGGAAAGGCCGAATCACCCAACCCACGCCTGATTTGGCCGATCGAACTGCACCTCCTGCAATCCAGGCGNCAACATTATGTTGAAGGGGGAGCGATCGATTGGACAAACTACTATCCACAAGCCCGTAAAATCGTCCTGCCCACCTATCCATTTCAGCGCCAACCCTATAGGGTTCCGGGAACCTGATAGACTGAGCTAGGTCAATTTCTTAGATAAACCATCTGTTCTGAGTCTATGACGCTCCCCTCTACGCCTCGTTGGTCTGGTTTGTATGCTCTGGCCTTGCTGTCGCTTCTATTTGTAGGCCCAGCGAAAATAGCGCAAGCGTGGATCGAAAGTCCCTCAGTTTTACGGGATTCAGGGAGCAGAGAAACCTTTTCTGATCAAGCGATCGCTCTTACAAACCAGGAACAAGCGGCCTTACGGCAGGGAAGAGTATTAATTTCTGGAGATGAAGGTAACTATACAGCGCGCGTCATGGCCAACGGCTCCGTAGATACCGCCTGGGCTGTTTTGACAGATTACGATAATTTCTCCAGCTTCCTGCCCGGAGTCGAGTCGAGTCATCTGATCGACAGCAATGGCAACCAGAGAACTTTTGAGCAAGTGAATGTGATTCGAATTTTTCCGATCACCCATCGGGAGCGAATCGTGATTTCGGCCTCTGAAACCTATCCCTCCAAAATTTCATTTAGCCAGTTGGATGGCGATCTGAAAAAGTTGCAGGGAGCCTGGTATGTGACAGGGGCAGGCGATCAGGTGATGATCACCCACCAGGTCGTCGTCGAACCATCCTCGAATCGCGGCATCTTTTTTGGCATTTACAAAGATAATTTGCAGAAAACAATGGCAGCTTTGCAGCAGGAAATTGAACGACGGAGCAGCTCATGAGTTGGTAACGATCGAACCGGCGGATGAGGATAGGCGAATCAGGGGGAACCGATGAATTGGCAGCAGCGACATGCGGTAATTACCGGCGGATCGAGTGGAATTGGCAAAGCAACAGCCCTGCGGTTGGCCAGCCGGGGAGCCAATATCACGATTGTGGCGCGGGATCCGGCCAGGTTAGCGGCAGCCAAGGCAGAAATTGAGGCCGTTCGATCCACCCCAACCACCACAGTCTTGACCATTGCGGCAGATGCGTCAGTTCGATCGCAGGCAGAACAGGCGATGCAAACGGCAATTCATCAATTAGGTGCGCCGGATTTGCTGGTGACTTCGGCAGGCATTGCCCATCCCGGCTATTTTCGGGAATTACCGATCGAGATTTTCGAGCAGACGATGGCGATCAATTATTTTGGATCGCTGTATTGCATCAAGGCCGCACTGCCCGCAATGGAACAGCGCCAACAGGGACATTTGGTACTGATTTCCTCTGGAGCAGGCCTGATCGGGATTTACGGCTATACACCCTATAGTCCCAGTAAATTTGCGCTGCGGGGTTTGGCAGAAGCGTTGCGGGGAGAACTCAAAGTTGCAGGAATTGGCGTGTCGATTGTCTATCCACCCGATACCGATACGCCGCAGTTAGTTGCCGAGAATCGCACCAAACCGCCCGAAACCAAACAAATCACGGCAACGGCAGAAACCTGGAGTGCGGATGCGGTGGCCCAAACGATCATCACTGGAGTTGAAAAGCGATCGTTCACCATTACGCCGGGACAAGAAATGACGGTTTTGGCTCGTCTCCATAGTCTGATTGCCCCTGGATTGAACTGGTATTTCGATCGGCTAGTGCAGAAAGTGCGGCAGGCTGAGCACCACTAGGAAAATTTTTCTTTTAAGAATGTAAACAGGCAGTTCCACCGTACTAAGCCTGTGGTAGACTCTGTCGTCATGCGGTTTTCCCGGAGGTGGCGGTTGTTGCTCTCACGGGATTCCGTGATCTCCGTCATGGGCATTCCACCCAGAAGCGCCTACACTCGCATAACACTCGCAAAACGTCTAGATACGTGCTCTATCCATGCAACCGACGCTGCAACAGAAACTCATCGAATATTTGGAACATGACCTGGCGATTCCCTCCAATGCGATTGCCATGGGCTTGCGCCACCATCAGGAACACAAGGCCCCTCTCCCCGATAATTTGCTGCCGATGGTGTTATGGCAGTATGGCTTAATCACGATCGAGCAGCTTGACCAGGTCTTTGAGTGGCTGGAAACTGCTTAGGCAAAAACACGGTTTGATCTTTAAATCACACAATCCTGCTATTCCTGCCAATCCCATCTAAACGCTCAGTAGAGAAATCCCAGTAAAACATCTTAATCTTGTATTAAATTTCCGTAAACCGGAGCTACTCCTAGATTAACTTGAGGTTAAGCTGAAGCTTAGATATAGCCTATTTGAGGTTTAACTGAGCGCATGGAACAATTGCCAGAACCAGCCCGATCAAGTCAAAAAAGATACGGCTCCTCTCGTTCCCTTACGTCACTATTCAGGTCTGAAGAATTCCCTGGTTCCCCTGGCTTGTTAGAGTTTCGGGTTGTTGCGCTGAAACTAACGCAACTGTTATTTGCAATTGCCATCTTCTTCTTCTTGGCTAGCATTGTTGTCAATACGTTGAAGTATGAACTGAGTTACATCAGGCCCAATGGCGAGGATAGGTTGTTAGTTCGCTTGTTCGATCTCGATTCTGAAAACAACATTCCCACAATCTATGGCTCCTGGCTGCTTTTAGCTTGCTCTGTTCTGCTCGGCTTGATTGCCCTGATGAAACATCGACAAGGCGATCGCTTCCGATTACATTGGAAGGGGCTAGCCATCATTTTTCTAGGGATGTCGATCGATGAGCTTGCCAGCATTCACGAAACCATTACTAATCCTTTACACCACTATCTTAAGGTAGATGGAATCTGGCATTTCGCCTGGGTGGTTCCAGCCTTATGTTTTGTTGCTTTGCTGGGGGTCGCTTATTTCAAGTTTCTCCTGGCTCTACCTAGAAAAATCGGCTTACTTTTCCTCGTTTCAGGTGGCATCTATATCTCTGGTGCATTAGTTTCGGAAATGATAGGGGGGATCGTTGCTTCAGCCATTGGCGAGAAGAACCTGATTTATTCTCTGGTAACTGATGTTGAAGAGTTACTAGAAATGACAGGACTGATTCTCTTCATCTATGCTTTGTTAAGGTATGTTCCCATGTCCATTCATACACTTCAAATCAATTTTGGTTATTCCCAATTGGATCGGTTCGAGAAACCTACTCAAGGCTCAGATTAGCAGCAGTACAACAGAATTGCGATACAAAATTGCGATTTGGTACAAGCAATCAGGTCATCCTATTAGAAACGGCTGGATATCTAATAAGCAAGTCCAGCCGTTTTTATGTACTTAAGCGGAGGTTATTTGGCGGAGATTGGGCTCTAGAATTACTCTTCTTCTTCGCTGGTAGGAGGAACCAATGCCACCGCTACGATCGCATCATCTCCATCCAGCCGCTGTACCCGCACTCCAGTTGCTGCACGCGATTGGCAGGAAATAGCATTCACCGCCTGCCGAATAATGATGCCGCGACTGGTAATCAGAATAATTTCATCATCTTCATTCACAATGCGCAGGGCCGCTAATTGATCACCTGCTTTACGGAACTTCGTGGCTCGTAGTCCCATCCCTGCCCGATTTTGCAACCGAAACTGGGTGACAGGGACCCGTTTGCCCAGTCCACCTGTGGTAATCACGAGTGCCCAAGGCCCTTGAGTGCTGCATTCGACTTCCAGCTCTTCTGCTTCATTCTCGGCTTCTGCTTCATCTCCTTCAGCCATACTGGCCACGACTTGACTCGGCAAAATATCCATACTGATCAGTTCATCCTGCCGCTTTAGCGCCATTGCTTTCACACCGCGCGTCGGTCTACCTAAGGGACGCAATTGCTCATCGCTGGCACGAAAATGAATCGTCATGCCCATGCGCGAACCGATCATGATGCTGTCTTCCCGGCGGGCTAAGCGGACCCAGCGCAGTTGATCCCCTTCTTCCAGCGAAATCGCAATCAGACCATTGGCCCGAATATTGCTAAACGCTGAGAGTTGAGTCTTCTTGATGAAGCCTTTCTGGGTTAACATCACCAGATACTCATCATCCGTAAACTCTGTGACCGAAACGATCGAAGTGATCTTCTCCTCATGGGAGATTGGCAACATCTGCACAATGGGAGTGCCGCGTGAGGTGCGCGATCCGGCTGGGATTTGATAAGCCTTCAAGCAGTAAGAAATACCCCGATCGCTAAAGAACAGGACATTATCGTGATCGCAACAGGTAAGGAAATGTTCAATTCCATCATCATCCTTTACTCTCGCTGCTGCCTTGCCGCGCGTTGCTCGATTTTGCGCCTCAAACGTACTGACTGGCATCCGTTTGATATATCCCTGTTCAGTTAACAGAATAATTGCCTGTTCATTCGCAATCAAATCTGTATCGACGAGTTCCCCATCGGCTCGCTCGATTGTTGTGCGACGAGGATTGGCATAGGCTGCCTTTAGCTCGCCCACTTCAGTTTCAATAATTTGCAGAATGCGCTCGCGTTTTGCCAGAATATCCCGCAGGTCAGCAATTTTAACCTGTAACTCTTCGTGCTCTTGCTGAATTTTTTCCGCTTCCAGGGCCGTTAAACGACGTAACTGCATCTGCAAAATTGCATCCGCCTGAACGTCTGACAACCCGTAGTTATCAATCAGCTCCTGTCTGGCCGTTGGTGCATCCGCCGCGTGGCGAATCAAAGCGATGATGGCATCCAGATTACCCAACGCAATCAAATAACCTTGCAAAATATGATCGCGCTCTTCCGCCTTGCGCAGCTCATATTGGGTGCGACGGGTAATGGTTTCTACTCGGAAATCCAGAAAGACTTGCAGCGCTTGCTTGATGCCGATCGTCTGCGGTTCGCCATTCACCAAGGCCAACATATTCACGCCAAAGTTGGCCTGTAAAGGCGTCTGCTTATACAGGTTGTTCAGCACCACACGCGGATAGGCATCGCGACGCAACTCAATCACAATTCGCATCCCATCCCGATCGCTTTCGTCACGAATATCGGCAATCCCTTCCAGCCGACGCTCGTTGACCATTTCAGCGATTTTTTCAATCAGGGCTGCCTTGTTGGTTTGGTACGGCAGTTCAGTAATGATAATTGCATCTCGATCGGGCCGTCCTCGATGTTCGATCGTTTCGATGGCGGCCACACCACGCATAGTGATCGACCCCCGGCCTGTTGTATAAGCCTCACGGATCCCAGTTGTACCCAGGATTTGCCCCCCGGTTGGAAAGTCGGGTCCGGGGATGAACTGCATCAGCCCTATGTCGGTAATTTCGGGATCGTGAATCAGCGCCACTAAACCATCCAGAAGTTCACCCAGATTGTGAGGCGGAATGTTGGTTGCCATCCCTACCGCAATTCCAGAAGAACCATTCAGCAGCAATTGCGGAATACGAGACGGGAGAACCAACGGCTCTTGTTGCGAACCATCAAAGTTATCGGTGAAGTCAACGGTATCGGACTCGATATCGCGCAGCAACGAGTTCGTGGTGAGAGCCTGCAACCGACATTCGGTGTATCGCATGGCAGCAGGCGGATCGTTGTCGATCGAACCAAAGTTGCCATGCCCGTTGATCAGGGGGAAGCGCATCGAAAAATCCTGCGCCATCCGCACCAATGCATCATAAACTGCGGTGTCCCCATGAGGATGATATTTACCCAGCACTTCCCCAACCACACGAGCGCATTTCCGGAAAGGCCGATCGTGCGTTAAGCCCAACTCATGCATGGCATACAGGATACGGCGGTGTACTGGCTTCAATCCGTCCCGCGCATCTGGCAAAGCCCGACCAACAATCACGCTCATCGCGTATTCCAGGTACGATCGGGACATCTCATTGCGAAGGTCGGTCGGGACAATCCGTTCCTGAATCGGCTCCTGGGAAAAGGTCATATCCTGAAAAAACTCCGAATCTGTGCAATTTCAGCGTTAGATTTAAGTAATCCGGCTTTTTTTGCCGTTCTGACTCTTGGCGGTTGCCAAACATTGCGATTTACCTCTAAAATTTTAGCGCATTTTCACGCAGAGAGCACAGCGCAAAGTCTCAAAATGATGCCTTGAGATCGGCTAGCTCGATCGAACTGCAACCCGCTGTTGCTGCTGTTTCCAGCCAATCCATTCAGTTATCTTCAACGCCTTGCCCGCTAAAATGTTCATCTCTATGATTCTGGTTTGACAGTTGCTTCCCATTCCGCTTTATCGCTATGCTGATTCGATACGCTGTGGAATCCGATCTATCAGAGTTGGCCGACTTATTTACGGGGACAGTCCAAAAAATAGCCCCCCAATATTACATGCCAGAGCAAGTTGCAGCCTGGGCGGCTTCCCCAGCCAATTCAGACAAATTCCACGCCTGGATCCTGGATGCCACCACCTTTGTTGCAGTGACTGACCGAATCGTCGGGTTTGCAGGGCTGATGGAAACAGGCTATGTTGCCTCGCTCTATGTCCATGCCGACTGCCAGCGCCAGGGCATTGGTTCTCAATTGTTGACCCAGATTTTGATCTATGCGGAGCAGCATTCGATCGATCGGCTCTACACCGCAGCGAGTGCCTTTAGTCGGCCACTATTTGAAAAATTTGGATTTACCGTTTATGAACAAGAACGAGTGGAACGGAATGGTGTTTGGTTTGAACGAGATTTAATGCAGCACTTGATAGGCAATTAATATCAGCGCTAAAGATTTTGAACTTGATTGAACCTTCTTGATTCACAGACCACCAAACCATTCGTAGCCCTGATCTTCCCAATATCCTTTTTGGGGTAATAGCTGACTGGTCAGAAAAATTCGAGTCACCCACTTGCTTTGTTTGTAGCCTAATTTGATCGGTGAAGCAACTCGGAGGGGTGCCCCATTTTCGACTGAGAGGGGTTGGCTATTTTTCTGGTGCACCATCAGCGTTTGGGGATGCATTGCAGAAGGCAGATCCCAACTTTCGTAATACCCATCTGCCGAGAGGAAGTAGACGTACCGTACGGCTGCTTTGGGTTTTGCCAGAACGATCAAATCTTGCAAGCGCACGCCACCCCATTGAACAATCGCAGACCAACCTTCAACACAAACATGGCGAATCACCATGGAAACCAACGGCATTTTCTGAATTTCTGTGAGCTTTAATTGCAGCGGATTTTGAACTTCCCCATCGATCGTCAATTGGAACGTGGCTGGATCGATTTGAGGCGTAAAATCAAACGTGTTAATCAGCAGCTTGTCAGGTTCGATCGCGCTCAATGGAAATTCAGGCACTGGAGCTTGAGGCCGCAAGAGCAGTTCTTCCACCCGCTGGTTGAGAGGTTCAACGAGTTGCCCAATCTTGTCAGAAAATGATGTTGTGCCGCAACCATTCAACAGCAGGCTAGCCCCGCTTAGACCAGTGAGTCGCAGCAATCGTCGTCGGCTCAGTGAATGATGAGAAGATTGATAAAAAGACATATTTAGTAAAACATAAAGTAATGAAAATTGAATCTAACAGAATTTCCTGTGGGATGGACATCTTGTCTGTCTGGACAGTTCAAGTAAATCATGCCACATCGCTGAATCCACGATTCTCAGCGAATGAATGAGAGTTATTCTGAGGTATGAGATGCCTAAAAAAAGATGGATCGAATCATTCGCCAGTGACCAATCTTTAAAGCCAACAGAGTATGAATTACAGCAAACAGAACCACGATCGGTACTGTGATGAAATGCAAGGTTCGCAACGTTTGCCAACTGCCAAATAAGCCAGAGAGCCAGTGCAGATGAGCTGGTTTATACATTGCCAATCCTGTTGCGATCGCCAACAGCAAAACTGGGATAATTGCCGTATAAACGAAACGATGCCAAGCGTAGGTTTTGCGCTTGGGATTTTGACCGACTTTCAGCACTTGCAGATCGCTGGCTGTAACAAATCGCCGTTGCCAGCGCCGAGTTAATCCGATGTAAATACCATAAATCAACAAATTGACGGAAAATAGCCACATTGCTGCAAAATGCCAGTCTCGTCCTCCAGCCAACCATCCACCCAGCGTCAAAAAATCGGGGAAATGCCAACCTGCTCGTCCCCCGAACACCGGATTCGCATTATAGATTTGTAAGCCACTGCCGATCATAATCCCCAGACTAATCAGGTTAATCCAGTGAATCATTTTGACAAAAACGGCCTGCCTGAAAATAGGAAGTTGAGAGGAATTCACAGGGTTGGAAGTCATAGAATTGCGGGATAGGCACAACGCTCCTTAAACCGATCGTTCGACGACTGGAAGTCAAGGAGCGCTGAGAGATCTTTTGTCAGATTTACCGAGTTGGACAGGTGGTTTGGGCAACTGCGGCAGCGTTTTGAGTGACGGGATTTGTCGCAGAGCCTGTTGTCGAATGGGCCATATTCCCCGTCATGGTGTTCGAACCTGAATGCATCGTATTGCCTGCCATTGTCCCGGAGCCAGACTGCATGGTATTACCAGCCATGGTGCCAGAACCTGAATGCATCGTACTACCGGCCATGGTGCCAGAACCTGAATGCATCGTATTGCTGGTCATTGTACTGGAGCCAGACTGCATCGTATGACTGGTTTGCGTAGAACAATTCGCGGAGGTTGAATGGGGTGACATTTGGCTATGGGCTGGCTTCACCGCTGTGATCAAACCCATTGCCACAGTTACAGCGATCGCAACATTCAGTTTCCAGTTCATTAGCTTTCTTCTCATGATTTTTTAGATTGTTGTAGCGAATTCAGCCTGGATCAACTGAGCATATCCTATAGTGCTTTAACGTCACTCAGTTGATAGAGGTATGAGTGCTTGCTGAATGTTTCCTGAGAAACAGGATTCGGTATTTTTTTAGAAATCTCCTAAAAGTCTACTGCTGGTAGAGTTCTGGAAACTGTTCTTGCAGGTGGGCCAGTTTGGGTAAGTCATGGATGACCACATAGGGATCATGCGGATGACGATCGACGTAATCTTGATGATAGTCCTCGGCTGCATAAAAAACCGTCAAGGGAGATAACCTTGTGACAATGGACTGGGAGAAAACATGGGCCTGGTTGAGCTGTTCAATGTAGGCTTGCGCGACCTGTTGCTGCTCAGTGTTAGAGAAAAAGATAGCCGATCGATATTGAGTTCCTTGATCTGGACCTTGACGATTGAGCTGAGTTGGATCATGGGCAACGGCAAAATATACCTTCAGCAGCTGATCGTAGGTAATTTGTGATGGATCGTAGGTGACCCGCACTGATTCAGCATGTCCGGTGTCGCCTGTACTCACCCGCTCATATTGCGCTGTCTCTGCATCCCCTCCGGCATACCCTGGAACTGCATCCGAAACACCTTTGAGATGCTCAAATACAGCTTCCATACCCCAAAAACAGCCTCCTGCAAAAACAGCAGTTTGTTGCCCGGTAGCAGCAGAAGCGGTCAGGTTGGGATCAGGAAATGGACTGGCACTCGCAGTCGTAGAATTGAAAGGGAATAAGCGAAAAATATAGGCAAATATAATTGCCGTGAATGCAATTAGCGATAGATGGCTAACGCGACGAGACAGCAGAAAGTTGCGAATAGATGGCATAGGAGGAGAGGATTTTGAATTGTGAATTTTGCAGAAGAATTAGCTGGCTGTAAATTTGAGCGCAACGCCGTTCATACAGTAACGTTGTCCTGTGGGCGGAGGCCCGTCGTCAAACACATGGCCTAAATGCCCACCACAGCGACGGCAATGCACTTCAGTGCGGGTCATGAACAGAGACCGATCGACCGAGGTCCGAACTGCATCTTTGATTGGCGCATAAAAACTGGGCCATCCGGTACCGCTGTCAAATTTTGTTTCTGAAGAGAATAGCGGCAGATCGCAGCCTGCGCAAGCGTAAGTGCCTTCGACAAATTGTTCAGCCAAAGGACTGCTTAACGGTCGTTCTGTTCCTTGTCGCCGCAGCACGTCAAATTGTTCAGGTGTCAGGATTTTGCGCCATTCTGCTTCAGTATGATGGACTTCAAATTCATTCTCTGGTGAATTCTCTGATACACTCTCTGGCAGGCTCTCTAGGACATTCTTTGGCCCAGTTTGTGCCTTTGAACGAGAGGACCAACCACGAAATAGGACGATCGCACCAGCAGATGCGATCCCAACTTGAAGAAAATAACGTTTTTTCATAGCCTAAACTCAGGACTGCAACGTAACTGGATTCGATCGAAAGCATTCCTCAAGATTAGGCAAGGTTTATGAGATTGAGCTGAGGCGCAGATAAACTTCTGGACTCGCACACTACCGCATATTTTGCTTGCGTTCGGCTTTGGGATCGCGTGATCCAGCCGCAGCCAATTCCGCATCCAGCAAGGTTTGTCCCGTTGCAGCCAGATAGACATCATCCAAGCTAGGACGCGACTGAGAAATTCCAAAGGTCGGCAGCCCTGCTTCTTTCAAAGCTTGCTGAATTGTGATCAGGGCTTCGCTTTGAGCCGTCACCACCAAATTCAACGAATTGCCCTGAGCGGAATTAATGATCACTTCTTGCACGAGCGGCAGGTTTTGCAGCATCGCTTTAGCGTTTTCAGCTTCTTCAACTGGTGTAAACTCGCGGATGCGTAGCGTCACCCGATCGCCCCCTACCCGATCCTTCAGGTCAGAGGGAGTTCCTGCCGCGATCACCACGCCTTTATCAATAATTGCAACCCGATCGGCCAAAGCATCCACTTCTTCTAAGTAATGGCTGGTCNAGTAGAATCGTCGTGCCGTTGTCCCGCAGCTTACGCAGAAAGTCCCAAACCACGACCCGGCTCTCGATATCTAAGCCCACTGTTGGCTCATCTAAAACCAGCAGATCTGGCTGATGTAGCAATCCGGCAGCCAAATCCAACCGTTTTTTCAAGCCGCCTGAATAGGTGCCAGTGCGTTTGTCGGCCCAATCTTCCAGTCCTAATAGGCTAATGGCACGATCGATCTGTCCTGGAATGGTAGCGGCAGGCAAGTGAACTTAAAAGTTGCCAGCATTGTTAATGATAAGGACCTACTGGAACTTGCCAAAACAACTGCTGAGCA
>LUGL01000200.1 GCA_002796835.1 Elainella saxicola E1 | reverse complement strand
ATTGATGAGGCAACCAAGCAATTAGTCAAAGAAACCCTCGTTCCGATTCCAGCAGAGCCGGGACAACCCGAACGAGTCGATTATGAGTATGAGCGCAACGGCACAGCGACCTTGTTTATGGTGAGTGAACCGATGGTGGGATGGCGACGGGTGGAGGTGACAAAGCAACGCACAGCCCTCGATTATGCCCACTTACTCAAAACCTTAGTCGATGACGATTACGCCCAAGCAGACAAAGTGATTGTCGTTGCGGATAATCTCAACACCCATTCGCCCGCTTCACTTTACAAAGCCTTTGAGCCAACCGAAGCGCAGCGAATCTTGAGTCGTTTGGAATTCTGTCACACGCCCAAGCATGGGAGTTGGTTGAATATGGCAGAAATTGAATTGAGTATTCTCAGTCGTCAATGTCTGGATCGTCGCCTTCCTGATATGGATACGCTCAAGCGGGAAGTTGCAGCTTGGCAGGACAACCGCAATCATGAGGAAACCTGGATTGACTGGCGCTTTACGACTGCGGATGCCAGGGTAAAGCTAAAGCGTCTCTACCCGTCAATCAATAATTGACTGAACACTAGGGCTTCAGTTAGTTCTAATGAATCCGGAAAACGCGCAGAGGCTTGTTCAAGGGCTGCGATCGCCTCATCTTCATCACCAGTATCATCTAACTCTTGAGCATAGGCAATTTGGCCTGGAATAAAAGCAGGCTCTTGTTCTACCAGTTGACTTAACGGGGCAAGGCGTTCTTTCTTCTTGGCTACCTCAGCTGCACTCCAGTTGGTTTGTCCGGTTGGGGAAAGTTGAGCCGGATCGCTAAAAGGGGTCAGAATGGCAATAGTTTGCTCATTTGGAAAAGGAGGTTTCACTTGACGGTACAACTGTTCAGCGCCAGCTTGATCACCTGCCAGGTAAAGGCGATCGGCTTCAGCCAGGGTTTGAAAGCGACTGTTGAAGTTAGTGTATTGTGCCTGGGTAAGAACCGGTATCAGAACATTGAGGCTTAAGAATAGAATACTGCCTATCACTCCCCAGAGAAGTCTATGGATATATTTCATGGGTATTATCCTCATAATTTATAAGCTTTGGAAAGCTTTGAAGAAGCCAAGTGGTAGATTTTTGTATATCTTATTGAAAACTATCCTGAAATCTCTAAAGACATCATTCAGTTTCTCTATAGATTTTACTAAGGTGTAGTAATCTGACTAGGTGCTGAAATCCACAATTTCACTCCTGTAGCCATATCTAAATAGGATTGCTCATGACCTAGATGAGGTGTTCTACAAACATCTACACAATCACTTCCATTCCAGAGTGTGGCATGTCCTGTAGCGTCACTGAAAGGAATCTCAAGAACAATGACACCCTTTTTATCATTAAGCTGAGTCAAATCTAGCGATCCACTAGCACCTCTAGACAATGTAATATCTGGTCTTCCAAAAGTGTTTTTCATGTATTCTATAAAATCCTTAACTCGATAAAAATACCATTTTTTGTCTTCTCCAGATATAGTCTGATTCCTTGAGAACGGTATCTCATTTAATCCGCTAGAATAGTTTAATGCTCGACTCATTCTTATTGCGCATGTATTGTTAATCCAGTTTGCATCTACTCTTCCTCCAATTAGTCTTTTGACATCTTCAGGCTCTCCGGAAGGATAATTTTTTACCAATTCTTCGAATGAAGGAAGTGTATTTCTATTAGATTGTTGTTTGTTCTCAGTCTGAAGCTTACTGATATCTAAGAGGTTTTTTCTAGCGGCAATTTCATCCACTGATAATGCTGATATTGGGGTGGTAGAGCCGCCTACTACATCACACATAGGAGATGGTCCTACGGAAGGTTCAGGTGCTCCCGTAAGAGGTTGAACACTATCGTTCTGTGAGTCTGCCACAATACTTGTAACCCCAACCTTGACCGCAGATGAATCTGCCCCATTGGCAGATGGTAAAACTCGAATTTGTAGATAGCCTGTATCACCTACTCTTCCCTCTGTTACCATTCGAGCGTAAGTTCGATCGTTCAGTTGGCTCCAAGGTGTATTATCTTCTCCACCAGTCATGCTAGATGATCCAGATGGAATCAATTCCTGAACGAGGGCATTGTAGTCATTACGGTATCTAATCAGCGTTTCTCGAAACTGTTGATAGCCTCTAATGACTTCTCCAACCTCGCCCAACTCATCTAAAAGCGAATTGAGTGAGGGGAGGCCAGCAACGCCCGCAATTTGACTATAAGTTGCTTCTACCTGTTCTAGAAAGTCTCGTGATAGCTTCTGACGCTGTTCCGGAATCAGTTGATTGACTAGAGCCTGCGACTCAGTTGACATATCTTCATAGTCTATACCCGCTTGAATATTCCAGGAGAGCGTCTGTAATTCGCGGGTGGGAATTTCCTTGCCCGCAGCTCTTGCATTCAATGTAAAAATCACACTTGCACGACTTCCTTTCAGGGGTGCCAATAAATACCGATGTCCCGCAGGGCTAGATGCCCGTTGCCTCATGCAATACAACGTCATCGGAATAGAGTAATCGCCTGGACTCAACATTACAGAGCCATCCGATGAGGATTGGAGTTGGGCAACTACCTGACTTGTATTACCTGTCGGATTAAATGGATAGCTGCCTTCTTGTACAGGTTCAACAGGAAGAGTTTCAGAACCATTTGGTTGTCTGTTCTGCATTCTGACACGGGGAAGTTGTCCAATCAGAACATCAGCTTGACTTGTTTTATTAGATAATAGTGCTGTTAGAATACCATCAGCACCTTGGTTTTGTGACAATGGAGTTGGCTGAAAAGCACCGCCAGGTAACTGATTCACAGTTGGATAAATATCTTGTGGATTGAAGCTGATTGGTGCTTCATCTTCAATTAGATTTCCTAATGCTTTGATCAATTGATCGGCTACTGCTCCTTTCAACACATCCTCAACAGATCTTCCACCTGGTAATCGAATATCCGGAATTTGTAAATTAGGGATGCGCAATTGAGCAATTTCCTCTGAATTAGGCTCACCAATTTTGGTGCTTACAGAGCTTGATTTTGCTTTGAGCCTGGAATCATCCCCTGCATTACTAGATAAAGGTGATATTGCGATCGCCCGACTCTCATCACTAATCCAAGTAGAGCAAGTCAGAGCATTCAGTGTAAAAACACTACAAAGAAAAAGAGCGATCGATTTTTTGAAAAACGCGCCGCTTGTAATAAACAGAAAACAAAACAGGGAAATGAATGCTAACCGAATCCAACGCATTGAAAACCTCAAGTGTTTCAGAATT
>LUGL01000037.1 GCA_002796835.1 Elainella saxicola E1 | reverse complement strand
TTGCCGACTACTCAATTGAATCTTCGTCACCTTCGCCAAATGCGTTGCTAAACGGGCTGTTGTCCAACGGCCAAACTCATAGCCCAAGTCAGCAGGAGGATGTTCAACCACCTGCAATAATTGCTCAATGTACTCAGGTGTTGCTTTTCGATAATTCCCATGCCGTCGTTGATCTTTCAAACTCTCCAAATCCTCTGGGTTGCCCTGCACACACCAATGGGCCACACTGCGGTAGGAACATCCGATGAACGCACTGATTTCCTCATAGGTTTTCCCATCATTTCTCAATAGCAACATGAGTGCCCGTTGGCGTTGATGCGGGTCGTTCCCCTCTCGCACGACGGTTTGGAGATTTTCTTTTTGGGTTGGACTCAAATATGGTGAAACAGGCATCACAAGCTTGGAGATATGGTTCCAATTCTTATTATGCACTCTAGCTGTCGGTCAGCTTACATCCCCTCCTGAATCGCCTCCCCTGCGATCATAACTTTGCCTTGGGTAACAGAATGATCAACGAACTCTATAACCTGCTCGATGGGTTGATCCAGGCTCGTTACGCCTGAGGAAAACTCATCCAAATCGAACAACTCAACAGTTGTTGCAAATATGATAATCTAAACGTCGTTTTGTCTTTCATTATATTCAAATTTTACATCCGAATTGCCAATCTCTACGAAAATCTTGAAATTCAGTCGCACAATCGCTCTGCATGATATCGCATATGATCGGCCATAAACGTGGCAATGAAATAATAACTGTGATCATATCCGGGCTGCATTCGCAACGTTAACGCCTGCCCCGCGCTAGAACAGGCTTGCTCAAACACCTGCGGCATCAACTGATTTTCCAAAAACGGATCTGCCGTTCCCTGATCGATCAAAATCGGATAATCCAACTGCGTCGTCAACACTAATTCGCTGGCATCATAGGCTTTCCAGGTGGTTGAATCTGGGCCTAAATAAGCCCCAAATGCCTTATGTCCCCAAGGGCAACGAGTCGGAGCCACAATCGGCGCAAATGCCGAAACCGATCGATATTGCTGTGGATTTTTTAACGCACAAATCAACGCACCATGGCCTCCCATCGAATGGCCAAAAATGCCTTGACGATCGGGTTTAATCGGAAAATGCTCCGCAATTAACGCTGGCAATTCTTGCGTGACATACGAATACATCCGATAGTGCGATCGCCAGGGTTCTTCGATAGCATCGACATAAAAGCCAGCACCGGTGCCCAGATCCCAATCCTGATCTTCATTCGGGGTGCCCGTATTGCGCGGACTCGTATCCGAGGCCACCAGCATCAAGCCATACTGCGCCGCAAACTGCTGTGCCCCAGCTTTCACAGTAAAATTTTCCTCTGTGCAGGTCAGCCCAGAGAGATAGTAGAGCACAGGTACCGGCTCCCTTTCAGCTTGGGGCGGCACATATACCGCAAACTTCATCTCGCTGTTGCAGCTTGCAGAGGCATGTTTGTAGAAACCCACCGTGCCACCAAAGCAGGCAGCTTGATTCACCAGATCGATCGTCATGTTGCTAACTGCCTCAAAAAGTAAGCACGGTACGAATTCCTTCCCCATGATGCATCTGATCAAACGCTTCATTCACTTGTTCGATCGGCATTACATTCGTGATCAAATCATCAATGTTGATTTTGCCATCCATATACCAATCCACGATTTTAGGAACATCCGTGCGGCCCTTTGCCCCACCAAACGCCGTTCCCTTCCAAACCCGACCTGTCACTAACTGAAATGGACGGGTGCTAATTTCCTGACCTGCCCCTGCCACACCAATGATTACGCTAACGCCCCAGCCTTTATGACAGCATTCCAACGCCTGCCGCATCGTGTTGATATTGCCAATGCATTCAAAACTATAGTCTGCGCCCCCTTTGGTTAAGTCCACCAGATAGGGAACCAGTGGCGCATCCAGTTCTTGTGGATTCACAAAATGCGTCATTCCCATTTTTTCGGCTAGGGCTTTTTTGCTGGGATTGATATCAACTCCCACGATCATATTGGCCCCCACCATCCGCGCTCCTTGAATCACATTCAGGCCGATGCCGCCCAGTCCAAAGACGACCACATTTGTGCCCGGTTCCACTTTAGCAGTGTTAATCACCGCACCAATTCCTGTAGTCACACCGCAGCCGATGTAGCAAACTTTGTCGAAAGGGGCATCTTCGCGAATCTTGGCAACCGAAATTTCTGGCAGCACCGTGTAATTGGCGAAGGTGGAAGTGCCCATATAGTGATGAATCTTTTCTCCGCCGATCGAAAAGCGGCTTGTGCCGTCAGGCATTAACCCCTGTCCCTGCGTGATCCGAATCGATTGGCAAAGGTTGGTTTTTTGGCTGAGGCAATACTCGCAGTTGCGACATTCCGGAATGTAGAGCGGAATCACATGATCGCCCGGTTTCACCGATTTAACGCCGGGACCAACCTCAACCACCACCCCAGCACCTTCGTGACCCAGAATTGCCGGAAAGAGTCCTTCTGGGTCCGCGCCAGAGAGCGTGAAGGCATCCGTGTGGCAGACTCCAGTGGCTTTCACCTCAATCAGGACTTCCCCTTCTCTGGGGCCTTCCAACTGCACGGTTTCGATTTTCAAGGGCTTTCCGGCTTCAAAGGCAACCGCTGCTTTAACATCCATGGGGCTTCTCCAAGTCGTAGGGGTGGACAGATCTTCAGAAGCACACTATCCCACATCCTGTTGTCGATCGATCGGCGTCTTAACTGATTTTTAAGCAAGTTTCGGCTGAAATCAGTCAGGCTGAAACGCGTTGAGATTCGGCTAGCGCCCTGAATCTGAATTGAGGAATTACGGAGCGATCACTAAGTAACCAACAAGTAACCAAAAAATAAAACTGTCAGAATTTTCACGGGACTTGCTCTAAACATCGAAAATTACAAAGGAACTTGCTACATCGATTACGGAACTTAATCAGTAGGAAATACTTCCGGAGATTAGGACGATTTTGCGTACTCTAGATTAGTGTTTGTGTGTTCTGAACCAGCTCCGAGTTTTGTTGAGCAAGTGGAATGGGAGAGACCAAATTGTTGTGAAATCCACAACTCAGGATTGTGATTCAGATCAATGCGTGGTGTGATCGATCGTTTTTTCAAATTCTGTGGAAGAATTCACGTTTGCTTCTCTATCGTTATGCTTTGAACGTGATCCGCAGATGCATTTCGTTACTTCTCAGTGACCCAATCTCCTGATCCCACTTGCTGCACTTGTCCATTCAAATTTGAAGGAGAAAGCACTGTGGCGACAACCAATCTCGCTTTCATTAATCGTGTTCTTGAACTCACGAACAGCTTCCGTGCCCAAAATGGGGTTGGCGCGCTCACCCTCAATGCAGAGCTGAATGCTGCTGCTCAAGGCCATTCTGAAGATATGGCCCAGCAAGACTACTTCTCCCATACGGGCAAGGATGGTTCTGCACCTTGGGATCGAGCCAAAGAGGTCGGCTATGAAGCTCGTGCGATGGGCGAAAATATTGCTGCTGGGCAATCCACGCCGGAAGAAGTCGTTCAGGGTTGGATCAATAGTCCGGGGCATCGGGCAAACTTGCTAAATGCAAGCTATACCGAATTGGGCGTTGGCTATTTTTACCTGACGCCTGATACGGGTTCGGTGAATTATGGCAGCTATTGGACGCAGCTTTTTNGGCAGTGGCGATCTAAATCCCACTTCGAACCTGCCGGGTACCACCCCTTCAGACCCTAGTCCTAGCAATGATGAACTCATTGGTACTGCTGCGGCTGATCAATTCACGGGTGGCAGCGGCAATAGCCGGATGCTTGGCAACGGCGGCAACGATCGCATGAATGGCGGCAGTGGCGATGATGTGCTTAACGGGGGCCTGGGCAGTGATACTTTAACGGGTGGTCCGGGCAGCGATGCGTTTGTGTTTGACTCTGGTCGCGCTTTCAAAACAACCGATTTTGGGCTCGATCGGATCACCGACTTCATTCGAGGCACCGATAAGATTGTGCTGGACCAAACCTCATTTGGGAATATTGCGGCAGCTCAAATTGGCTCAGTCAGCCGCGATACGCTAGCCAATCAAAGCAGCAGTCTGATTGTTTACAGTCGTTCCTCGGGGCGGGTGTTTTACAATTCTAACGGTCGTTCAAGTGGGTTTGGTAAAGGAGGAGCCTTTGCGATCGTGGATAGCGATAACAACAGCTCGACCCTACCGCCAGCCCTGACGAGTTCTGATTTCCAAATCGTCGCCTAGAATCGCGATCGATTGCCAGTGAATCTCAGGTAGGATGAAGCATCCGGCATCAAAGTGTTCTGCGAGATGTCCGGGTGCTTTGTCTACCCATATTTGTCTACCTATATTGCCTCGGCAACTAAAGAGAATGGGTTGTGTGGCGCGCGGAGCGCGCCACACAACAAGGGTTCTCAAACCATGCCTTCTCTTTTATTGCCAAGGTGATAGATGGTCAGGAGAAGGTGAGGAAAAATGGTCGATCGCAAACGATTCGTGATTGAAATGGGTATGGGTATCGATCAGCATGGTCAAGATCCGACGGTGGCTGCGGCCAGAGCGGTGAGAAATGCGATCGCCCATAATGCATTACCGGGGGTGTGGGAAGTGGCTGGTCTCGAAGATCCTAACGAGATGATTGTTGAAGTGCAGGTTGCGGTTCCTTATCCTGAACAGGTGCGATTGGACGAGGTGTTGGCAGTGCTGCCGTTCGGCCAAAAATTGCTCAAAGTCGAGCAGGGCGGCATGGTCGTTCAAGGTCGTGCCATTCCGGTGTTGAACGACAAAAATGATGAGATGCTGATCGCCGTTGCGGCAGTGACTGTTTTCATTGATTCCTAATCAGGTGAGGCTGGCAGTAATCAGTCAGGTATGAAACTATTATTCATTTGCAGTCGCAACCGATTACGCAGTCCCACGGCTGAAGCGATCTTCTCCGAATATGAAGGCTTAGAAGTCGATTCTGCTGGACTCGATCGCGACGCAGAAATTCTCTTAAGCAGCGAGGCTGTTGCCTGGGCAGACATTATTTTTGTGATGGAGAAAACGCATCGCAGCAAGCTAGCTCAAAAATTTCGGCCTTGGCTCAAAAATAAACGAGTCATCTGTCTTGATATTCCGGATGAATATGAGTATATGGATCCAGTCCTGATCGCGTTACTGAAGAAAAAAGTGTTGCCTCTCCTTGGTACTTATTAGCTTTGCTAGATCAATCAAACGATCGCCCTATCGTCCAAAGCAAACATAAGAGCAATCGTCTGAGTTCTAATCTGTGTGTTTACGCAGGATTGACTAAAGCCAGGGCAATGCTTCGAACTCAGCAAGTTCAGATTCGAGCTGCCACTGAGTTCTGGCCCGATCGTTTTCTTGCAAGAAAGCCGAACAGTTGCGAGATATCGAAGCTGCACCGGGAGTATCGCTGCTGCATTCAGCGTTCATCGTCTTATATTCTGGCGATTGCCATAGGCTTTCTCCATCTAGAAAGCTGTATTCCAGACTGTTACGAGCCAGCTGTTTCAAATCAGAATAGTCCAAATCATATCGCTGAGCAGCTAACATGAATTCGTTGCTTAAATCAATCCGAGAGATGCCCTCATCATCAGATGCTAGAGCAAGGGGCACTCCGGCAGCCCAATATTGCCGAAAGGGATGTTCCTCACCTTTCACATTCAAAATTACCTCATTGCTGGTGAGACATATTTCCACCAATACACCGCGTCGTCGCATTTCTGCCAGCAGCTCAAACGGATTATCTTCATAGAGAATATCCACACCGTGGCCAATGCGTTGCGCCTGGGCAATTTCAACGGCCTGTCGAATATGGAAACGCAAATCATCAGGCGGCACTAACCCTAACGTTAACTCTCCCGCATGTAATGCCACTTTGACTTCAGGCATCTGGTCATGCAGGAATTGCAGCATCTCCATTTGCAGCGTGTAATCTCTTAGGGCGATCGGATGATCTTCCGGCGCAACGAGATTAATCCCCACGACACGCGGATCGGCCTTGGCTAATTCAAAGGCATAAACAAACTGGGCAAATACTTCTTCTGGCGCTTTCGTGCGAGTGGTTTGTTGTAGATAGCGCACGGTGACTTCACAACCCGGTTGGGCCGAGGCCGTACCACATCCCAATGTTTTTGCAGTTTGCTGTTCCAAATCGGCGAGGTCTTGGCTGCCTTGTTTGACCCGATCCATCAAGCCGCGATCGAGCAATTTCTGGCGCATTTCAGCAAAGTTGCCGGTCCACCCCACTTCTCGACCGAGCTGCCGCACTTCACTCCCCTGAATGGTTTGCATTAACTCGAGGTAGGAAATATGTTGGGATGCAGCGCGATTGGCTACTTCTGCCACCATGTCATCTTGTCGAGAGGGCGAAGATGAAATCGGGGAAAACCCTGCGAATGCTTCGAAGAATTGGTCATGTCCCGATTGTCCAGCAAAGCTGAGATTGCGAGTGGACCATAGGTTGACCAACGCATCATAGATTGATGTGCGGTTGAACAGATCGGCAGCGGGAATGTAATTGCTGCCCTGGCCGCAAGCACTGGGTTCAATCAGAGTTTCGGCACTGGGATCGACGCAGTACCCATCTGCTGCTGCCCACTCTAGATAATGTTCTGCATAAACGGCTCCGCTCAGGTGACTGTGAATATCTCCCCCTTTCGGCATGCGCTGCACAAATGCTCGCAACACAGGCGGCTGATCACGATGCGCTTCCAACCAGGCAGAAACTTGGGCTTCAGAGCCGCGCAGAGATCGCTGAGGAGCAGGCGCTTCCTGGGCAGCGACCCCTGAAACAGCAAGACTAGAACCGACGAGTAATCCCCAAAAGAGTGGTAACTTAGCAGACTTGGGCATTCAATCCATCCTTTGCGACGGTAGACACACGTGTCAAACTATACCTTAAGGCAAAGTGGGGGATGGATTTCTTACAACAAATTAATTTTCTTGTGAACTTGGTTTACACCATTAGATGAATGCCACATTCTGTTTTTTCACTGCCGCGCCAACGACCTGCCCGTTCTGCTTCGTCTGTGGCGATCGGGGTAGTCAGCGGTTCATCGCCAATACTGGAATATCCCAGATCGTATAGCGAGTTATAGGGAAGTTGGTGCCCCATAATATATCTCCAACTTTCTTTTTGCGTCCAGTTTGCCAGGGGGTTAATCTTCAGTCTTCCCTGTCCGTCCTGTTCAAAAATTGGCATGTGGGCGCGGGTGGCAGCCTGATCGCGACGACGACCTGTGATCCAGGCAGCGACTTGCAGATCGGTTAAGGCTCGCTGCAACGGTTCGATTTTGGTCAGGGTGTGAAATTTCTCAATATCAGTGTTCCAAAGGTCTGGACCAAATCGATCGGCAAATTCTTCGCGGCTGTTAGCTTGCAGCGTTTTGTAAATATGCAAATCGAGGGAATAGAATCCTTTGATCTGATGAACCAATTCCAGCGTTTCGGGAAAGTGATGCAGGGTATCCAGAAAAACGACGGGAATGGGCTGAACTGGATGCAGATGACGGTAGAGCCAATCGGTGATCACAGTGCCATCGACGCTGAAGGCGCTGGTTTGAATCAGACCCTGCGGAATCTGTTCAACGCACCAGGCCAGGATATCTTTCGGGTGAGCGGTTTCAAATCGCTGGTTTAACTCTTCTAAATTAGCGGTGCGAATATTGATGGGGTGCTCTATTGTGCAGCGTGTCATTCCCTTTTACTCTGAGTGGTTGTATCGGTAATCAACTTTTATTTTATCTCAAAACCCTATATTCCGATGGGATTATTGGTCTATGGATTGAAATCTGAGAATCTGGTTCAGGGCTAGGATGCCCAATCGCCCCATTTTTTTAGCAATTTCCGAGCAAAGGAAGATTTTTATGCGTCTCATCCTCTACAGCAAACCGGGTTGTCATCTCTGTGAGGGCTTGCAGGAAAAGCTGGAGCAGATTCAGTCGATGCCGATCGAGCTGGAAGTGCGAGACATCACCAGCCGCGAGGATTGGTTTCAGGCTTATCAATATGAAATTCCGGTGCTATATGTCGATCGATCTGAACCCACTGGAGATTCAAGCTTAATGCCGGTTCAGCGACCTTCTCCCCGCGCTTCGGTGGCTAATTTAGAGCGGTTGTTACAAAGATATCTGTCAGGATCGACAGAAAATGAGACAAAATAATCGCACATCCCGTTACGCAGGTGTAAAGGAGCTGTGGACATGAAGCTGAAAGAATTGTTGGCAACCCTATCTCCGCAAGTGACACTGCCCAACCATCCAGCATTAGAGGCAGAAGTGAAAGGATTATCAACCAACTCCCATGCTTGTCAGTCGGGCGATTTGTTTATTGGCATGCCGGGAACCAGGGTTGATGGGGGTGAGTTTTGGGTAAGCGCCGTGGCGGCTGGGGCGATCGCAGCGGTCATTTCTCCAGCAGCGGCAGAAAAGTCGGCAGCGACCATCGAAGCGCAAAATGCCTGCATCATCTCCTCCACTGAGATGGCTCAAGCTTCAGCTCAGCTTGCTGCGGCCTTTTATGACTACCCTGCCACCAAGATGAAGATGGTGGGCGTTACGGGCACAAATGGTAAGACGACCACCACCCACCTGATCGAATTTTTGCTGCTGCAAACCCAACAGCCAACTGCGTTATTTGGTACGCTTTATGCGCGTTGGGCAGGTCATCAGCAAACCGCAGTGCACACCACCCCCTTTGCGCTGGAGCTGCAACAACAGTTAGCCGAAGCGGTTGAAGCGAGCTGCCAATTTGCGGTGATGGAGGTCAGTTCCCATGCGTTGGCTCAGGGACGGGTTGCAGGCTGTGTGTTTGAAGTGGCGGTCTTCACCAACTTGACGCAGGATCACCTCGACTACCACAAAGACCTGGATGATTACTTTGCGGCAAAGGCGCTGCTGTTTGGTCCGGACTATCTGCAAGGTCGAGCGATCGTGAATCTGGATGATCCTTATGGTTGTCGTCTGCTCCAACAGCTGGATGCTGAAAAAGTTTGGTCCTATAGCGTTTCTGATGCCAAGGCAGACCTGTGGACGAGTGACCTGGTCTATGAGCCTGAAGGAGTACACGGCACATTGCACACGCCGAAAGGGACGATCGCTTTTCAGTCTCCCCTAGTCGGACAGTTTAATATTGCCAACTTGCTGGCTTCGGTAGGGGCGGCCTTACATCTGGGCGTGGATTTGGAGACGATCGCGGCTGCCCTGCCCAAATTTACTGGGGTCCCAGGCCGGATGGAGCAGGTGCAGATCCAGGCCGATCAGGATATCAGCGTGATTGTAGATTACGCCCACACACCTGACAGTTTGGAAAATATGCTGCGGGCGGCTCGACCGTTTATTGAAGGCCGGATGATTTGCGTGTTTGGCTGTGGTGGCGATCGCGATCGAACCAAGCGACCTAAAATGGGGGCCGTTGCTGCAGAACTGGCAGATTGGGTCGTGGTGACCTCTGATAATCCCCGTACAGAAGATCCGCAGCGCATTCTCGACGATATTTTGACGGGAATTCCAGCATCCGTGAACCCGACGGTGATGGCTGATCGGGCTGAAGCGATTCGCACGGCAATTCTACAAGCTCAGCCCGGAGATGGTGTGCTGATTGCTGGCAAAGGCCACGAAGATTATCAGATTCTCGGCACTGAAAAGGTGCACTTTGACGATCGCGAACAAGCTCATGCGGCGCTAACTCAACGGTTGGCGGGTTAAACACGCGGCTGGTGATTGGCTGCATTAGCCTGATTGGAATTTGAGTTAGCTGGGGAGTGAGAAGTGATCGCTCGCTCCCTGGTTCGTTTTCGCTAGAATCTGGACTAAACCGATGATTTTGGTCTTGGTGTAGCCAATCCTTCTGCCGTTTGCCAAAAATTGTGATTGATCAACAATTGGAAACGAAACCCAATGAGAAACGAAGACCGATCGGTACAATGGAAAGTTAGGTGCTGAGTTACAAATTTGACTTGCCCTGAACTGGCTGTGCTAGCATCCACTGAAGCTAAGGACTGACTAGCAACTGTAAACGAATGCTCAGATTTAAGTGAAACCAGAAGAAATAGACGCTATATAGATATTTAGGTGCATAGTCAACATCTTGCCATATTCCCACCATGAGCTCCCTTCCCCCTGCTGATGCATCCCTTTATGAACTGGCGATCAACTCACCTCAGCCCCCTCAGTCGTTGCAGTTGAGTCCCACAACCTTCAAATCGATGGTGGGATTATTTCTGAGCTTTCTAACGGAGCAAAAGTTGCCAGCCACAATCTGGATGAAGTTACCGAGGGGAGAGGCTTGGCAAGCAGAACTCGATCGATTTTGTCAGTCGGTGTCTGTTCCCTATGCCATTTACAGCCTCCAAACTTACCAAAAACCTGAAGCGAAACCTCCGTCAGGATTGTCGCCTTTATCCACAAGTCAACTGGCAACCCCGCCAGTTCCCCCCCCAGATGACTGGTTTGGCACAAAGATTCAAGAGGTGAATGGCACTGAAATCCAAGAATTTAGCCTGGATGACTGGATGCTGGATGAGGGTATTGATCTACCGAGCACTTCAGTTGAAAATGTTGAAGTTCATGCCTTGCCACTGGCGGCAAACAGCCAGCTGAAGCGCGAATACTTTGTGCTGGTTGCTTCGCCCTCTTTCTATGGATTGGTCATTGCTCATCGTCCTCGGTCGCTGCGAGCAATTGCAGAAGGGGTGAAGTTAAGTCAAATTGCGGAAGATAGTCTGGAGCGGAAGCATCCTCTATTGGGGGTTTTCACGTTTGATCCAGCCGTGATTCAACGAGTGCTTGAAGAGGGCATTAATCCTGCGATCTGTCTAGGTCAGCCCAGCGTAGCTTCTAGCGCTGATCTGGCAGGTCTGTTGATGTCCTGGGAAGATCTCAAGCAACAAAAACGGGTATCGGAGTTGGATCCGGTGCTCATGGGTAAATTGCTCACGCAACAGGTGCAGCAACAAGAGGAACTGTGGAGAAATACGGCCAGTCAGCGTCGGCAGGTTGAGTCTTTGCCGGTGCTTCAGCAAGAAAATGCAGAATTGCTGAATGCGCTGCAAGTCAAGGATGAGTTTATCAAAACGATGGGGTTAGAGTTGCGCACCCCCCTTTCCACCATGAAAACAGCTCTATCGCTGTTAAATTCGACGAGCCTGAAGCAACCCCAGCGCCAGCGCTATATGGATATGTTGAGCCATGAGTGCGATCGTCAAAGCTCCTTAATTACGAGCGTTTTGGATCTGGTTCAGCTCGAAAGCACCGTTGAGCAAACGCCAATGGAGCCCCTTCGGTTGTCTGATATTTTGCCTGGGGTCGTCAGCACCTATCAGCCGCTTGCTCAAGAGAAGGGCCTAATGTTGGGCTATGTTGTCCCAGAAGATCTGCCGCCTGTGGCCTGCCTCACGCCCTGGCTAAAGCAGATTGTGATTAATCTGTTGCACAACAGCATTAAATTTACGCTCAAAGGCGGACAGGTGTGGGTTCGAGCTAAACAGTTGGGCGATGTGATTCAAATTGAGTTTCGAGATTCAGGGATCGGGATTGCTGCAAGTGATTTACCGCGTATTTTCGATCGGTTTTATCGGGCACGGGGGAATGCGATCGAGGATGCCAGCGGTGTTGGACTAGGGTTGTCGATCGTCCAAAAACTCTTGATACGGTGTGGCGGATCGATTTCTGTCAAAAGTAAACAGGGGGAAGGGTCTGTCTTTACCGTACTCTTACCGATTTATGAATTGGACTAGAAATCGAGATAGCATCGCCTGAGTGTGGTGGATTGCAGTTTGATCACATCAGACCCGGCTCCAAATTTCCTACCCGGAAATCTCGATAGATGTTAAATTCGCTACCGTTTAGCTCTGGCCTCGGCTAGAACTTAAGCCTATAATTATTAAATTATGCTTAAGCTTCGGAGTTATTGGTTGAATGTCTGATAGCTATTACGGGTTGAAAATTGGCGCAGTTGCCTTTGGTCATCGCTGGCGATGGCAGGTTGTTTTGCCGATCGGGGCAACGGTCACGTCCAACCAGGATTACTCCACCTGTGAGCAGGCCTTAAATCAAGGCAAAGGTTGGATTAATGCTGAAGGAGCATTCAGTGCGATTAATAGTTGGCTGACCGAACTCTGCAGTCGGGGCGAAATTGAACAGCAAGAATATGGCAGGTTGATGCATTCCGTCCTGCAGGTAACGCGGCATCGCTAGTTTGGATAAAAAATAAAAAGTAGAGTGAATATGAATTCATGCATTGTCATGAAAATTCGCAAAGCTTTGCGTTGGTAGCAGTCTTGCTGTAATCAGGGTTCTGCGTCTTGACGAGCGATCAATAAGACAATCTATCAACATCAGTCACACTATCAATACCAGCCACACTATTAATATCAGTCACAACTCAATTAGCAGATGCTGTGATGAAGTGAAGTAATAAATAGTTAAGAATACAACAAGAAAATACGATTAGCGACATAGATCTTCATCAACATCCCAACAGATTGAAATAGAAGATCGATCGGCTGGCAAACTAAACTGAATAATTTTTTACAATAGGTCAAGAATTACTCAGGTAATTGTGAACTGCTCATTACAAGCAAGAATTGAGTGATTGGCAAAGCATCGAAAAGTAAGAATTGGCGATCACGAGTGAGAATTGATCCCTCCTCGGTTCCAGCAATTCTTGCCCCGCTTGAACTGAGTTTTGCTTGATCCCCGTAAAATTGGCAGCAGCATGACTAGTGCCGCATTGCTGGAGAAGTTATGGGGAAGAAGTTGCGGGATCGTTACGATCGAGGATTTCCAAACCTCAAACCAAACCTCAAAATTGCGCTGAAGCCAATTCGCTTCTGCTGCTACTTTGCGCTAGTTTAGAGAATACTAATCAGGAGCGCTCAAGCAACTGGCTCACTTCACGCATAACTTTACTCATAGGAGTCGTTTCATTTCAATCATGCATCTCTTGACGGAATCTGACTTGGGGTTTTCTCCCTCTAATGTCGATTGTTGATTTCTAAAGTTTGTATGACGTTTTGCCCAGTTTTTAGGTAGATACAGTTATTTCATAAATAGTGCAGCAACCAAGTGCAGCAAAAATCTACTGTTGTTTTCTTGCCGTTTGATTCACTATCCGCGTTGCTAGAGTTTCGCTGAATCAGCCTCAAGGGTCGATATTTAATGATCCGTTGTCGAACAGAACACTACATGAAGCTCTGTTCGATCGCCCCCTGTGGCAGGCTTTTTCGTTTCAACCACCACAAGCACAGCCAATAAAGGAGAATTCATGAAAATAGGGGTCGCCAAAGAAATTGAGGTTGGGGAACGCCGGGTTGCGTTGATCCCTGACACTGTGAATCGACTGGTCAAACAAGGATTTGAGGTTTGGGTCGAAGCTGGAGCTGGAGACGCTGCTTTCTTTTCAGATGCAGCCTATGAAGCAGCAGGTGCAGCGATCATTCACGATACGGCACACCTTTGGCGCGAAGTCGATATTTTGCTGAAAGTGAAGCCACCCCAGCAACGGGAAGATGGCCAGCATGAGATCGATTTGTTGCGAAATGGCAGTGTGTTGATTGGCTTTCTCGATCCGCTTGGTAACGCCCCTGTAATTCAGCAATTGAGCGATCGTGGCGTCACGGCCTTCAGTATGGAGCTGATTCCCCGGATTAGCAGGGCTCAGAGTATGGATGCTCTGTCTTCTCAGGCCGCAGTTGCCGGATACAAAGCCGTCTTGATTGCGGCGGCAGCTTCCCCCAAATTCTTCCCGATGTTGACGACAGCAGCAGGAACGATCGCTCCAGCCAAAGTCTTTGTGATTGGGGCAGGCGTTGCGGGTCTACAGGCGATTGCCACCGCTCGTCGTTTAGGTGCAGTTGTGGAAGCCTTTGATATTCGCCCAGCCGTCAAAGAGGAAGTGCAAAGCCTTGGCGCTAAGTTCGTCGAGGTACAGCTGGAAGAAGAAACAGTTGCGGCGGGTGGCTATGCCCGTGAAGTCTCTGAAGTGGCAAAACAGCGGACTCAGGATGCGATCGCCGAACATGTGAAAATCTCAGATGTGGTAATTACAACGGCCCAGGTTCCGGGCAGGCGGGCACCGTTGCTGGTGACAGAAGCCATGATCGCCGCAATGAAACCGGGTGCTGTGATTGTTGACTTGGCTGCTGAGCAGGGCGGCAACTGCGCAGGCACTGAGCCCGGTAAGGATATTAACAATCATGGTGTGACGCAAATTGGTCCGATCAACCTGCCTTCTGCGATGCCGATCCATGCCAGTCAGATGTATGCCAAAAATTTGCTAACGCTGGTGCAGCATTTGGCTCCCAAAGGCGAACTCCAGCTCAACTTTGAGGATGAGATTACGCGGGAAGCTTGTGTCAGCCACAATCACGCCGTTTGCAATGATCGGGTGCAAGCGTTACTTCAGCAGACCCTGCAAGTGCATTAAAGCTGGGCGATCGAGCATTTTTATTCTTTATCAAGATTCAGACCCAAGGAGCAATCCCTTATGGCCGAAGGTTTAATTACCGGCATCGTTGTCTTTGTGTTGGCAACGTTTATCGGTGTTGAAGTGATCAACAAAATTCCGCCGACGTTACATACTCCCCTGATGTCAGGGTCTAATGCGATTTCCGGCATTTCGTTAGTGGGGGCTTTGCTCGTTGCAGGTGAACGGAATTGGAATTTATCTGTGATTTTGGGCTTAATTGCCGTAATTCTCGCCACGATCAACGTGGTGGGTGGTTTTCTGGTGACCGATCGGATGTTGCAAATGTTCAAAAAGAAGGAGGTTAAAGCATGACGACATTTCTTCCTTCTGTGATTCAGTTCAGTTATTTGGCGGCGGCTTCCCTGTTTATTGTCGGTTTGAAGCAGCTGGGATCTCCCGCAACTGCTCGTCGAGGCAATGTGCTGGGTGCGATCGGCATGTTGATTGCGATCGTAGCCACCTTGCTGGATCAGAATGTGCTTAACTATGAAATGGTGCTGGTTGGTATTCTGATCGGATCGGCATTGGGGGCTTATATGGCCCAAAAGGTGGAAATGACGGCCATGCCCCAAATGGTTGGGTTGCTGAATGGCTTTGGGGGAGCTGCTTCTGCTTTAGTCGCTGTCGGTGAATTCTGGAAAGGCGTGGATGCGGGTCGCGTTCTGCCTTTGGATGACACGATTACGATTATCCTCAGCGTTCTGATTGGTGGCATCACCTTTACTGGTAGTCTGCTCGCCTTTGCCAAGCTACAAGAATTGGTCACGGGTGCCCCGATCACGTTTCCCTTTCAGCAGCCGTTTAATCTGACATTGGTGATCGGCTTTCTAGTTTGCAGTGTTTATCTGGTGATGCATCCAGCGGACACACTCACATTTCTGGTGCTGATTGGCTTATCGCTGGTATTAGGTGTGTTGTTTGTGCTGCCGATCGGGGGTGCAGATACACCCGTGGTGATTTCGCTCCTGAACTCATTTTCGGGTTTGGCCGCCAGCGCTGCCGGATTCGTGCTGATGAATAATATGCTGATCATTGCAGGGGCATTAGTGGGTGCATCAGGCATTATCTTGACGGAAATTATGTGCCGTGCGATGAACCGAACGCTGGCGAATGTTCTATTTAGTGCCTTTGGTTCTAGCCAGACCAGCAGTGAAGGCAGTGCAGCCGTCGATCAAGATAAGACGGTTCGATCGATTGATACGGAAGAAGGGGCCATGATGTTGGGCTATGCCCGATCGGTCGTGATCGTCCCGGGCTACGGCATGGCGGTTGCTCAGGCTCAGCATTCGGTACGGGAATTGGCGGATCAGCTGGAGCGGCTGGGCGTTGAGGTGAAATATGCGATTCACCCAGTTGCCGGACGCATGCCCGGTCACATGAATGTCTTGCTGGCAGAGGCGAATGTGCCCTATACCCAGCTCTATGACATGGAGGATATTAATCCGGATTTCGATCGGACGGATGTGGCATTGGTGATTGGTGCAAATGACGTGGTGAATCCAGCGGCCCGTCATAATACAACCAGTCCGATTTATGGCATGCCGATTCTGGAAGTTGACAAGGCTCAGCATACGATCGTCATTAAGCGCGGTATGAATGCTGGTTTTTCTGGGGTAGAAAATGAGCTATTTTACCAGGACAAAACCGTTATGCTGTTTGGCAGCGCGAAGGATGTTGTGGCCCAGTTAGTGACGGGCGTGAAAGACCTGTAATTCGCTAAGCGCAGTATAAAGAGCTGCATACAAAAATTCCTCCCCAGATGCAGGAGAGGAACCCAGGGTGAGGATGATCGCGATCGTTGAGATCAGGTATCGTCCTCACATTTTTTTAAGCGTTTGTGAAATGTGATAACCAAGATCAGCCAAGAGATTATCCAAGATTCACTTTAACAACTTTACGACGCTCATCTTCGCGTTTTGGCAGCACCAACGAGAGAATACCATTCTTATACTCGGCTTCCACTTTTTGATTGTCAACTTGTGCCGGTAGCGGAATTACCCGTTGGAACCGACCATACCGGAATTCGGTTCGTACGTTGCCTTGTTCTTCTACTTTCGATTCAGATTGACGTTCACCGCTAATTGAAACTGCATCAAGCGTGACTTCAACATTCAGATCTTTTGCTTCAAGGCCCGGAACTTCTAATCTCAGGTGAATCGCATCTTCGGTTTCTTTCAGTTCAGCGGCAGGAATAAACGAACCATTGTGCTCACGACGTGTACCAGGCGTTAACATATCGTCGAACAAACGATTCATTTCTCGCTGCAGCGAATCAATTTCTTGGAAAGGTTGCCAACGAATAAGTGCCATAGTAATAACCTCCGTAACTTAGGGGGAAAGGCTTTGCGGTTTGTTCCGAACTCTTTGCCTTCCACATCTTTAGGATAGATAAAGCTGCTGGTTGAGCAGGTTCGGTTTTGGGTACTTCTCTGCTCGCAGTTCCCGAACCATCACCGATCGGTCTGTTCTGAGGCTCGAATCAGATGCGAGTGGCAGCGATCGGTTTGATCCATGCAGCAGGGCGAGCCAAATTGGATGGGGCCTCCAGAGCATCATGTTCTAGCGCCTCCAGACTTTTCAGCAGATCGATGGCAGAATGATAGGCTTCTTGGGTGAATTCTTGGTGCTCTTGTCGGCTATCAAAGCCATCATTGATTAGCAGGCTGAGGGAACCCACGAGGTTATTCAAGCGCGATCGAATTTCATAGGAAATTTGGGCAACCCGGTTGCGGTGCAACCCCGTTTTGTAGTGCGGCAGGGAGAGCTGCATCTCGCAAAGACGAGCATAGTAGCCATTTTTAGCCATGAGTTGCTCATGTGTGCCCAATTCAACAACTCGACCTTGATCCAAGACGGCAATTTGGTCTGCTTTTTTGACGGTAGAGAGCCGATGGGCAATCACTAGCGTGGTGCGATTCTGGCTTAAATGCTCGATCGCCTCCTGGACCAGGTGCTCTGAAACCGAATCTAACGCACTCGTTGCCTCATCCAGAATCAGAATCTCAGGATTTTGGACTAAGGCGCGAGCAATTGCAATGCGCTGCCGCTGGCCGCCCGATAACAGCACGCCTCGATCGCCAATCTGGGTTTCAAAACCCTGGGGTAATTGAACGATAAAATCATAGGCGTTAGCTTGCTTGGCAGCTGTAATAATCTGATCGTTGGTGGCTTCGGGAGAGCCATAGGCGATGTTTTGCCGCACGGAGGCATTGAACAAAAACGTATCTTGACTGACGATTCCCATCGATCGCCGCAAACTACGGTAATCCAAGTCACGTAAATCCTGATGATCAATTAAAATCTTGCCCGCAGTTGGGGTATAGAAGCGGGGCAGCAAATCTGCCAGAGTGGATTTTCCCGCACCAGAGGCACCGACCAGCGCTAGGGTTGTGTTGCGAGGTAAGTGTAGGTCTATGTCATTCAGAACGGGTTTCTGCCGTCCCGGATAGGTGAATGAAAGCTGCTGAAAATGAATGCCTGTTTTCAAACTGCTAAAAGGAACTGCCCCATTTGGCATGAAAGATTTGTTCTCTCGCCGTAGAAAGTCATGGGTAATTTCTATGCTGGGAGAAATGTTGGCGAGTTGGCTGCGAACTCCGTTTAACTGAGCGATCAGAGGTAGGGTACGGAAGAGAACAAATAAATAAGTTAATAAAACTGTCGAAAAGGTTTCGACCTGTTGATCTAAAAAAGTATGACTAATTAAGACGATGCCGAGCAGCACAACGATTCCTGTAACTTCACTCACGGGTTCAATCAGAGCAGAGATTGCTTGCGCTTTAAACTCGGCTTGTTCGCGGTTAAAGATGTGCTGTTTGATCTTCTCAAATTCAGCCTGTTCATTTGCAGTAGAGCGAACTAACCGCATGCCGGATAATAGATCAAGGACTGCCGTTGAGTAGTGGCGCGAAGTTTCTGAAAGTTGCTTGCCGAGTGTTTTAGAACAGGTAATGCTGTATTGGTTGACCAGGGTAACCAGGGCGAGTAGTCCCGCTGCAACAATTGTCAACTGCCAGCTCATTGAGAACAATAGTCCAATCAATATCAGTGCTGTTATTGCAACAGTCACCGTTCGAGTCAGAATGCCGATCGCACTTGCAGCTCTCGTGATTTCATTATTGAATCGATTGATAATATCGCCAACACCTGTGACAACGTAATACTCAATATCAACTTCTAGCAACAAACGCAATCCTTGCGTTCTCAAATCATGCGAAACCGATCGTTTCAACATCCCTGCAACAAACGCGCTACTGTAAGCTGCAATATTTTTTAAGACGAGGACCAGCAAGATTGCGCCTGTCATCAGCGGTAAATTGGACTCACCTGCGTTGTGAAAAGGGGTAAGAAGGGATTGCAGGATCGGTGGAACGCCTGCGATCGCAGCCGGCTGCCCTAGAAAGCTCAGTAGGACTGGAACCATGAGTGCCGTGCTGATGCCGTTGAATAAGGCTCCCGAAAAGCCCAGGATGATATTCAGCAGGATGAGGTGAGGATGACGCTGAGCGAGATTGAGCAGGAGGTGATGAGAAGACATGCAAACGCTCCAACAGAACAGACAATTGATCGATCAGTGAGTTAATCAGTAAGTTAACGTAAGGTTCCTTTCTGCAGAAAAGCTGGAAGATTTCAGATGTAGAATGCCCGGAACCCCGGAGCCGTCAACAGAAATTTAGTTCTGGTCTCTCAATGCCATCAAATTTGGCGATGCTTTCCCCATGAACAAAGCGGACCAGATCTCCGGTCCGCCTAATGCATCGATCAATGACTTGAATAAGGATCAATCGCTTTAAAATTCTCTGGATCAATCATTTAGGAGTCAATCCACAAGTTTGAGCCGACCGATTTGCACGTAATCGAGTACTCGGCTAATGCGGCAGCGATCTTCGTTGGAAAGTTTATAATCAGCCAGAATTGCTGAAGTGAGCTGCATATAATCCTGGCGGCTTAACTCCCCAGCTGCAACAATTTGTTGAACTAAAGGCTGAATTGCACAATTCGAGTTTCTTTCAGTTACCCATACCATACTGCGTTCCTCAGATTATTCAATTCATGCAGCAAATAAAACCGTTATTTGTAACCTGCAATTTCTTCCACTTTCTTATTTATTCCCAGCTCTTGGGTGAAAGGGTGTTGTTAGAATGATAAAAAGCAGATGAATTCTGTGACCTAGCCATATTCAAGTTGGATGATGATCGCCAGGGAGAATTTACGGATCAAGGTTCAGTAGATCTCGTCTTTTGTGAAAAGAAGTGCTGCAATCGTGTTCGGTAAATTCTCGATCGTTTCAGTGAAATCTTCATCAGGAGTTGTGATAGATGCAGGTTTACCGCCTTCCCGCCCTCTCAGATAACTATATTTTTCTGCTGCATGACGCCGATCGCCGAATTGCCGCAGTGGTCGATCCGGCTGAAGCAGAACCTGTTTTAAGCCAATTGAAAACGTTGGAATCAGAATTAGTGGCGATTTTCAATACGCATCACCACAGCGATCATGTAGGAGGAAACAAAACCCTGCTGCAGCACTTTCCCCAGGCTACTGTCTATGGCGGCGTTGAAGATCGGGGGCGCATTCCTGGGCAGCAGGTTTTTCTAGCTGATGGCGATCGCGTTACGTTTGGTGATCGAACGGCTGAGGTTCTGTTTGTTCCAGGTCATACGCGGGCCCATATTGCCTATTATTTCCCACCGAAAAATTCGGATGACATGGGCGATCTGTTCTGTGGGGATACATTGTTTGCGGGAGGGTGCGGCAGGCTATTTGAAGGAACACCCAGCCAAATGATTCGGTCCCTGAGCAAACTGCGGAATTTGCCTGATCAGACGCGAGTTTGGTGTGCCCACGAATATACGCTGAAAAACCTGCAATTTGCCCTCACGGTAGACAATCAAAATCTCGACCTTCAGAGCCGCTATCAGCAAGTTGAGCAAATGCGACAGCGATCGCAAGCCACCGTTCCTTCTCTCTTGATTGAAGAAAAGCGAACCAATCCATTTTTGCGCTGGGATCAGCCCAACTTACAAAAGCGCGTGAACAGCCAAGATCCGATTCAGACGTTTTCCCGATTGCGCGGTATGAAAGATCAGTTTTAGTAGGTTTTTGAAGCTTTAGTGGGTTTAGGCGGTAAGATTTACCGGAACGTTAAATCACAATTCCACAATGACGGGTGTGTGATCGCTCGGTTTATCCCAGGTGCGTGGTGTTTTGTCGATCACGCAGCTTTTTGCTTGGGGACTGAGGTTGGGTGAAAGGTAATGGTGATCGATTCGCCAGCCCATATTGCGTGGAAAGGCTGCTGCCCGGTAATCCCACCAGGTGAACTGTCCGCCCTCTGAGTTGAATTGCCGGAACGCATCGACAAAACCCAAATTCAAAATTGACTGTTGCAATGCCTGCCGTTCTGCTGCAGAGGCCATAATATGCATTTCTCGCCCCGCAGGATTATGAATATCTCGATCGTCTGGGGCGATATTAAAATCGCCGCAAACCAAGACATGGGGATGTTGTGAGAGCAGTGTCTTTAGGTAATTTTGTAAGATGGCTAACCATTCCAATTTGTATTGGTACTTTTCACTGCCCACCTCGGAGCCATTTGGGACATAGAGATTGACAATGCACAAATCCTGACAAATCCCACTAATCACACGCTTCTGAGCATCGAATGCGACGACTGATTCACCCACGACGGGTGCGAATCCAGCGTTTACAGTTTCTAAAGTGATTCGGCTGAGCAGGGCAACTCCGTTATATGATTTTTGTCCAGAAGTGTAGATCTGATAGCCCAATGCTTCAATAGCCGATCGAGGAAAATCTGCATCGATGACTTTTGTTTCTTGTAAACAGAGAACATCGACTGGATTGGCATCTAGCCATTGCAAGACATGATCTAGACGAGTCCGGATCGAGTTTACATTCCAAGTTGCAATTTTCATCTTTTCCTCATCCATGCTGGGAAATGCTCAATTCCCTCAAGTCAGTCCTAAACACACCGAAATAACCCACCTGGGTACTGGCGAAGCAAGATGCTATCAGCCTAACTGGAGATAGTCAACCATACCATCGAAGGGTTTAGACATGCCATCTGAGAACAAACCAACAAAAAAACCGTCTGGCCGTCAAGTTTGCAACCATCAGTTTAAGGTACAGGGTGGTTGGCGGGTTTGTACCAAGTGCGGATTTCGGAAGCCTAATATTCAAACTTCGCCCGGTTGATGAAGCACAATTGGCTTAAACTCGTCAATGCACGATCGGAACAAGCTCTCGATCGATCGTGTCTAGAAAGTTATGAAATGGTTTTCCCTGTTGTTTGGTTGGGCAATTAGCTATGGGCTGGGAATTGCCGAACTAAAACCTGTGTTGGCAGAAATTGTCCCTGACGCGACCTTGATCCAACCTTCGGCTGTGACCCGATCGGGAAACAGAACGGCGATTACGGCTGGAACTCGTCGAGGGCGCAATTTATTCCACAGTTTGCGGACCTTTTCGGTACGGCAGGGAGAAACAGCTTCCTTTCAAGGCATTGATCCAGCGATCACCAATCTATTTGTGCGCGTTACGGGAAACCAGCCTTCTCGAATCAACGGCACGATCGAAGCATTACAGCCAGATAGCCGGATCAGTGCTGCCAATGTCTTTCTGCTTAATCCCAACGGCATCTCGTTTGGTAGACATGCGGTGCTACGTATTGGCGGATCCTGGATAGCTAGCACTGCGGACCATCTCAAGTTTGCGGATGGCTCGTTGTTTAGTGCCGTACAGCCTCAAACCAATCCTCTATTAACTGTCAGCGTGCCGACAGGCTTACAGTTTGGTCAGCGTCCTGCACCTATCACGGTTCGATCGCGGACTTTCTCGAGCGATTCTTTACGCCTCGAAGGATTAAGCGGCAATCCTGGTCATACCTTTGCGATTGTTGGGGGAGCGGTTCGCCTCGAATCAGGGGTGATTAAAACGAACGGGGGGCGGATTGAACTGGGTAGTGTGGCTCAGGCAGGTTCAGTGAACTTGAGACCGATCGCTCAAGGTTGGCGGCTTGACTATTCATCGATCGACGATTTTGCAGATTTACACTTCAATCTAAATGCTGAAGTCGATGCCAGTGGAGAGCGGGGCGGCGAAATTCACCTGCAAGCAAGGCGGGTCGTTTTGGATGCTGCTGTCGTTTCTTCTGAAACGAGTCGATTGCCAGGAGGGGCACTCACTGCTGATGCCACTGAGGCGATCGTGATTACGCAGGGTGGCAACTTAACCACCTCGACAGTCGCTAATCAGCGGGCGGGTGATGTGCGGCTCAACACTGGGCAGTTAGTAATTCGGGATGGTGGCCAGGTGGGTTCTTTCACTTCAAAACGCGCCACGGGTCGTGGTGGTGATGTTCGGGTGCATGCAAATTCCATTCTGTTGACTGGTGCGGATAGTTCCGATCAAGCTACGACTCCCAGCTCTCTGTATGCCCAATCTTCTGGTGCTGGTTTTTCAGGCAACTTATTTATGAGGACCGATCGTCTCCAGGTCCTCTCTGGGGGACAGATCAGCTCGACGGCATTTGGGCCAGGTGATGCAGGCAATATCCAGATTGAGGCGAATCAAATTGATCTCATTGGCCTGATTTCAAATAATGGCCGCCCTTTTTTGAGCAATGGCCTGCCCGCTTCTGGGGGAGTCTTCGTTGGTACTGGTATTGGAGCGGCAGGCAATGGGGGCACCCTGAGGATCCAGACCGATCGCTTGCGTGTCCAGAATGGAGCGATTTTGCAAGCGACAACCTATGGCAGCGGGGCGGCAGGAAATATGGTAATTCGGGCAGCGGATTCAGTCACCGTAAGTGGGACTGCTGCACAAGGCAATATTCCGGCTCGGATTGCGGCCAGTTCCGGTGGCATTCAGGAATTCAGTACGCCTCGTTCACGGCAGGCCACGGGCAGAGGGGGCAATCTCTTCCTGACAACGGACAGTTTGACTGTAGAAAATGGTGGCATTATTGCGGTGAATAGTTTGAATCGAGACGCGGTAGGGGCTGGAACGATGCAGATCCAGGCGAATCGAATTCAGCTGGACAACCAGGGTGGGTTAAATGCTCAAACAGAGTCAGGCGATGATGCCAGAATTCAATTGCAGGGGGTCGATCTGCTCCTCATGCGTCGGAACAGCGATATCTCTACAGCAGCTGGTCTGCTTAGCAACGGGGGCGATGGGGGCAATATTCAAATTAATGCGGATTTAATTCTGGATGCTCCAGCCGAAAATAGCGACATCAATGCCAATGCAGGCGAAGGAAATGGCGGCAACATCAAGATTGATGCGCAAGGCATTATCGGCATTACTCAACGCGATCGCCTAACCAGTCAGAGTGATATTACGGCAACTTCACAACTGGGGGTGGATGGTGACATTAGCATTAGTACATCAGCTTTAGATCCCACGCGCGGAATTGTTGCGTTGCCCAGCACAATCGTCGATGCGTCTCAGTTGATCGCCCAGGGCTGCCGAGCCAGAAACCGATCGATCGAGGCCGAATTGGGTGAATTTGTGGTGACTGGACGCGGGGGATTACCGCCTGTTCCCAGTGATCTGCGCAACAGTTCAGCAGTGATTACGGATTGGGCAAGGTTAGCATCTGATCCTATGNTCGTCTGGTTTGTCTAATCAATCACGGCATGATGCCCAGTCTGTATTGCCCGCCCAAAATTCTCGTCCTACTGAACCCGATCGATCGATCATCGAGGCTCAAGGATGGGTGCGTAATGCTCAAGGTCAGGTTGTCTTATTGGCTCAGGCTGCAACTGCGATTCCGACTGCGCCTCAGGGAACAATGCCTGCCTGCGATGCATAATGGTTGCTGCCTCTTCATTTCTAGATTCCTCTGTCCTTCCAGATTCCTTTGCCCTTCCAGCGATCAGATCTCAAGCTATGGAACAATGGGGCATAGTTTTGCTCAATCGAGGTTTTACTGAATCGAAGTTTTAGTCACTAAACAGGGGAGCGCGATCGCATAATGAGTCGTTGGGTGAAAAGGCTGATCGGGTTGGGATGCTTCGGTATCGGAATTGGTGGCATCTTGGCGCTTCCCTGGTGGGGCCGAACCCCGCATTCTCCTTCGGCAATGGTGGCTTCCACTCCTCGGTTAGAAACCTTGAACTATCAGGTCAAAGACTTGCCGACCTACACACTGCATACCGTGATCATTCCAGTGGATCAATTTCAGGTCGTTCCAGCGATTTCGGCGGCAACGGCTTCTCTAGAAACTTTTGTGCAGCAACATCGGGCATTGGCAGCTTTAAATGGTGGCTTTTTCGATCCTCAAAATCAGCTATCCACTTCCTATGTGACGATTCAGGGAAAACAGGTGGCCGACCCCACGCAGAATGCTCGGCTGATGCAGAATCCCGATCTGGCTGATTATTTGGATAAGATTCTCGATCGCACTGAATTGCGTCGTTATCAATGTGGTCCAGCGACCGAATATGATATTGTCCGTCACAATGAAGCTGTGCCTGCAAACTGCGAGCTGCTGGATGCTTTGGGGGCTGGACCGAGCCTTTTACCAGAACTCACATTGGAACCAGAAGGTTTTACTGCAACCGCTAATGGAACAGTGATTCGAGATGCTCTGGGTAGCAATCAACCCAATGCCAGAACAGCGATCGGTTTACTGGAAAATGGTAACCTGATTTGGGTGATGGTGGCTCAAAAGCCGGAAGTGACTGGATCGGGGATTACCCTGGCAGCTCTGGCGGACTATCTGAAGCAACAAGGTGCCGTCAAGGCAATGAACCTGGATGGCGGCAGCTCATCTGCTTTATTTGTGGAAGGGACGACGATTTACGGCAAACGAGATGCCGAAGGGCAGCCGGTAATGCGTCCGGTGAAGTCAGTGCTGCTGGTGCAACCTCAGGCCCGTTAGACCAGGCGCGGTTACAAGCTGTTGATCACCACAATATCGGCCCGACCTAGCGTCGATTTATTGGTAAGGCTGGCAATTTGGACTTGGGCTGTGCCACCTAACCCGTCAGCGTCGAAGAACAAGGCTCCGGTTTGACGGTTATAGATAAACCGATCGCTGCGATCGATCGCTTCCTCACCCAAGTGAAACTGATTGCTACGAATCTTACCAAGTTTCAACGTTCGGCTAAAGCCACTGCGGACGACTTCAATGGTGTCGTTGACAGCGCGGAAGTCGCGGATCACATCCAAGCTGTTTTTACGAGCACTTGTTAAGACAAACCGATCTTTGCCTTTGCCGCCGACTAATCGATCGCGCCCCTGTTCACCCACTAATCGATCGTTGCCAACACCGCCTGCAATCTGATCGCGCCCATCTCCGCCCAACAGTAAATCATCGCCCGCACTGCCGTTCAAGCGATTGCCAAGAGTGTTGCCGCGAATTTGGTTATTTAAGGCATTGCCGTTGCCCACAGTAGCTGAGCCGGTTAACGTCAAGGCTTCCAGATCATTGCCCAAAGTGAAATCAATGCCAGCTTGAACAGTATCAAAGCCCGCATTGACTGCTTCAATGATCAAGTCACCAGGACTGTCGATCACATAAAGATCGTTCCCAGTGCCTCCTTCGAGCAGATCATCGCCGGCCCCTCCATCGAGTTGATCGTCGCCTGCATCGCCGCCCAGAACATCATTGCCTGCTTTGCCCAGAACAATGTCATTGCCACTACCGCCAGCTAACGTATCGTCTTGCAGATCGCTCCCAATCAGAGTAGCATTTCGCGTAAACCCGGTGAGTTTGAACACCTCGAAGCCGGTTACGGTTGTATTGTTGATCAGAATGCCTTGGAGCTGGTTGACTGGGTTGTCTATTTCGATCGTGGCATTCCCAGGGTTGAGCAGCGCTAGAGTCGAATCTCCACCTTCTGTTAAGGTGAACGTATCTCTTCCGACCCCACCTGCAATACTGTCATTTTGCTGGAGGTTATCCACGGTGGAAAGAACGGTGTCATCCCCATCTGCCGCATCAATTAAATCGGTTGAGGGTGTGGTAATCAGAGATCCATTTGTGCCGACTGTGCCTGTTGCCAACCGGATTTGACTAATTTGCACCCGGGTTTGAGCGGGTTCACTGGTGTTCGAGCCATTGTTAACTTTGAACAGAATCGTGCGAGTGGTGGTATCGATCGCTCCACTCGTATTCTCATACTGAACGCTGCGTAAAACCTGGAGATAACTGGAGAGAGATGCCGCACCCGACACCGTCAGCATGCCTTGCGTTGCATCATAATTGGCAGTCAAGCCTGTAGTGCCAGTATCTACCGCCAGCTTCTCATCGCTGCCGTTGAGCAAATTGGTGATCGTGATGGTGGCACTGGTTAAAACAGGATAGGTTTGATTGGTGAAGCGAGCATCACTTGCCACGATGGAGATAGCAGGCCCTCCCATCACGAAGGTGTTGCTATAGTCAACCCCAACCCCTGTACCGTTCAGGTCGATCGTCGGAACTGTGCCCGTTGGTGTAAAGTTGACTTGCACTCGACCATTTGTCAAATCACTGGGAGAAACCCCGTCTGTCGCCTGGATGTCTAAGAGGCGAGGAACTGCGGTGGGAATAGCCTGACTGTTGTTGTACTGGACTTTGCGCAACACGGTTTGGTAGGAACTGACCGCAGCGTTGCCTGAAAAGCTCAAGACCCCAGTGATTGGATCAAAATCTCCCGTGATGCCATCTTGCTCTTTGAAGAGTAACTTATCTTCTCCAGCAACATAATTGCCGATCGTCACGGTTGCCCCAGTCAGTTTGGTGTTATCTGGATCAGTGAGGGAGAGTTGAGCATCCAGCAGGACGGTTCCACGCGCCAAGGAAACCTGTTTTACAGAGGTCTTCAGCGTTGGTGCATCGTTGACTGGAATGACCTGGATCGATCGAACGGCAAGATTACTGGTAGAGCTACCATCTTGGACCGTAAATTGGGCTGTTCGCGCGGTGGTTTTCGGATTGTTGCTGAGGTTGGTATAGGCAATTGAGCGGAGCGCAGTTTGATAGGCTGCTACAGAGGCAGAGCCGGTTAACGACAAGATTCCGGTAGCGGCATTGAAGTTGCTCGTAATGCCAGTTTGAGGAGTGATGCTGAGGCTATCTTCTCCAGCTACATAGCCTTGCAGTTTGACCGTGGCACCGGTCAGGGTTTGGCTATCGGCATCTACCAATCGAATTTGGGAATCGATCGCGACCGCGCCTGCATTTTCGGTGTAAGAAAGGCCGCCACTCGAAGCGGTAACAATTGGCGGAGAGTTGATCGCCGTCACCTGAATCGATCGAGTTGCCAGATTACTTTGCGAGGTGGTATCTCGAACGCTAAATTGAATGGTACGGGCAGCAGTGCTGGGATTACTGCTACTGTTCAAATAAGTGATCGATCGCAAAGCGGCTTGATAGCTGGCAGGGGAGGCTCCGCCGGTCAGGGTTAAAGTTCCGGTGGCGGCATCAAAATTGCTGGTAATGCCTGTAGGCGTCGTTACGCCCAGAAAATCCTGACCCCGCACATAGCCTAGAATCTTGACGCTTGCGCCAGTCAGACTGGGGCTGTCTTCATCTCGGACGGTAATGGCGGCATCGATCGCCTTTTCACCAGAGTTCTCTTGATAAGCCAGTGCACCAGTTGAAGTGGTGACAACAGGAGCAGTGTCGAGCGGCACGATTTGAATGGTACGCGAAGCAACTCGACTGGTTAATGCCGCATCTTTTGCGGTAAATTCGATTGTCCGTGTTGCCGTGTTGGGGTTTGTGCTGCTGTTGTTGTAATTGACCGATCGCAGCGCGGTTTGATAAGACGCCAGAGTGGCTGTTCCTGTGAGCGTCAATATACCGGTGGCGGCATCAAAATTCGCGGTAATGCCAGCAGGTGGAGTAATCGACAGGCTATCCTGTCCAGGCACATAGCCGACAATCCGGACTGCGGCACCCGTCAAGTTTGGACTATCAATGTCAGTCACCAAAACGGCTGGATCGATCGCAACATTGCCGGAACCTTCCCGATAGGTGAGACCGCCCGCAGAAGGAGTGATCACCGGAGCATCATTGCCGTTAATGACATTAATCGTGAATGTCTTAGTGAATGTGCGGCCACCTGCATCAGTGGTTGTGACGCGAACGGAATAGGAAGGCTTCGTTTCAAAATCCGGAGAATTGAACACCCGCAGCTCGTTTCCCACGATCTGGAAAGAGGCATTATCGCCAAAGCCCGATTGCAGGGAATAGGTAAACGTATCGCCTTGGTCTGGATCGATCGTGGTAAATGTACCCACTGCCGTGTTTGCAGGCACATTTTCATCGATCGAGTTGCGGCTCAGCAACAAATCGGTTGGATCCGTGTCACCAGGACGTTCTGGCAGATCATTCACCGAAATCGTAAACACCTTCTCAAACGTTAAGCCGCCGGAATCACTAGTGCGTACTCGAATTGAATAAGTTGGTTTGGTTTCAAAATCAGTCGGATTTTTGATGCGGAGCTGATTGCCCTGAAGCGTAAAAGCACCGTTATCAGTACTTCCCTGCCCGGTGACGAGTGCATAGGTAAAGGTGTCACCAGCATCTGGATCGACGGTGCTGAAGTTCCCAATCAGCGCATTGGCAGCATTATTCTCATTAATTCGGCTATTACTTAGCAGAAGATCGCGAGGTGGTGTTGTGCCAGGTGTTTCTGGCAAATTGTTCACCGTAATCGTAAAGACTTTCTCAAAGTTGAGTCCACCAACATCGCTGGTTCGGACTCGGATGGAATAAGAAGATTTCGTTTCAAAATCTGGAATGGCGTTGAGGCGCAGCTCGTTATTGACGATGGAGAATGCTGCATTATCCGTACTGCCTGTTCCAGAAACCAATGTATAGGTGAAAGAGTCGCCTTGGTCTGGATCAATGGTGCTGAAGGTGCCAACGACTGTGCCGATCGGTTTATTTTCATCGACGTTGCTGCCGCTCAGCCGCAAATCTTTAGGAGGCGTCGTGCCGGGTAATTCCGGTAAGTCATTGATTTTAATGGTGAAAACTTTTTCAACCGTGAGTCCGCCACTATCGGTTGTCCGAATTCGGACGGAATAGGAAGACTTTGTCTCGAAATCAGGGCTGCTATTGATACGCAGTTCATTGCCAACGATCGTAAACGAACCGTTATCTGTGCTGCCGGTACCTGATACTAACGAATAGGTGAACGTATCGCCGGCATCTGGATCGGTGGTAGAGAGCGTACCAACAACCGTATTTACAGGACGGTTTTCATCGATCGCCGTATTGCTGAGCAGAATATCCCTGGGAGGAGTCGTTCCCGGTGTCTCTGGTAAATTATTGACTGTAATCGTAAAGACCTTTTCAAACGTCAATCCTCCACTGTCGGTTGTGCGGACCCGGATCGAGTAGGAAGGCTTAGTTTCAAAGTCAGGATAATTATTGATCTGCAACTGATTGTTGACGATCGTAAAGGCTGCGTTATCAGTCGAGCCTGTGCCCGTGACCAGAGAATAGGTGAACGTATCATTCGTGTCTGGGTCAACGGTGCTAAATGTCCCTACGGTCGAATTCGGTGCGCGGTTCTCATCAACGTTACTGTTGCTCAACAATAAATTCGTTGGAGCGGTGCTGCCCGGTGTCTCTGGTAGATTATTAATTGTAATTGTAAAGACTTTCTCGAACGTCAAGCCACTAGCGTCGCGAGTTTGGACCCGAATCGAATAGGAAGGCTTGGTTTCGAAGTCAGGGCTGTTTTTGATCTGCAGCGCGTTATTGACGATCGTAAAGGCTGCATTATCCGTACTGCCCGTTCCAGTGACCAGTGAATAAGTAAAGGTATCATTTGCATCAGAGTCGATCGTGGTAAACGTGCCGACGACTGAGTTTGCTGGTTTGTTTTCATCAATATTGGCTGCACTCAGGCTGATATCCAGCGGAGTCTCATTGATATTAATAACATTGACAACAAACACCTTCTCGAAAAACAGCCCATCCTTATCCGTTGAGCGAATTCGAACGGAATAGGAAGGCTTGGTTTCAAAGTTGGGTGAGTTGCGAATTTGCAGCTGATTGCCAATAATCGCAAATGATGCATTATCCGTACTGCCTGTGCCAGTAACCAACGTATAAGTAAAGGTTTCGTTGGTATCTCCATCTACGGTGCTCAGTGTTCCAATTGCCGTATTGGCAGGCACATTTTCATTGACTGAGTTGGCGCTTAATCCAATATCAGTGGGCGGTTCCCCCACGTTACGTACATTAACCGTTAGCGCCTTCTCGAAGAAAAGTCCGTTTCGATCGGTTGTGCGGATGCGAACGCTGTAGCTGGGCTTAACTTCAAAATTTGGAATAGCGTTGATCCGCAACTCATTGTTGACGATAGTGAAGGCACTGTTATCGGTGCTACCTGTGCCTGATACTAACGAATAGGTGAACGTATCTCCGGCATCTGGATCGGTGGTAGATAAGGTGCCGACGACTGAATTGGCAGGAACGTTTTCATCAACGGTTGTGGTGCTGAGTGCCAGATCGGTAGGAATCTCATTCACGTCCTTGACAGTGACAGTCAAGACTTTCGTGAGGCTCAACCCATCGGGATCCGTTGTTTTAATCCGAACGCTATAGCTCGGTTTCGCCTCATAATTTGCGACTGGAGTGAGAACAAGCTGATTACTGGCATTGATTGTAAAACTAGCCGCATCACCAAACGTTGGATCCAACGCATAAACAAAAGGTCCACTGCTGTTATCGGTTGTGATCAGCGCTCCAATCACTGAGCTAGCAGGAGAATTCTCAGCAATCTCGCTATTGCTCAGTTTCAGATCGGTTGGGCTGCCTAATTCAGCAACATCATTAATGCTCACTAGCAGCACTTTTTCAAAACTCGATCCTGTTCCACCGCGATCGGTGACGCGAACTCGAATCGAATAGTCTGATTTTGCCTCAAAATTCGGGGAGCTATTGATACTAAGTTTGCCGTCTGAAGTCAGCGTAAACGCGCTGTTATCTGTGCTTCCTGTCCCGGTAACGAGGGTATAGACAAAAGTATCTCCCTGATCTGGATCAACTGCACTCAGATTTCCAACCAAAGAGCCAGCCGGAACGTTCTCGTCAATATTATTAGGCGCAAGAATCAAATCGGTCGGGGCTTCATTTAAATTGCTGACATTGATCGTCAACACTTTCTCGAAGCTAAGTCCACCTGCATCAGTAGTCCGGACCCGAATCGAATAGCTGGGTTTCGTTTCAAAATCTGGAATGGCATTGATGCGTAGCTCATTATTGACGATCGTAAAGGTCGCATTATCCGTACTGCCTGTCCCACTAACCAGTTGATAAGTGAATGTATCGCCCGCATTTGGATCGACAGTGGAAAGGGTGCCAACGACTGTGCTTGCTGGAACATTTTCGTTAACACTGGATGAACTTAAACTTAAATCCGTAGGAGCAAGGTTGGTAGGCGGATCATTTAAGTTATTGATATTGATCGTAAATACTTTCTCAACGGGTAAACCACCTTTATCGAGGGAGCGTACCCGAATTGAGTAGCTGGTTTTAATTTCGTAATCTGGTGAAAAGTTAATTTGGAGCTGATTATTGACGATCGTAAAACTGCCATTATCCGTACTGCCTGTTCCGGACACCAATTGGTAGGTAAACGAATCAGTGGCATCAGGATCAACTGTCGAGAAACTACCAACGACCGAATTAGCGGGTACGTTTTCGTTGATGCTGTTACTGCTGAGAGTGATATCGGTCGGGGCGTCATTCAGGTCAGTGACACTGACTCCCAGCACTTTCTCAAATGACAGGCCATTTTGATCGGTCGATCGAATCCGAATCGAATAGGTTTGTTTCGCTTCAAAGTTTGGTGAAGCAACAATTCGGAGTTCATTCCCAACAATCGTGAAAGCCGCATTATCCGTTGCGCCTGTTCCAGACACCAGAGAATAGACAAACGTGTTCCCTGCATCTGGATCGGTTGTTGAAAGTTGGCCGACTAAAGAATTAGCAGGAATGTTCTCATTAATGGTGCTACTGCTGAGAGCAATGTTTGTGGGGGCTTCATTCAGGTTCGTGATATTGACCGTCAGGATTTTCTCAAAACTGAGTCCACCTGCGTCTGTGGTTTGGACCCGCACTGAATAAGTTGGCTTAGTCTCAAAATCAGGCGATTGCTTGATCCGCAGTTCATTATTGACGATCGTAAACGCGCTATTATCTGTATCACCCTGACCGACAACCAGTGCGTAGGTATAGGTTCCGGTTTTATTTGGATCATCGGGATCGGTGGTTGCAAATGTCCCAATTAGCGTGCCATCCGCAACGTTCTCTGAGATGGAATTATTGCTCAGAGCGATATCGGTCGGTGGATTATTACCGGTCTGCGTGACGGTGAAGGTGCGGGTATAAACATCGTTTGAGCCGGAAGAATCGCCAGTCCAGGCGACTGAAAAATTGCCGTTTTGGTCTGCTCCAACGGAGGCAAAATTTTGGTTTCCCGTTTGGGTGACGTTGATCAGAAATTCATCCCCATCAGTTCCAGACAGAGGTGATCCATTAGATCCATAACGCCGACCATAAATGCCGGTCCCTGTATTGTCATTTCCTGTCCAAGTGATGATGAACCCACCGTTGTTCAACATCTTGACAGTGGAATACTGTTGCGATCCAATGACAGTCTGGTTAACTTTAAATTCGCCACTCAGTGCTGTTCCACTGCTGTTATAGCGGCGAGCATAAATTTCATTACCGAATGACGACCCATCATTGCTCGTCCAGGTCACCACGAAATTGCCTGTGGCATCCATGGACACATTGGCGTACTGCTGGGCTCGGGTGGTAGTCTCGTTAATTTTAAATTCACTGCCCAGCTTCGTACCATTGGCACTAAAACGCTGACCATAAATACCCCAGGAATCCCCGTCTTGGCCAGCGCTTTGCCAAACGACAACAAAATTGCCGTTCTGATCCATCGCGACAGAAGAATGAACCTGTTCTTCTGTGGTGTAGGTGTTTACCTGAATCTCGCCAGTCAGAGCCGATCCATCTTTGTTGAACCGTCGAATATAGATCCCTCTAGAACCTACCGATCCGGAACTGTCTTGATTTCGGCTGGTCCAGGTGACTACAAAATCACCATCGGCATCCATTGCCACTGAAGAATCTGTCTGATCGGCAAGGGTTGTGGTGTTGACAATGAAGGGATTGCCGATCGCATTACCACTGCTGTCGTAGCGTTGGGCGAAAACGCCATAGCTATTGTCTTCGGGTTGATAGAATCCATAGCTTGACCAGGTAATAATAAAGTTACCTGAACCATCCATGGCTACAGAAGAGGCGGTCTGGTTGCCGCTCCGCTGATCCCCAGCAGTCGCTGTATCTCGGTTAACTAAAAACTCATTGCCCCATTGACCGGTGGTGGCATCGTAGCGACGAGCATAAACGTCATAAAACCCTTCCTCGCCAGGTAATCCTACCTGACCGAGACTTGCCCAGGTAACCACGATGTTGCCGTTGGCATCGACGACGATCGATTGCGTGGGTCGTTCGTCAACACCGACAAAGCTAGTCGTTGATGAAGTGGTTTGATCTGAATTCGTAACCTGGTTGACTGTGAATTCATTTCCACCGGTAAATGGCATCGGAGTGATCTCCTTACAATCCTGACGATCCTGGGTTAAAGACTAGGAACCCATAATGGAACATACCCATTTCAGTCTGCAGAAGTTACAGAATGGAATTGTTCGTAGGATTTCGCTAATCAGTAGTGAAAGCAGACAAGGCAGATGAGAATAGTACCCCTGACTCGTCTAATGGTAGTGTTTCTGCCACTGGAATTCCACTAGATGTAGGGATTTTATCAATCATGATGGAATGGGGCTTGATCAGAGCATAGGGAGTTGTTCTGTAAAATCAACCAAATTTGATTAATGGCTATGTAGTATTTTTATCTAAAAAACTTCTCCGTGTCCTCCTGCCATTGGGCTAGTGAATTAGCAGGAAGAAAGGCTATCTGAGAACCATCGCAGATTCCCCAGTCAAGTTATGATAAGAAATTACGAATTGACCCTAGATTCCGGGATGCAATCGGGTTTGTTTAGGGTTTGCTGCATTCAATTCAACTCTTCCGTCTTGTTTATTTCTATCCATGAAGCACACTCTTTCCGTTTTGGTCGAAGATGAGGCAGGCGTGTTGTCTCGCATTGCTGGTTTATTTGCGCGTCGCGGTTTCAATATCGAAAGTCTGGCAGTAGGTCCAGCCGAGCAAGTCGGCATTTCTCGCATCACCATGGTTGTCCCTGGTGACGATCGGGCGATCGAGCAAGTCACCAAGCAGCTTTATAAGTTGATCAACGTGTTAAAGGTGCAGGACATTACGGAAGTTCCCTGCGTTGAGCGGGAATTGATGCTGATGAAGGTGAACGCCACCAGCTCCAGCCGTTCAGAGATTGTAGAACTGGCGCAAATTTTCCGGGCGCGTGTGGTGGATGTCGCAGAGGATTCCCTGACGATCGAAGTGGTGGGCGATCCGGGCAAGATGGTGGCGATCGTTCAAGTGTTGAACCGATTTGGCATACGAGAAATTGCTCGAACCGGCAAGATTGCGCTGATGCGAGAATCTGGGGTGAATACCGAATATCTCAAATTGCTAGAGGCCAGAGTCTAGGCCGGAACTGTCCTGTCACCTATTCTGCTTCATCTTCCGAAATGGCCGATCGAGCCGTTTGAATTCGGGTGCTGTGAGCCTGAAATCCGCCCACTTCAGAGAGGGTGTAGAGCGGTCTGCCTTTAATTTCTTCATAGATGCGGCCAATATACTCACCCAAAATACCAATGCTGATGAGCTGTACTGCACCCAGAAAAAAGACGACCACCGTAATAATGGTGTAACCCGTGAGTGGAGAACCGGGCGTAAAGAAGCGCCAGTAAAGCACGAGCAGCCCCATTAAAAGTGAGATGGCTGCTGCTGCCAAACCAAGATAAGTGGACAAGCGCAAGGGAACTCTGGAAAATCCCACCAAGCTGTTGATGGCCAGGGCCAGGGATTTGCGGAAGGTATATTTGACTGACCCGGCATAACGAGGAGCCCGATCGAACAACACTGCCGTTTGGCGAAACCCAACCCAGGCGCGCAGTCCTCGAATATAGCGATTGCGTTCCGGCATGGTATTGAGCAGATCTACCACACGCCGATCCATCAAACAAAAGTCGCCTGTATCGATCGGAATGTCTACATCTGCTAATCGCCGCAGAATCCGATAAAACCAGTAGGCGGTGACTCGCTTCAGCCACGATTCTCGTATCCGCTGAGTTCGTTGGGCATAGACGACCTGATAGCCCTGTTGCCATTGTTGCACCAAGGCCGGGACCAGTTCAGGCGGATCCTGCAAATCGGCATCCATGACAATTACAGCCCGACCTCTGGCAAAATTCAGTCCTGCCGTGACTGCCACCTGATGACCAAAATTGCGGGCAAAGCTGAGATAGCAAATTCGCGCATCCTGCTGGTGTAGCTGACGCATCAGAGCAAGGGATCGATCGCGACTGCCATCATCCACCAAAATCAGCTCTGCTTTACCATCCAGACGATCTATCACATCGACTAAGCGGCGGTAAAGTTCTGGAATATTAGCTTCCTCGTTATAAATTGGAACTACGATCGAATAGCGGCAATCCATAAGCTAGGGAAAGGCAAAATTCAAAACTCAAAAATTCCTATTTTGTTGCAACCACTGCCAGATTCCAGGCGTAGCGCTTCAGCCAGGGAACTTGCTTCAACAATCGATCGATCTTTTCGAGGGCAAGGTATTTAGGTTGCAATCGATCGTGCTCCAGGATAATTTTTTTCCAGTAGCGTTCTTGATTGGGATTGACTCGCTCGATGAGATAGAACTGCAAGAAGATCCAGAGCGTGGCGAGCCAAAAAGTATCGTAGGTAGTTTGCGTAAATTGGGATTTGACGAACCGGACAATATGAATGTCGAGGGGAGTTTCGTCATCGGTGCGAACTTTAGTAGCGATGCGGCGATAGACGTTAATCACCGGATTATGTTTCAACGGATCCCAGAAGCAGAACTGCCCACCCGGTTTGAGAATTCGGTAGGCCTCCTGGATCGTCAGCGTCGGATCGGGGATGTGGTGCAGCAGATTTGAGGCGTAAACAATATCAAACGTGTTGTCGGGAAAGTCGATCGCCATGGCGTTGGTCACCTGTCCCTCAACCTGAACTCCGTTTGCTTCGGCTAATTTCAGCGCCACTTCCACCATGCCGGGAGAGTAATCCGCCGCAATGCAACGTGCCCCTTTCGTCGCAAAATAAACGCTATTTTCCCCCGCCCCACAGCCTAAGTCCAGCAGGTATTTGCCGCGCACATCGCCCAACTGCTGCAAAATGAAGCGATTTTCTGGGGCTGTACAGGCTTCGAAGTAATCTTTCACCTGAATGCCTTCTACATCGATCGCTGCCGCCCATCGATCGTGAAAGTCTTGCTCTTTGCGGAGAATTTCGTCTTGCATAACCCGCGTTCATTCCGTCCATAACAGAATAGCGGATTCCAGCAAAAGAAAAAGAGGCATCGATTGAATGCCTCCTCTTCGCTTCATTGCTGATTTACCGGGTTAGAGAGGACGACTTAACCTGCCATGCGGTTGATCACGTTCTGGACAATTTGCATACCAGTCACTGCCTGCCAGGCAAATAAACCAACCAGCACGGTGTTGATGGCAATATGGCTATAGCGTGCCCAGTCGTGGCCTTTTTGCATGTAAGGTGACAGAGATGCTGAAGTTGCAATCAGGCCCGTCATGGTTAAGCCAGCAATCAGATGGGGGGCGACAAACAGTTTACCGTTGTTAATGTAGGTGATGGCTACTGCTGCAAGCGATCCAATCACCATGAATGCGAGAACGATCGAGCCGAGCTGGTAGTGACGCACATTAAACCGGCCTTTAATCAATTCTTTTTTCAGATCGCCTTCTGCTTCACGGGTGCGGCGAACTTGAAAACCCAGGTAGCCTGCGTACAGGGTTGCAATCAGCAATACCCACATCAGGATCGGGTGAGCAAACTGGCTCCAAACTTTGATCTTCTCTAGAATCTCAGGACTCATGGTATTCTGCGTCTCTCAAGGGTAAGGTTGGAATTGGCAGCGAACACAGCCCCATTAATTGAGTGGGACTAACCTCTATTATTAAACAAATATTAATTTATATTGCGCTGTGTTTGCGATCGAGATATTCCAACAAGGCATGACGCATCACATCTGCAGAAACAGGCTGTTTGAGCCACAGTTCCAGCGCCACAGCTCCCTGCTGCACCAACATTTCCAAGCCATCTAAAATCATCGCTCCCTGGCTTGCAGCCTGTTGCAGAAATAATGTGGGTCGCGGCGTATAGATCAGGTCATAGGCGATCGTGTCTGCCGAAATTTGCTGTACTTCCGTGGCAGTCAGGGGCGAAGCTTGATCGTGGGGATGCATGCCGATCGGTGTAGTGTTGACTAGTAAGTTGGCCTCCGGCAAAAGCTGCGGTAAGTCGGACCAATTTCGCACAGACAGATTCTCAGCAAACGACGAGTGCTGCCAGCTCTGCTGAAATTCTTGCAGCTTCTCAGGATTGCGGCCCACGACCTGGATCGATCGACAACCCAACTGTGCACAGGCTGCCACAACCGCCCGCGCCGCGCCGCCATTCCCCAAAATTACAGCAGCCGTTTGACTCCAATCTCGATCGATCTGCTGCAACGGAGCCAGAAATCCAGCCGCATCGGTATTGGTGCCATACCAGCCCTGCTCAGTCCGACAGACTGTGTTGACTGCTCCGATCGCCTGAGCCACTTCTGCAATTTCCGTCAGCATCGGCATAATTGCCTGCTTATGCGGAATTGTCACACTAAAACCATGCAGTCCAATTGCCGCAAACCCGTCTAGAGCAGTCTGCAAATGTTCAGGAGCGATCGGAAAAGGCAAATAGGCAAAATCCGCGCCGAGAGCCGCAATCGCGGCATTATGCATGACAGGCGACAGGGAATGGGCGATCGGATGGCCGATGACGCCAAGGAGTTGGGTGGTTCCGGTGATCATGAGGAGCAGGGGAGTTAGGGAGTGATGAGCGGGAAGAAGTGGCCGACGGGACCTTGGCCTTGACCAATGCGAAGAGCGTAACGTAAGGCGGTCGTGACATATTGCTTGGCCAGTTTCACCGCAGAAAAGGGAGTTTCTCCTTTGGCAAGGTTGGCAGCAATCGCAGCTGAAAGCGTGCAACCTGTTCCATGGGTATCGGTGGTGTCGATCGTTTCGGTGCGCAGGACTTCGAGCCGATCGCCATCAAACCAAACATCGACGCCGCGCAATTCTCCAGTCATGCCGCCGCCTTTGACTAAGACTGCCTTGGCTCCTAATCCTCGAATTTTTTGAGCTGCGGTCTGCATCGCTTCCAGACTGGTAATTTCCAGGCTGCTGAGGATTTGGGCTTCGTAGCGGTTGGGGGTGAGCACGGTGGCCAGGGGAATGAGGCGATCGCGCAAGGTGGCAATTGCCAGATCACCGATCAACTGAGCACCCGTCCGTGACACCATCACCGGATCGACCACAAGGTAAGGCAGCGATTCAGCCTGTTGAGCAACGGCAGCAATAATTTCCTGATTCAGCAACATGCCCGTTTTGGCAGCCTGCACGCCGATGTCTTCTACGACAGCTTGAATTTGGGCAGTGACCGCTTCGGCAGGCAAGGCATCAACCCGCGAAACGCCGACTGTATTCTGAGCCGTGACGCAGGTGAGCGCACTGGTGCCATGCACTTGGTGAAAAGAGAAGGTTCGCAAATCGGCCTGAATGCCCGCGCCGCCGCCACTATCAGAACCCGCAATGGTTAACGCGATGGGAATGGAACCTGGAGAAAGCGTTGTCATGATGGCGATCGTCAAACCAGAAAACTCTCATGAACCAGCCTACTGGAAAACGCAACATTTGCTGAGGCCGATCGCGCTGGGATTACACCATTGCAACTTGAGAGGAATCTTCTGTCGGCTGCCGATTCTGGACAAATTTCATGTGAATTGGACTGTCGCAGGCGATCGTCACACCCCGCCGCACGGGTTTGACTGGATTGGGTTCATCGAGTTCCAACTCATACTGTCGCAGAATGGTTGCCAATACCAATTTCATTTCAAACAGAGCAAAGGCGGCCCCAATGCAACGCCGATTGCTGCCGCCGAAGGGTAGGTATTCGTAGGGTGAAAACTGCCGTTCCAGGAAGCGCTCAGGTCGAAATTGGTTGGGCTCCGGGTAAAGGTCCGGTCGATGATGCACCAAATAAATGCAGGGAATCAGCATATCCTCTGGTTCAAACCGATAGCCAGCCACTTCCATTGGAGATTGGACAATCCGCAACTGAGCAATGAAGCCCACCGGATAGATACGCAAGGTTTCAGCACAAACAGCATTGAGATAGGGCAACTTGGCGATCGTTCCTGGATCAGCATCTGCACTCAACTGATCAAGTTCTGCCAGCAATTTTTGCTTCACGGTTGGAATGGCATGAATCCAATACATTGCCCAGGTTAGGGCCGTAGCAGTGGTTTCGTGGCCAGCCACCAACAGTGTCATCAGCTCATCTCGCAGCTCCTCATCGCTCATGGCCTCACCCATCTCATCTCTAGCGGACAGCAGCAAGGTCAAAATGTCCGATCGGGTTGGATCAAAGGCTGCACGGCGATCGGCAATTTCTGCATAGATGAGCTGATTAATGGCCTGCATCAACCGATCGAATTTGCCGCCGGGACTCCAGGCTCCAAAATCGCGCTGCAAAATTGGGAAAAAATTGGTAGCAAAACTCAACCGACTGCCGCTAAAGTCGAGCAAGGCAGCCAGCAGTTGCTTCAAAGATTGATAGCGATCGCCCTCCGTTAAGCCAAACACCGCCCGCAAAATCACCTGAAGGGAAATCGATTGCATGGCCGGACGCACCAGAAAGGCTGACTCGCTGCTCCAGGACTGCGTCACCGATGCCGTTAACTGTTGAATTAATTCTCCATAGGCCCGCATCCGTTCCCCATGAAATGGCGGCATCAACCACTGACGATGCTGCTTATGGCGATCGCCATCCAACAACAGCAGTGAATTATCCCCCAACATGCGCAGCAAAATGCGATTGGCTCTCCCCGATTCGAGCTGACGCTGATCCGTCGTGAAGATTTGTTCGATTGCTGCTGGATCGCTAAAAAAAGTCAGGGGCGGTAACTTGGCCAGTCTGGTTGAAAAACAACTCCCATAGCGATCGCGATTCCGCTCTAAGAAGTTCAGCGGCTGAACGATCCATTGCATCAAGTTCCACAGGGGGGGAGTGGGCACTAAAGGAGGTCGAGACATAGCAGCGGGAGAATTCTGGAAGTTCTTGCCCTACTATAGCGAAAGATAATTTGCGCTTTTACAGCACTCGTTTACAACATATCTGCTAAAGTACTTCCGCATGGACTCGATCGCTGCTGACCTGTTGAAGAGCCGCTGCAATTTCGGTCAGTTTCTGGGCGGCTTTGCCGCTAATCAGCAGTTCTTTCGCCATAGCGAAACCCGCCTCTAAGGTGTCACAGCAGCCGACCTGCCAGAGATAGAAGCCCCCATTCCATTGGGCTGCCTCGAACATGGGGCTGACTTGTCCCTGCAGCACGGTTTGAACCTCAGCAATCAATTCCACGGATGATCCTAACGGCACTTCTGAGGCCGCAAAGCCATAGTCACGGGGATGGAGCAACAAGCGCTCAAAGCTGGGTTCTGTGCCAGGATGATTGATGCCAATAATGCAGGTGCGATCGCGCGGTAAATCACAGCTGCCTTCCAAGCCTTTCACCGTAATGAATCGTTGCCGACCCTGAAGCGCAAAGGCCGATCGCGCCATTTCTTCCGTGGGAGGGTGCACAAAGCCAGATACCAGCAGCGCATCACCCGCAAACGGACACCAAAATAACTCAGCCGTGGCAAAAGGTGGACGTTTACCAATTTGTTCGCGGTAGGGCACGAGCTGATTTGCTAAGGGAAAATGGGTGGGCAAGTAAACAAATCCCAGCTTAGTTGTAGCAAACACTTGTTGTACTTGCGGTAGCGATAGAGTCGTCCAGTCCAAGCCCAAGCCCTGCCAGATCTCGACGAACGGAATCCCTTCTTTGGTTGGCATGCGTCGGCCCCCATGCAGCACCACCGGACAGCCTGCTGCTGTCAGAATCAGGGCAGTTAAAGGAGTCAAAGGAGCCGTACGCGATCGCCCATCATAGGGATTGCTCATTACGATCGGCCTATAGTCAGCCTGAATGGGCAGCAACTTAGGACCAAGCTGATCGTAGGCATCCAGCATCCCTGCCAATTCTTCGCCCGTGGGTCGTTTAATCCGATGGGCGATCATAAATGCCCCAATTTGGGCAGGCGTTGCCTCTTGCAGCAGCATCAAACGGGTCGCTTCAGCCGCCTCTTGGCGCGTTAGATTTTCGCTGGTGTGGGGACCACTGCCGATTTTGCGCAGAAGCTCTCGAAACGCATCACTCATTGCAAACACTCAAAATTCAAAACTCAAAATTCACTTAACTAACTTCCATCACCGGCGGCAAGGTTGATAAAGCTGGATCCGCAATCAACTTCTGCACTAGCATCCGGAAATGCTGAATTGGCGGAATTTCCATCCGATCTTGGGTGGTGACCAAAACTACTTCACGACTCAGCAGCGGTTCCTCGGTCGATCGCACCGCCAAACTACTATCATTTGCCACCTCGACTAAGGCAGACTTGGGCAACAGTGCGATAAATTCTCCTTGCCGCACCATTCCCCGAAACCCATCCAGCGTATTCAATTCCACGGACGGTTTGAGGTTGAGCGAATGGCGTTGAAATTGTTCTTGAACGAGCCGCTGCATGCCATAGCCGTCTTTAAATACAACCTGGGGATAGCGGGTTAGCTCAGTCCAAGGTACCTGGGTATAGCGAGTCAAGGGATGATTGGCAGCCATCAACACCTGAATCGGCTCTCGATACAGCAAGTCCACAACCATTTCTGAACTGGTAGTCAAGAAGCGATTATTCATGACAATAGCCAGATCCACTAAGCCATCCTTGAGGACTTTGAGGGCGCGATCGCTCCCCAAAGAGGTAACCCGTAACTGCACCGTGGGATAGTCCTGGCAAAACTGCTGCAAAACAGGCGGTAAATATTGGGCAGAGACGGAATGAATCGCCGCAACACACAGTTCCGTTTGCCGACCTGNCCACCAGTTCTGTCAACTCTGATGTAGCAGCCTGCCATTCCTGACAAATCCGACGCGCGCGTGGCAGAAACCGTTCTCCGGCCAGCGTTAGCTTGGCTTGAGAGGTGCGATGGAACAAGGGCAATCCCAGCTCGGCTTCCAAGCCTTGAATTTGGCGGCTAATCGTAGACTGGGTGACTTGACATCGTTGCGTTGCCTGTTGGAAACTGCCGGTTTCAGCAACTGCTAAAAAAGCCTGCAATTGTTCCAGACGCATAGAAGTTCCTCAGAGATGGAAAGAGGCAGACCGTTGGATCGATCGCACCGCTTGTAGAGCTAAGGTAAGGGAATTAAAAAGGGATCTTCGTATCAGTCATTACTATTGATTAATTGATCAATCACTTTAATTAATCCTGGAACCTGCTGCTTGCTTCAGCGTAGCTTTTTCCAGAGAAGAATGAACCAGAAAGAAAGAATCTGCGGATCCTGTTGCTCTTTTCAGGGAAGAGGTTAGTACTGGTGGTTTAATCATCAAAACTGGGAAATCCCTCAACAGGCAAACCCCACTGACGAATGCGCTGCCGCAGCCAACCTGTTGTTCGTAGGCGATCGATCGATTGATCCACTTGCTGCCGCAATTTATCAAACTGCTTGCCTTTCGGCATGGCAACGGCCAGGGCTTCTGCTGAGATCAGAGTTGGCACCAGATGGTAGTCAGGGTTTTCTTGAATCCAGCCGGATAGCACGGTGACATCAGCCGCAAAGGCCATAACCTGACCCGTTCCCAGCAAGGATTTGGCTGCCTCATAGGAATCTACTCCCTGTAACTGCACCGACGGCAAGAGCGATCGCACAGTAGAAATCGTATCCGATCGGTTCAGGACGGCCACAGGTTGCTGCTGTAAATCACGCAGGTTTTGGATCGTTGGATTGGCACTGATGAAGGCTGTGCCATCGACATAGTAAGGACGGCTGAAGTCTACTACTCTCGCTCTGGCATCGGTAATAGCCATGCGGGCAATCACCAGATCAACTTTGCCAGAGAGCAGTGCATCCAACCGATCTTGATTCAGCAAGGGCTGAAATTCAATTGCCGTTTCATCTTTCAGCAGGTCGGTTGCGATTTGACGAGCCACATCAATTTCCAGTCCCTGCAGCTGATTCTGACTATCTCGAAAGCCCAACGGACGCAAATTGTCTTTCACGCCCACGATCAAATAGCCCCGATCGCGAATGTCGGACAATTCAGCGGCCTGAACAGTTAGCACCAAAGTGAAGATGAACAGGCTTACGATCAAAAAACCTACTGGCCTGAGTCGTATGGACCCTGCAAGTAGGTTTAAGCTTTGAACAACTCGGTGAAACAAGTTGAATCCTATGAAAAATTAGGCTTGTCCAGCCACTTCAACAACCTTGGCAAACCCAGCCGGATCGAGCACTGCCATTTGGGCCAGCATTTTGCGGTTGATCTGGATGTTTGCTTTCTTCAAACCGCCCATCAGCTTGCTGTAGCTCATGCCATGTTGACGAGCAGCCGCATTAATCCGAGTAATCCAGAGGCGACGAAAATCGCGCTTGCGCTTGCGCCGATCGCGATAGGCATTGCGGAGGGCCTTCATCACCTGCTGGTTAGCAGTGCGGAAAAGACGAGAGTGGGATCCTCGGAAGCCCTTGGCGAGCTTCAAAATTTTCTTGCGGCGTTTTCGTGCAACGTTGCCGCGCTTGACACGAGTCATAATGCGATTCCTTACTGAAATGGATAGAGAACCAGGTACGGGTGGCGGACAGTTAAACCCGATCCCATGGATGAAGTGAAATGCAACCGTAAGCGTAGACGCAATGCAACCAGTGAATCACTAAGTTGCAGTCAATTACAAATAGGGCAGCATGAGCTGTACGTTTTCAGCATCTCGCTCGTTAACCAACACCAATCCAGTCAGCCGACGCTTCCGATCGGCCCCTTTGTGTTGCAACAAGTGATTCTTGAACGCTTTGCGACGTCTCAATTTGCCGCTACCGCTTTTCTGAAAACGCTTGGCAGCAGCCTTGCGAGTTTTAAGCTTGGGCATGGGTTTGCCTAAATTCTTCAAAATTTGACACAGTCTAATATTATAGGGCCGGTTCGCAACTTGCCGCAACCCTATGAGATGCGGATCTCAATGCAATTCAGAGACAGTTGGGCGATCGAGAGCGAGGCAACACAGCGAGGCAACACGCAGATTTATTCCAAATGCTTAAGCAAGTGGCGAATTCGTTTGGATTGCTTCGCATCGAGCATCTTGGGAAATCTTAATTCAATTGGCACAGTAGCAGTGCTCACGCGGTGGGAAAACCCTTGAGCCGTTACCATTTGCCGCATTTCGATCGACTCGACCTGAGCTAATAGCTGGACTGGATCGGGATCTTGGTCGGTTTGGCTGAGCAAAATTCCCACGGGTGTAATAGTGTGTCGTAAGGCCGATAGCTCGGGAGGACAGTTCTCTAGCTCCAAACGAAGGCTGCGAGAGCCCATTTCCGTGGCAATCCCTGGGTAGTACTGTCCCTGCCAATAGAGTTGAGCAGCGGCATGAATTTGCTTGCGCACTGGCATAGCTGCAGAAGGGTGAACATCGCGGAAAATTCGATTGAGGCCCGTCAGCATAAATTGCAACGATTGCCATGGCCGATCGATTTCCTGCCGTTCTTGGGTGTACCATTCATCCACATCAGAGTAGAGGACGAGCGATAGTTGATCGGCCTGCGCCGTCGAAAGCTGAGTGAAATCTACGGCGAGGAGAGTGTGCTCAGCATCTGCCACACTGCGCCGGATGATTTGTCCTGATAGCTTGGCTCGTCTGCCAAAGTCACCGATCAGAGATAGCTCAATCAAATCGGGTAGGTTCGGTTGACCTGGCACTAGAATTTGGGCCCCACTTTCACTTACGTCTATCGTTTGTCCCACCAAGTCAGGCAGATGCGATTGATCCAGGTCCGATCGGTTAATTGCCACAGTGATTTGGCGCTGCAGGCGATGAGAGCGGCGCAACTGGGGTTGTTCTAGTCCGACCAGTAACGCTGTCCCCAAGAGCACCAGGTTAAACAGCGCCCAAAAACCATTAATCAGCACGGCTTCCTGGAATTCCGATCGCAACACCAGCCAGAAGGGGACTGCCAGCAGCGACAGAATTAACAACATCACGAGAATGAACGAAATCCGGGTAGAGTGCCAGTCGAAATGGCGCTGGGTGACGGAAACGCCTTTGTCTGTCACGTTAAAACGGCCTAGTTTAGGATTAATCACTGCCAGCAAGGTGACTAACCCATCCTGAAAGGCCATGGCATATTCAAAAATTTCGTTCCAGAACGAAAATCTGGCTGCTTTGTTGGTGATGTAGTTTGCATTCAAACCCAACACAATGTGAGGAACGGCATAAACCAGGGTTTCCACCCCCAAACCCCGCACGAGGTTCACGCCAAACAGCAGGAACAGAATGGGAGCCAGCGCATACATCAGGCGAGGAAAGCCAAAAAAGAAGTGGGTTGTGGCAGAGAAATAGCAGAGCCGCTGGGGCAGAGTCAGTTTGAGTTTGCGATTGAACAGTGGATTTTCTATGCGCAAAATTTGGGCCATGCCGCGAGCCCAACGCACCTGTTGCCCAACATAAGCCGAAAACTTTTCAGGTGCGAGTCCGGCCACCATGATTTTGTCGTAATAGACCGAGTCATAGCCCTGAGAATGGAGCCGTAGAGAGGTGTGACAATCTTCGGTGACGGTTTCAACGGCAATGCCGCCAACTTCTAACACATAGTCTTTGCGAACCACGGCAGCGGAACCGCAGAAAAAAGCCGCATTCCAAAAGTCATTTCCCTTTTGAATTACCTTATAGAACAATTCGTTTGAAGCTGGGATGCGGCCATCGGTCAGCAGGTTCCGTTCAAACGGATCGGGATTATAAAACCAGTGGGGAGTTTGAACCAGCGCGACTTTGGGTTGGTAGAAAAATCCGACGGTTTGCTTTAAGAACTGGCGAGATGGAATGTGATCGCAATCTAAAACCAGGATCAGCTCTCCATCAGTGAGTCGCATGGCATTGTTGATATTGCCCGCTTTGGCATGTTCGTTATTTTGGCGCGTAATCAGCGTACAGCCCAATTCTTCACACATGTGGTAAAGCTGCTCTCGCCGTTCTGGAAATTGGCGGCCATCATCCAGGATATAAACCTGTTTTTTATTGTTGGGGTAATCCAGCGCAAGAGATGCGAGTGCGGTTTTGCGAACGATCGCCACATCCTCGTTGTAGGTTGGGATATAGACATCCACGCTAAACCATTGGCGTTCGGGAATCAGGCTCAGATCAACGGGCTGGCGATCGCGCAACCGTAACGTCTGAAAGTAGGACAACATGAGGGTGCCGATCGCATAGAGTTCAGCAGCCAGCAGCAGCAAACTAAAAAAGCCCTCGACCCAGTTGTCTAAATTCAGCGTGTAGGCAATCCGGTAGAACAGATAGCGCAGTGTAGTAACAACGCTCAGCCAAGCCAAGAGTAGATGTAAATATTCGCTGATATGGGGATGGGCCTGTTGCTTCTCTAAATGGACGATCAGATAACTTACCAAAATGAGTCCCAGAGCTACCGCGAATTGCTGCCAGAGCATCAGCGGCGTCACGATGAAGGGGATGGCCAGAACGAGGGTCAGCGCTATCATCCAAATCAGATATTGCGGATTCGCCCAGGGCATTAAGCGGTTCAGCCCATTGGGTAAGGCCACCAACCAGCGGATCAGCCAGGAATCGCGATAGGACGGGGTAGTTGCCATAAGGGGTTATCAAAAAGTGCAAGAATCACAAGGAGTATCAATGGGCCGATCGACCAGCATTTGCTTCAAGAGGCATCACCATCGGCAACCCGATCGAGGAAAATTTGGGACAGGCTATAGAGCAGCAAGGGCAGCAGCAGCATGCCTGCTAACAAGAAGAACCAGTGATCCTGGAGGAACAACAGCAGTTGATTAAAAGAACTATTCCGCTGCATCTGTTTAGTGGGTGTATCTTGTAAAAAGTTCAGGGTATAACCGCTGGCATCATAGGGAGATGGATTCGCTCGATTACGGCTGATCAGCACCGTGTCACCCTGGAGTTGAGTAAAGAGAGAATCTTGGTGTAAGAGGGACTGCACTTCTTCTAAACCGGCATCAGTCTGAGCGGTTAAGGTGAGCAGGACGTGATCGCGATTCCAGGGAGATAAGGTTTCTTTCAGCACACCTTCCTGGTCGGGGAAAGCCTGAACTCGACTGTTGCCCCAAAAACGAGTCAATGATTCTGCTAAGTTAAAGCCCTGATCTTGAAAGGCTGCGGTAATGGGAAATCGATCGCGGGTGCCAATGCCAACAATATGCTGCAATCTTGCTTCGGTTGGAGTATCGCCTAAATAGACTTGATAGTTCACCGAATTTGCCTGACTGATACGTCCCAATCGTTCGCTCAGTGCCAGTAAAGTTTCTACTTCAGTATTCGTTGGATTTTGTGGCAAAACGACGGCCATGGCCGACAAATCTTGGGGGGCAGTGAAAGGGAAGCCCGATCGCAACAGCTTCAAATCGGGCAAGGTGACTACTGTATCTCGCATCAGCTTAAAGCTTGTATCGGCGTGCAGTGTGCCCCACAGTTGCTGATCGGTTTCTAGTCCACAAACCGCCATCTCTCGCGGATACATGACAAAGTTGACGCTTAAGGTGGAATCCGGTTTGACCAAATTATCGGGGATGTTGAGCCGCAGGGTTTGGTTATCGCTTTGATTGCCATCGAGTCGTTTGGAGCCGAGGGTAACTCCGTCCAGTTTGACCTCTATGGCCGAGGTGCGGGAGTTGACCTGGGGACTATGGGTGTAATGCAGGGTCATCTTGCTGCCCCGTAAAAATCGATCGTCTGGAAGCGCCTGAAACGGAATGCTAATTGGGGGGGCGTTGGTGCCGCGTACGGTGACCTCTTGAAAAGGTTCATGGTTTGGCATTGCCAGGTCTTTGAGCTGAAACTGATCTTGAGCGGGCAAATATCCTGGCCAATCGCGAGCTTCCGGTGCGGCAACTTCGGTCAGCTGATCGACAAGGAGGGCCTGTCCACTGGCTAGCTGTCGATCGCGGTTTTGCACTAAGAGTTGCACCGCTCGCTGCACGGCTGCTGGACTATTTCCCGTGGCAATCAGCACGGGTGTTCCTTGATCCTGCAAAGTGGTGAGCATCAGCACGCCCACATCCTCAGGAATGGGTTGACGTTTGGCATCCAACCACTGATTGTTTTTGAGCGTCAGAGGTAAAGAGAGGTCGCTGAGTATTGCCTGTTCGATCGGTGTGCCAATCACGATCAGCCGATCGTCCCGTTTTAGTGAAGTGGGGTCTTGGATAATCTGGGTTTTGAGGGCGCGATAATCGACCGATCGAGCGGCAGCAGTTTGGAATCGGGCGGTTGCAGTCAACCAGTCGCTGCTATAAGTTTTAGGCTGGAGATAGTTAACCTGATTTGGTTCCAGGCTGAGTTTGTCTAGAAATGGGAAGGGATAGCTGCTGAGATTAAGCTGCACGGGTTGGGTCCGATAGCCAATCACCACTTGCGAGTCAGGTAGAATTTCAGTCCACAGCATCGGATCAGATGGATTGGCGCAAGTTTCTGCGGTTCGCTGCTCGGCCAGCATTGAGATCTCGTTGTAGTCCTGGACCAAACTCTTAGGCACAGTGAATTCTGCTTCACCGATTTGTGAATTCTGGCGATCGAGCGGAATACTGCCCACACTGCGATCGTTCACTCTTACGACCAACCGCGACTTTTCTGGCAGCAAGGTAGGGGAATGTTGATAGCGCAGCACAATCTTGGTGGTTTCTACGTCCCAATTGCGGGGTCGGGTGAAGCCTAAACGGGTTTGGGGATAAACTCCTTGCAGCCGCAGCCGATTGCCCACCACAGGACTGCGGTTAAATTCCATCACATATTCACTCAGGGGTTGAGCAGATTTACGCGGCGGTGTCCGTTCTAGACGGGGAGGGCGCGGCTCTGGGGTAGTTTCGGCTTCCGGGGTTGAGGTGGGGATTTGGGCAACGGTTACACCTGAATCTTCACCTGAATCTTCATTGGGCAGAACAGCAAATTGCTGCGGGAGTGCGATCGTTTGAGCGGATAGAATCTGCGAGTTTTGCGTGACTTGCGCTTTCACGAATGGTGCTGCGGTGCCCAGACTGAGGCTAGTGAATCCCATCAGGCTTAACCAGACAATCGATCGCTGAATAGAACGTTTGATGGAATGGCTGCGACGAGCTGAAGCTCTCAACAACCAGGACCGGAAATGGGGTAGAGGCAAGCTAAACAGGTGATTGAGTAGAAAACGAAGCATGGTTTTTAGAATGACGCTTGAATAACTAGACAAAGTCTTAATGAATGCGATCGAGATGAAGTAACTTATCCTGACGGAGGAACTGAAACTATGGGTGAAACCAATCTCCTGGTAAGGCTGCGACCGGGAACAAACCCATCCAGCTCAGGTTTTGGACGTAATAGGCAGAATCGTTATCCCAAAAGCCGTTGTGATAGGTCGATCGCAACTTTTGCTGATAAATTGCGCTGGCTGTTGATGGATCGATCAGTTCCAAGGCAGGATAGAGCATGGCATATTGGGCGGTTGATTCATAATTAGCGACTGGGCGGCCTTTCAGATCAATGATTGCGGGCAGGTATTGATTGGCTTGCCATTGCTGTTGCAAGGGTTGCAATTGTTGCTGTAAATAGCTTCTGGCTCGCGGTTCGTGAAACCAGGTCGCATCCAGGGCTAACCGCCACCAAACTCGATAGGCATCAAAGCCATAGCGACTCTGCAATGCCTTGTTGGAAGCAGCTATCGGGGTGACTTTGCCGGTCGTCAGATTCAGGGCAATCCAGTCACTCGGTAGGCCGATCGCAGAAAGTGGAGTCGCATCGGCTAACACCTGATAGCTGCTGTCTACCAAACTGAGCCAATCGCGATCGGGGTCAACCTGGGCAAATAGCCGAAATGCATAGGGCGCAAAGTAAGACGGATTTAGATAAACCTGAGCGGACTGGGGCTGAAAGGCCGATCGGGGTCCGGGCAGCAAGTAACGGCCTGTGGCTCCGGGGAGAGTGGCCAGATTCCACAAATCCTGCAGCTTTTGTTGGGCCAGGACTAAATAAGGAGGATGATTCCAACGCTTGGCTGCCCAGATTAAAGCCGTAATCGCATCAATATCTCCATCGCTGGCAAAGTTGCGGTCGATTGGTCCCCAGCTGCCGTTGTCCTGCCTTCCCCATTTCCAGCACCAGAGCTGATCGGCGGAACTGTCGAGATTGCGCCGCAAATTGGTTTCTGCCCATTGCAAGACCCGATCGAACGTGTCGCGATCGTCAATCCATACCGCCCGCAGCATCGCATAAGCTTGTCCTTCCGAGGTCGATCGATCGTTGGCTTCTCGATCGATCACCCTACCGTCAGCTTGAATAAAGCGTTGTCGATAGGCTTGCCAACTTTGATGCAGGCGATCGGTGAGTTCAGCCCTGCTGTTCACTGGAGTGGCAACGGGGGATTCCTGCAGCATAGGTGATTGAGCTGGACTGGGAGACAGGGCGGTTGGTGCGCTGATACAGCTCTTCAATAAGCCACCCAACATGACCAGAACCAAGATTGTTTTCAGCATCTGGATTCTCCTTAATAGCGCTCCCAAGGAGGTTGAAAGCCGCGCTGCTGTAAAAAGCCTTCTTCAATGCGCTGTTGCTGGACTGCCAGGGCTGGGTCATCAGGCCGAATTTGTTGGAGTTGCTCGATCTGCTCTAAGGCATTCAAACGGCGGCCCTGCACGACTTCCAGATCCACTAAGGCGGTGCGCGCTTCCCAGGCATCCGGATTGACCGCCAAAACCTGGTTATAGAGGTCGATGGCCTGGGTATAGCGGCCCTGCTGGAACCGGACTCCTCCTAGCGCTGCTAGCACATCCAGGTTGTTGGGATTGCGATCGATCGCTGCTTGATAGGCCCGACTTGCGGCTCCGAGGTGGCCTTGTTCCTGGGCTAATTGGCCCTGCACCACATAGCCAATGGGACTGTCCGGAGTGCTGGCAATTAGCTGATCGATATAGGCTTGTGCGGCGGCTGGATCTCTGGCTGCGATCACTTGCACATAGCGCACCTGGATGGCGGTATCAGCCGGATTATTTTGCAACAGGGCTTGATAGAGGGTTTCCCGATCCGGACTTGGCGGCAGGGCGGCAGCAAGGCTATACAGTTCCGGTGGCGTTTCTCTAGAGGCATGAGTCGATTGCCAACGCACTAACTCAGCCTGGGCTTCTGCTTCTGAGATCAACCCGGCCTGATAGGCAAGACTGGCTCTGCCCAGTGGTATGGCAGTATCTTGCGGATTGAGAGCAATCATTTGATCGTAAAGGGCCACAGCTTCCGCTAAGCGACCCTGGCTCTGCCGCACGCCTGCTAAGCCTTGCAGCGCACTTTCTACAATCGCCGTTTCCGCAGGATTCTGGGCAATGATGGCCTGGTATCGATCGGCACTCGCCTCCAAATTTCCCTGTTGCCGATCGGCTTCTGCCCGCAACAGTTCACTATAAAAGTGCGCAAATTCATCATCGCTAGCGGCTTCATAAGAAGCTAAAGCGACCTCAGCGGCTGCATAATTGCCTTGCTGCACCTGCATTTGGGCAATTCGATAATACAAACGCGGTTCTTTCGGTTGGGCCTCAGCCAGAAATTCGTAGTAGGGCAGCAGCATTGGATCGGGTTGATCAAGCCGTACCAAAGCCCGGACGATGACGCTTTGCTGATAGGGATCGGCAGGTAAAGGTTGCAGTGAAGCTGCCAGACGATCACGCAATTCCGGATTGGAAATTAAACCAAAATCTTGCTGAAGCACAGCCTCGGCAATTTGGAGGCTGCGATCGTTGGGCTGTTGCTGCAATAACTGTTGATAGATTTCCAACGCATAGCGGCGAGCTTCGATTTGAGGAAAGCCGGTTAGCACATCGGCAATTTCGCGACCAATGCTGACTGTCAGATAATCTCGCTCCAGGGAGAGCACTTCTTCAAATAGAGGAATGGCCTGATCGGTGTAGTCATCATCTCCGCTATATCTACCGATCGCAATCAACGATCGGGCCAAAATCATCCGAGAATCCCGGCGACCCCGCAGCGGTTCCAGGGTATTCAGGGCGGCATCCACTTGACCATTGGCGGCATAATTCACGGCTAGCTCTGCCCGCATGCGGATGGTGGTGCCGTTCAGTTCCGGTGTCCGGCTCAGCTCACGTTGCAAGATGGAAATGGCCAGCGTCGAATTGCCAGTTTCGCGTAAAGCCAGGGCATAGGCGGTTGCCGCACTGCCTTCGATCGTCCGACCTGTTGCCTGATACTGATCGAACAGGGCTAAACTGCGGTTGTAGTCGCCGCTATAGGCATAGACCTGGGCCGCTCCCCCGATCGCCTCTGGGGTTGGATTGGCTTGCAACACGCGCTCATAGTCGAGAATGGCGGCTCCAAAGCGACCCTGATAGCTGTAAAGTAAGGCTCGCTGAGTTAGGGCTGTCCAATCGTCTGGATTGTCTGCCAGCAGGGTATTCAGTGCTGCAATGCCGCGATCCTGCCATTCAATGCGATAGCCACCCAAAATGCCTAAGCTTAGCAATGCGGTGCGATCGGTTGGGTCGATCGCCAAAACCTGCTCATAAGCTTGAAAGGCGGCATCCATGCGTCCAGCCTTTTGATAAGCGATGGCCAGCCCTAACTGCGCCTCTACCGATCGTGGGTTCTCTTGCACTGCTTGCTCAAAAATAGCGATTGCTTGATTCACGAATCCCTGATTTAACAGCTGATAGGCAGATTGCACTGAGGCAGAAGTAGATTGCGCCTGCACCGGCAGATTGATCATGATCGGCAATGCCAATTGCAGCGTGAATAGACTCAGCAACCCTGACCAGCGCAGTCCTTGCCAGCCAGCCGATCGATGTTGATTGATACTCATGGCAGCCTCCGAGGAACCAGGTCAAAATCAGCGCGGACCCGTACTCCCCCAATGGTTTCTGAAAATTCATCCAGCCCCTGAAAGGTGAATCCCAATCGCAAACTATCGAATACCCGGAAATCGTAGAAGGCTTCTAGCACGTCCGGATTTTCGTCATCCCGTAAATCATCACTAGAAAGTTGCCGTCCGTAAGCGACACCTAGTCGATCGCCCGCCATAAACAGATCCAGCAAGTTGAGGCCAAAGCTATAGGTGGTTGCACCCTGATCGACGCCATTGTTTTCATACCAGCCGTAGCGGGCAAACAAACCCAGATTAATTTCTGGAATGAAGTACTCGGCATTCAGCCCATAGCCTGTTTCCTGGTCGCCATCGCGCAGGCCAAAATCGCCGTTGCTGCGTTGCAGGCCATAGATCTCGTCAAAACCAGTATTGGCCCCTGCATCTTCAGAGGTGATGTAAGTGCCCCGCAGGATGAAATTGCCTAGCCTTGCGCCAACCTCTCCGGCAAAGCCATTGACTTGAAAATCGCTAATGCTGCGATCGGACGAAAAGACGGCTGCTTTCACCTCCAGTTCATCAATAATCGTCCAGTTGACGATCGCGCCCTGACGAGAGCCCAACCCGGCTGCGGATAAAGCGGGATTGGTGGCAAACACGGGGTTAAAAAATTGCGTGGCTGAATCTTTGGCAAAGCTATTGCGATCGAAATAGGACGTCAGATCAAGCTGTCCCGCAATCAGGCGCAGGTTGGGATAATTGGGAATTGATGCCGCGACATAAAGCTCGTTAACGGATAGACCATCCTCCTCTGATTCGCTAAACACATTCCCTTCAGTGAAATCTAAACTGGCTCCGACTTGCAGGTTTGGCAGAATGGGATAGTTGCCCGTCACTCGCATCCGAGCCGAATCTTCACCACCTTGATAGAGATAAGCGCCTTGAAACCATAGAAATGGTGGTGTGACTGGGCGATTAGCGGCAACCGTTGTGACAGCCATATCCGGTGCATTTAAAGGGATCGGCGTGCGCGTACCAGATGGACTGGAGATCGTTGCGGCAGGATTTGCTGCATTTGGGCGATCGGCTGAATTGTTTGTAGTGAGATGGCTGGTGCTTGAACCTGACTCAACAGGTTGTGAGGCAAATGAGTTGGCAGAACTGGGAGGCGGTGGCGGAACTACCGCTCGGTTGGCTGAATCTGGATAATTCGGAACCGGAATGGGGTCAGACTGAGCAACATAGGGGCGAGGATAGGCCGATCGGGGCGGAATCGCGATCGCAGGAGGATTAAAGTAGAACTGCTCGGTTGGATTGCAGTCTGCCAGACAGGTTTCAGCACTAACAGCCACTGGTTGAGCGTTATCTTGAGTCCGTGGGTCAGTATTTTGGGCTAGCTCTATTTCTGTGTGATGGCTTGCTGTGAAATGGTTTGAGGCGGGATTCGCCGGATTGCTTTGGGTTGTGCGCAAACTGACAACACCTGCCGCTGATTCAGGTTCAGGAAAAGCTAGCTTTTGAGAAAAATTGCCAGATTCAGGCTCAGGAGATGACTCAGGGACGGGCTGGGCAGCCACTGGTGTAGAAAAGGCTACTACGTTAAATCCGAGGTAGACGATCCAGGTACTAGTCATCCATCCGTTTAGAAAAACGGGGTTAGATAGACTGGGCATGATAGCGCTCAAATACGTAAGTGAATACTTGAAATCAAGTCAAGGATTTGTTGCGGAATTGGGCATACATCAAGGTGAGAATAATTGTCAAAAACATAGAGGTCACTTTGCCGCTACCCCTCACGCTTTTGTGGATTCTGCAACGATCGCCAAAGCCGTCAATTTTTTGGGTTGAAAATACCAACTTGCGCCAATAATTCTATAACATGCGTAACGATGGGATTTTGCTTAAGCAGTTGATGGTGAAAGTGTTATTAATGTAACAATTTATGCATCTTGTCCAATCACAATCTCATCTAAACTTCCTCTGACGTTGATGTTCTGTAATACATATCTATTGACTTTCTGACTACTATGACATTGAGTTCTGTTTGTCTGATTGCACAATACTGGGCTGATGGGCGTATTCTCCGCCGTTCCCTCGTAGTCACTAGCCTCATATTTCTGGTGATGCTTAATAGCGGATGTATGATTCTTAGTCAATTCGATCGGATAATTTCACCTCCTGTCGTTGATCTTGCGATTTTGCAAATCACACCTCAGCATCATGGTCAGTATTTGATTTCAGGTAACACGAATCTGCCCGATCAAACTCGGCTCACGGTTTCTGCAGTGAGATCTTTGCAACCCAAGGATCAGCAGAAAGCTTCAAGTGCAATCTATGCGATTTTGGATCGGCAAATGATTGAGGTGAAGCAGCAAACCTGGACGGCAAACCTGCATCTCTTACAGCCTTCTCCAGGAGGAGTCAAGGAAGTTTGGCAGCGCAGATGGAGTCGTTTGGAGCAAGTGCCAGATCCTCATGTGAACTTTTTAGTAACGTTAGAACCATTTGACCAACCCGTTCATTTGCGTCAACAGCTCGATCGTCAAGCGTTAATCGGGCGGGCTGAAACAACCCGGTTTACAACGGAGGGAGAACGCTATTTTCAAGCCAGTCAGACTCTAGTAATTCCACCTCCTGCTGGGCAGCCAGTTACTGTGGCACTGCCTCAAATCGATCGACCTGTGACCCTCAAGGCTAGCCCTGAACCCAATGAAGATCAGGGTTTACACCAACCCTCGATCGATATGCCGATCGCTGCTGATGCTTTTTTGAACTAACTCTCAACTGTGCCATTGCGACTTTTCAACACCACCTGAGCATGACTATTCCTGGTTGCTACATCGGGTCTACTGGGAGTCGAACGCTTGGATGTTGATTTCTTACGTTTGGGTTGTTCCCGTTTAGAGGGCGATCGTTCTTCTTGCGGGAATTTCGATTCGTTTCGTAAAAATGGCTCTAAGCCTGAGGCTTGCAGACGAGCCGGAGCAAAACTCAGCTTTTCAATCAGGGTTTCCTGCTCATGCAGTTTATGTTTGAGAGTATTCATCTGAGTCTCGGTTCGATCGAGCTTGCGAGCAACCTGCTGCCAGCGCATCATTGCGAGATGTGTTGCCCCTGTACCGATACTCATGGCTAGCACTAACCCGATATAAGGGGCCGACAAATCTTGAAAATGCCCGGTAAAAATGGGCTTACCTTCTACCTGGATAGCAAGCGGTTTGGGACCAAGCATTGCTAAGGGCAGAGTTGCTACCGCGAAAACCGTTCCCCCTAAGAGAACAGCAGACAGTAGGTGTTTAGAAAAACTCATAGTTAGCCTACGTGGATAAATTGATTTGACTCAATACCCGAAGCCGAAAAATGGCTAAAAGAGCAACGGTTAATTTGCGATTTTTGCTCTTCCCTTGAACACACGTAATTTCAGGCTAAAGAGGATGCTGTTTTCCTCATTCAATGTCAAACATTAACTTGGTTTCCGTGTTTTAACGTAAGGATTTTATCAAAATATAAAGAATTTAGTAAATATTCTGTAAACCTTAAGCCGGTTTTTGCTGATTAAAAATGGCTAAACGTCTTGACTGGCAAGCTTCTAAGGGCTATTGATGAGCAGATGAGGGGGCTGACCTATCATCTCAGGGTTTTTACGGAGATTGCAATGCTGGGCAATACTAATAAATTCATCGACTCCTCTGAATGAAGCGATCGAACAAACCCCATCTTTCTGCGATCAATTCCCTGATCAATCCCCCAATCACGACCCCTGGTTACAACGGAACCTTTTAAGAAATTACCTTTACAGCACATACCACCATCTACTACAGTCCAGAGTGAGGTGTCTCTTTAAGTTTGTTTAAACTCAGCCATATGCTCTACGAGTGGCTTACCCGCAGTCATTGGATTATGTTTAGCTTGCTGGTCGGCTTTGCGATTGCCCATAGTGGTCTGGCCGCACTGCGTTCTCGGGGTGAAAAATGGATCGGAGCAAGGCTCTACCGAGTCTTATTTGCGTTGGTGAGCATTCCTTTCGCTCCCGTGCTCATCGTTTACTTTATTCAGCATCGGTATGACGGGTTGCGGCTCTGGAATCTACAAGGGGTGGCTGGGATAGAATCCTTTGTCTGGATTCTGTCGGCGATTTCTTTCTTGTTCCTCTATCCAGCTACGTTTAACTTATTGGAGGTGGCGGCGATTCAGAAGCCTCAGGTGCATCTTTATGAAACCGGGATCATTCGCATCACTCGCCATCCCCAAATGGTCGGTCAGGTACTTTGGTGCATTGCCCATACGCTCTGGGTTGGGACGACTTTCATGATAGTGACTTCTCTGGGGTTGATCCTGCACCACCTGTTTGCGGTTTGGCATGGCGATCGCCGCATGCAAGCTCGCTATGGCGAATCCTTTGAAATCTTGAAATCTCGAACTTCAATAATTCCTTTTTTAGCCATTTTAGAAGGCCGTCAAACCCTGAATCTACAAGAGTTCCTGCGACCTGCCTACCTGGGAGTGACAGCTTTTGTGCTGTTATTTTGGTGGGCTCACCCGCTGATCATTCGTGCGTCTGGCAGCGTAGGCTGGTAGCATGATCCCAAAGCAGGCATTAAGCTTTTTATCAAGTTATCAAGTCAATTTTTAAAAAACGAGGCGTTATGGCACTAGCAGTGAATGAACTGACATTTAAGCAAGAAGTTTTAGGATCCGCAACCCCTGTACTCGTTAATTTTTGGGCTCCCTGGTGTGGAGTTTGCCGCATGGTTAACCCAATGCTGATAGAGTTGCAGGCTGAATGGCGAGGGCAGATTAAGTTGGTGAGCATTAATGCTGATGAGAACCTGCGGTTGGCAAGTTGTTATAAGCTCGCAACGCTACCCACAGTCATGCTGTTTGATCAAGGCAACCTGCTTTGTCGTCTCGACCAGTTTAAGGGGCGGGATGATTTTCATCGGGCGGCAGCAGATTTGCAGACTGCATTAGAACGCATTATGTTGCGCTATAGTTATTCCGCATAGACTCTTAGCTTTTATTCCGCATAGACTCTTAGCTTTGCTTCTGCCACATTGTCACGTCATAATGAAAACGACTTGAAAGGTCCGCTTGTACAATTTGCTTTGATCCCTGTGTTGGCAGACAGAAATCCATTGCTCGAGTTGAGTTATTGATGTGAACTGGGTTTGCAATCTGCCTTGCAGCAATCTGCTGTATTTGTTCACCTCCTCTCTTGCGAGCAGTTATGAACGATTTTTCAGATTTTTTGGATTACGGCTATCGCGTCGAGCGAGAATTAGGTTCGAATCGTGCAGGTGGGCGAGTCACTTATCTAGCAACTGCGATCGCGACTGAAGCAACGGTGGTGATTAAGCAATTTCAGTTTGCTCGATCGAGTGTCGGTTGGTCTGGCTATGATGCCTATCATCGTGAAATAGATGTGCTTCGGGGCCTCGAACATCGAGGGATTCCACGCTATTTAGATTCCTTTCAAACGGAAGCGGGCTTTTGCATGGTGCAGGAATATAAACCTGCGCTGCCGCTGAGCGTGACGCGTAGCTTTAGTGCTGAAGAGGTACGCCAAATTGCAGTGTCTGCACTAGAAATTCTGATCTATCTCCAGAACCGTCTGCCTCCCGTCATTCACCGAGATGTCAAACCCGAAAATATCCTGGTCGATGAGCAGATAAATGTCTACCTGGTGGATTTTGGTTTTGCCAGGGTGGGGGATGGCGAAGTTGGGGTCAGTAGCGTTGTGAAGGGGACGCTGGGGTTCATGCCTCCCGAACAACTGTTTAACCGCCAATTGACGGAAGCTTCTGATCTCTATGGCTTGGGTTTAACGCTGATCTGTTTGCTGACCAAAACCAAAACAGATGAGATTGGCAATCTGGTTGATATCAGCTACCGGGTGAGTTTTAAACATTTGGTGTCTAAGCTTAGCCCGCACTGGATTAACTGGCTGGAGAAAATGGTGGAGCCGAAGGTGAAAGATCGGTTTGCTAACGCAGCGGCGGCCCTGAATGCGATGCCTAAAACGCCGCTTCGGCTACCAGAGGTGCAATTGAGTGCTTCCCAGCTCCAGTTCACGGCAACTCGATTGCGAGAGCCTTTAACTCAAACCATTCGCATTACGAATTTAGTTCCAGATACCTTGCTAGAAGGACATTTGGAAGTGGCAACGCATGTCAGCGATCCGCCTCATACCCCAGATGCCCATACCTGGATTCAGATTCAGCCTGCTCGCTTCAGTGCGAATGAGATAGACTGCCAAATCTTGATTCATACTCAGCGACTGATGGCGAACAAAACCTATCAGCGCACGCTTTTGCTACATACGAATTCTTTTCCCAAGGTCTATTCAATTCCGATCCAGGTTCAAACAGCTCCCATCCCGATTCAATTGCGTCATTTGCCCTATCCGCTAGTTGGTCTGATTTTCCTCGGTTTTGGTGTAGCAGGCTGGATTGTTGCCCTGATCCTGGTGATGTTGGGCATGGTCATGAATGCGCCTGCAAGCCTGGGATTTGGTGCTCTGATTGGTGCAGCGATCGGCTGTCAAATTGCGGCCTGGATGTTGTCTAATGCTTCGTTGGCGATCGGGTCAACCACATCTGTACTGGCTGGCGTGTTTCTGGGCGGCATGACTCTACTGCGCGTGTTTGAAATTCAAACGCCGATGGTTGCTTCTGTATTGCCGATTGGGGTAGCAATAGGCATTGTAGCGGGCGTGTTTGCTGGAATTGGAATCGGCAGAGCGGTGGAACGCTTAATAGAATTTGGCTTGAGTAAACGGTTTTCTGCAACCATTACCCTTGTCACTGCTGCAACCAGCTTTTCGCTGGGGCTTTGCTTAGCACCCGGTTTGCTGACGCCCCTGTTAACCACGATCACGGCTTGTTTAGGAATACTCTGGGTCGTGCTTGCGGCCTATTTCCCCTTGCAACGCCAAAAGCAAATCGCTAGCTATCGTCAGGCTGAGCAATATTTAATTAAACCTTGAGCAAGCCTGAAACCAGTTCTCAAAACACGAGATCCAACCCGATCGTCCGTAAATCAAACCGATACAAATTCCCTGCCTGTCCATTCCAGGTAGCCAGAATTAAGCCTTGGGGTTGAACGACAGTCATGGCGGTTAGGGGCTCTGGACATTGTAACGTTCCGATCGATCGACCCTCCTGATCCAAAAACACCACCTGTCCATTCGTTGCGCCCAACACATATCCCCAGGGGACGGTTGCCAAAAACTGCAGAGGAATCTCCACCCAAAGTCGTTTTACTCGATAGGGTTTCAAATCAATCAGCAGCAGATTTCCAGGTTGAGGGTCTACTGCCAGCAGTTGATAAGGGTTGCGGGTGAGTACCACCTGCTGGAGCGACAATGCCAGATGAAACGATCCCATCACGTGACCCCGCCGACTAAGTAAGTGGAGCGTTGTGCCATGTGCTGGTTCCTCAGGAGAAGGGGGCAGAATCAGGGCTAGGTGCCTCGAATCTAGGGCCAGCAGTTGCATGTGGGGATGAGCCTTGATCGGCAGGTATCGCCGTAAAGGGGACTGTGGTTTAGTGATTAAGCCGATCGTCAATTGGCAAGTCGATTCAGGGGCGCAAGGGGCAATTGTCGCAAACCATTTGCCTTGCGGATCAATGGTTACGGCAGCGGACTCTGTCCAGGCATGGATGCGTTGAAGTCCTGGTGTTTTTGTATCTCGTGTTTCTTTGCCTGGTGTCTCTACGGCAGTGGCAAGCAACCCGATCGACTGTGGTGTTACAACAAAGCAGCCGCATGGCCGCACCAAGAGCTGATCGATCAAATGATCGAATGAAGCCAAGACTGGGTCTGATCCAGGCTGGGTTATCGTCTCATCAGTCTCGTTGAAAGCTGGGCAACAAGGGGCGTCAGGCCAAATTTCCATGCATACTTGGCGATCGGTAGCGGTGCATAACCAGGCGTTGATTGGACTCGCCTGAGAAGAGGCACTGACGACGGAGTGATCGACCTGGGGCCACACTGCAACAGCCTGCACGGGTCGCTGGATTGGCAGCTGGCTAACCGGTTGAAAAGCACATTGCGTTGGGGCAACCACGGTGAAAAAAAGGGGAACAGATTCACTGATCTCGCCCATTCCTAGCTGTTTATCAACGATCGCCTGAATTGCTGACCGCATTCCTCCTGCCGATCGAAATCGTCGGGCTGGAAGTTTTTGCAAGGCCTGGGCAATTACAGCCTGCCAGACAGCAGGAATCGTATCCGGTAACTTCAGTGGTGCATTGAGGTGTGCAGACATCAATTCTGCGGGTGTCCCTGAAAATGGGCGGTAACCAGTGATCAGTTCAAACAGGAGAATCCCAACTGAATAGAGATCCGATGCGGCAGAATATTGACCATAAAAGCGTTCAGGAGCCATATAGGCAGGTGAGCCAGTGTCTCCTTCTTGGCGGATCACTTCTTTCAGCAAGCGAGCAATACCAAAGTCAGAGATCCGGGCGATCCAACCTTCCGGCTGAACATGCAGCAAAATGTTTTCTGGCTTAATGTCGCAATGGACGATCCCACGACTGTGAGCATGGTCGAGCCCCGCTAAAACATCCATCACAAGCTTGAGGCTTTGGGGCAGGCTGAGAAAGCTCTCTTCGGCCATGAGCGATCGCAGGGTTCCCCCTTCGCAATAGTCCATCACCAAATAGCGTCCGGTGCTTGTATGTTCCAGCGCCTGACAGGTGACGATATTCGGATGTTGCAAACTCAACAAAAACCGCAGTTCCCGCAGAAACTTATGGGTGGGAAACCGCTCTTGTTCTAAGTTTTTGAGGGCGACTAAACGCCCTGTTGGCCGATGCACAGCACAAAAGACTTGTCCAAACTGTCCCTGTCCGATCAGTCCCAGGAGGCGGTACTTCGAGCGTTTTAACTCAGAATGGGGTAAGAAAGACACATGCAGAAGCGCAGCGTAATCAAATATTGCACTGCCAGGATATCGGATCTGAATCGAAAAAAGGAGAATCTGTTAAATGACTTGATTCTCCTCAATTCAAACCGAATTTAAAGTTGTTGAACGCGGACGTTAGGGACAAAGCTCCTGCATGATTGCATCGTGATCCAGATTAGGTACCATCGCCTCAATCGGCTCTAATCGCTGCGGCAAGCCCAGGAGAAAGCGATTGCAGTCAGCCGCCATGGATTCGCAGCTGGTTTGCACACAGTGTAATTCTTTCCCAGTGAGTTGACTGAAGAACGCAGCCAGAACTCCCGCTTCCAGATGACAAACGGGTTGACCTTGCGAGGGTGCAAGTCGAGCAAAGGCAGAATTCCAGGTCTTTGCAATCAAAAAACCTCGGTTCTGATAGGTCTGATCGAGGTCAATCTTGCCCCAGCCGTGAGCGATCCAGCATTCCTGCAAAGCCTGGAGGAACTCCGCCATCGGCAGGTTAGCCAGCGGTATGCCATAATACCCGGTCATTTGTTCTGAGAAGCGGATGTAAAAACTTTTGCCCCACCACTTGCCACAGTTAAACAACACCATGCGGGCAGCCTGTCCGGTTTCTTTATCCAATCCAGAATAGATGGCTTGAATCAAGGTTTCTGGAACGGCTAAAAGGCGATCGCCCTGACGGTTTTCCAACAGGCCGACTTCGAGGTCTCCATGCACGTAAACCTCAGGGGTAAAAAAGTTTCCGGGGACTTTGTTATTGATTAAAAGGTCAGCAACAGAAATCATATTGCGTATCAAAAGATAAGGGATGCCAAGGTCAGAGGGTGAACTAGTTGCCGACAGTTGCATTCATCGAAGTACTGTTCATTGAGGCACTGTTCATCGAGGCCGTTGAGAGGATGGCCTCCTGGGCAAAAGCCAGACTGGGGCTCAGACAACCCAGTTGTTTTGGTGTCAATGCCTTCGATAACTGTTGGTTCAGCAGCCGATAGAGCTTGGCATCGATCGCTTTCGTATCATAGATTCGAGTTAAAGGCCCCACCCAATCGACAAAGCGCCGCTGTACTAATGTTTCGTCATGGGTGAGCAGGCTCAAGGCACAGTAACGCAGCATCAGTAAGGCATGTTTGAGGCAGCGCTCGATTAAGGCTTCCGGCGCTTGCGGCATTTCCTGCTGTAGCTGAGCGGCAACCGTTTCCATGATTTCTAGCTCACGATCGCGCAAACTGCGATAAGTATCGAGCCGCTCTGGCATAGATGCCACATATTGGGTAATTAACTTCAGCTCTTCCGGTTTTAAGTAACGATTTTCAGCTTCATCGAAAATCGCAGCAATGTGAGGGTTCATAGAGGTTCACAGTAGATAATGAGCGAGAAATTAATCAGCGGGAGTTGCGGTCTAAGTGTCAGCCTAAATGGCAACTTGTAATAACAACCTGTAATGTCAATCTCTAACATCAACCTAAATGGCAACGATCGCCAGCAGGTGCTAGACCATTAACTAGAACAGACCTAACTAGAACAGACCGGAAAAGTCTTCCAGCGTGAAGGGGTCTGTTTCTTCAGTTGTTGAATCGGTGATGGGGAATGATTCGGCGATCGGATTAGGGGACATGGCAACGGAATGCCCTTCCCAGTTAATTGCACTAAAGAATTGGTTGACGGTGAGTAACAGACTGAGTGAGGGATCCTGACCTTCGGCGGTTGGCTGCCGCAAGATATGAATTTCTGGGGGATGATCTTCCCAGTTGATCTGCTGAAAAAACTGCTGCACTGTCTGTCGCAACCAACTTCGGTTCGCATGAGCAGCCGCCCCGTTGGAATGAGGCAGGGAAGCCTGGATCATCTTAAAACCTCCCCAGTCCGTAAGCGCTTCTCAATATCTCGTGCAGTTGCGCCTTCATTCAGCCAAAATGCGGCAGCATCAATCCGATCTTGACCCCCTAACAGAAACTTGCAATAGGTTTCTCCCATGGAGTAGCACTGAATTTCAATACAGCTCAATTGCTTTTTCACCAGCTCTGTAAAAAATCCGGCAAACAAGCCTGCATAGAGATAGCACACGGGTTTCCCGACATCTCCCAAGGTTCGGGCTACCGCAGAGTCAAAAATGTTGATGAACATGAAGCCTTGCCGACGATCGCCCATGTCCACCTCCCAGCGACCCCAGCCTTGAGAAGTGAACGGCCACCACCAGGTTTCGAGCAAAAACATCAGGTTAGTTTGGCGCATATTGCGATCGAATTCTTGCTCAAACCATTTCTCGAAGAAGAAGGCATCTTTCTGGCCCCATTCACAGCCGATTGTATACATGGTGGCAGCCGATGCGTCGCCGACTTCTTCTTGCAAGCCTTCAACTAAACCCACAATGAAATCTTCGGTTGTGAGGATATTTTGACTATTGTTCCAGTCAACAATGGTTCCTTTGTCTGGATCAAACTGGAAAAAGTCCTGAAAACCGTAATGGTTGTGTTTTTTCGGGTATCTACGCTTAAGCGGATTTTGGGTTTCGGTCGCCATCACTATGATTGATTCCTTTGATGAATCCGATAGACAATAATTGGATGAAGCTTGGTTAAGTCAGCGCTAGCAGAAAAACAGTCCAGACGGGCTAGGCGATCGTGCCAAGCACACGGCGGCTCAGCTCCAGCAAAGGACAGACCAGATCGGCCTGTGGGGTTGTTAGATATTGCTTCACGACATCTTGCATCACCTGGTAGGTCAAATTACAGCTGCGTTGGGCTCCAAAAGCGCGCATCAGGGTTTGAAACCAGAGCAACATCCGTTCGCGGAATGTGTCAGCATCATCCATCAAAACGGCAGTGGCGACATAGCGCATGGTTCGTAGCGTATCGCGCTTCCACTTACCACTCAGGTCCACGCCTCCTGTGTTGAAAACGGTTGGGTCGATCGATCGCATTTTGGCGTAGGTTTGCTGAATAAGCGTTGCTTCTAGCTCTTGCAGTTTTTGATAGGTTTGCAAACGCAGGTTGAAAGAGCGTACATAGTCGATCGCAAAAGTGAGCTCTGCATCACTGGCATAGCGACCATCGACTTCACGACTGAGACGTTCAAGCTGACTCAACATGGATGAATTTTCCTTCAGAAGGAGTTGCTAAGGTTCAAAGGTGTCTTGCGATTACGAGTCGCCCAGGATTGTGATCCTCCCTGATGCTTTCAGCAAAAATCCTGCATCAGAGACAACATCTGAATCGGCAGTTTTGGTGCAGCAAACTGAATTAGGTTTCAGTACTAGGCTTCAGTTCCAGATCATAGGAGGAATCGCTGGTTTCAGTGTTCCCTGGTTTATTATTCTCAATGCATTCTCTGGTTTATTATTCTCGGCATGCAAAGCGAGACAGGACGTTGAACCTGCGCAGCCCTTGGCTCTCAATCATCCATTGCTGAATTCTGTTAAATATCGCTGCTATTTAAGAAAAAGTCGTTGAAATTAAAGCTGGTTGCTTTTTCAATCTGCTTCAGCATCGATCGCGTGATCAGCTTCCCTTCTTCAACCAACACTTGGCCCGTTACCGGGTGAAGTAGATTTTGTTCCGCTCGCCGACCCACCAGCGCTTCAATGTCTTGAATAGAGTTGATGTACATACCGGGCGGCAGTTCTACAACCACCCCATTGGCTAAAACTCTGGCTTGACAGGCAAGACGTGAATTCAGCTGACAAGAGGTAATGACTTCTAGCGTTCTTTGCTCCCGCCGATTCACGGGGGTTAAGGCCTCCATGCCCTGTTGGACGAAAACATGGCAAGTGGCACACATGCCTCTGCCGCCGCACTCCCGTAAAACATCCAGATCTTTGGCGATCAGGACTGAAAGTAAATTGCCGTTTGTTTCGATCGAAGTTTCTTGAGCGATCGGTTCTAGTCTGACGGTTTTCACCATGAATTGAACTCCGAAGCACAGCAGGTCTGAGTTAGATTAATGCGGAAGGTGAAGCAGCAATGACTTTTGCCGATCGTCCAAAGAATGCTGCACAATTTTGGCGAAGTTCCGAATGACTTTAGAACAGCGTTCCAGAAAGGCAGCAACCCAGATTTGAATCGTTTGATGCTGTTCAACCGTCAGCAGTGGTAGGCGCTCTGAAGGAATCTGCACAACATACGTCATTTGGCCAGAACGTTCAATTTGGAAGTGATGTAGCCAATCGTCGTCTGGACAAGTGACCTTCCAATAGTTTGCAACTACCATAGTTCCCAAATATTGGGCTGTAATTTGACTCAGGGTATTGATGGCGGCCAAAACTTCTTTCACGCTAATGGGCTGTGGGGCGATCGGTTCTGTGGAAGCAATTTGGGCTGTTTCTGTTGAGAGAGATAGTAGAGATTTTGGTTCTGAGGGTTTAGTCTCTAAAGATGGTGCTGTCGCAGTCTCAGGTGCTAGGGCTAAATCAGCAGCCTCTATCCCAGCCTGATCTGTCACAGCTGGATTTATCTGAACGGCTTGATTCGGCTGGTGTTCTGCCAGTAAATCCTCTGACAAGACGGGAATGGGCTGGGACGGCAGAGGAAGCGGTTTGAATGAAATGGGGATGTGGGCTGCCAACGATCGAAATTCTGCGATCGGATTTTCTTGACCAATTTGCAACTCTAATAGCAGGCGTCGGATCTCCTGCATGTAGACGAACCGAGGTAAATAGTTGCCCGTCAGCACAAGAAGCGTTGTGCCTTGATTAAGCTTATGCAGGTAAACTCGGTAGCGGCCAAATTGAAATTCAAAAGAGTTGAAGCCTTCTGGGGCCGTTTCCAGAACTTGCTGAATACTCTGAGCCACTCCTTCCTGCTGCGAGAAGTCAAACCCAGTCGCAAACCCATGAAAGAAGGGGCGAGAAATGCCATCGATTAGCGCCACGCCTGCGATTCCTGGGACATCCAAGAAATTTTGGATAACCTCCTGTCTCATTGGCATGTTATCGTTACTTCCCCATCGACCTAAGATCCCCTATTCATTATGATTCTTTATAGCTAGATCTTTTGTTGCTTTTAGACTGATTCTAGACTACCTGTATGGAGGCACCCTGTTGCTCTCACCGCAGGTTTGCTTTGCTCTCTGGTGCCCGATCGATGTTGAGCAGTCTACCCCAAACCCCACTTGCTTGTATGATGACCGTTTCAGGTAGTACTGTTGACCAAGTGTGACGGCTTCTCCTCCTTACTGGATTTAATAGCCATGTCTGATCTTCCGTTTACTTTGGATCAGTTACGCATCCTTAAAGCGATCGCTGCTGAAGGAAGCTTTAAGCGTGCTGCTGACAGTCTTTACGTTTCACAACCTGCTGTCAGCCTTCAAGTACAGAACCTGGAGCGTCAGCTTGATGTCCCTTTGTTTGATCGCGGTGGCCGTCGAGCCCAGCTGACCGAAGCGGGTCATCTCCTGCTTAATTATGGCGATCGAATTTTGAGCCTTTGTGAAGAAACCTGTCGAGCGATCGAAGACCTGCAAAACTTGCAAGGCGGCACGCTGATTGTAGGGGCAAGCCAAACCACGGGCACCTACTTATTGCCACGTATGCTGGGCTTGTTTCGGCAAAAATATCCAGATGTGGCTGTGCAGCTCCATGTCCACTCAACACGACGCACGGCTTGGAGTGTGGCCAATGGGCAGATCGATCTGGCTATTATTGGCGGTGAAATTCCGCCTGAGCTGCAGGATTCCCTCGAAGTCATTCCCTATGCCGAGGATGAAATGGCGTTAATTTTGCCGATGTTTCATCCTTTTGCTCGCCTGCCACAGATTGAGAAAGATGACCTCTATAAGCTGCAATTCATCGCGCTGGATTCCCAATCTACGATTCGTAAAGTGATCGATCAAGTGCTAACCCGATGCGGCATTGAAACGCGGCGTCTCAAAATTGAAATGGAGCTGAATACGATCGAGGCGATCAAAAATGCGGTGCAAGCCGGACTGGGAGCAGCGTTTGTATCCATCTCCGCGATTGAGAAAGAGCTGCAAATGGGGGTCCTGCACCGTTCTCGGATCGAAGGGGTGGTTGTTAATCGCACCTTATCCGTGATTTTTAATCCAAATCGCTATCGTTCTAAAGCGGCAGAAGCCTTTACGCAGGAGATTCTGCCTCAATTTGCGACTTATGAACCGCCGACTGACGAAGTGCTGGAACATAAGTCGATCGCTGAGCATGCTTTACCCCTTGAGGCCACGCCGCTTCATCCCAGTAGTTAATTTCTTCTATTCCACCCGCAGCTAGCAATATTCATGGAGATCTACTGTACTCGTCCAGGTTGTTCTCGACCGCGCAACTTCTTTCCTGATCTGGATGACAGTACCAAACTTAAAACGGTGTCGCAAAAATTTTGTACGGCTTGCGGGATGCCGTTAATTTTAGACAATCGATATTTCACAACTAGATTGCTGGGTCAAGGTGGTTTTGGAGCTGCTTTTCTGGCTCGCGATCGGCGCACCCCCAACATGCGCTACTGCGTCGTCAAACAATTTCAGCCTACGGGTAATTTGTCTCCTGATCAATTAGCCGTTGCCCAGCGCCTATTTGAACGGGAAGCGGAGGTGCTGGAAGATCTCGGCAATCGTCATCCTCAAATTCCTGATTTATTGGCTTTTTTCCCACTCGAGGTATCTGGACAGATCACGGGGCAAACCGGACAACTCTTCTATATTGTCCAGGAGTTTGTGGATGGGCAAGATATGGAAGCGGAACTGGCCGCAAGGGGTAAATTTTCTGAGGCAGAAATCTTAGAAATTTTAACTGAGATGCTGAAAGTCTTGAAATTTGTGCATGATAGTGGCTCGATTCACCGCGACATTAAACCTTCGAATATCATGCGGCGACGGGATGGCCAGCTATTTTTGCTAGATTTTGGAGCAGTGAAACAAGTCACGGCTGGGGCGGCCAGTAATCAGCCCGGTAAAGCTTCAACCGGCATTTATTCCATGGGATTTGCGCCACCGGAACAAATGCGAGGCGACAAAGTGTATCCAGCAACAGATCTCTATGCGCTGGCAGTTACCTGTATTACCCTTCTGACGGGCAAACAGCCAAACGAACTGCATGACACCTATAGCGACACTTGGAATTGGCGAATTTACACTCAGGTCAACGATCGCCTGGAAGCCATTTTGAACCGGTTGCTGTTGCCCATTCCCAATCAACGCTTTCAATCAGCGGATGAGGTGCTGGTGGCACTACAAGGTCCGATTAGCGCAGCGTCTGCCAGTCCATCTCCGACCTTCATGCCTCCTGCGGCAGCGACTGCTCTACAATCCCAGGCACCGCAAGGCCAGCCAGCCCCATCTCCCCCTCCAATTCAGCCGCCTCTCACTCAACCCTCACCCCAGCTTGTTTCTCCGGTCCCGGCTCCGGTTGTGGCTCCGGTTCAGCCAGCTCCCCCGGTTGTATCAAGGCGATCGCGCCCTAATCTAGCTTTGCCGCAGATTTCTTTACCCAACTTTTCGCTGGGAGAAATTCTTGCTAGCGCAGCGTTTACTGGCTTTGAGGGAGGTCTGCTCGCGATCGCGCTAGCGAGTCTTTTAGGCACCGCCGGACTTTCGCCTTTCTTCTGGCTGATTCTGCTAGGGCTGATGACAGGCTTGATTTTTGCCCAAATGCAGCGCTGGGTAGAGAAGGTCGATTTCCTGATCATTGCTGGCCTTACATTGCTGGCCGTCTGGCTATTCCCGTTCAATTTGTTCAATAAAATTCTCTTAATGCCACCTCTGAGTACGATCGCTCAAGCCTTGGGACTGGGAAGCCCAGTGGTGATGATCCTGGTGATTGCTGGGTTCATGAGCCTGATTGCGATCGCTGCAACGGTCATATTTCGCTTGATTTACAACCTGCTCTCTCGGCTGCTATAGCGAGTAAGCTGGGCTTAGGTGTGTCGCTTGACCTGTTGCTATTCACGCTATGTCTAAAAAGAACGAAACTCCTGTCTTGTTGATTGCCCTGCTGGCCACGCTTTTGCTAATCGGCGGCGGTTTGTGGTGGTTTGGGAAACGGCTCACCAATCTGGGCGGCTCAACATCTTCCAACTTTCCATCTCAGACTGCGCCGCCGTTGGACCAAAATGCAGTAGCGGCTCGATTTAGCGCGGGTGAGGCGTTGCTGGTTCCAGAGGGGCCTGCACCTAATCCCACTGCTCAGAGTCAGAAGCAGGCCGGTGTGGCAGCGATGGCAGCGAAGAATTATCCCCAGGCAGTGGCAGCTTTTGAGGCAGCATTGCAAGCAAAGCAGAACGATCCAGAAGCGCTAATTTATTTGAATAACGCCCGGATTGGCGATCAAAAAGCCTATGAAATTGCGATCGCCGTTCCCTTAGATACGGATGTAGATGCTTCGTTAGAAATGTTGCGAGGGGTGGCCCAGGCCCAGGATGAGGTGAATCAAAAGGGCGGGATTGCCAATGTGCCGCTAAAAATTCGAATTGTGAATGATGGCGGTACACCGGAAAAAGCGAGGCAGGTGGCTGAAGCGATCGTCAAAGATCAGTCGATTTTGGGTGTGATTGGACATTACAGCAGCGACATGTCTCTCGCTGCGGGGGAAGTGTATAACCAGGGCAAAGTAGTCATGATTTCGCCTGTCAGCACATCGGTCAAGCTATCGAATTTTGGCCCCTATGTGTTTCGGACGGTTCCCAGCGATTTTGTGGCTGCGCGAGCTTTGGCCAACTATATGCTGAATCGGCTTCAGCAAAAGCAGGCTGCGATTTACTTCAATTCCCAAAGTGCCTACAGTCAATCGCTCAAGTCAGAGTTTGCTTCGGCGCTCTCGTTAGAGGGTGGTCAGATCGTGAGTGAATTTGACCTGTCGAATCCAGGATTCAATGCAGCAGATAGCTTTAAGCAGGCTACTCAACAGGGGGCGACGGTCTTGGCCCTGTTACCCAATTCCGGCCAGCTCGATCGCGCCTTACAAGTGGTTCAGGTTAATCAACAACGCCTGACGCTGCTGGGTGGCGATGATGTCTATGCCCCTAAAACCCTGTCGGTTGCGGGAGCTGCGGCTCAGAAAATGGTGGTTGCTGTTCCCTGGCATATTCTGGCCAATCCCAATGTGCCATTTGTGAAGAGTTCGCGGCAGCTTTGGCGAGCAGATGTCAATTGGCGGACGGCGATGGCTTATGATGCCGCAGATGCCTTGATTGCTGCCCTTGCTGCTGGGGCTCAGCCAACTCGGCAGAGTATTCAGGAAGCGCTTGTCAACCCCAACTTTGCCAGCCAAACGGGCGCTTCTGGCACGGTCAAATTCTTGCCATCTGGCGATCGCAATCAGGGCGTGCAGCTTGTGACGATCGAGCCAGGTAAGCGATCGGGCTATGGTTTTGACTTCGTGCCTCTCTCGAATAATCCTTGAATCTCTTTATCAACTTGAATTTCCCTTTAAAGCAAACAGGGGCATGACATGCTGTTGTGAAACCCATGAAATGCCCAAACAGTTTTGCTGTGAATTGATGATGCGTTAGTTATTGCGGGAAAGCGATTCGGCAGGCAAACAGAGGAGATTGTCTCCATAGGTGCGAATGAGGCCACGCTGACGCAATTTTCCCATCAAGCGTGTGACTGTGACTCTGGTGGAGCCGATCGCACTGCCGATTTGTGCGTGAGTCAGCGCCCAAGGTAAGCAATAGCCTTCTTCGCAAGGTTCGCCAAATTCTTCAATTAGTAGGGTTAGAAAGCCCAGCAGGCGATCGATCGTGCGCCGTTGCCCTAAAGTGCTCAACCATAGCAATTTACGCTGGTGCTGATACCGAAAAGCATCAAGTACTTCGCGCCGGAAGTGGGGCCAATTATCTAAATCATGCCAGTAGAGCCAAATCACGGATGTTTGGTCAACATGGGCAAAGCTTTGAATCGTAAATGGGGATTGCGCCACAATCTCGAAGGGTTGGCCTGCCCCCACAAAACCCAGAAATGCCTCTTCAGAGTTAATTCTAGGAACGCGAGAGGAGCTTGAGGTTGCACTCACCTGTGCTTCCCCAACCAATCGAACTGCACCGCGCTGCACGAGATAAAGCAGCCCTGCCCGCGTGGGAATTTTCTCGTCCTTACTGAAGGTACGGCAGCGATAATGCTCTTGTGCCCAATCCAGGATTCTCTGCCAAGTCAGGAAGGGACGAGATGCTTCGGATGGCGATGGTGATGACACTGAAAACATAGGAGAGAGCGTTTACAACCAATTGGAGTCAGAGGAACCGTCAGAAAAAATCAGATAGCACAAAAGCAGCTTAACTTCATTTCTACCGCTGTCAAAATTCCGGACCAAGATTAGCTTAACTTGACCTCTCATTAAAAGAGGGTCGTAGAACCCAATGTCTCTTGAGAACTTCTTCTATTGTTGAACTTGAGTAACGATTTCCAATTATTTGATTATTTTATCTTTGATTGAGAAGCCGCTTCAGGAGTTTAGGTTGATGGTAAACCAAAAGTTGAACGAAAGGTGACAGGATTGCTGTGAATTTGCTGACTGCTTCTATCGTACATTTTGCACTTCGATCGGTAATAGTCAATAGACTACAAAAAAGTTGCACTTTTACCGGAACTGGTTTATCGCAGTCATCAAGCCAATTATCGAAGCTAACTCAGCACTCTCACTCCAAATCACTCCATCTTAATGGTATTCCGCTAAATCGAATCAAATCCGGAAATCAAATTAAATATGTTTCAGCGATCGCATTGAAGTTATCTCAACTTTGCCAGCAACATGCTGGGGTATTAGCCGAGCAAATCTTAGATCGGTGGATCAAAGCATTTGAATGTGATCACTTGGACTCATGCAATCCCCCAAGTGGACAGTTTTTGAAAAAAATAATAGTTTCGGTTGCACCTCCAGGATGGATTTATTTTGAACTCATAGAAATTGGAGTTGCTGAATGGTTGCAGATTTTATTTGAAATTGCAATGACCAATATTAAGACTTCAAACTCAATTGACCTATCTTTAGATAGATCTTTTGTTGATAGGTACGACCCTAAAATTTTTGAGATTTTATATGCTCATCATCGCTGTTGTTCACTGCTAAGGTTGGCAAAACAAGAGCGACTGATGACATCAAATTTGAAGGCTGACAGTCAGGACAGTACAGGATTAATCCTGCCTTGGCTGATGGCCGATCGGCTATGTTGTCAGCATCCGGCGGAATGGGCGCTGATTACTCAACTGAGCGATACGCTAGACCATCTTGCCCAGATCGATCGCTCAGATTCCTCAGACTCAGAGCATTCAGAGTTAGACCAATCGCTTGCGCCCCAACTCACCCTGAAAGTGGGCCAGAACCTGAGCCAAACCTTCCATGCCTTTCATGCTGCTTGCCGCATCTGGGGTGAGGTCAAAGAGCAAGAGGCCGATCGGATGAAGGTGAGGCTGGGGCTAGTACAAATCACGCAATATCTGCTTCAGCTTGTCCTGCAAAAGCTCGGATACGACGGGCTGAGCGGTCTCTAAGTTTCTGTACTGCAACAATTCTTTGGGATAAAGCCAGGTTATATTTCCCTAGGGAAATATTTGTCACATCTATGCAACATTAATGCCAAAAGGATGACAAACCCAAACCGGGTCTGTTATATTAGCTGTCGTGTGAGGAGCGAACCAGCAAGGGCACCGAGACGAAACACGGTCAGTCGTCGGTGCTCTTTCTGATTTTAAAGGCTAATTTTCTCTTGTTTCAGAGCGTTGGTTTTGAGGTAAATAGCTGGCAACGACACGGCCTGCCCCCCTCAACTGACGATAGTATGCCTGACCAACCGCATCCGCTTCTGCCGACAACACATCAATGCCAATGCCATTGCGGCCCTGATCTTTGCCAGAACTGTGGATATATTGGTTCTCTCCTAAGTGCAATCCAACATGGGTGGCTCGATCGGGTGTACCGAAGAAAATCAGATCGCCGGACTGCAAATCGTCTAGGTCGATCGGCTGCACAAATGCCTCCTGCTGATAAGCATCGCGAGGTAACCAAATTCCAGCTGCCGCAAAGGCCGTTTGCATGAGACCTGAGCAGTCGTAATTTGGTCCCACGGTGCCGCCCCAAAGATAATGATTGGGCTGAGCCATTGCCATGCGGGTATAGGCCAAAACCTGCGGTAAGCGATCGCGAATTTCACTGGCCGATCGAACAATTGCCTGATAGGGAACTTCAGCCACCTCTAGCAAATCTAAATCTTCGGTTGGCAACCAGCCTGGATAGTCATCTTCACAAAGCACGACCTGAATGGCCTGTTTATGGTCTGTTAGACCTTCTGGCAAGACTCTTAACTGTCGCCCTGCAACCGCTTGAGTCGCCAAACTTTGGAGGGAGGGAGCATCATATAGATTTAAATTCGCCAGACATTGATATTCGATCGGCTGCCCTGCATCGATCGCGGCCTGAAGTTGCACAAGAGAAACCATAGTTCGAATTAACGTTGGTTAATGGACGGTTTAAGTAAGGAATTTGACTGAATCGTTTGAACAAGCGCCGGAAAGAGAGAGACAATCAGCATAGCAACCCTTAATTTCCCTCAATTTACAGACCTGATATTTCGCTATGCTTTTTTTTCATCGCGATGAATCGCTGGATCAATGGGGCGACCGAATTCTAGAAGCAGTTTGGGCCAAGTTTCCGGGATTGGCGCAAAATCAAATCGCGATGACCTGGGTTGTTTATGATGAGCCAGTTCCGGTTAACACCGGCGGTGCCTTGACCTCCGACGAGTTCTGGCGCTATTCGATGCGCGGCTTTGCCTACCGGGGCGTCGAACCCATTTATCCAGCCAGCGTGGTGAAGCTGTTTTATCTGGTGGCAGTGCAGGAGTGGCTAGAAAAGGGCATGGTGACCCCTTCTGCCGAACTCGATCGTGCTATTCGCGACATGATTGTCGATTCCAGCAATGATGCGACCAGCTTGATCGTAGATGTGCTGAGCGGCACAACGAGTGGACCGGAGTTGCCACCTGGACCGAGCGAAACCTGGCAGTATCAGCGCAACATCGTCAATCGCTATTTTCAATCGCTCAACTGGGTGGAATTGGAAAGTATCAATATTAATCAGAAAACATGGTGTGATGGTGCTTATGGGCGAGAAAGGATTTTTCTGGGCGATCAGTACCAAAATCGCAATAAATTGACCACCAATGCGACTGCTCGACTTATGCATAGCATCATAGGGGGCATTGCCGTATCATCGGTGCGATCGCAAGCGATGATGGCCTTGATGCAGCGCAGCCTGCACCCAGATGAGCTGGCCGCAAATCCTGAGAACCAAGTCACGGGTTTCTTAGGCGGAGGGCTGCCACAAACTGCAAAACTCTGGTCGAAGGCAGGGTGGATGAGTCAGGTGCGTCACGATGCCGCCTATATCGAAATCCCTGGGTTGCGGCCCTATCTCCTGGTTTTGTTTACTGAAGGCAAAGCGCAAAGCCAAAATGAAATGCTGTTGCCGTTTGTGTCTCAGCAGGTCGTCCAGGCAATGGAACAGCTTGGATAGTTCCAGGCTAAGCAACAAGTGTGAAAAGGCGACACTATCACTGGCTAACCTTATGACTGGTTAATACTATGACTGGTTAATACTATGACTGGTTAACGTTGGCCTCAATCGAACGTTGCCAAACAGAAGCAAGGCAGACATCGACTGACAAATAATCGGCAGCTTGTCCCAATTGCCAAATCCTACTTGCAAGATAAAGATTTGAACACCTGATTGGCTTGGGGGATTGCGTCAGGGCCAAGTGCAGAAATCACAATCACGTCGTGTTTTGCTTCGATCGGTCGGTTCACCTGATATTTTACGGCTGGGAGAGGTGCAACTCCTTCAGCCATAGTCAGCAAGCCTTGCTGAATTTCCACAGGGATAAAGGCATCACACAAGAGTTTCTGTTCGGTTCGCGCATTCTGGATCTGAAACGCTGCTGGATCGGGATAGGAAAACGAAAACCCTGAGAACAGTTCATTGTTGAGTACATCTGCTGCCGGTGAGCTATCTGCACCGCTATCCACCTTGGGGTCTTCCGTAATCGGCATGCGTGCTAAAAACAGTTCGATTTTGGGTGAGGATGGGGTGCCTTTAGCAGGGATAGTCGCAGTGCTAGCCACGACTGCCATTTTGCCGCCCCCAATATTGGTGCCAAAAAAACCACTGGAACCGCCTGGGATGTCGTAAGTCATCAAACTGCGAGCGATCGCCTCAGCCCGTTCTGGATTGAATGCATTCCCAAGTGCTTTAAACCCTAACCCTACAAGTCCGGTGGCAATGAGTAAAACAGCGCCTCCGGTAATTGCGATGCCTTCCAAAATGCTGACCGGATACTCAATCTGCGACTCGGAAAACTCTTCCATCTGCTCGTCTCACTTGCTGTCCAGTTTTAGTGGTTCTCTTCCAACTTACCCAATTCAGTTACCTCAGTGGATGCGGCATTAACCCAAACCTGCATGTTCAGGAGCTGCATTGGTCCGAATTGGGTGGCAAGGGCAACATCTGCGGCATCTCGTCCATAGGCGATCGCAATCCGGTTACCGCGCGGTTGTTCCTGGGTGGCATCAAAGGTGTACCAGCGTCCAAATTCCCCGGTTGTATCGGTGCCAACACAGGCTTCGAACCAGGCATGTAAATCCATGGGGTCTAGCTCATACAGATAACCCACGACCATGCGAGCTGGAATGTTGAGGCTGCGGCAAAGGGCGATGCCCAGATGCGCAAAGTCCCGGCAAACACCCACTCGCGTTTCAACAGTGTCCAATGCCCAAGTCGAAGCGTCACTGCTGCCGTAAGCATATTTAATTTGAGTCTGAATCCAATGACGGATCGCTTCAACCTGATCATATCCAGGGGTTCGATCGCCCACAATCTCCAGGGCTAATTGACCCATCCGATCGGCAGGACAATAGCGGCTTGGTAACAGAAACTGCAATAGGTTCTCCGGCAAATTCTGCACCGGGACATAGGCAGTTCCGGGTTGGACATCAATTGTATCTGCGGTTTCAACGACTGCGGTCGATCGCACCTGGAACTTGCCAGGAGGCACCACCAAACGCTGACAGAGGTTGCCATAGCCGTCCGTGTACTCCACCACAGGCACAGTAGGTGTCAACAAATAGGTCTCGCGCATGACCCATTGAGCATCTCCGCTCCGAGGCCGCAACATCAAAATGACTGGGGTAGGTGCCTCTGCTTCAAAAGAAATTTGACAACCCGCTTCTAAACGCATAGTTTCATCAGTCCAGCACTCATTTATGCCTTCTTCTTAACGCAAATTCACGCCTAAAAACCGATCGAGGAAACGGGTTCGCCAAACAAATCGCAGAATGAAACACCACTCGATCGCCACCAGACCAATGAACAGGTAATGTAGCGGATCGAGCGGGTAAAGTTCAAAAAAGCGACGTAGCGGCGGCAAACTGACAATCAGCAGGTATAACAACAGCAGCAAAAAGGCAACGATCGAATAACGCCAATCACCACTGAGTGGTTCGCCACCAACCCAGGCAGTCGTAGGAGGTTTAAGGAAAGGAATCAGCAGCAACTCTCCCATCACCAGAATAGCCACTAAAGCACTGCGCGGAATAGCATGATTAACTTCTGCCAGGGTGGCTCCGGGCGGCAAATCGAGTACGGCAACGACGAGATAAAACAGATAGATCAGTAGCGATACTAACGTCAGCGTCAGCGTAGCCGGAATCACGAAATGCAGCATCGATCGCACCATACTGCGGCGCGGCAGCAGACCCGGTTTAGCCCAGATGGGAATGCACATGGTGGGAAAGCCAACGCCAATCAGGGCTACGATCGCACTTTGTTTGTTTTGTAGCGGAAAGCTATCGGTGACGATCGCGGTAGCAAAGATCAGCAGCGTCACACAAAAGGTGCGAATCAGGAAAAGCTTCAAGACATCCTGGATGCCGTTACGGATCCGCTGGCCTTCTAGAAAGGCATGGGGTAAGGCTCCGAACGAATCTTTCAACAAGACAATGTCAGCGACTCCTCGGGTTGCCTTGCTGCCGCTTTCCATGGCGATCGCCAAATTCGCCTGCTTGAGAGACAGTACATCATTGACGCCATCCCCGATCATGGCGACATAGCATCCTTGCTGCCGCAGCGTTTTAACCAGCATTGCTTTCTGATCGGGTGTGATGCGGCCAAAGACAGTACAGGCTTGCGCAGTTTGGGCAAATTGGGCCTCATCCATTTGGGCCAGCTGGCTGCCAGAGACGACCTGAATCTCGGATGTGAGTCCAGCTTGTCTAGCTAGGGCTGCAACGGTTTGGGGATTATCACCAGAGATAATCTTGACGCGAATTCCTGCTTTGGCAAAGCCTTCTAGGGTTTCATAGGCTTCTGGACGCAGCTGATCGCTAAATCGCAGAATTCCCAGCGGCACAAGATCGGCAGGAAGTTGCAACACCTCACCCGTCAACGCTACAACATCGTTACTTTGAGCAAACAGCACGACCCGCAAGCCCTGCTCCACCCCGGATTGAATATATTCGGTCATTTCAGGACTAAGTAGACCTGTTGTGGTCAGCAACACTTCCGGCGCACCGAGAATGTAAACCCCTTGACGATCGGTCTCATCAAAGGCAACAGCACTCCATTTGCGGGCTGAAGAAAACGGCACTTCGGCTTTGGGATGGCGCATTTGCCCCGGACAGGCAGCGGCGATCGCCTCACTGGTGCGGTTGCTTGTGCTGAGATTGACCGCAAAGTCTCCTAGCAGCGATCGCAGTTCCGTTTCAGAAAGACCGATCGGAAAGACTTCTTGCAGCGTGATCTGATTGGTGGTCAGCGTTCCGGTCTTATCTAAACAGAGTGTATCCACATTGCTGAGCGACTCGACTGCATTGGCCTGCTGAATTAAGACATCCTGACCCACCATGCGCACGGCTCCTAACCCATAGGCCAGCGTGATGGCAAGCAACAGACCCGCAGGCACGAGTCCGGCGATCACGGCAAAGCGCTGCACAATTTCTGTGGCGGAATAGCTGCTGCTGAGAAAGCTGATGCCGACCAGCGTCCAGAGGAAACAGGCCAGCAACATAAAAATCCGGATTACCACATTGATTTCAACTTGCAGCGGGGTGAGCGATCGGCGAAAAGCTCTTGCACCTGCCATCAGCTTATAGGCAACCGTTTCGCTGCCCACTTTTTGGGCCTCATACCAGGCCATGCCGCTAACGCAAAAGCTGCCAGAATAGACACAATCATCGAGCTGCTTGGGAATCAGATCGGATTCGCCAGTCAGCAGAGATTCATCCACTTCCATCCGACCTTCGCCCACGACCTGACCATCCACAACAATTTGATCGCCGGGATAGGCCAGCAAAATATCGCCCCGGACAATCTCACTGGGATCGATCGGGTGTTCCTGGCCCGATCGTACAACTGTCACCCTGGGTCGGTTCAATAAGGCAATGCGATCGAGCTGCTGCTTGGCCCAAATTTCTTGATAAATATTGACCAGCACGCCGCCAAAAATGACGATAACCACCAAAATGCCGTCACTAAAGCGGCCCAGGCGAAACATCACTAAACTGATGGCAAAGAAAATTGCGTTGATTGCGGTGAAGAGATTTTCCTGCAGGATTTGCTGATAAGAGCGGCTCGTTTGCAGTTTCGTCAGATTGCCCTCACCAGCAGCACGGCGGGCGATCACCTCCGATTCCGTCAGTCCGTCAGGTTGGGAAGTAGGGCTGGCATTGGCTCGATTCATTGCATATCACTAGTCATCAATTTCGGGGAGCAGTGCAAGGGGGAAGCATCAAGGAGATAATACGGAGAAAATCAAGCGATGTGTCTTAAACCACTTACCTAAGAATATGCCCCCTGAAGTCGTTGAGATTCTCTCTGCTGACGAGCTGCGCCGCACCCTCAACCGAATGGCTTCCCAGATTGTAGAACGGTCAGGAGATCTGTCGAAACTGGTGCTGTTGGGGATTTATACGCGCGGCGTGCCCCTGGCAGAAATGTTAGCGCGCCAAATTGAAGTGTTTGAACAGATTGAAATTCCAGTTGGTTCTCTAGATATTACGTTCTATCGAGATGACCTGGACCAGATTGACCTGCGCACGCCCGAAAAGACCGATATTCCGTTTGATTTGTCAGATAAAACCGTTGTCTTAGTCGATGATGTCATTTTTAAGGGCCGGACGATTCGGGCAGCACTGAATGCCGTGAACGAATATGGCAGACCAGAAGTGATTCGACTGGCGGTTTTGGTCGATCGCGGCCATCGAGAAGTGCCCATTCACCCTGACTTTACGGGCAAAACGCTTCCCACGTCTAAAGAAGAAAAAATTAAAGTTTACCTCCAGGATCTAGATGGTCGAGATGCGGTGGAGCTGGTGCGAAGACATGAAGGATAGCGCACTCTAGGATGCAGCCTTGATCAAAGCCTTGAACGGCCTGATCAACCACCCCCCACGATCGTGACAATTTCGAGGCGATCGCCCTGTTGGATTTGGGTTGTGGGCCAAAATTGACGGTGCAAAATTTCGCCGTTATATTCCACAGCTACCAGTCGGGGATTCATGCCGAGCTGCTGCAAAAAATCTGGCAAAGCAGTTTGAGCCTGACACTGCCGTAATTCCCCATTCACATGCACGGTTAGCTCTTCGGCCACTGGTCCTGTCACGTTGTCCCCCATTTAGGTTTCTCTGCTGCTGGTCGATCGAATTGTTTGGATGCGGTTCATTTGCGACACAAAAAATTGCGTCATCAGCGTCGGCTGTTCTGCTTCCATGATCGCACGAACCACGGCGACTCGCTCTGCTCCGTTCGATAGTACATCCGCCAGGTTCTCAGCATTGATGCCGCCAATTGCAAACCAGGGAATCGTGGCATGTTGAGCGGCATAGCGCACATAGTCCAGCCCAGCGGCAGCCCGACCGGCTTTGGTAGGAGTTTCGTGAACAGGACCGACGCCAATGTAATCGGCTCCTTCCTGAATGGCTCGCTGCATTTCTTCTGGCTTTTTGGTTGATCGGCCAATGATTTTCTGTGATCCCAGCAATTGTCTGGCAAAGGCGATCGGCACATCTTCCTGGCCCAAATGCACGCCATCGGCGTCAACTGCTACGGCTAAATCAACGCGATCGTTCAGAATCAGCAGTGCATGATAGCGATGGCAGAGCTGCTTCAGTTTTTCGGCTTGGCGTAGGCGGGTGACATCATCGCTGGTTTTGTCGCGATACTGTACTAGGGTTAGGCCGCCTTCTAGCGCTGCTTCCACAACGGCAAACAGATTGTCGATCGGTGAAGTGACCAGGTAGAGCAAGGACTGCTTCAGTTTTTGATGCTGCTGTGACCCCATTAGTTCACTTTCTAAGCTGTAAACCTGGTAGCGCATCTGTTTGCAGGCTTCCCCCATCTGCACGGAATGCAGTTTGCCATATTCTTCCAACACCCGCAGGGCTTCCTGGACGCGACAGAAGTTGCTGCGCAGCACTTCGGTGATATTATGGCGTTCTTGTTCACGTGGATGGGTCAACGCGGTGCCTGGATCATTAGGCGTGTCTCTGGCAGCCCGAATTTCATCGCTGTGCCACTGCCCCAATTCTTGCCGGAGCTGCTTGCAAAGATCGGTATAGGTTGCATGGTTCAAACCAAAACGGCACCATTCTTCGATGATGCGTAACCCTTCTCTGGCCCGATCGAGATTGGCGTCCAGAATCCGATAAATCGTGGTTTTTCCTGGCTCAATGGCGGCATGGGCCACATCATTGGAGCGAGGTGAAATGGGTTCGTTCATTTTAGAGGCCGACTTGCGCGATCGGTCGAGTGTATGTTTTCCCATGCTTTTCTTCCCATGCTAAGTTACGGGCGCTTGAACGTGAAATCCTGAACAACGGACTCTAAAAAATTTAGCCCGACTTGTTCCCATCAGAGAAAAATCAGGCAAAATTTAGTCATTCCGTTTTAGTAAACCACGCTATCAGTAGAGCAAAAAACGATAAAAGCTAGCCTTTTGCTCTGTAGATAGTGGGTTTAAGCATAAGGTTCCAAGATCGTCACTGCGGCAAGCTTCCGTTCAGCGACTTGAGATTGGTTCGCCGCCCGTTCTTTCCAGGTCAGGAGAATTGTTCATGCTGCTCTGCCCTCCTCACGATCGTGATGCTGGATCTACTGCTCCCTTTGCTTTAGTTGGGAAAACCTCAGCTTGGAGAAATCGTCTTTTTCTGTTGGCAACGGGGATGAGCGTATTTGCGATCGTTCTCTTTAGTAGTCGTAATTTTGTGGCCAAGGCAGAATCTGCGAGTAATCCGTTGCCGTCGCCAAGGTTGCCGCGTCGCAATAGTTTGCCTGCGCAACAAACCATGCTTTGGGTAAATCCGCAAACGGGGAATGATGCAAATGGGAATGGCAGCGAGCAAGCTCCCTTCCGCACCTTAACCCATGCTTTAGAAAAAGCCCAGGCGAATACGGTCATTCAGTTGGCGAGTGGTACTTACAGTACAGATACGGGTGAGGTTTTTCCGATCGTTCTAAAGTCTGGCGTCACAGTGCAGGGCAATCCCGATGAGCTGGGCAGCGATGTTGTGATTCGGGGCGGCGGTTCCTATACCAGTCCAAGCTTGGGTCGCCAGAATGCGACGTTAATTGGTGCCAGTCAAGCAGTGCTGCTGGGAGTTACCATTACGAATTCAACCGTGCGTGGATATGGGCTTTGGGTTGAAGCTGGCAATCCAACCGTGCGCAGCAACACTTTTACGGGCAGCAGTCAAACGGGCCTAGTGGCAGCAGGCAGCAGCGCTCCGATCGTTGAAAGCAACCTGTTTATGTTGAATCGCACCAGTGGGTTAACCGTTGCTGGCGACGCTCGTCCTGCAGTGCAAAACAACATCTTTCAACGCACTGGGTCTGGATTGGTGATTAGCGAAGAATCAGCTCCTCAGATCATCAGCAACCGCATCAGCCAAAATCGCGATGGCATTGTGATTCAGGGAAACGCTCAGCCCGTGCTCAGAAGCAACACGATCGAAGACAGCGATCGCAATGGATTGGTGGTGATTGCCCAGGCCCAGCCCAACTTAGGAACAGTTGCGGATCCCGGCAACAATACTTTCTTGAATAATCGACAGCATGATATTGATGCGCTGGCGACCAGTCAAACGCTGCCAGCCTATGGGAATCAACTCGCAAACACTCAAGTAGCGGGCAAGGTGGATTTAACGGGTCGTGCGCCGCTGATGGAAGTGACCACCGTAGCTTCTGTGGCAAATCACTTACCTCTCAATCAAACGGTTTCAGTTGCTACTCTAGGCCGATCGACCAATGCTGCGGCACAAGTTCCTGCGACGCCTCGCCCAGCTGTTGCTTCTACGATTCAGACGGCTCCATCTGCCACATTGATTTCGAGTCTGCCGCCGACGCTGAGAACAGTGCCAGCAAGCACAGTACCAGCGGGAACAGTGCCAGCGAGAACAGCACCAGCAAGAACGGCCCCGACTGAAGTGAAATTGGCTGCGGCTCGATCGCCGATCGAAATTCCTGTCCCAGCTCCAGAGGTCTCGTCAGTCAGAACAGCGTCGAGGCAAACGGCTCCGGCTCCGGTTGAAATTAATGTGCCGCCACCTGAACGTCCGGCTGCTGCTCGTCAAACCTCAACGACTGCCCTGCTGCGTCCTGCCGCCGCTCCACGCCCAAATTCTGCAACTCAGATGGCTAGGGCGATCGAAATTTCGGTGCCACCTCCCAATCGGCCTGATCATTCAGCCACTGGGTCAACGCCTGTAAGCGTGAATTCACCGCCGCTCACTGATGTCGTGGTTACTGCGGCTGCTAGCTTGCCTCGTCAGTCTTTTCCGGCCAGCTCAATTGCGCCCACCTTAGGAGGAACGCCGATCAATATTCCCGTACCGCCGCCAGCCCAGCCGAGTGCTGCAAAGTCAAATGGGTCGAGTGCTGCTGCGAATGCCAATACTCGCATCTTGCCGGTTCCTGCTGCAGAGGCTCCATTAGGCAATACAAGCGGCGTGGAGCGAATTAGGATTGCCAACTCAACCAATGCCTCATTGTTTGCCAGTCCCGTTAATCTGCAATATCGGGTGGTGGTTGCTGCAGAGGATGAGCAAACTCAAGCGAGCGTTCAATCGATCGTGCCTGAAGCGTTTGTAACTGTTGTGGATGGGCGATCGGTGATGCAAATCGGCGCGTTTAGCAGCCGGGATAATGCTGAAGAGGCAGTTGAGATGTTAAGTCGCAATGGATTTCAGGGTATTATTCAGCCTATGGAATAAAATTTGATCGTGACTGCTCATCCTTCACGGGCATGAAGGTCAAATGCGCTGGGCAGCATTAAACCAATGGCGGTGAGCAATAGATACAGTGCAATTAGCGGCAGTTTTATGTTCCTCAGCTTTCTGACGGCAGCGCTATTAATCGCCGTTCAGGGGCAGAGTATGTTGGCAAATTCAGCGACCAATTCAAAGGCAAGTTTGGTAACTGGTTCAGCTACAAGCAACATGCAGCCTGCTTCTGAAGTTGATGCGCATCAGGCAGTTTCGTCTGCCGCATCTTCAACCCTTGCTTCAGCAAATGCGAGTCAGTCAGCGCTGCAAGTTGGAATTGCAGATATTCTTTCAAGCACCTTGCACCCCGTGGCGCTGATTCATCAGCCAGAATTAGTGGTGGATTTAAGCGATCGCCAAGTTTCGCTTTATGAAAATGGTGTTTTGCAAGCTCAATATGGCATTGCAGTTGGTAAAGAAGGTTGGGAAACGCCGATCGGATCCTTCCAAATTCTCAGCATGCAGGAAAATCCGGTGTGGCAGAATCCCATTACGGGAGAAACTGTTACTAATGTGAGTGAAAATCCGCTCGGTTCCCGCTGGATTGGCTTCTGGACGGATGGTAAGCATCAAATCGGGTTTCACGGCACTAACCAAGCAGAATTGATCGGGCAGGCCGTCTCTCATGGCTGTATCCGCATGCGCGATCCAGATATTCAGGCTCTTTTTACCCAGGTCACGCCAGGAACCCCAGTGATTGTTCATCAGTAGCTTCCACTCATAGCTGCTGTTCGGCTTCAAATTTTAGCTAGATAAAAATTCCACTGCAATCGAGAAAGCGATCGGGGAATCGATTACGGTTATCCCTCTTATGCGCGGTTTTTTGGAATGAATCAAAACGGTAAACTAGAGAAGTGAAAGCTTTGTAACGTTTGGTTAATTTCAATGAGTAGTTGTGCCGCAGGAAGGGCGATCGAAATTTTCTACAGAATAGTTTCGATATTGGCCAAGAGAATTAGAGGTGCAGCTATTCCTGGAATCCAGCCAAGATTGGTCTCATATAGATAGGCAAGAGACTATGCTCAAAAAACTGTTTGCGTTAATGAAACCTTTTATTAAACCTTTAGCCGCAACAACCCTGGCCCTCGTACTGTTTTTTAGTCAGGCTCAAGGAGCTTGGGCTGCCAGCGGTGGCCGGATTGGTGGCGGTAGCTTTAGAGCACCGAGTCGTACGGTGGCTCCGAGCCGCACCTACAGTCCTCCGGAAGGCTATGGCGGTTATGGTGGCGGTTACGGCGGCTATTATCCCGGCGGTGGTTTTGGCTTTCCCTTCCTGGTGCCCATCTTTGGTGTCGGTGGTGGCTTTGGTGGCTTGTTCACCATTCTGATCTTTATTTCGATCGCAGGTTTCCTGGTTCGCAGTTTCCGGGCTGCTCAAAGCGATGGTTCAGGCTATGATTTAGCCTCTCCAACGGTCTCTGTGACCAAGCTCCAGGTTGGTTTGCTCTCGGAAGCGCGCAGTTTGCAGGCAGACCTGAATCGAATTGCAGAAATAGCAGATACGGGAACCTCAGCAGGATTGGCTCAAGTGCTGCAAGAATCAACCTTGGCGCTACTGCGACACCCGGAATATTGGGTTTACGCAGGGGGGCAAACTCAGTTGACCAGCTTGGCATCAGCCGAAAACCAGTTTAATCACCTCTCCCTGGCAGAACGGAGCAAGTTCTCCTCAGAAACGCTCTCGAATTATGACAATCTGCTCAGACATGCAGAAGCGAAGAAAGCGCTGGCTGCGGCAGGTGACCTAGCGATGCTTGATCAAGCCCCAGGTGAATACATTGTCGTAACCTTCCTGGTGGCAGCTCAAGGCAAGCAACAGCTTCCGGCGATCAACAACTCTCAAGATCTGCGTCAAGCGATTTCGCAACTTGGTTCTGTGCCTAGCGATAATTTGCTGGCGCTCGAAGTGCTGTGGACGCCCCAGGCTGAAGGAGATACCCTCTCTTCAGATGACGTGATCGCTCAATATCCTGACCTGAAGTTAGTCTAGGTCTGGATTCACGAGTCTGGCAAAGCTTAAATTTCTGAACGAGGCGATCGGGGTCAATCCAACTCCGATCGTTTTGTTGTCAGGGCCATTTTTATCGATCAGGCTCTACTTCTTCTTGACCCCGTGATAGAGTTTTGTCAAGTAACGAGGTGAGATTTTGAACCAATAGGCCAGAATCACCAGCTGATTAATCACCGTAGTTCTTAGCACGCCTAACCGTTGCCACCGTCGGCCTGAAGTGATCACCTCGGCAGGTGCGATCGCAATCATGCCAAGTTTTTTTAAACGCTGCACGAGTTCAAAATCTTCCATGATCGGCAGTTCAGCAAAGCCACCCAATTGTTGAAAGGTCTTAGCTCTGAGAAATAGCGCCTGGTCGCCGTAGGGCATTTGCAGCCAGCGCGATCGCCACTTCACGCCCTGCTCGATCCAACGCAATCCGGGTTGTTGTCCGGCAATCTTTAAATCAAACGCGCCTGCAATCACATTGGGTTGGTTTAAAGTCTGTTGCACCAGTTCCACAAAGCGATCGGGCAACTGAGTGTCCGCATGGAGGAACAGCAAAATCTCACCTTGAGCAACGGCTGCCCCCGCATTCATTTGCATCGCCCGTCCCGCTGCCGACTGTAACACATTTACTCCTATCGCTTTGGCCCGTTCCAAGGTGCGATCGCCACTGCCCCCGTCCACGACAATCACTTCCACATCAAATTTTTGTAGGGCAGTTAATACTGCTTCAATGCTTGCTTCCTCGTTCAGCACCGGAATGACCACCGAAATTCGAGGTCGTTTTTGGGATTGCTGCATAGCCTCCCAGACAGCCAGATCTTCAGGGCGATCGATATCGGTCAATGCATCCAGCAAAGCTACCGTTAGACCTAACTGTTCCGTAATGGCGATCGTTTGCTGCAAAACCGAGGCGCTACCCCAGGTAATGCCAGTGAAGAGTTGAGGGATGGGCTGCTTCAGGCCGATTAAGTAATAACCACCGTCCGTTGCAGGACCCAACACCACATCGGCCTGCTGCAATTGTTCAAATGCCTGCTGCATTCGGGCTGCATCTAAGTCAGGACAGTCAGTGCCGATCGTCACAACTCGCTGCATGCCTGCATCGAATGCGGCCTGGATGGCATGAATTAATCGTTCCCCTAAATCTTCTCCTTGCTGGGCTTGATAAACCCAAGTTGAACTGAGCCAATCCTGCATCAGTGATCGATCGATCCCGTTAGACTGGGAATCAGATTGAGTGCTGGCAAACCAAATTTCAACTGAGATTCCAGCAGATTGTAGAATCTGGACCTGCCGCAGCGTATGTTCCGTCATTTGCCGCTGAAAATTTGCGGCACCCTCGGCTCCCAGGGCTGGAATCAGACGGGTTTTTGCTTGTCCAGGCTGGGGATAACGGGTAAAAACAATGAGACGATCGGTACTACTCAAGGGGCTGTCCTGAAAGTTGAATCAATTCTCCTGAGAATGATTGGGGCAAAGATGAGGGCCCAATTAAGATCGGCTAGGAATCTTTTTGGACATTGCGCGATCGCTGAGCTCTTGCCTGGGCTTGGGCTAAAGTTAACTGCATTTTTGCGGCCTGATTCGTCTCAGCTTGGGTGGCAACGACCTGCTCAACCTCACCCCGGCGATACATCCAGGTACCGGTCCGGCCACGTCCAACAAACTTTGAGGGCACTCCTGCTGCTTCTAATACCGCTTGAGCTTCTACCGCAGAACACCCCAGCAGGTCAGCTGCGACTTTCAAAGGAATGCGCTGTCGGGCAAATCGCTCCAGCAGAATCCGATCGTCCTCTTCTAGCAGTTGCGTAAACAGGGTCTTGACCAGCAACCAACAGGCCAACGTGTCCGCTTCAGCGCGATGTGATCGACCCACCTGAAACTGAAAATGTTGGACCAGATCAGGCAGCTTACGGGATCGAAGATCGGGTAGCATCAGCCGCGATAGCTGTACGGTACAGAGCTGCTCTAAATCAGGTCGGGTAAATTGACTGCCCAGCCGCGCATATTCTGCCTGCAAAAAGGGATAGTCGAATTCCAGGTTGTGAGCGGTGAGAATTCCCTGCCTCAGCAACGGCAAGTAGTTGGGAAAAACCTGACTGCCATCGGGGGCGGCATCGACCATTTGCTGCGTAATGCCTGTGAAATGCACAATTCTGAGGGGAATCCGGGTTTGGGGATTCACCAGATCCGTCTGCTGGTGTTGAATGCCGCCTGACAGCGTTGCTTGTAAGACTGAAACCTCAGTAACTCGATTCTCCCAGGCATAGCGACCTGTAGTTTCGACATCCACTACCGTGAAGAGCGACTGACTCAGGCTGCGGTAATAGCTTAAAAGTTCGGTAGAAAGCACTTTGAGGGCAGATAAAGTTCTTAAACGAAATGGGCAGAGAAAATCCCTGCCCTCTCTAATATTCGCTTAACTGTGTACGATTCGTGCCAAGGATTGCTCCAATGCTTAACTTTTCATACCAGTCGCGTTACCAGTCGTGGTTACTTGCCTATTGCTGCGAAGACACAGGTGATTTGCTGCGCTTGATCGGCTTCTGCTTGCGAACTGGACCACCGCCAGAATGACTATTAGAACGGGGTCTTGGCTCATCCATGATTGGATCCTCTGCACAGCCTGGATCAACCCGCATCCAGCTAGGCCGAGTTTGGTCATAGGCCATTTGCAGGGCTGCTGCTGCGATCGTGTGGGGCTCGAACTCTTCGCTGAGCTGAGCAACGATCGGCAAGAAAGAGGCAATCCGTTCACCGGCCAGCGTTTCTCGTAGCTGATCCTGCAACTTCTTCAAGTGGCGAGCTTCGATCTGGGCGCGAGTTGGGATCGTTCCCATTTCCAGACGCTGACGAATATGGCGCTCAATATCGCGCAGCTTCCGCTTATCCAGCGGGTGAATCAGCGAAATAGCGGTACCTTCTTTGCCAGCGCGTCCTGTACGGCCAATCCGGTGCACATAGCTGTCCACGCTATCGGGCAGGTCGTAGTTGATCACATGGGTTAAATCATCCACATGCAAACCGCGTGCAGCGATATCGGTGGCAACTACCCAACGCACCTGCCGCTGCCGGAATCTGAGCAACAGCCGTTCCCGCTGAGATTGGCTAAGGTCACCATGATATTCATCGACGCTATGGCCAGCGGCCTGAAGTTGACGCGTGAGTTCTGCGGCAGCTTTGCGGGTGCGGACAAAGATCAGTGCTGATTCTGGATCTTCCATTTCCAGGATGGGCTGCAAGGAACGAGCCTTGGTCCAGCCGCGAGGCACCATGTAGAAAATTTGATTGATTTTCGCAGGGGCTGCTTTCGGCTGTTCGACATTGACCGTAACTGGAGTGCGCAGAAACTTGGCCGCCAGTTCGCGAATTGAAGGCTCCATGGTGGCGGAGAAGAAGGCTGTTTGCCGTTCGCCAGGGGCCTGAGCCAAGATCTTCTCGACATCTTGAATAAAGCCCATGTTCAGCATTTCATCAGCTTCGTCCAGCACGATCCAGCTGAGTTTGTTGAGTTTGAGGTCGCCCCGGCTGAGCAGATCCAGGACCCGTCCAGGGGTACCGACGACTACTTGGACGCCTCTTTGCAAGCGACGAATTTGAATGTCGATCGCCTGACCACCATAAATTGGCAGCACATGTAGACGGCGATCGTCACTGAGCGTGCGAATTGATTGATAGACCTGAATCGCCAGTTCGCGGGTTGGGGTCAAGATCAGCGCTTGAACTGCGTGGTTGTTGAGATCAATTCGTTCAAGAATCGGCAGTGAAAAAGCAGCTGTTTTGCCCGTGCCGGTCTGTGCTAATCCAACAACATCTCGACCTGAAAGCAAATGAGGAACTGCCTGTGCTTGAATCGGGGTAGGACTCGCAAAGCCGGCCTTTTCCAAATGGCGAACGCGCGCTTCAGACAGACCGAGACTGTGGAATGAGAGAGTCATTTAGGCTCCTTAAACAGAGTGAACAGTGGCGCGAAGCGCGCCTTTTAGCTGGGTTGTGGGATCTGCAATTTGACCATAGAGGTCATAAACATCTGCGTCCAAAATTTCAACCGGCACGATCGATCCCAAACGAGCGTTCCCTTGGACGTAGACTAAGCCGTCAACTTCTGGAGCAAACCGGGCCGATCGCCCAACTAGCTCTCCAGTTTCAGGATTTTCTTGTTCAATCAAAACATCAACGACCTTGCCGATCTCCGCTTGATTTTTGCGGAGGGAAATCGGCTGCTGTATCGTCATGAGGGCATCACGGCGTTCATCCATGACAGCTTGCGGCAGTTGATTGGGCAAGTCATAGGCGGCTGTCCCTTCTTCAGGAGAAAAGGTGAAGACGCCCACATGGTCGAACTCATGGCGCTGCACAAACTGCAGCAGATGCTCAAAGTGCTCATCCGTTTCGCCAGGAAACCCCACAATAAAAGTGGTACGTAGGACGGCGTTGGGAATTGCAGCTTTGATCCGTTCGATAATGCCGTCATTGACACGGCCTTGCCAGGGACGATTCATGGCTCGCAGCACCTCAGGATGGGAATGCTGGAGCGGCAAATCGAGGTAGGGGATGACATTTGGCGTCGCTTGAATCGCCTCGATCACCTTTGGTGTTAGCCCTGTGGGATAGGCATAGTGCATGCGAATCCAGGGGACCTCCACTTCTCCTAAAGCCAGCAGTAATTCTGCCAGCCTGGGTTCGCCGTACAGGTCTAGCCCATAATTCGTCGTAATCTGGGAAATCAGAATAATTTCCTGGACGCCTTCGGCTGCGAGTTGCTTGGCTTCGGCTACGATCGATTCAATCGAACGTGAGCGCTGATTGCCCCGCAGGTGGGGAATGATGCAAAAGGCGCAGCGGTAATCACAACCTTCGGCTACCCGTAGATAAGCAACCCCTTCTGTCGTGGTGCGGTAGCGAGGTGTGGTTTCATCCGCGATATAAACAGGTTCAGTAGAGATCTCCTGAACGCGCTCGCCTGCTTCTGCCCGCTGCACCACATCGACAATCTTGTGGTAGTCACCCGTACCGACGACTGCAACTGCTTCGGGAATCGCATCCAACAACTCTTGTTGAAAATGCTGAGCCATGCAGCCCGTAATCACGATTTTCTTATTGGCTTCTGCTAGCTCAACCAGCGTCCGCACCGATTCTTCTCGCGCAGCCTGGATGAAACTGCAAGTGTTGACAATGACGTAATCCGCTAATTCTTCATTTGAATCGACCTGATAGCCTGCTTGCACCAGCAGCCCTAGCATATGTTCGGTGTCGATTCGGTTCTTTTCGCAGCCTAAATGAGAGACGGCAATCGTTGGTTTGTTGCCCATGCAGTTAATCAAGAGATGTGAGACAAAATAAAGCGTAAAATTGCGAACCTGTAGCGATCGCGTTATCAACGGACTGAACTTTGTCTCTCAACGTCTTCCAGCAGGATGCCGAAAAACAACCGTTAACTGCAATCGCACCACTTCAGAGGTGTGTGAAAACAATCTTAACACAGCTATGGCGAGATGGATAATATAACTTTACATTTTCTTTGATATCTGGATTTGCCAGGAGAGGAGCAAGGTTGGGGAATGGATTACTGTTAGAGTAAATTTATAAAGAGGATAGACAAATATTGTCTGGTCTCACTCTTGTTCATGCCTTGGCTGAGTCCGAACCATATCAATAGACCTGTGGACTTAAAACAAACCTTTAAAACTGCCAACCCGATTATTGGCGTTGTTCATTTGCTGCCCTTGCCCACCTCGCCGCGCTGGGGAGGCAGTCTCAGAAAAGTGATCGACCGCGCAGAGCAAGAGGCTGTGGCTCTGGCATCGGGTGGTGTCGATGGCATCATTGTCGAAAATTTCTTTGATGCGCCCTTCCCTAAAGATTGCGTAGATCCGGCAGTTGTTAGCGCCATGAGTTTGGTGCTGCATCGTCTCATGCATCTGGTCACCTTGCCGATCGGAATCAATGTGCTGCGTAATGACGCTCATAGCGCAATGGCGATAGCGAGCTGCGTTCAGGCCCATTTTATTCGAGTCAATGTGTTGACAGGCGTGATGGCCACCGATCAAGGATTGATTGAGGGACAGGCCCATCAGCTTTTACGCTACAGGCGTGAGTTGGGCAGCGATGTCAAAATCCTGGCTGATGTACTAGTTAAACATGCGCGTCCGCTGGGTTCACCGAACCTGACAACAGCTGTACAAGAGACAATTGAACGGGGTTTAGCAGATGGCATCATCCTCTCAGGTTGGGCGACGGGTAGTCCTCCCAGTCTAGAAGATTTGGAATTGGCAACTGCGGCTGCTAACGGTACTCCAGTTTTTATTGGCAGCGGAGCAAGCTGGGAAAACATTCCTCAATTGATTCAGGCGGCTGATGGGGTGATTGTTTCCAGTTCTTTGAAGCGTCGGGGCCAAATTGAGCAGCCGATCGATCCAATTCGGGTGAGCCAGTTTGTCGAGGCGATGCGTCGCAGTCTCTCCCTCAACGAGCAAGCTGCTACAGTTTCGGCATCCGTTGCAGTACCCTCTAATTCGATCTAGATTGTTGATTGAAATTGATTGGTTCATTGATTAGCTCGATTTGGCTCGATTGAAATGGAGCTGCTTTTGATCGAATGTTGTCAAGTTGAACGATCGGTTGGGAAAACTGAATAATGTTTTGTTGATCCGCTCACTTTTGAAAGTTTGAGGCAGAATAGTCTATTCAGAGAGGGGCATGCCCTGACTCGCCACTAAACTTTTACTAACATGCTGAGCGAAAGCCTATGAGTAGCCATGCAAGGCCGAGGAGCCGTATGAGTAGTCGTCGCAAACCTACCCCGTGGATTCACCTCTGGTCGCGGCCCTTGATTGGGGCTGTTGCGGCTTTGGGAATGCTCAATACCGGATATTTGACTGTCACGAAGCTGTTTGGAGGGGAAACGGCTTGTCCAACCAGTGGATGCCATCAGGTTCTATCGAGTTCCTATGCTCAGGTGTTTGGCCTGCCGCTGTCCCTGTTTGGTTTTTTGGCCTATACCGCCATGTTGGTGTTTGCCCTGGGACCCCTCGCGATCAATCCTGAAAAAAATAAGCCACTTAGAAATGAGCTAGAAAACTGGACCTGGCTGCTGCTGTTTTTGGGCTCGACGGCCATGCTGGTGTTCAGTGGCTATCTGATGGTGATCATGGCCACCAAATTTGTCTCCGTTTACGGGGCAGACGGGATCTGCTATTACTGTGTGGCTTCTGCGCTGTTTGCTTTGACCATGTTTGTCCTTACCCTGGTGGGTCGAGCGTGGGAAGATGTTGGACAGTTGCTATTCAGTGGATTGATTGTGGCGATGGTGACGATCGTCGGTACTTTGGCGATCTACAACCTGGGTAATCCCAATACTCAGTCTGCTGAAGCTGATTCATCTGGTTTTGTGGTGACGACTCAGTCAGGTCCTGCTGAAATTGCACTGGCTCAACACCTGACGCAGATTGGGGCAAAGATGTATGGTGCCTATTGGTGTCCGCATTGCCAAGATCAGAAGAAACTGTTCGGTAAGGAAGCCGTGAAGCAAATTCCTTATGTTGAGTGCGATCCGGGTGGTGCAAATTCGCAGGCTTCTCTATGTCAGAGCGAAGGCGTGAAGGGTTATCCGACCTGGAAGATTAATGGGCAAACCTATTCGGGAACGCAGACTCTACAACAGTTAGCCCAATATTCTGGATATCAAGGCCCACAAAACTTTATCAATAAGGAATAGACTCAGTCTATTTCTGAAAAATCTGTGAAACGCTTGAACCTCACCTCGCAATCTTAGTCAGGTGGGGTTTTTGCTAACTCATGCTGAAATTATTCACTCTGATACGATCGCCATGACACAACCACTGCACCTGTAAGCAAAAGAGCGATCGCTGGAGTGAGACCGGGCAGCCAGCCATGATGGATGAAAATGAACCAGACGCTGCCGCCTAATGCTCCTAGGACAACGATGCTGCCTAAACTGAGGAGAGCAGGATGCCGCACAAACCAGGCTAGACTGCCGCCGACGATCGCCCAACCGCCAATCCACAGGAGTTCTATGCTGTCTGGCAGCATCCATAACAGCGACTGTTGATCTAGTACGCTGCTCAACACCTGGCTGACCATCTGGGCATGAATCACCACCCCCGGCATCAAAAACTCTCCTCGACTGCCGCTGCTGAAGGGGGTATAGAATAGATCCTTGCCGCTTGCTGCTGTTGTGCCGATCAGGATAACTTTGTCTTTCACAAGCGCTGGATCAAATTGGCCTTGCAGCACTTGAACAAAGGAAATTTGCGGCGCGGGTGGTTGTGGCGAACGGTAGTCCAGCATGATTTGATAGCCTGCCGCATCGATTTGCTGGTAGCCACCTGAGGTAGATTCGATCGGCCAAAATACTGTATTACCAAGCTGCATGATACCTGCCCCCTGGGAACTTTCACGCGGCACGATTTTCGGCTGCAAGTATTTCGTCGCAAGGCGCAGCGAAAAAGACATAAAGTTTTGCTGACCAACCGTGGCATACAGCAGATTGCGCCGTACCACCCCATCGGGATCGATCGCGAAATCATTAAAGCCCAAGCGATCGGCAGGAATGCCAGCTGGTGGCGGAATATCAAACGTTTTGCTGTCACCTCCTAATTTCATAATGGTGACGACATTATCCGTCTGCAACTGCTGCATCAAGTCTGCATGGCCTGGTTCTTGCGGCAAATCTCGGTGCAGATCGAGACCAATCACTCGTGGCTGATATTGCTGTAGGTTCTGAATGACCTGAGCGACATCGCGATCGGCAGGTGTACCCCGTTGCAAGGTCTGCAAATCGGATTCGGTAATTTCGACGATCAGCAATCTTGGATCAAAACCCTGACTAGGACGCAGTCGAACTAACTGGTCATAAACCGCGAGTTCTGGGGCTTGCAGCCAGCCCATTTGCCGTAGCCCTGCCACTAATCCCGTCACGGCGATCGCTGCGATACCAATGATTTGTATGCCTCGTCGCAGGTCGAACCGCGATCGGCTGCCAGGGACAGGACTATCAACAACCGTTTCATCCCCAATTGGATGGTGCAATAACGAGGGGGGCACTACCAGCGAGGGGGGCAAGACTGTCGATTCCAACGAAATCTCGTTCAGCCGATCAAGTGCCTCTAAAACCTCTCTGGCCGATTGGTAACGCTGGCTGAAGTGATAGCGCACCATTCTCTCTAAAACGCGCTGCAAACCCAGCCCGATCGGAGCCTGTGCCTGCCAAATCAGTTCTCCGGTTTCTGGGTCAGTTGCCAGCTGAACGGGTTGAATGCCAGTAATGCCCTGGATTACTGTCGTGCCCAGCGCATAGAGATCGCTACAATAGCGAGGTCTGCCTGCCAGCTGTTCGCCTGGTGTATAGCCTTGTGTGCCAATGCCAACGGTAAATTTTTGCTCCGTTTCGCTCAGCAACTGCGTTCGAATTTCCTTCACCGCCCCGAAGTCGATCAGCACTACTTTGTCGTCCGATCGCCGCCGAATTAAATTGCTGGGCTTGATATCGCGGTGAATCACCTGCTGTGAGTGGACAAATTCGAGGATGCCAAGCACATCTCGCAAGAGTTCGATCGCCTCTGCCTCAGTCAGGCGGTGAAAGGGCGAAAACTCATCGTTGAGCGGATAGCCATCAATAAATTCTTGGACGAGATAAAACTGGTCTGCTTCCTCAAAAAACTCTAAAAAGGTTGGAATTTGGGGATGTTTGCCTAATCGTTCGAGGATTTGTGCTTCTGTATCAAACAGGCGGCGGGCAATTTCTAAAAAACTGGCATCTTCTTTCGCAGGTTTAAACTGCTTGACGACGCAGCGAGATTGCTCTGCATCTGCAAGATCCACTGCTAGATAAGTTTGACCAAATCCGCCTGTGCCCAGTACGGAAATCAGTTTGTAGCGATCTTTCAGCAGCGAATCCAGCATGAGCCTCCGCGATCCGTTGATCACTGATTTTGGCACAGGCAGCCATTGCTTGACAGAAACTTCTGAAGATTTCTACCGAAACAGTGGTCAGTGGCTATTTTCAGATTTCCTTTCTTGAGGGGTTGGCTGTAGGGGCTGTTCTTCTGCTCGATCGGCAGTGACCAACGCGGATCGTAACCAAAGAAAGAGCAAAATAATCCACAACAAGGTCCAAAAGTCGCGAATGCCAAAAGTTGGACGATCGTCAGATGCAGAACTAGATCCAGAACTAGATTCAGCCTTTGAGGCTGCTTTTGAATCTGCTGCTTTTGAATCTGCTGCTTTAGCAGAACTAGATTCAGCCTTTGACGCTGTTGCAGCAGCGACTTTTTCGAAAGGCAGCACCGGAGATTTCGACTCAGCTGTGGCTTTTACAGGAGCGATTTTGGCCGGAACAGGCATGGCTGCCATTGCCGCAGCCCATTGTGGATCTTTATCGAGAAAAACAATTTCTACCCCTTCTGTCCGAATATTTTCGGCAATGCGTTGGGCCTCTTGATAGCGAGTTTCTGAAGCGGGCGCGAAGCCAATAATCAGCAGTTTGGGTTTGTTTAAATGCTTTTGATAGGCAATCCCCTGACCATGCGCCTGATAGATTGTGCCCCGATTTAAATACTTTTTGACCTCGATCACCATATCTGGCGTTACCAGATCTGCCCGAATGCCATTGCCGCAGGAAACTTCTCGTTCAACGGCGATCCCTTGTTGTTTGAGCCAAAACTCGACGTGATCGCGAATATCTGCTTCCCGGTATTGCTCCATGTTGCCTTTTACTCCCCATCTCACGGGCTTTCTGCCTTGATTTTTCCTGAATGCCTCTATGAGTTGTCGTAAGACTATCAAATAATCCCCTTGTCACAACTTTAAAAGTTGCAAATAATTCACCTTGATCAATGTTGATACACTAAATGCAGGGGGTATTAACGCAAACTTACCAGTATTGACTCTAGAGAGGTGTTTAAGGCGATGAAATCTTTGATTACATGGCTTTCTGTAGGAGTGCTAGCATCCGCATTGACAGCAGCGGGAGTGACTAGTTTTTTAGCTTGGGATAGTATTACGGCTCGATCGGAACTTTCTAAGCATCCAACTTTGGCAAACCTGCCGATCGCGACTTCATCCCCTGCACCGCTTGCCACCTCGGTCGTCCAAAAACTGCCTGCTGAGTCATCGAGTCTGGCTTCCCCTGCTCTGGGTCAAGATGAGAATAATTATTTGTTTGACCTCTCCCAATCCCTACAGACTGAAGAGCAGCATCGGCTCACATCTGAACAACAGCTTGAGATTGCTCACAACATTTTGAACTGGTTAAAAGAAGGCTCTGACTATTGGGGCGTTCGGGACAAATTTGATGCAGCTTATCGGGACAAAGTGTTGGGTGATTATGCCCACAATCGGGATGTGTATATTCGTTTTGCAACGCAATGGCTGGCTCCTGATCATCTAGCCACTTTAAAGCAACCAGGCGCAACAGACGCAGTAGCTACAGGGGAAGTGGCTACAGATGTACCAGCCGAGATATCCAGTCAGGATAATGCCCTGAATGCACCAATGGCAGATGTTCCCTATCCGGATGCTGATGTTGAGCCCTACGTTCCAGGCCCTGATTACTCAATGCCGCCAGCTCCCTATGCTTATCCACACCAGCAACCCTATGGGCAGCCAAATTTTGACCCCTATGCCGTGCCTTATCGCGCTAATCCGGGTCCATCACAGCCGCCCATGCCTCATCTCAGGAGTATTTCATCTAGAGGATAAGCTTAGAACTCAGGTTCCGTATAGTCGATCGGTTTAGGGTAAAGCAACATCCAGCCTGTGGGATACAGACGAGTACCCAAGCCCTTGGCCAAAATTCGAGCATAGTTTCCCTGCACTTCGATCACTTCCCAAATCGCGATCAGCTCTGCTCGTGTCAATTTCGGTTTAGCGTGTAACACAATCCAATCTCCTACTGCCACAGTTGGTGCAGCCTCAAGATTGATCGGTTCCTGAAGCATCAGGTCGATCTCTTCCTGCTGCGCTTGCAAATCAACTGCCGCCGTTTCTTCGATCGCGCTATGTTCGACTATGAGCAGATCAGCAGCCTCGATCAGGGTTGCTGTGTTAACTAGCTCTGGCGATCGAGAACTATCGCTGAGTGAGTTCTCTTCGTTGGACCCAAGCGTCCTTAACTGCTTTAAACGCAAACGGGTAGATTCTGGGGTGGCATCCCAAACTTGCCGCTTTTGCGCAATAGATAGGGTTTCTAGCAGTGAAAGATCCTCAACACAATCGATCACTTCCAGCATGGTCAATACCGTATGGAGACTAGAGGCATCCAGCAAATCTGTTGCCGAACCTGCCACTAAGTCTGTATCAAGCCCTCGCGTCGATGGAACAGTATGAATACCTGACATACCTTCGCCAGAGTAAATTGGCTAAAAATCTTTGATTAGAGTGAAATTCCGCAAAATATGCACAATTCCCTCTGCTTCCATCTTGACCGATCAAATGCAAAATGGGCAAAGAATACAGTACAAATGTATTAAATTTTTGATAACTTTACTGCATTTGGTTGAGCTAACTATCCATCTGGCTATCTGATGACTATTTGATGACTATCTAAACCGATTGGCAAAATTTGAACCTGTTTCTCCAGTAGCGACCCAGAGCATCGCCCGTGCTGCGTCTCGTACTACTTTAGTGATCGGTTCGGGCGATCGGTTAGAAGGCACTGCAATAGGGTGAAAATCAATGCCGCGACTGCCTAAAACAATCTCCCCAATCACCTGAGCCCTTGTCATATGGTAATCGGAGGTGATGAGATAAACGCTGCGAATGCGGCTCTGCTTGAAGTAGTCTGCTAGCGTTGTGAAATTGGTGACGGTATCGACTGCTTGGTAGTCTAGATGAATGCGATTTGGATCGATGCCTGCCTGCATAAACACCCATTCAGCATATTCGGGGTTGCTACCTGAAGAAACCCACACTGGCAAGTCGGGGTGTTGTTTGGCAAATTCTGCAGCAAAGCGCTCACGCTCAGCGGCACCTCCCAGCACTAACACTGCTTCCGGGTTATGCCATAGGCTCTCTACCTGCTTAAACCCAAATCCAAACAGCAGCAGCACTACGATTCCAGATGCTGCGCGTGTTACAAAACGGAACAATCGGAGAGGCAGGGAACGCTTTTTTCGACGAGGAGTTGGGTTCGATCGCATGATTGAAATCGCCCGATGAACAGTTCGGAAAGTGAAAATACAGCATTAGCTTACAGCAACCTTTCCGATTTCATCATCCTATTCTTCAAAAGAATTAGGATCTGCGTTGGAATCGTCAAAAGCCACGATGACAACGGTGATATTATCGCGTCCGCCCCGGTCTTTTGCGGCATTCACAAGGGCCAGAGCTGCTCGATCGCAAGCCCGAATTGTTTTGAGATGAAAGGCAATCAGCTGATCGGATAGCTCCTCAGTTAAGCCGTCACTACATAGCAAGAGACGATCGTTCGGCTGCAAATCAAAGGGCTGCACATCAACCTGTCGCACATCTTCCCGCCCCAAACACTTCGAGAGGATATGTCGCCAAGGATGAATCCGAGCTTGATCAGGTGTCAGTTCTCCTAGCTTCATGGCCCGCGCGACCCAGGTGTGATCCTCAGTAATTTGATGCAGTTTAGCGCCTCTTAGTCGATAGAGCCGCGAATCACCAATATGGGCGCACCAAGGCTGATCGGCTCGAAACATCACCGCAACAGCAGTGGTTCCCATGTCGGCTCGTTCGGGATGTTCAGCCTGATCTTGCAAAATCTCGTGGTTTGCCTTAAGAAAGGCATTTTCGAGTAGGGTCTGGGGGGATTCGTCCTTGTCCCAATTTTCGTTGAGATAAATCTGAATTGCTTGAGTTGCAATGCGGCTGGCTTCTTGTCCACCAGCATGTCCACCCATTCCATCCGCAACCACAAAAAAACGACCCTTCGGATCAATATAGTAATCATCTTGGTTAACGGCACGGAGGAGCCCCGGATCAGTAAGACCCGTGAATAAACGTTTCATGGCGTGACCCTGGCATCAAGGAATCAAAGATTGCGATGATGTTAAATCATCCGATCGGATCGATCAAGGCGAATCAATAAACGGATGAAAGCAACGGTAGGAACAACTGCCGCTATAGCCGCCAGTATAGCTAACCAGATGAACTGATTCACCAACAAAATTGTGGCTGATAAGAGGAATGCGCCAATCAACAGGCTGTAATTGGTGCCCATATTGACGTTACTAATCCGGCGTAAAGCCCGATCGGTCTCGGTAGAGCGCGTCCGCACCCGGATGTCACCCTTTTCCAGCTTATCGAGTGTGTCTTCAATCCGGCGAGGCAGTCCTAATGCAGTTGTGCTGACCTGAGCCGCCTGACGCCCCAACTCACCTAACAGCCCTTCCGATAATCCATTCGATCGCGATCCATTCCCATCTGTCATAAGCTGCATTGCAAACGGTTGTGCAACCTCCATAAAGTTAAATTCAGGGTCAAGCCCTTTGCCGACTCCCTCTAGAGTTGAGAAAGCCCGCATCACAAAGGTAAAGGTAGCCGGAAATCGGAACGGTTGATCGTAAGCAATTTCATACAGATCATCACTAATTGCCGTAATCGACTGGTTCTCAAAGGGCTGATCCATAAAGTGATCTAGCATATATTGGATCGATCGCCGTACCGGACCCATGTCGTTGGCTTGAGCCAATGCCCCGAGATCAACCAAAGCATCCATTACCCGCTCTGCATCCTTCTGGGCAATGCCAAAGAACAATCCCATCAGCTTTTCTCGCGTGATTGCCTGGACCTGCCCCATCATGCCAAAGTCATAGAAAATCAGCGTTCCAGTCGGACTGACCGCAATATTGCCGGGATGGGGATCGGCATGGAAGAAGCCGTCGTTGAGCAACTGCTGTAAATAGGCTTTTGCCCCTAATTTAGCCAGGTTTTTTCGATCGAGTCCTGCTGCTTCGATCGCCTCATAATGGCTGATTTTGATACCGGGCAAATATTCCAGGGTCAAGGTGCGATGGGAGCTATAGCGCCAATAAACGCGCGGCACCTGCACCCAATCTTCATCTCTAAAATTGCGGCGGAAGGTGTCAGCATTGCGGCCTTCATGGAGATACTCAATTTCTTCCCAAAGAATGCGACAGCACTCTTCATAAATCCCCATCCAGTCTCTGCCACGGCCCCAGGTTGGATGATTTTGGAAATAACGAGCGATGCCCTTAAGAATTTGTAGATCGATCGTAAATAGCTTTTTCAAGCCAGGACGCTGCACCTTAACCACGACTTCCTCACCGCTGTGGAGCTGGGCCCGGTGAACCTGACCTAAACTGGCTGCTGCAAGGGGAATCGGATCAAAATTGCGGTAAAGCTCTGGAATGGGTTTGCCAAAGTCTTCTTCAATAATTTTCTCAACCTGCTCATAGCTAAAAGCAGGCACTTTGTCTTGCAGCTTTGATAGCTCTTCGACATATTCGATCGGAAACAGATCGGCCCGCGTCGAGAATAGCTGTCCAACTTTAATGAATGTTGGTCCTAAATCTAGACAAGTTTCGCGAATCCAAACTGCCATGGCTCGCCGGCGCTTAGCAGTTGCCTCTTCTGTCCTACCGTTGGGATAAGACCATGCTTTGTTGTAGGCCCACTGGGCCACCATCAGCTTGAGGACAAATGCCCAAATATCGATATAGCGCCGTTGGCGAGAGTAATTCTCACGGCTCCAGCGGTAAGAACCATCGCCGTAAGACCGAATGCGAGGTTGGGCAGCGGGATCATCCATGGTAAACGAGTCGGGAAGGCTCCTGGAAGTCACTTGGAAACGAAAGGGAGTAGCAACTGCTACGGCGTGGGGGAATATGGAACGATCGGATAAAAAGACACCGAAGAGGGCCATTGCAACAGCCAGATGCTGCTGTCAGAGTGCCCCTAAGATGCGGATCGGTTGCGATAGCGCTGAAGTTCGGCCCGGAGTTGAGCCGTTTCTGCCCGCAAGTCATCGATCATGGCCTGCAGGTCTTCTGGTTGAGAAGCCGCTGGACCGGATGAACTACTGCGACCCTGCATCGAGAGTTCTGCTTCGCGCTGAGCCCGCTCCAGAACCTGAGTTGTGAACTGCCGCAGCCGCTCCCGTTGCTCAGCATCAAATTTGCCTAACTCGCTCAAGGTATTTGTGACAGCATTCTCAACCTGTTCGCCGATCGCTTCTGCAAGGGCTCGACCGACAAAAAAAGCATGGACTAACGGATTACTCATATCTCGAATCTTATATAAAGAAATTTTTACAAGCTCCGCCAAGATTATAACTTGCTTGGCTGAATCATGCCGGGAGCAAGGGTGGCCTCGATCGACTCCAGCAGTTGCTCAGTCCTGATCCCCGTAAATCAGCGTGGCCTGATAAATCAGAGGCAGACAGCATGGTTGATGCCACTAAAGTCCAGAGGCCGTACATCTCTGGAAGGACGGTTCAACGACCTTATTTCTCTCGACGGGCAGACTCAGTTTCAGTGGGAAAACTTAGACAGAACTGTCATCTTTGCATCAACCCGATCGCTAGAGAGAATTGCCAGAGAGAATAGTCTTATTGGCGGTTGCAGCTCTGATTGCTGCAATCTACATGAATTATCTGCCTGGATAAAATATGAAACCATACAATCGCCTGACGCACTGGTTGGAATCTCATTGGGTAAATCCTGCCTATGGGGGCTGGTTGATGGCTGGACTGGCGCTTTTTTTCTTTGGCGCAGCAACGAACACAATGGCTGGTTGGCTTTATGTCATCAGTGGCGTGATTGTTGCAATCTTGGCACTAGCGGCTGTCTTGCCAGTGCAAACTTTGAGAGGGGTACGGTTGCAGCGATCGCCCATCAATCCGGTCAGCGTTGGAGAGCAACTGAGGCTGGAACTGAAGATCGAGAATCTGACCCAGCAGCCAAAAACCTTGCTGCAAATCCAGGAAGATCTGCCTGATCCGTTTCCGGTGATTCGCACGGCAATCGAACAAATTCCCCCCCAAGGCAACTATTTGTGGACTGCCACTTTGCCGACTCATCAACGGGGCATCTATCGCTGGCAAACGGTTCAGGTTCGTACAGCCGCGCCGTTGGGCTTGTTCTGGTGTTGTCGGCCTCAGGTTGTACCTGCTAAAGCTGTGGTTTATCCAACGGTACTGAAGCTATCTCAATGTCCGATCGTGGATGAAATGGGTCAAAATCCGCATCTCCAGGTGAGCAGTCACTATCAGTCAAAGCTGGCGACAGAAGGGGTAACGCGCACCCTACGCCCCTATCGGTGGGGGGATTCAACTCGGTTTATCCACTGGCGCAGTAGTGCCCGGTATGGTGAATTGCGGGTGCGAGAGTTAGAAACCTATACCGGCGGCCAAGAGCTTGTGATCGGTTTAGACAGCGCGATCGCCTGGGATCGAAACTGTTTTGAACAGGCTGTGATTGCAGCAGCCTCCCTTTACTTTTATGGCTTGCATCATCAACTGAATGTTAGCTTGTGGACTGCAGGCAGCGATCGCATTCGAGGAGACCAGCGAGTTCTGGAGACGTTGGCTGGAATTCAGCCCCATGAAACCCAAATTGCCGATCGTCCGCGCAGTTCTTTGCTCTGGTTGACGCAAACCTCGGTTGGATTGGCGACCTTACCTGCGGGCAGCCGGTGGTTGCTGTGGCGATCGATTTCTGCCCTGAATCCCTCTGAGAATTCCGTCAGCGCTCTTCCTGGTCTTTGGATTCAGCCCGATCGACCCCTCCAAATCCAGCTGCAACAGTCCCTTACCAATGCCGCAGGTGCCGCAGATTCTGTTTCCACCAGGCAGCCACGTTAGGATGGGCGATAGCTGGTTCCTAAAGCCTTAAAAATAAATCTAAAAAATTGGTTGCTGCATTGCTGGGAGGAGAAGCTTGACGACATCAGAAACCCTGCCCCCTGAGTTTTGGCAAGGAGTGACAGAATTTAATCAGGGTGAGTTTTATGCGTGTCATGACACGTTAGAAGCGATTTGGATGGAAGCGAGTGAGCCAGAAAAAACCTTTTATCAGGGAATTTTACAAATGGCTGTCGCGCTCTATCACTTGGGCAATGGCAATGTACGAGGGGCGATCATTTTGTTCGGGGAGGGGATGAATCGCTTGCGGCGTTACGAAGCTGACTATGGAGGAATTAATGTCGATCGTCTGCTCCAGGAAGGGCGATCATTGCAAGCCACCCTGCAGCAAATGGAACCCGCTCAGGAAAATCTCCATCCAATAGAATTAGATCAGAGATTCGTAGTGCCTGTCATCGAGATTCTGTCTCAGCCTCAGCTTTAAGGATGAGTTGAATATGGATGAGTTGAAATCAATAGAGTTAAAAATGGACAGGTTGACTGGTCTATGTCAGGATAGAAGCTTGAATTTGCGGCTCTCCATTCCTGGTTGTTCTCTCTTTTGAAGGATGTCGCGATCGTGCCAATGCAACTGGCACCGGGCAAGATAAGTCTTTGGTTCATATCCTTTTCCTTGGCAACTTTATGGTGTCTGCATCCCATCTCTCTTCTGTTCGTGTGAATCCGCTAGGGACCGGACTGATGACGCTGGCTCTGGTCGGTGCGATCGCTAGCCCAACTGCTCAAAACTCTGCGATTGCTCAAACGGTGGCTCCCAACCAGGCTCTGACGCTGCGGGCTGATGTTCAAGAAGCTAATGCAATTACGGGCGTGATCACGGCTAGGGGAAACGTGCAGATCAACTACCCAGCCCGTCAGATTCAAGCAACTTCTGTGCAGGCTCAGTACTATAGCCGCGAGAAGCGGATTGTGCTGCAAGGCGATGTCTATGTGCTGCAAGCAGGGAATAGCCTTCGGGGTGAAACCGTGACCTATTTAATTGATGAAGGGCGGTTTGTGGCGATGCCCAACGCTGGGCAACAAGTTGAGTCCATTTATTTGGTTCAGGATGCTCCGCCTCCAACGGGTACAACGCCACCCGGCACCCCTCCGTTTAATCCCAAACCTGAATTTAAAGCACCCATCAGCGCTCCCTAAACCTTATGAAAAGGCGGATTGTTGCGATCGCCATTCTGAAAGTTCAGCAGTTGGGATTGAAAAGGGGAACAGCAGATTCAGGAGTCCTCAATTTTAGGCGCTACTCCTTTGATACAATCAAGACCATTCTTGCCTGCCTTGCTTTGGGAGTAAATCCTTGAAGATCGTGCTGGAAAACGTGCATAAGTCGTACGGAAAGCGCGTCGTTGTTAATCGCGTTCATTTGTCGATCGCCACAGGCGAAATTGTCGGGTTACTGGGTCCAAACGGTGCAGGCAAAACGACTACTTTTTATATTGCAACCGGTTTAGAAAAGCCTGATCAAGGTAGAGTTTGGCTGAACGATCGGGATATTACCCCGCTGCCGATGTATGAGCGTGCTCGGCTAGGGATTGGCTATTTGGCTCAAGAGCCCAGCGTTTTTCGCAATCTGAGCGTGCGGGACAATATTTTGCTGGTGTTGCAACAAACCCATGTGCCAATTGAAGTGCGAGCCGAGCGACTCCAGTTTTTGCTAAAAGAATTTCGGTTAGAAAAAGTGGCCAATACCCTGGGCATCCGAGTTTCAGGGGGAGAACGCCGCCGCACTGAAATTGCCCGAGCCCTAGCAGCTGGTCTGAATGGACCAGAGTTTTTGTTCCTTGATGAACCCTTTGCCGGGATTGATCCGATCGCCGTTGCCGAAATTCAACAGATTATCGCTCGGTTACGAGAACGCCAAATGGGTATCTTAATCACAGACCATAATGTGCGGGAAACCCTAGCCATTATCGATCGAGCTTACATTATGCGTGATGGGCAAATTTTGGCTTCTGGGAGTGCTGAGGAACTCTATGCCAATCCGCTCGTCCGCCAATATTACTTGGGAGACAGCTTCCAGGTTTAAGGTTATCTATGATGCGTTGCTTCTAATTGCCCCTTATGACGATCGGCTTTCCCAAATCGCCCCGCCTGTCGCTGCCCAGCTGGCAGGGATTTTTTCGACTGCCGGTCATGGATCGCTACATTGCCACGGAGCTCATTCCACCATTTTTGTTTGGTGTAGGGGCTTTTTCGTCGTTGGGTGTGTCGATCGACGCCCTGTTTGAGCTCATTCGACGGGTGACTGAATCAGGCTTGCCCATTTCGATCGCTCTACAAGTGTTGGCATTGAAATTTCCACAGTTCATTGCCTATGCCTTTCCCATGTCGATCCTGCTGGCTAATTTAATGACCTATAGTCGGCTTTCCAGCGACAGTGAATTGGTGGCTCTGAAGGCTTGCGGTGTCAGTGTCTATCGCATGGTTTTGCCTGCATTGATGGTTTGCTTGATCGTGACGGGCATTACCTTTGCGTTCAACGAAATTATTGTGCCATCTGCAAACTACCAGGCAACGGTCACCCTGGCAAAGGCGCTCAATGATGAAAACCCATCATTTCAAGAGCACAATATTCTCTATCAAGAATTTAAGCAAGTTGAGCAGCCGAATGGGAAGAAGGAAGAGTCTCTCGCCCGCATTTTTCATGCTAAAGAGTTTGATGGCAATGAGATGAAGGGATTGACCATTCTCGATTTTTCGCAGACGGGCTTAGACCAAATTGTTAGTGCCAAGACTGCGGTTTGGAATGCAGGTGAAAAAGCTTGGGACTTTTTTGATGGCACCATCTATGTAGTCTCGTCAGATGGATCATTTCGTAACATTGTTAAATTTGATAACCAGCGGTTGAAATTGCCGCGTGCGCCGCTGGATCTGGCAACTCAGTCTCGTGACTATAACGAGATGAATATTGCTCAGTCATTGGAATATTTGGAACTGCTGAAACAAAGTGGCAGTGAAGAAAAAATTCAGAAGTTGCGGGTGCGGATCAATCAACGCTATGCGCTGCCGTTTGTCTGTGTGGCTTTTGGCTTAGTGGGGGCGGCCTTAGGTGCAAGGTTAGATCGTGGCGGACGATCGACTAGTTTTGCCATCAGTTTAGTGATTATTTTCACTTACTACTTGCTGACGGTTGTGTTTGGTTCGATCGCCCAGTTAGGTGTGATTACGCCTTTCCTGGGAGCATGGCTACCTAACTTGTTTGGGTTGTCAGCCGCAATTTGGCTACTTGTCCGTTCCTCTCGTTAAGCGCCTTTTCTGCAGGTTTGCCCCTAACGACTGCCGAGCTGATGTGCCTACAATTGAGAAGTTCACATGAGAAGTTTGCATCAGAATCGGCCTCCTAAATTTCAAACAATTGACTATGGCAGATGACTATGGCAGATCATCGATCGACGATTCGTGACCTCAAGGCAAAGCTTCAGATTTTGCAGCATCCTTCTGTTTGGGGAGCAGGATTGATGATCCTCCTGCCGATTTGGTTGTTGGTTGATAATGGCCCCTATTCCGATCGAACGGCAGAAAATGACTTAGCCTCGCAGTCAGCTACCGTGAACAGTGCAGCAGGGAGACGATCGAGCCCTGATTCCATTAGCGATCTCAGTGAGCTCTTGGACGATCCAGCTCTATCAAAAGATCTGGGAGCTGACCCAATTGATGACTCCCTCCAACTTGAAATGTTGGATAACCTGTTGGCGCACTCTTTGACGAGTCCACTCTCGAAAGAAGAAGCACAAAGCAAACGTGATGCCCGATCCTCTGGGTTGTCTCAGCGAGCGGGGGACTCTTCTGAAAATGAAAATACTGCCTCAGCGCACTCTTCCCACATGTCATACTCCTTGCTGAATTCAGCGAAGATGCGGATTGGGAAGGAGAGCAACAGTCAAGTTGGGACTTTACCATCCGCCGCGCTACAACAATCTGGCCTTGGGCCTGATGCTGGGCTACAAACAGGTAATCATTCAAGTCTTTGGCCAGCTAATTCCGCAAACACGTTGCCGACCCCTTCTGAGGCTTCATCTGTTGCGAACCCCTACGACCAGTCCGCGAATTCTGCTGCCTCTGGAGCCTCCAGCCCAGTTTCTCCTTCAGCAAGCTATTTTGGGAATGTGTTGGAACCTTCTCCTTCAGCTAATTCCAAAGGGGATACAGTGCCGCCTGCTTTCCGAACCCCAGCCAATTCACCGGGTGGATTCTCAAGCGGTTCAACCTTCGCCACCCAAAACTCATCGCAGATTATCCAAACCTTCCCGACTCAGCCTGCATTGGATGGCCGTTCGTTAACTCCTGGCACTCCATCCAGCGATCCGACTCAAACTGGAATGGCTCAGCCTTCCGTCTTTTCCCTACCTGACCGATCGTCCAAGCAGCCAACTGACAGTGGAGAACCAACTGACAGTGGAGTAACCCAGCCTTTCCCTAATTCCGCTCAGCCTTAATGCATTGATGCAGTTGTAGTTGATTCAGGGTGTTCCTATTGCATTAGCAGCGTCAGCATGGCCCAAACTGCTTGCCTGCGATTAACCTTGTTGGTCCATCCACAAGAACCCGAAAGAAAACACAAGCAGCCCGATCGCACCGGACTGCTCTGTGAGCATTATTTGAGCATTATTGTGGGTCAGGTTGATCAGTCGTCAAAGTGCTTGATAATGGCTTCTGCGAATTCTGAGCACTTCAGCGGCGGTTCGACTGGAGGTTCCATTAAGCGAGCCAGGTCGTAGGTGACTTCGCGGCTAGAAATGGCGGCTCCGATCCCATTCTTGATCAGATCAGCGGCTTCTTGCCAGCCCAGATACTCTAGCATCATCACGCCCGAAAGAATCACAGAGCCTGGATTGATCCGATCTAAGCCAGCATGTTTAGGAGCAGTGCCGTGGGTTGCTTCAAAAATGGCGCAGGCATCTCCAATATTGGCTCCTGGTCCCATGCCTAATCCACCAACGATCGCCGCTGCTGCATCGGAAAGATAATCCCCATTCAGGTTCATGGTTGCCAGGATGGAATACTCATCTGGACGGGTTTGAATCTGCTGGAAGATACTGTCTGCAATGCGATCGTTCACCATGATCTTGTCTTTCCATTGACCATTGCCATGGGTTTGCCAAATCGTATCGAGGACTGCTTGGACTTCAGCACAGACTATTTGCTTTTTCTCGTCGGTTAAGGCATCGTAGCCCGGTTCAATCTGGCGAGCATTATCTTCGATGCTGAGGTCTGGATTGCGCTCCTTGTTGCTGAGAATCCAGGATTCGCGTTCTGTCACACACTCATTGCGAAATTCGCTGGTGACCAGTTCATAGCCCCAGTCCCGAAACGCCCCTTCGGTATATTTCATAATGTTGCCCTTGTGGACCAGCGTCACCATTTGTTTCTGTTTGGGCAACCGCAGGGCATGACGCATGGCTCGCCGCACTAACCGTTGAGATCCTTTCTTGCTGATTGGCTTAATGCCAATGCCTGAATCGAGAGGAATTTGTTTTTTGCCATGCTCAGGAGTGCCAGGAATTAAATCTTCGTTCAAAATCTTGATCAGCCGATCGGCAATTTCGCTGCCCTGTTTCCACTCAATGCCGAGATAGATGTCTTCAGTGTTTTCCCGATAGACGATGACATCTAGCTTTTCTGGAGTGCGATGAGGAGAAGGCGTGCCGGAATAGTATTTGCAGGGACGGATGCAGGCATAGAGGTCGAAGATTTGGCGGAGGGCCACATTCAGCGAGCGAATTCCACCGCCGATCGGAGTCGTCAAGGGACCTTTGATCGCGACTCCATATTCACGGATGGCTGTCAGGGTGTCTTCAGGCAGATACTGGTAGGTGCCATACAGCTCACAGGCTTCATCACCCGCATAGACCTTAAACCAAACAATTTTGCGCTTGCCAGCATAGGCTTTTTCAACGGCTGCATCAAAAACACGCTGAGCAGCAGGCCAAATATCTACCCCCGTCCCATCTCCGCGAATAAAGGGAATAATGGGGTCATCAGGCACGATTGGCTCACCTTGATTGAATGTAATCCGGGTGCCAGTTGTTGGGGGAGTAATCTTATCGTACATAAGCTGCAACAGCTCCTGTTCAGCAGTCAATGGTTCAGACAGTAGATTACCGGATCTCTTGCTCTAGAATGATCTGTTTTGAACATAAAGTAGGGCGATCGATGATTTTTCAAAGGTTCGCTATCCTGGAAGGTTGTTGGCAATGCAAGAGAATCGAACAATTCCTGGTCCGTGTTTGGTGCTGAACAATAACAGAGTGGAATGAAAAAAATTCTAATTGTTGACGATGACATTACGTTAAGGACGGCGCTGATTCGCTACTTGCAGACAAGGGGATACTCGGTGCAAGAAGCAAGTTCGGGGATCGAGGGGCTGTCGCTATTTGAGCAAAACCCACCTGATGTTGTGGTTTCAGATGTTCTGATGCCAGAGATGGATGGGCTGGAATTCTGCCGTCGGTTACGGGCCACGCGATCGGGCCAGCTGGTGCCGTTTATTTTTCTGTCTACTCGTAAAGAAGTGGACGATCGGGTACAAGGGCATCAAATGGGAGCGGATGACTATCTGGTGAAGCCGTTTGATCCCAAAGAACTCGTGGCCAAAATTGAATCCCAGCTTGAGCGATCGCGCCGCATCCATGCCGAAATTATTCGATTAATGCAGCAATCGCATGTCGCAGCCGCCGCTAATCACGCGCCTGATGTCGCCCCTCAACCCTTGCCTCTAACCCCTGCGGAAGAAAAAGTCTTTTGGGAGGTGATTCAAGGTTTAACCAATAAACAGATTGGCGATCGCTTATTTGTGAGTCCGCGAACCGTGCAGACCCACCTCAGCAATATTCTGAGCAAACTTCAGCTCGAAAGCCGCTCCCAGCTGATTCGCTATGCTTTTGAGCGGGGCTATCGACCGCCTGTTGAGAAGAATGAAGACGAATGAGCGGCTTGCTTCCCTTTACAATGTAGAGTTGTGCCCTATGTGCGCTTGAACAGTGCGCTCGAACAGTGCTTTTGAACAATACTGGCGCAAGACTTGTTCTGGCCAAATTGTTCGCTACTTCAGCCACACCAACCTTCTTTGTATTTGATCATGCCCGACGCGCAGTCATCCCCACTCATCTCTGCTGAGCTTACGAACTCTGAGGTCTCGGACTTTATCACGACCTTCCTCGATCGCCTCAAATCTGAGTCCTTCAAAAATCAACTACAGCTTGTGAATGAGCTAGCTGCCTCAGAGGTAGGTTTAGAGGTGCTCATGCAGTTTTTGCTTGATCGGCAGTCCTACACCCCTGGTGTGATTGAAGGAAAAGCTTATCAAGTGCTGTTTCAAAGCAACGATGCGAAAAGCCAAGCGTTTCTCGATGCCCATTTCCCCGAAGGAATTGTGCCGCTTCGGTCAGATCGAGGCGTAGATTATGCATCGCTCCAGGGATTGCTGGCCAAACAGGAATTTCAGGCTGCCGATCGCCTGACGTTAGAAAAAATGTGCGAATTGGCAGGCGATTTAGCCGTGCAGCGCAAATGGCTCTATTTTACTGAGGTTGCCAACTTCCCGAGTACCGATTTGCAAACCATCAATCTCCTCTGGCTGGTACATTCAGAAGGAAAATTTGGTTTCTCTGTGCAACGTGAACTCTGGCTAGGCGTTGGCAAAAACTGGGAGAGACTCTGGTATCAGATCGGCTGGAAAAATGGTAATAACTGGACCCGCTATCCACAAGAATTTATCTGGAGTTTAGAGGCTCCAAGAGGTCATTTGCCGCTATCGAACCAATTGCGGGGTGTCCGAGTCATTTCGGCGTTATTGAATCATCCAGCCTGGGAATAGAGGATTGTTGCGGGATTGCCTACCCTGACTCATGCAGCACTGCCAGTCCTCAAAGTTTGGACCCTATAGCTTGTCCAGCGAGCCAGCCCGTGGTCCAAGCGCTCTGGAAGTTGAATCCGCCGGTAACCCCATCAATGTCTAGAATCTCCCCGGCAAAATAAAGGCCGGGACAGAGACGGCTCTCCATCGTTTTGAAATCGACTTCCGAGAGTTTGACCCCACCACAGGTGACAAATTCCTCTTTGAACACGCCTTTTCCTGAGATCGCATAGCTGCCTTGATGAAGTTCTTGTAGCAGCTGTTGCAATGCTTTTTTAGACAGATCAGCCCAGCGTTGTTCAGGTGCGATCTCCGATCGGGCTACCAGATATTGCCAGAGCCGACGCGGTAGGTTGAAGAGGCTAGAGCTGACGATCGATCGTCTGGCCTGCTCCTGTTTCGCGGCCAAAAGGTGTTGACGGATTTGCTCTTGCGAGAGTTGAGGCAACCAATTGATTTGGAGTGTGGCTCGATATTGGCGAGCGTGCAGCAACCTTGCTCCCCAGGCTGAGAGTTTGAGAATGGCAGGACCGCTCAAGCCCCAATGGGTAATTAAAACGGGACCAGTTTGTTCCAGGGGCTTCTGATCGGGTAGAACTAATCGCACTTGGGCAGAGTCCACCGCTACACCAGCTAAGGCCCGTAAGGCTGACTCAGCAATGTTGAAAGTAAACAGAGAAGGGACAGGGGGCTCAATCGTATGTCCTAGTCCCTGGGCAATTTGATAGCCATGGGGATTACTGCCTGTTGCTAATAAAAGCCGATCGGCCTGAATAACCTGGTCCGATTTGAGCGTTAAACTAAACCGCCGATCGATCGCTTTGATGCTGGTCACTGCGGATCGGGTTTGTAACTGTACGCCTGCCTGGTCAGCCGCTCGCATGAGGCAACTGACGACTGTTTCCGAATCATTGGTGATAGGGAACATTCGGCCATCGGCTTCGGTTTTCAGCGTCACTCCGCGTTGGGCATACCAGGCGATCGTATCTTTGGGTTGAAAGCGACTGAAGGCTCCCCGCAAGGCTTTGCCACCACGTGGATAGTATTGGATCAGGCTGGCAGCATCAAAGCAAGCATGGGTGACGTTGCAACGTCCACCGCCTGAAATTCGGACTTTACTCAAGGGATGAGAGGATGCCTCCAGTAACTTCACTTGCGTATGGGGATAGGTTTCTGCACAGGCGATCGCTGCAAAAAAACCGGCAGCCCCGCCGCCAATAACAACAATTTGAAAGGGTTGCGGAGTCAATCTGTTCCAAGCTTCAATGAAATGGTCAGGATCTCTATGTTTGATCTTAATTTTAAATTTAGCTGAAAGTGCAGGTTGGCATATTGTCTAGGGAACACTAGCTGCTAGGGTGATTGAAAGGATTTTTTCTTCTCAGTGAAGTCCCCGCAACGATTGCATTTATCCGACCATTCGCGGAAATCTAGGAAGATTTGAGCATGTCTCTAGAGAAACTCCAGCCGGCAAATCCTCGTGATGTCAGCGTTTATGCCCCTTACTACCAGGGCCGTAAACGGAGTGCTTTACCTTTGGCTATTAGCCTCTATCAAACCGGCAATTTAGAAGGATCCCGTAAAATTGAAGGCGGGGAGAGTATTCCCTTCGTTGCCAGTTGGAATATCTCTTCGATTCCAGCTGATTTAACGCGCTGCCGCATGCAATTTGATGGCAATGCTGACCTTAGTTATGAAGTAACCATGGCAAATTTTGAATTTGTAGACTTCCTGATCGAAGTGCTCTTTATTTTCAAAAGCAGCCGCGTTGCTGATTTTTCCCAAGCTTTTTATCGCAAACTTTTACGACTCGACGACTAAAATCGAGGCGGTTCTCAAGCAACGAACAGGAGTTGATCTGCCAAATCTGTTCTGTCATGGGAGGAGAGTTGATTGCCCTCCTCTTTCGGGTTTGAGTCATTGGGAGGCTTGAGAAGGGGGCATAGATCGACCGGTTGAGCAAGATTAAAAAAATGGCAAACCCACCTAGAATGAATAAATACTTACTGATGGACTGACGGTCTGCTAATCAAAGTATTTGTTAATTACAGGATCTGATCACAGAGCGGATCTTGTTGTCGAGTTAGGGGTAGGGATGTGCCAAAGTCTGCAAAGTTTCTCCTGGTTGGGTCTTCTGAAGCTTATAGTGGCAAGTCAGCCCTGGTGCTGGGAATGGCCCATCATTTTTTGACAAGAGGGCTTGACATTGCCTATGGCAAACCGATCGGCACCTGCTTAGATCGTACTGGAACTGCCATTGTGGAAGAAGATGTGCAGTTCATGGCTGAAACCTTGAAGCTGGCCCCAGAGAAGCTCTTGCCGATGCTGTTTCCACTAGATGAGGAAACGATTACTCGGCGCATTTGCGGTGAAGATGAAGTGGATTATCAACAGGCCCTTCAGTCCTATCTGCAATTTTCAGCGGGTGATTTGGTCTTGCTGGAAGGCGCTGGCACGCTGGAAGAAGGCAGGCTGTTTAACCTAACTTTGCCTCAAATGGCGCAGCAGCTTGATGCCGCTGTGGTGTTAGTGGCTCGCTTTCATTCGCCGTTGATCGTGGATGGCCTATTGGCTGCAAAGCAACAACTGGGTAATCGTTTACTGGGTGTTTTAATCAATGATGTGCCGAGTTCTGTGCTAGAGCAGGTTCAAGCTCAAGTCAAACCTTTTTTAGAGCAGCAAAAAATTGAAGTATTGGGAGTTTTACCCCGCAATGATTTACTGCGGAGTGTGAGCGTCGGAGAACTGGTGCGGCAGCTTCAGGCTGAGGTACTCTGTCGGGCCGATCGTCTTGATCTGATGGTGGAAAGCCTCAAAATTGGAGCCATGAACGTCAACTCAGCTCTGGAATATTTCCGTAGAGCTCGCAATATGGCGGTTGTGACAGGAGGCGATCGCACAGACATTCAGCTAGCAGCGCTAGAAACCTCGACGCAGTGCTTGATTTTGACGGGCCACATGCCGCCTTCGCCTACGATCTTAAGTCGAGCTGAAGATTTAGAGATTCCGATTCTCTCGGTTGACCTGGATACACTCACCACGGTCGAGATTATCGATCGAGCTTTCGGACAGGTGCGTTTGCATGAACTGATTAAGGTGCAGGCGGTTTATCAAATGATGAATAAGCATGTGAATTTCGATCGACTTTTGAACCAGCTTGGGTTGGCTCCGATTGCCACAGCCTGAAGCATCAGGTGAGGTTAGGCTTGCAGCTAGTCGCTTGTCACATCTGCTGGACTGGCTGAGCCGGTCGATTGTTTGCCAGTGAAATAGGTTTCAAGCACCTGCCGTACCATCGGAGCGGCAATTTTGCCACCGCCGCCGCCCGAGTTCTCACCAAAGGCCACGACTGCGATTTCAGGATTGTTAGAAGGGCCATAAGCCCCAAACCAAGTGTGCGAGGGCCGAGGTGGATCTTCGGCTGTGCCACTCTTCCCAGAGAGATCGGGCAGCCCAGGGGCAGTCACTGCTTGTCCCGTTCCTGAAGTCACCACCATTCGCAGCCCTTCCTTAATCACCTGAAGGGTGTCTGGGCTAATGTTCAGTGATTCTCGCCAATTCCGGGCATCTTCATTATCAAGCATCAGGTGGGGATGAACCCGATATCCCCCATTGGCAGCAACCGCAAACATGACCGCAACTTGAAGCGGGGAAGCTTGCATGTAGCCTTGCCCAATGGACATGTTTACGGTGTCTCCCACGTACCATGGCTCTTTCAATTCAGCCTTCTTCCAGTTTTCGTCAGGTACTAATCCGGCAGATTCTTCCTTGGCAATTTCGATGCCAGTCTTTTCGCCAAATCCATAACGCCTGGTCCATTGGATCAGGTTTTTCTCGCCCATGCCAACTGCCGTTTGATAAAAGAAGGTATCGCTACTCCAAGCGATCGCCCCTGGAAATCCCAGTGGACCAAACCCGGCTCGGTTCCAATCCCAAAACTGAATTCCCCCTACTTCTAGATAGGGAAAGGTGTTCAGCACGGTTCCAGCCTGGAATTTGCCAGACTCGATCGCAGCGGTTGTGGTGACAATCTTGAAAGTACTTGCGGGTGGATAACCCTGTAATGCCCGGTTGACAAAGGGAAATTCTTTATTTTGCAGTTGCTTCCACTGGGCATCTGTGATGTAAGTGGAGAATAAATTGGGGTCAAAGGCAGGACGGCTAACCATGGCTAATACGGAACCATTGCGCGGATCGATCGCCACAATTGCCCCTTTTCGATTGCCCAAGGCCCGTTCAGCAGCCCGTTGGATGTCTAAATCGATCGTCAACTGCACATCGTTTCCGGCGCGGGCAGGCTTTTCACCAAGTACCCGTAAAACCCGTCCGGCTCCATCTACTTCGACCTGTTGGCCTCCCCATTCGCCCCGCAGCTGCTTTTCAAAAGCAGATTCAACGCCCATTTGCCCAATCACATCTCCGAGGCGATACCCTTCATCCTGATGGGCTTTAAGGTCTTCATCGTTCATCTCTCCTGTGTAGCCCAAAACATGGGCAGCCAGATCGCCATAGGGATAATTGCGAACGGCTTCTGCTTGGACCTGTACCCCTTTGAGATCTTGGCTAAACTCTGCTAAAGCAGTGATTTGGGCAGGACTTAAACCACGGGCAATCCGCACGAGCACTGGAGAACTATAGCCTGCTTGTTCTAACCGATCGTGAATATTTTTCTCAGGAATGTTCAGCAGCTTGGCCAGACGCGCCACAATAGATTTCCATTCCTCCTGGGAATTCGAAATCGGCCACAGAAAAACGGCATAAGATAAGCGGTTACCTGCCAGAATGCGGCCTTTGCGATCGAGAATGTTCCCCCGTTCAGGCTGACGTGGAATCAGACGAACCCGGTTGTTGTCGGCGAGCTGTCGGTTGCGGTCGCCCTGAAGCAGCTGCAAATAGGCTAAACGAGAGCCAATGCCACCCAACATTGCCACCGTCACAATTAACATCAGGATTAACGATTGATATCGGCGTCCGACCGTGCGAGCAGTGGACTGTTTGGATTGCTGAGACAGCGGCGAATTTTGTGTAAGCGTCATAGATTCGGGGATTTCAAACTCAAGTTAAACCTGAGTGCCAACTCTGTGTCGAGTCCGATCGACCGTTGAATGTCAAACTTCTACTATAAATGGGTTTCCACCGAATTGGTTCTAATTGCATAGAGCAGCCTGGAGAACTGAACAGCCGATCGCTTTGTAGTTCACTTTGCATTCATGTTGAACCAATTGGGCAGACTAACACAGTCCACTGACTCATTGTCCACGAGTGTGACTGAGCAGCCCTCTGGGCAGCTAAAAATCTTGCTTTATCGATCGTTAATCTAAATGCAGTAAAAGTAACCTAAAACCAGGGAAGGGTTTTGCAAGCTTTGAATTGTCAGCAAAATTCATCGAGGGTATGCTAAGGGACAAAAATATGCTCCTGATGTCGTTATTCTGCGACGAAGCGAGCCTTACTGGGAAATTTAACCCTATCTCTCTATCCCTATCCTGTCTATTGATCGCCATTCTCAATTGCTCGAACGCAACTGTGTCAAAAGGGAAATTTGCCAACTATGTCTCAGACTGCTGTACAACTGCAAAGTATTTCTGGCACCGACACCCAACGAGATGTCGAACTTCGCAAGGTATTTAAAGTATTCAACGGTGAGACGGCAGTCCGGGGCATTGATTTGGAAATTCATCAGGGTGAATTCTTTAGCATTTTGGGACCATCAGGCTGCGGCAAAACAACTACCCTGCGCATGATCGCTGGGTTTGAAGAGCCAACCGGTGGAGAAGTGCTGATTCGGGGCAAATCAATGGCGCATGTGCCGCCCTATCGTCGCCCGGTCAATACGGTGTTCCAAAGTTATGCACTCTTTGGTCACATGACGGTTTGGGATAATGTTGCCTTTGGGTTGCGTTTGCAAAAGTGCAGCAAATCTGAACTGATGCAGCGCGTTGGAGAAGCTCTGCAGCTGGTGAAAATGGAGAATTTTGCGCGGCGCTATCCCATGCAGCTTTCTGGGGGACAGCAGCAGCGAGTCGCCTTGGCCAGGGCTTTGGTGAATCGTCCGACGGTGGTGCTGTTAGATGAACCGTTGGGGGCACTGGACCTGAAGTTGCGCAAGGAAATGCAGATGGAACTCTCGAATCTGCACCGAGAACTGGGAGTAACGTTTGTGATGGTGACTCATGACCAGGAAGAGGCGCTCAGTTTGTCCGATCGCATCGCGGTCATGAATATGGGACGAATTGAGCAAATTGGCAGTCCCAGCGAAATTTATGAGCATCCCCAAACGGCTTTTGTGGCGGACTTTATCGGCGATACCAATTTATTTCAGGGGCAGGTTGAAAGTTCCGATCGAGGACTCCTACAGGTGTTGACCGCTCAAGGACTCAAGTTTTGGGTGAAACCCAGTGCGTCTTGGACTGAGTCGCCTGCGAATGAAGTGGTGGTGAGCGTTCGTCCTGAAAAAATTCAAGTTGGCAATCGGGAGGCGACGGATGCTGTGAACTGCTGTGAGGGAATTCTCCAAACCGTGATGTACCTTGGCACGCATGTCCACTATGTGGTGGCGCTGGAAAATGGAGATGCGGTAACGGTGATGCAGCCTAATCGATCGATCGATCTGCCGGAATTGAATACACCCGTGCAAGTCTATTGGTCTGCTGAAGACTGTTTAGCGCTGCCTGCCCGATTGCATGAAAAGTAAGGATTTTCCTTCTCACCATTCGCTATTCTGAATGGTGTAAGTTACCCAGTAGGAGCAAGGAGAGAATGCCTCCGACTAGACCGCGAAATTTTCGCCTGCTGAGCCGAGCACTTCAAACTTCTGCAATCAGCAGACGACGATTTTTGCAAGTTTCTACCGCTGCTGCGTCAGGGGTAGTGCTTTCTAACTGTGCCCGCAATTTATCGAACAACAATCCCTCATCCAGTCCAACTGCCAGCAACTCTCCTGCATCCAATGATGCTCAGACGCTGCATATTTTTACTTGGGCAAACTATACCGATGATGAGTTGTTGCGCAGCTTCAAGGATAAAACGGGTATCCAGGTGGTAGTTGATACGTTTGACTCAAATGAAACGATGTTGGCTAAAGTCCAGGCAGGTGGCGGAAAAGCCTATAGCATCATCTACCCATCTGACTACATGGTGACCCAAATGGCGAAGTCATCAATGTTGACGCCTCTGGATCAGTCGCGACTGAAAGGGGCTGATAACTGGCTGGCAAACTGGCAAGATCCAGTTTATGACAAGGGGAATGCCCATAGTATTCCGACGGTTTGGGGCACGACCGGACTGGTGTTTGATCCGGAAAAAATAGATGGGGATCTGACGGGATGGGACTATGTGTGGGACAACGTCGATCGGCTCGATCGTCAAATCACGCTGATCAATGATCCAAGAGAAGTGCTGGGAGCTACCTTGCAATACCTTGGTTATTCCCTGAACTCAACGAAAAAAGCGGAAATTGAAGAAGCCTACGACAAACTCTTAGAAATTAAATCCACGGTTTCATCCTTTAAGACCAACGGTTGGGAAGACCAGCTAGCGAGTGGCGATCTCACCTTGTCGATGGCCTACTCTCAAGATGCCATTGCCTTAATGGAAGAGAGTTCCAATCTGAAGTATGTCGTTCCCGATACAGGGTCATCGCTATGGACCGATACGATGGTGATTCCGAAGACCGCACCAAATCCAGATGCAGCCTATGAATGGATCAACTTCATTTTGGAACCGGATAACGCAGTGAAGTTGGTAGAGCGACTCCGGATTGCCACACCCAATGCTGCTGCCTTTGAACGGCTGTCGGACCAGTTGAAACAGGATGAAAATCTATTTCCACCCAAGGAAGTATTAGCCAAGTGTGAAAGCGTGGCTCCTGTGCCCCAAGAGATTGCCGATTTGTACGATCGGTTCTGGACCGAATTAACCAGTTCTTAAGTTACATCTTTAACTATGACCACCACCCCTCCGGATTTGATTGCTGAACCTTNCCCCCCAAAGCAGATTGAGCTGGCGTGGGTTGGCAAAATGGATTCAGCCGCTGATTTTGCTTGCCCCATCTGGGTTGTGGTTGCTGCTGCTGCTGGTGTTGCCGACCTTCTTGATTTTGGAATTGAGCCTAATTCCAGGCTTTCGATTGGGGCAACCTGCTGGGGATTATGGCCTTGGCAATTATCTGGAGATCTTTCAGCCTGTCTACTTTCAGGTCATTTTACGATCGCTCTATTTCGCCTTGGGTTCAACTCTGGCCTGTTTGCTGCTGGGTTTTCCGGTGGCTTATTGGATTGCACTCAAAGCCCCGAAGCGCTGGCGGAATCTGCTGCTGGTTGGGTTTATCTTGCCGCTTTGGACCTCGTCGCTGCTGCGGGCTTATGCCTGGATCACAATCTTAAGACCGAGCGGTTTGCTGAATTCGCTGCTGGGGCTGATCGGTATACCTGGACAGGATTGGTTGAACCGCAGTCCTGCTGTTTTTATCGGTATGACCTATAGTTTTCTGCCTTACATCGTGCTGATCCTCTATGCCTCCCTGGAAAAGCTCGATCGGAGATTGCTGGAAGCCGCTGCAGATTTGGGTGCAACGCCGCGACAGGCTTTCTGGAAAATTACTGTGCCGCAGACGCTACCGGGCATTGCCGCAGGCGGACTGCTGGTGTTTATTGCCAGTCTGGGCGATTTTGTGGTGCCAGAATTGCTGGGTGGAGCTTCAAGCATGACGGTTTCGCGGCTGATCTACAATCAGTTCTTGGGCGCAACTCGGAATTGGGGATTGGGTTCCAGCCTCAGCATCATGCTGATTTTTGCCGTAAGTGTGGCGATCGCGCTGCTGATTAAATATGGCGATCGGAATGCCGCTTCATCTTAGGCTGCTTCGTCTCAGGCCGCTTTCTCTTCGTCATTGACAGGTTAGGAGAACCCCAAGGAGCTTCAGTGAACGTTTTTGCTCGATCGAAATTTCGCTTTTCCTGGCAGTTTTTCATGACGCTGCTAATGTACGGTTTCATGTACATCCCGATTTTGATTCTGGCGTTCTATAGTTTCAATGCCTCGCGCTTCAGTTCCAATTGGGGCGGCTTTAGTTGGCGCTGGTACAATAGCCTGCTCAACGATACCCGGATTCAGTCAGCTTTGCTGGATAGTTTGCAAGTTGCGTTGATTGCAGTGGGTGTCTCGGCAGTGCTGGGCACCATGATGGCGGTGGGATTGGCGAAATATTGGTTTCCGGGCAAGGGCCTTTATTTGGGCGTTTCCTATCTGCCGCTGATTATTCCAGATATTGCGATCGCCGTTGCAACGCTGGTGTTTCTGGTGTCAATCGGCATGTCGCTGAGTATTTGGACCATTATTGCCGCCCACATTGTTTTCTGTCTGGCCTATATTGCTGTGGTCGTTTCGACTCGACTGGCAGGGTTGAATCCGCACCTGGAAGAAGCCGCACTGGACCTGGGGGCAACGCCTTTGCAGGCCTTCATCAAAGTTTTGCTGCCAGAACTGATGCCGGCCATTTTTTCGGGATGTCTGTTGGCGTTTGTGCTCAGCATGGATGACTTGCTGATTGCCAGCTTTACGGCAGGGGGCGGCGCAAATACTTTGCCCATGGAGATTTTCAGTCGGGTGCGTACTGGGGTGAAACCCGACATTAATGCTCTGAGCGTTATCCTGATTTTGATTTCTGGATTCCTGGCCTTTTTGTCAGAATATATTCGCTTTAGAAGTGAGAAGCGGCGGTTAGGAGGCTAGGAGTTTGAGTTTTTTATCAAAACAAATCCGGCCTTCCTTTGCCTGCACAAGTCCAAATCCGGGCTTTCGGCTGGAACAAGCAAGGGTTGACCGGATCGAATGGTTAAATCTTGTTGCTCAGAAGCTCGATCGCCTGACAAGCCGGAAATTGGGTTGTAGATCGATCGAACTTAAGAGAGCTGAGGATTAAACCAAGTTGCCGAAGGTTTGCAGAACGCCTGATTTCACCACTTCATAAATGATGTAGGCGAATGCAGCACCACCGATACCACCAATCAGGAAGCTGCCCGCAAATTCGCTCCAACCTTCAGAAGATTGCAGGCTGGAAGGAGGATTGGGATTGGTCACCGTGCTGATTGGTTTCTTCGGACCTGCACCGGCATAGAGCGACAGGCAAACGGTCAGAATCACAACCAGAATCACGGCTTCAATCAGGCCCACAACATCCGAGACACCGGTGTTGCGGAACTGGCTGGTGTAGGCAAAGGGACCAAAGAGCAAGTAGCCATGGGCCATGCCAATTTCTAGGCCACGCCGCTGTGGAGACAGCCCAGCTCGATAGGCAGGTAGGCTGTTGATCAATGTTTTCGTAAAGCCAGAAGAATTGATCGGGGTAGCGAGGTTCCCAATTTGGGGATCGCCAGCGGCTTGAACCACATCAGTTTGCATGTTGATTTATCTCCTCTCCAAAAGCGATTTATCTATCTAGTGATTTGGACTAGTGATTTGGCTTAAATTCCGTTGGCGTCTTCACGCTCGATGTAAATAAACAAAAACGCCATCGTAATCGCGGGGAAGACCCAACCGATGATTGGAACAAAGATAGAAGGCAAGAACGAAGCTGCCATTAGTTCGACTCTCCTCGTTGTTGAAATCACGAACTTGATAAACCAACTTCAAAAATAATTGTTGCAAAGCGGAAGGCGAGAGCAATTCTTGCGATCCACAATGTCACCACGACTTTTTGAAATTAGTATTAGAGCCAAATTTACTGTGAATTGGAGCCAAATGCCTGACTGCTAAGAAATTTTAACAACTATGTTTTTCGGTCAAGTGTTGTCAAGCGATCTGAGAAAGATGCCGATCGCCCAAAAAACGAAGGTAGGCTGGATGATCGATAGATAAATCTCTATATTTCCAGGCCATCCAACGACAAGGGAGAGATGTCAGGCGGCACAACAGGACGGGTGAACGTAGTTTTGTCACTTTCTCGCTGAGTGGCGATTTCAACGGCGATCGCTTCAAACTGCACTTTCAAGCAGCCTGGTGGAACGATCACTTCCGTACGTGCCACTTGGTTGCCAAAGCCATCCGGCACAAAATCAATCAGCCAGCGTGGTGGACCCAGGAGTGTCCGAGTTTGACGATCGCGCAACCAGAGTTTAATGTAAACCCTTGCTTCCAAATGGGGCAGTTTGATCGAGAGGGCGATCGGTTGGCCTGCAATCAGCTCTCCGGTGGGTAACTGCAAGCGGGGTGTTGGAATTGGCTCATCTTCAGGTAAGACCGGTCCAAGCAGCTCTGGATCAACAGAATTGGTTGATTGGGCCGCATCGACACCAGGTAGGACAGGTAAAACATCATCCTCTACGACGATTTCTCCAGCGGTGAGTTCAGCATCTAAACCGCTTGCACTGCGAGGTTGAATGGCAGTTTCTGCATCTGTTGTTTCATTGACACGATTGAATTCAGGTGGGTTGAGCTGAGCTGACGATGCCGGATTCGCAGCTAAAGATTGCAATCTTGTCCAGAAGCGATGCTCTAGATTTAAGGCCCGAAATGAGACATCTTCTGGTGCGTTCGACTGATCGATCGGACGAGATTGGCGACGGTGCCAGATTGGCGATCGATGCCCCCAGGTTTCCCAATTTGCGAATAGATCTCCTGGATCCTCAATCAATTCAGAGGGTTGGGTGGTGGGCAACCGTCTCTCTGAAGCAGGGTTTTCGAGCGGGACGGGTTGATCGATGAATTCATCCAGCGGATCGGCAAGGTCAGAAAATTCTGGTGCTGGTGTTTCAAGCGGGGTTTCTTCTGGTGATCCAACCGATAAACGTAACGATCGCCTCAGCAATTCAGGCAGGGATTTTTGAATAGATTCACGCGCGAGTTTGCTGGGCTGCTCAAGCTGCAAGTCTGTGGCTGAGGTAGAAATCATGCCGTCTTCCAGGTCGATTTGCAGTGCTTCAGGTTGGTTGCTGTTCAAGGATTCCGGCGAGTTGAGCTCCGAGTCAATCGGGTGATCATCCGATTCGGTCAGCAACTGAAAACCAGATGCTTGTAGATCAAAAGAAGGCAGGTCAAGCGAGGCATGGGTTCGGGTTGGGTCAGGGGGGCGCAACTGCGGCGGTAAGGTTGAAGGAGCCGATCGACGAAACAGGGCGGGCGCTTGGGCACTCAGGCGATCGAGCTCTGCTGGCGACACGGGTTCAGTGGTTTCTGGCAAACGAGCTTCAGGTGGCAATGCTTCAACATCTGGGAAGTCGTTGGCGATCGACTCAATTAACTCATGCAAGTCCGTGGTGACATTGAACGATCGGGTTGCCAATACTTGAGAGGCTTCTGAGCCATAGCTTCCCTGAAACAGCAATTCACCCAACACCAGGTAAGTCTGATAGTGCTCTGGCAGAGAAACGGTTCCCGAAAAAGGAAAGGGCGGCTGACAATTCGCGATCGGATGCACTTCATCCATCAAAAGCTGAGAAGTTTGCGGATCATATAACCGCACCCGCAGTTCTGAAATGTAGGGCTGTTGATCGAGCGGCAAGTGATGCACTGGCTCCAGTCGTCCAGTCAGCACCAGGGGTTGATTCCGCTGAATCACAAAAGTTTCTTGTTCTAAAACCACCTGCAGGCTGGCTGAATCGGCTGATTCGCTACTCCCAGCACTGAATGCTTGCGGCTCATCAGTCCCGATCGCAAACTCTTCTAAATCGCTGAAGGCTGAATCGACGATTTGTTGTGAAACCTGCTCAACCTGCTGCCAAAGGTCTGCGATGGCTGGTAAGGCAGATGCAGCAGTGGGATGAATGGGTGTTGTTTCACTGGGTGCAGTTGTCTCACTGGATGCAGTTGAAATTTGGTCAGATGCTAAAGCATGGATCTCGCTGATTTCGCTTGTCTCGATCGATGGTGCAGCTGTAGCTGCCTCTATTTCCTCTGAGGTTGCTTCTGACTCGATCGCTGCTGGAACAGGGTTTAGTGACGGGACAGGATCTGAGATCGCTGATTCTGGAGCTGACCCGAATGAGACTAGCTCTGATTGATGGGAATCTAAAGGCTGTTCTGATTCAGAGGTTGGTGAAGCTGAGTCGATCGCTGGACTGGATTCCTCCGCAGTGACAGGAGCAACTGGATCAGACCACTCTGGCTCCCATTCATCTGAGCTGGCGTCTTGAGGTAAAACCTCGAGCTGAACTCGATATTGCCAGGTTTCGCCCATCATTTCTGCCATCAAATCACTGGTGCAGCGCAGATCCCAAATCCCTGGCTGCAAGCGGGTAAACGGCATGATCACAATCAAGCCATCGGCATTGGTTTGGCTGGAACGCTTGCGCACGCGCTGAACGGGTGGATCTTCGGTTGTTGCATAGTGAGTCACTCGAATTTCGGTCGGTACGCTAGCCCGATTCGATCGAGCCACAACCCGATAGCGGCCTTCCAAAATTTCGGCACTGGGAGATTCTAAAGGCAGCCAGGATCGATCGCCCTCCTTCTGGATGAGAAATTCCCAAAACTCCATCTGAACCTCCGGTGAGTGGGGAGCTAAGCAGCTAGTCTAAATAAAGATTAAGGCGAATCAACAATGACGATGCACACGGATTGACTCATTTAAGGTCGAGTAAAAGGGGACTGAAGTCCAACAGTCTGAATTTTAGGAATTCATTGCTGCTGATTTGCCCCTATTTCACCGACTGGCGACCTCGATATAGTCTTCAGTTTTGAGTCGAAATTTTACCTTATAAACATCACTTTCGGTCGTTTGTCTACTGGATCTGCATTGCAATTACATCAAACGCAACAGAGAAAAATCGGTGAGGTCTGGCTGAACATTTGACCTGGGTCAGTTGCTGATTCTGTGAGTAGTCAGGTTTTGAAGCGTGTTTGGCGAGAAAACATGTTTCAAACTGCCCAAGTTTTAACAACCTGTCCCTGGATCTCTTGTCCCAGCCAGGATGTGTTGCTCGATCGCGATTTCAAAGTTTGGGGTTCAACGCGCCAAGTTTGATGGGGAGCAAACAGCGTGAGTTCTGCCGCTGCACCGACTGCAACAGTTGCGGCTTTTTGCTGAAGGCACTGGGCCGGTTGAGTGCTGAGAAAACGCCATAGATCCAGCGCTGACCAGATTCCAGGTTCTACAAAAGTTTGCCAAAGGAGTGGCAAAGCCAGCTCTAAACCGATCGCACCTGGTGGAGATTCAGCAAAAGCGACGGTCTTTTCTTCATAGGTGTAGGGACTATGATCGATCGAGATCGCATCCAGCACACCCGTTTGAAAGGCTTCGATCAGCGCTTTGCGATCGACAAGATTGCCCAACGGTGGCTCTAGATGCAGGCTGGGATCATAAGCGGTTTGAATTGCCGTAATGTCTAACAGCAGGTGGATCCAGGTTGTGCTGGCTGTAATGGGCACTCCGCAGGATTTTGCAGCTCGAATCAGCTCGATCGATCGGCTTGTAGACACCCGCATCAGATGCACAGGGGTGCCAATCTCTGCGACATATTCCAACAACGCTGCCAGAGAAGCTGTTTCTGCCATCGCAGGTACACCGGGTAAACCTAGCCGCAAAGCCTCGCTGCCCTCCCGCACCACGCCATTCCCAGACAGACTGCGATCGCTACACCAGAAAGCAAGGGGTTTGCCCAAAGCCTGACCATATTCCAAACTGCGGCGCAGCAGCGCTGAATTTTGCAAAGGTTGGCCATCTGCAAATCCAACAATTTCAGTGGCAGCCAGTTCTCCCAGCTCCACCATTTGTTCGCCCTTTGTCCCAATCGTGAGCGCTCCCCAACAGTTCAACTGGGGCATAGCTGAAATTTGCCGAGAACGTAACCATGCAACCGAGGCGGGTTGATCGATTGCAGGATGAGTACCCGGTAAAAGGGTCAGTCTGGTGAAGCCGCCTGCTGCTGCTGCTGCTTGCAAAGACTCTAGTGTCTCTCGCTCTTCAAAACCCGGTTCGCCGGAATGGCTATAGAGATCGACTAAACCCGGTCCTAAAACCATGTCTGTGCAATCCAGTACCGCTGCATCGACCCCATCTAAGTAGGACTCGATCGCTCGAATCATCCCATCTTCAATCAGCACATCCGCTTGACGATCGGTATTCGAGAGCGGATCCAACAATCGGACTTGACGCAGCAGTTCACGAGTCATGGCAGCAGGAACATGAAAGAGTCGCGGTCAGGCAAGCAGTTCGCCATCCCAGATTTTATTGTCTTTCATGCACCGTAGTTCATGCTTGGAAAGTAAGCCGCTAATTTGCCAACTCAATTACAAGGCTCCGGCTGCCGTTTTATCCAGTACCCCACTGCTGAGGTAGCTGGTAATATTCATCGCCTGAATCAGAGGCCGTCCTGCAATCCCGTTTGGATAGTCAATCACCGTGACCGATCCATTTCCTTGCTTAAAGGTCCAAAACCCTTCTGGCCCTTGTTCCACCAAACTACAGAGCAGCGCTTTATTCACTGCATCATGGGCCACGACCAAGGTTGTAACGGGATGATCGTCCACCGATTCATGGGTCGCTGCCAAAATTTGCTGCCAGGCTTCTTTAGCCCGTTGCCACACTTGCTGGAGGTTTTCCCCTTCTGGCATTTGCACGGTTTCAGGAGCCCGTTGCCACTGCTGCAAATCACCGGGATAGGCTTCCTCAATTTCCGCTTCAAATTTGCCTTCCCATAGGCCATGGCTGATTTCACAGAGCAGAGAATTGAGCTGGAGCTCAACGCCGGGGTGAGGTTGCAGAATGAGCTCGGCAGTTTCTTTGGGGCGCAACATCGGGCTGCTGACGGCTCGATCGATCCCCACTTCCTTCAGAAAAGTAGCAGCCTGACCTGCCTGCACCCGTCCTCGCTCGTTTAGGGGCACATCAATTTGCCCCTGGAAGCGACCCTGCCGATTCCATTCGGTCTCGCCATGCCGTACCAGCAAGAAGCGCGGTCCCTTCTGACCTTTACGACGTTTGGGTAAAGGCTCGCCTAAATGGGCAGTGAGGTTAATCGACTCTAGTTGTACCCGATCGCCCAACCCGCCTGCAAAATTCAGCACCGAGATGCCGCAGTTGGATTGATGGAAAGACTGGTAATGCGTTGGGCCTAGACCGATCGCCGTATTGATTAAACAACGGTTGATACCGCTATGGGCCACGACCAAAATAGTTTCACCGGCATGTTGGGGTAATACAGTTTGCCAGAACTGGCGAGCCTGCTCATAAAGCGCTGGCACTGGATAAAATTCTTGCGGTCCCTTGGGGGTGTTGAGCTGCATTTTCAACTCATGTGGGTTCTCATACCAGCAGCGATAGCCTTCAGGAAATTTTTGCTGCACTTCGTCGAAGGCTAGCCCTTCCCACTCCACAAGGTTAATTTCTTTCAGGTCATCGCTAAGGTGTAGCGACGGCGGCTGGTTGCCATTGGGACTCAAATTGGCCAGGATAATCTCTGCCGTCTCTTTGGCCCGCTGCAATGGACTGCTATAAGCAGCTGCAAAAGATAATTCCTGTAGTGCAACGCCGACTTGTTGGGCTCCTACACGACCAGCTTCAGTCAACTGAGACAGATCGCAGTGACCTTGCACTCTTCGCTCAACGTTAAACGTACTTTCTCCGTGACGAACCAGAATGACGCGAGTAGCCAGGGCTTTGTCCTCCGTTACAGCAGGAATTAAAAATCAACAAAATTTTACCTCTTTTGGGGGAGTAGCGGCAGGTCAGAATTGCATGAAGAGCTTCTGAGTTGATGCGAAACTAGACGAGGGGTAATCTCTGCATTTCCACCAAAACCAACTGATTTAGCGAAGTTAGAAACGGGATGATAGGCAACTCACTGAAGCGTTTACTTTTGATTGCTGCCGCATTGGTGGTGATTCCATTATTGGGACTCTCCCTCTGGAGCAGCTTAACTGAGCCACAAATTACCGATCGCCTTCAGCTCTATCAGACCGATCTGTTGCTGCATGTCAATGAGTTGAGTGCTACCGATCCTGAAGATGCCAGCTTATTAGCGGCTCGTAAAACGGTGTTGGGCGATGATCCCCTCAAAACAGCCCTTGAACAATATCAAGAAGTGCGAAGATCGGCAGAAACGAATCTGAAAAAATTTCAAAGCCAGGATCGCCCGACTGCTTCCACACCAACTGATGAAGATCCGGTTGCGGTGCCGACTGCTCCCATCACGCCTGAGAACCAAACTGCTAAGGTGCTGACAGATTTGCAGAAGCAGCAAATTTTGATCAATCAGCTTGATTTGCGAATTGGTCTATTGCTGGCCCAGCAGAAAAATTCTGAAGCTGCTCTCCAAACATGGTCCTCTCTGGCGCAACGTTCAAATTTGGGCAGCTCTGATCGATCGAACGAACTTGCGAATACGCTGACCAAGCTCTGGAGTAATCCACCGCAGCTTTTGCCGAATACCGAAGCTCAATTTCAGCAAAACTTAGATGGATGGTTCCGCTATGTCGGTCTGTCCCGCCTCTATCAACTCCAGCAGCGAACGGACAGTCTGGATATGCTGCAAGCCGAAGAACAAGAGATGGCGCGGCAAACGCTGGTGAAATTAGCCCTAGTCAGTACGGTTCCGGCAGTGGGTGCTGTGATTGGGGTGCTGCTCATTGTGATTTTGAGTATTCGCCAATTTACTCAGGCTGCTCAAACGCCGCCTCCAACCTTAGGCTGGCAAGTACCCTGGACTGGAGAGACGATCGCCTGGGTGCTAATTGTCGGCTTTTTCTTTGCCGGACAGATCGCGATCCCTGGTTTGTTGGGCCTGGGTAAGCAGATATTGAACCAATCGGGCATTACGGTGTCGATCGCTAGCCTTAGTGGAGGCCGCACCAAAGCCTTTTATACGCTGGCTTACTATCTGCTGATGGCTGGAACCGGGCTGTTTGTGCTCTATCGATCTGTCAAACCCTTTGCCCCTTTACCTGAAGATTGGTTCCGATTGGCAGGAAAACGCAATTGGTTGTTGTGGGGATTGGGTGGATATTTTGTTGCCTTGCCGCTGATGTTTGCGGTGTCATTGGTGAATCAACAATTTTGGCAGGGGCAGGGAGGCAGCAATCCACTGCTGCAAATTGTGCTGGAAGAGGGTGATCCCGTCGCATTGCTAATTTTCTTCCTAACGGCGGCAATTGCTGCACCCGTGTTTGAAGAAATTCTGTTTCGTGGGTTTCTCCTGCCTTCTCTAACGCGCTATTTCCCGGTTTGGGGGGCGATCGGTCTCAGCAGCTTGATTTTTGCCTTAGCCCACCTCAGCCTGTCTGAAGTTTTGCCGTTGACCACCCTGGGGATCGTTCTGGGTTTTGTCTATACTCGATCGCGCGGACTCCTCGCCTCCATGCTGCTGCATAGCCTCTGGAACAGCGTGACGATGATTGGTCTATTTATCCTGGGCAGCGGCAATTAGGTAGCACTTAGTCAGAATTAGGGAGTGAGATGCACCTGGCCTTCCTGAGTCGGATTCAAGGCAGATACTTCTTCTGGAGCAATGGCGATCGCAGGTTTTCGCAACGGCAATCTGGTATCTTTTTGTCGAGTAGACTGCTGCAATGCCAGGAGTTGAGGCACTGTCACAAAGCGATATCCTTGCTGCTGCAAAGCCGTAATCAGCTGAGGTAAGGCCTGTAGGGTGGCAGTCTGGTTATTTAACCCTAAGCTGTCATGTAAGAGCACAATCCGACCCGGCTGGGCATTGCGCAACACGTTATCCAGCAGGATGGGTGCTGCTACGAGTTTATCTTGGGCATCAACAGACCAGAGCGTTACCGTATACTGCTCGTCTTTAGCATGCGACACGACCGCATTGTCAAGTTGGCCGTCCGCAGGCCGAAAAAGTTCTGGCTTCACTCCGGTTGTTTCCTGGATCAGCTTGCTGGTTTCATCAACTTCCCGCTTGGGATCAGCAGCATCCCCTGTTCCCAGTCCACGACTCCAGCCACGATTGCCGATCGCATGACCTTCAGCCGCGACTTGCTTAGCTAAATCTGGATTTTGCTGGACATTCAAACCTGACATAAAGAAAGTGGCCTTCGCGTTGTATTGCTTCAACACCTCCAGCACTTGGGCTGTGACTGCCGAATTGGGACCATCATCGAAAGTCAGCGCAATCACTTTCTCAGTGTTAGGCACCTCAACTTGAGACACCACCTGGCCTTGAAGCGCCTTTGGTACTGAAACTGGATCTTTTTCGCTTCTCTGAGATGGAGAGGCAGTAGATGCAGCATCCGTTTCCACCAGTGTCTCAGGTTGATTCGCTAAACCAGGTGCTTCTGCGGGTTTTCCCTTGGCCAACAGCCGGCCAACTTGCAGGTAAAACAGCCAATAGCCTGCAAAGAAGCCCGCTAGCGTGATGCCACTCATGAACAGCGATCGCAACACCCGAAATCTAAACTGATGGGCTGCCTGCATCTGCCGGAGGCTGAGTGTCTCTGCTTGCCGAAGCTTCAGCGTAGCGGGTGAATTAATCCGGACGGTGGTGTGCCATAAAACTTTGGCATCTCCTAGCAAGTAAGCCACAATGCGGACGCCTCGAATCGATCGAGAATTAAGCGTCCAGAGGCGATAGCAAATGGTTCGGACGAGGCGATCGCGCAGTTGCAAGCAGGCTTCCCGTCGCTGGGGTCGGCGGAAATAGACCACCACTTTCAAAAATTGATCAGGTGCAGGCTGCACTTGCACTTCTACCCCTTCTGGACCCAGAAAACTATTCATCCAGTAGGTTAGAGCGCGGCAGTTGCCTTCTTGCGCTAGCTCTAGAAGTGAAGGTTGATATAACGAGTTAGAGTAAGCCATGCAGTCCTCATAGCCCTAAGCAGGGAAAAACGGGATCGTGAAGCTAAGATTTAAGCGTAGATCAACTTTGCGTCGATCGAACTCTTGTCTCGGCTAAATGTAGGGTCAAACCAGCAGAGATATTTTAGCCGTACATTATATATAGCGGTTGCCGAAATTTCGCAAGAAATAATTGAGAAAAGATTTTCCTTTTTGAAAGAGTATTTTTCGAGAAACGAATACTCTGCTTGAACAGACTTGCCCGGTAGTCTATCTATCCCCTTACCGTTGCAATGCATGCTTGTCACTTTTCTTCATCCATTTGGGTGAAACATCTGGGTGAAGCGCCTGATCGAATAGTTATGACAGGATTTTGAGTGAACGAAAGGTTCAAAGAAGCTACAGGCTCGAATTAGATCGTTAGTACCTCTGTCATGGGGGTATACTAGCGAGGGCAATTTCAAACCACTTGAAGATTGGCAAAATTACTCTCCAAATTGCCAAAGCTTCATTGGAATTTTAGGAAAGGTTAAGCGGGTTTTTCACTTCCTTTAACGACCCACCTTGATCCCCTGTCTATGCTAGAGGCAACACAGGTGCTTGATTCCAGTTATGGAATTGCCTGCTGTGAACATTTTGAAGGTGAAATTATGAACACCTCATCGACGCTACGCTCACCATCCGCTACACCAGACACGCGCATTGATCTCCTCCGACCAGTTCGCCATTGGTTAGACCAATTTGAAGTACGAAATGCTAAAACAGCCCATCGAATTGCCAAATTGATCCCCGCTCAGTGTCCATTCGAACGAGATATCAAAGTTTTGGGAGTCACCATCGCTCATATTCCACCGTTATGCAAGCTCAACCCTCTATATGAGCAGTTCGTTACTCTGCGGTTTCGAGCCCTTTGCTATCTTGTGGATCAATGTGGAGAAGATATTCATCTTTATTGCTGATGGCCCCTGTGCTTCACTGTGTTACTGCTATTGAGCTACCGCTATATTCCTGAAGCAGGAAAGGTGGCAGGTCAACCCCAATAACCGTTAAGTTAGGGATGGCAACTCTTCCGCCTTGGAAGGGTTGTCAAACTTGTTTTGAGATAGAATTTCATGGCTGTTTCAATAAAAACTCACTTGATGCTGTTGGGCCTGATTTTGCTGCTTCCAGCTTGTAATCGTGCTCCACAAGAGACTGAAGCACCAGTTCTCTCACCCTCTGCCAGCGTGAGTGCCAGCCCCCATTCGGCTTCTCCCAGTCCTCCATCTACTCAGACACCGGTTGCCGATGCCCCTGAAGCAGAAAACCAGCTCATCTCACCCAAAGGGATTGGTTCTGCTCAGTTGGGAATGACCTTTTCAGCCCTGAAACAACGGCTTGGCAGCCAGGTTGAATATACGGTTCAAGCTCCGTTTATTGTGGATTTTGACGCGATCGCTGTTAGGAAAAATGGGGAAGTCCAGTTTTATATTCTTTATCTGGCAGGTCAATCTTTCACAGATAACGATGTGATCCAAGGTTTGTTGACGAATAATCCTGCTTTTCAAACTGCAGAGCAGGTGGGTCCAGGAACGTCCATTGAGGATGCAGAAGCTGCCTATGGCAAGGCAACGCTATCCTACAATACTGAAAACGAGTCACGAGAATATGCCCGTTTTGCTAAACAGCCCGCGGGCAATCTCTCTTTCAGTACGGGTAATGGAAACACTGAAACTGCTGGAATCTATCCTTCGTCTACCGGTGGCTACAATGAAACTCAGCAGGTTAGACCGGGGGCCGAAATAGAATCAATTTTGGTTGTGTGCCTCACTGAAGACTGCGTTCCTACCAGCAACTAAGGTTGCGAAATGATTGGGCCTTTGTTTTTATGACTCGCTTCTTCACTTCGTTGGTTGTGGCACTTTGGGTAAGTGCGATCGCGTTGATTGCAATTCAAAATGCGACGCCTGTTTCTCTCCAGTTTTTAGGATTACGAACGGTTGAAATTCCGCTCGGTCTATTGCTGGCCTTCAGTGCGTCTTTGGGCATGATCGGAACGACATTTGTGCTGGGCATGTTGCAGTCCACTAAAAATTTGTAGACTGCAAAAGTAATTGCCTAGCGTTCATGGAGAGAATAGACTTGCCCATCAATCAGCAGGTGTGTGATGCCCTTGGCAGTCAAATAGGGCCGCACCTTCTGGAAAATTCGGCCATCGGGAACTTTGACAATGCGCTGCATTCGTCTCAAAAAGCGCTTGGCAACGCGGTGATTGTCAAAAATGGGGAGGGTACGCTCTTGCACTTCCTCGGTCGGGATCTGCCCCAATTCTGCAAAATCCTTCAAAGGTCTCGTAATGAGCTCGGAAGAACGATCGACTACAACATAACAAGTCCTGGGGATGGGGGCTTCCTCGATCGGCAAAATTTGTAACTTGCCAGAGGGCTGTAGCTGCATTGAGTCAACAAATCCGATCGATAGATCCGATTCCTCGAAGCCATCTTCCAGGTCTTCATCCTCTAGATCTTCATCCTCCAGATCTTCATCCTCTAGATTTTCGTCATCGAGTTCGTCCTCATCTTCCTCTAGATCCTCATCTTCCAGCTCCTCTTCATCCTCCAGCTCCTCATCTTCTACTTCAGCAAAGGCTTCAATTTCTTCAGGAGCTGCGAGTTTGGTCTCTTTGAGGATTGGCTTTAAGGGTTTAAGGCTGGTAGGAGAATCAAGGTACTCATCTTTTCTGACAGAAGGAGCTAGCTCCAGCTGAGACAATTGGGCAACGGAAGCAGCCAATTGCTCAGCAGAAATTGTGCCAACGGATGCACGTTTCCGTTGACGGCGGGGGGAGACAGAAGGCAGTTCCAGCCCATCATCCAGGTCGGCAGACAATGTATCGAGTCCTAGATCGTCATCAAGACCGGGCAACATCTCCTGGTCGGCTTGCGATCGAGTGCCATAGCGTTTTTTCTGCACCAACATTTCATACTCATCTTCCGGGAGACTTTGCTTCAAAATGCGGCTAATAGTACTAGTACTTACGCCATATTGAGAAGATAGCGTCACCGTTGTCTCATCTGAGTGACAGTAGCGATCGAGAATTTCTTGCTTATCCGATTCAGACAATTTCTTAGGAGGCATGCCGGAAGTTTTTAACAGCGATGTCGTCAGCTCTCAAATTGTAGCAAGCACAACAGGCGGACTTCGTCTTTTTCGATGGGTTCCGCCAAGTATTTTCAATAATTTTTGAGTCAGCTTTAGCTACGTTTACGTCGGCTTTGTCGTCGTGTCGATAAATCGTATTCTAAAGCAGCACCAATTGCGAACAAACAGCCACTAAAAATCCAGAAAACCTCAGGTAATGCCCCAGTTTGGTAATTAGGGATGTAATTTGTGGCGTAGTTGAACCAGATGTCTGAAATGTAATAAGAGAAGGCAGCAAGGGCAATAAAGCGCCAAGACAGCGAGAAACGCCCGCCCCAGAATGCCAGCAACAGCATGGATGCCATCACGATCAAAATGACATCCCCAAAAATATAGAGCCATTTGACAGGAGCAGCGATGGGGGCCAATTGAGCTTCAAGTGTTGCTGCCCAAGCTGGAATTGCGGTTTCTACAGGGACTGTCTCTGGTGTAGTGACTGCTTCTACCGCTTCTTCTGGAGGAGAAATGCCTGAAATGACGGCGATCGCAATCCCAATAAGGGCAATTACAATCAACGAAACCCATTGCATTGGAGTGAGGTTGAGATCTCTGGAAATGACTGCTCTCAACATGCCCCACCCCAAAAAGAAGTAAGTCAAAATAAAGAAGAAGTCTCCAGGGGATACATCTGGTTCTTGTTGAAGACCAATTTCCCAATAGGCCAATAGCAAGTTGCCGATAAAGTAGGAGAACATGCCTAGACCCAACGCCAGCCATACAGTTCCGCCACTCACAATTTGGCTACTACGCCAGTTCCGAAAACAGAGGAAGCCTGCTCCCAGGAATGCCATGTTTTCAAGAATATAAGTAATTTTTTGATACCATTCCGGGCGCTCTGTGCCTGGTGCAGAAACGCTAAATGTCAGGAAAAATAGAAGCGCAAGTACAGCCCAACCGACGGCTGCCAGAATAATGGTTTGAACAGAGAGTGCTGATCCAGATAAGAAGGGTTTCTTGTTCAAGAGACAGTTCCTCAGGAAGCTTCAAGCAAAACAGGGAAATGGAGACAGAACTGGGGCATTACCGCTTGAATGAATTGCTGCAAATTTGCGTTTTCAACATATGCCAGCTTCAGCTGAAACAGGTGACTGAATCAAGGTAAGCCATAACCAGAGATTTTGACTGCTCAAAACATGGCAGGGAATCGTCAAAGACGATCGTCAGCCTATTCTGAGCACTTTTAATTATGCCCAAATCGGAAAAAGTGGATTCGATCTTCCTAGCCGACTCGGAAAACTTAATGTGCTGGATGCTGGAGCGTAGCCCAAGCATTTTGCTGGCGATCGAATTCATTCCCAGAATCAGAAATGCCTCAAATCAAGCACTTCCTGGCTGCCAAAGTTGCCCAGCAGCAGTTTTCTTTAACCATCCTAAGAATAGCCCCCTTTCTTTCAACGGCATGTCCTGTAAGGCAGTCATCGCTCGTTCTACAAAGTTGGCATTGCCGAAATGATGTTTACCTAACCGATAAAGCTCTAACAACAGCAGGTTGAGATGTCGCTCTCGCCAGGGGGGCATTTGAACTAGAGCCAATGGATCGGTCTCTAGCAGAGATGTCATCGCAGTGTTCTCATCCCCCTGAACAAACCGATGTTGCTGAAAGAGATTGAGCAATTCCTTCCGAAACGTGCTGACTTGCCTGGTGCCCAACAAATCCTCAATATCCATGTAAACGGCTTGCAAAAGCAGTAGACAAGCTTGAATGCAGAATACGGGAACCTCCCCAGTCTCTTGAGGTGCTTCTGAGCTTTCTGTATTCAGCTGTTCTAACCGAATTTTTCCCCAAACGCTGTAGCGATCGGGTTCTTCTAGCAAAACACAAGCTTTCCCACGATTATCTGTTAGGTCGCGCCAAAAGGCTCGGGCTTCCTCTTCCTGAGCGGCATTGAACATGCTAATCAGCCGAAAGGTTTGCCCCTGATATTGGAGAATGGGAACTTGTTGATCTTTTTTAGGGTGTTGAACACTATAGATTTCAACATCCTGCCGTTTCAAGATAAACATGGGGCTATCAGGCGATTGCTAGTTCAAATAGGCAATTAACATGAGGCATGAGAGCGTGTTCTGAGAGAACTTACGGACTGGAGTGGCACTGTATAGCTGAGGCTACCTGTCGAGCTTGGAGACACAGATAATTGATCCGGATGCTATATTGGTGCACGAGGAATATGATAGTTAAGGTTTTGGGGGTCTAGGGTTAGATTGCCCAAGATTTAGCCCAATCATAACCACTTTGCTTGATTTACAACACTTACCGCAGTTTCACATGCTCCAGTAGCTCAGGGGATAGAGCAACTGCCTTCTAAGCAGTCGGTCGTAGGTTCGAATCCTACCTGGGGCGTTTTTTGCCACAGAGATTTGTTTAACAGAAGCCTAGCGCAACCGAAGTTCGTGCAACAAAATGATGCAGAAAATTAGCCTCATTTGCGCAACAATGTAAGGTTGAGCCTGTGCTCGGAAGGGAACCGTTGCAATGAAAAAATTAATCAAAGGTTTGCAGGAATTTCGTGCAAACTATGTTTCAACCCATCGAGAGTTGCTAGAGCAGCTTTCCCATGGTCAAAAGCCGCGCGTTTTATTTATTACCTGCTCTGACTCTCGGATTGATCCGAATTTGCTGACTCAAACCGATGTGGGCGAGCTATTTGTAATTCGGAATGCGGGCAATATTGTTCCCCCTTATGGGGCTGCAAATGGGGGAGAGGGTGCTTCGATCGAATATGCCATTCATGCGTTAGGGATTGAGCAAATTGTCGTTTGTGGTCATTCCCATTGCGGAGCCATGAAGGGGTTGCTGCAGCTCGGCAAATTAGAAGAGCAAATGCCGCTAGTTTACGACTGGTTGAAACACGCTGAAGCGACCCGACGCTTGATCCTAGAAAATTATGCGCACCATCAGGGTGAAGAACTTCTGGAAGTGACGATTGCCGAAAACGTCCTGACTCAGATTGAAAACCTCAGAACCTATCCAGTTGTCCATTCTCGGCTTTATCAAGGCAAATTAAGAATTTACGGCTGGATTTATTTGATCGAGACGGGAGAAGTGTTGGCTTACGATCCGGAGGAACATGCTTATCTAGTTCCCCAAAGTCAGTTGACTGAGGATGAGCATCAGGGACTTGTCCCTGGCCAATTTGTTGCCACTCATGCACCACCGGTTGCTTGTGAGTTGCCCATTTATGCCGGATCGTTTACAGCGTCGCCTGTTACTCCAGTTGTGGTGCAATCATCAGCCAGTGCTCATAGCAGCCATTCGACTGAGCAGGAGAAACATCCAGCCAATGGACAAGATGGCTTCTCGTCCCTCTGGCTTTCTGAAGAGCAAGCCAATCGGATCTACCGGGGGTCAGCTCAGTAGTTTTCTGCAGCACTCATCATAATTGTCTTTAACAGATTGCCTCTACCAGAAGGTCTGCTCCAAACCGAATTGGATCGGTACAAGGTAGGCCAGTTTCTAGCTGAGTTTGCTCGATCGCCTGTTGGGCAGCAGTCTCATCTAACAATGCAGTGTTGAGGGCAATGCCTGCAATTTTAGCGGGCGTAAATGCCCCTCCAGCCGTGGCTATCGTTTCGTAGACTTCTACTACTTTCGGCAAAGGTGGAATTGTTACATGCGGAAAGCTTTGGATCTGCGTCTGACCAGCGCGATGCACCAGAATCAAATGAGTCGGTTGAGTGCCGCGTAAGAGGGGAAGGGTTGCAGTTGAAGCCGGATTCATCAGCGAACCTTGGCCTTCCACATGCAGAATGTCAGACTCATTGCCATAGCGCATCACAAGCTGCTCGACGGCTCCTGCGGCAAAGTCAATCCGCACTGCATCGAGTGGGATGCCATCATGGCCCAACATCAAGCCCGTTTGTCCGGTAGCCAGAAAGCGCGATCGCAATCCTCGCTGCAATGAAGCGCGATGCAGTTCCAGGCTGGTAGACATTTTGCCGACACTCATGTCTGTACCGACGGTCAGCACTCGTAAACAGGGTAGTAATCGCGCCTGTCCGCTTCCCACAGTGAGTCCGGTTGGTTCACGCCGCACATCCCAGATCCAGCGATCGGGCTGTACCAACCCCAAGAATTCTGGATCGGTTGCCATTGGAGTATGCAGACCATTGACGATCGACAATCCTGCTGCAACTGCCTGTTTGACTTCTTGCCGCCATGCCTCTGGTAAAGCACCACCTGAAGGAGCAATACCGATTGCCAAAACGGTGGGTTGATGAGCTAAGGCCGCTTGTACAGAAGCCACAATGGGCACAGAGCGCCGAATGCCCGTGAGTTGGGGCAAATCTCCACCCGCACATTCATAATCAATCACTGCCGCGATCGGTAAATCGCTGTAGCGCAAGAGGGAGAGTCCTGTTTTACCGCGAGAGGATTGAGTGCCTTCATGCAGCAAAATGGCAACGCGATCGTCTGGTTTAAGCACGCTGAACTCCTAATCCTGGTAAATCATTCGGCATCAAACATCCAGCCTGCATAGACGCACCAACAAATGGATCATCTCGCAGATTCAGATGACTATCTAAATCTAAATGATCGGCAAAAGGGGCAAGGTGAGCAGCAGCCGTATTTGCCAACGCACTGTCTGAATAGCAGCCCAGCATCAGCTGTAATCCGCAAGCCTTGGCCGTATGTACCATGCGCAATGCTTCGCCCAAACCGCCTGATTTCATCAGCTTAATATTGATACCGTGCACGCGATCGGCCAGTTTCGGAATGTCGCGGCTGTTAAAACAGCTTTCATCGACAAAAATCGGCAAGGGCGATCGGTGATAGAGTTCCAGCAAATCTGCTTCTTGACCGCGTGGCAGCGGTTGCTCAATATAGGTGACGCCTGCTGCTGCTAACCAATCTCCCATAGCGATCGCATCCGATAAACTCCAGCCACCATTCGCATCAATGCTGAACTTGGCACCTTGAGGCGCAACGGCCTGAACCGCTTTGAGCATGGCCTGATCGGCAGCAATTCCATCGGGGCTGCCCAATTTCACCTTCACTGCTTTCACTTCTACCTGTTCCATCCAGCTGCGCATCCGCTGTTGAGCTGCTTCTGGACTGCTAATGCCGATCGTCACAGAAGTGGGCACAATTTGCTGGCGATCGAGGCCCCACAGCTGCCACAGCGGTAATCCAGCTCTTTTGCCTAACCAATCATGGAGTGCTAAATCTAATGCAGCCCAGGCCGCAGACAGTTTGAGGTGCTGGCGACAAATGTGCTCAATTTGCTGACGCTCTAGGGGCGAGTAGGGTTGGAGTAACGGAATCACAGCTTGTAGATCGGAAACGATCGCCTCGGTGGATTGGATTGGGCCTGTCACCGAAAACGGCGAAGCTTCGCCCCAGCCTGCAATACCATCTTGCTCGACCTGCAACCAGACATTTTGAGTTTGCGCAGTTGTGCCTCGGCTAATTGTGAGCGGTACTCGCTTATGAACGGTAAAGGGTTGAATTTGAATCTGCATGGATAGGTGGTGGCTGTAGCAAGACTGGTGGCTGAATATCGTTGATTCAATTTTGAGTTTTGAATTTAAGAGCTTGAGTTTTGAATTTTGAGATATGCTAGCCGATTAATGACAATTCAGGATGACAGCCTACTGTCTGGAAATGGTCTGGCTAGGATTGGTCTGACTGAGAGTGGAAAGATCCATGCTATGATGCCCTCTAAATTTTGGGATTCAATCGATTGCTGATTTGTCAGGTGTTCGGCTTCGTTGCGTGAATTGGGTGTAGTGAATTCAAATTTGAGGAGTGGTGTCCCGATGAAGTTGTCAGTGGTGATTCCTTGTTACAACGAATTAGGCACGATCGGTCGAGTGGTGCAGGCTGTCAAAGCTTCTCCAGTAAAAGCATTAGAAATCATCATTGTAGATGACTGTTCGACGGATGGGACCAGGGAACTGCTGCGAACGGCGATCGAGTCAGAAGTTGATCAGGTCATTTATCATCTTAAAAATCGCGGTAAGGGAGCTGCTTTACGGACTGGGTTTGCTGCGGCTACGGGCGATATTGTAGTGGTGCAGGATGCAGACCTGGAATATGATCCGCAGGAATTTCCTGATCTAATTGCGCCAATTTTGCAAGGCAAAGCAGATGTTGTGTTCGGCTCCCGATTTGCTGGTGGACGACCGCATCGTGTGGTCTATTACTGGCATATGGTTGGTAATAAATTCCTGACTACACTTTCCAACATGTTTACCAACATTAACCTGACGGATATGGAGACTTGCTATAAGGCATTCCGTCGTGAGGTGATTCAAGTGCTCAAACTGGAAGAAAGCCGGTTTGGTTTTGAGCCTGAAATTACTGCAAAAGTTGCAAAGATGGGCTGCCGGATCTATGAGGTTGGCATCTCTTATTACGGTCGCACTTACAAAGAGGGGAAAAAAATTGGCTGGAAAGATGGAATTCGAGCAATTTACTGCATTTTGAAATACAATCTGTTTAGTAAAGTTGATGTGCCGCTGATGCCTGCGATACCCGTTGCGCAACATACTTCGATTCAACGGTAATTACACAGTTCAACTAAATTGCCATCTGGATCGCGAATATAAAGCGAATCAATTGCCCCCATTGCCCCTGTTCGTTGCACAATGCCAGTTTCGATCGCCACATGACATTGCTGCAAATGAATCATAACCTCGGTAAGCGGTGTCGCAGTCACAAAACAAAGATCGACCGATCCAGGCGTTGGATGCACTGCCTTGGGTTCAAACTCCTGTCCCTTTTGATGCAGATTGAGCTTTTGCTGTCCAAACTGTAGGGCTTTGCGGTTTTCTCCAAAAGTAACAACCTGCATCCCTAGAACAGTTGTATAAAAAGTACAAGTGGCTTCAATATTCTGTACAGTCAGCACCAAGTGATCGATTCGATCGATTTTCATGCTTCTGAGTCCTCATGGCTGCTGTTTTTGATTCTGCCTGATTTTCAACGATGCTTTTGCATAGCTTCCTTAAACTCATCTAAAGCCTGATGGTTCTCTATTCCAGATCCAGTACGGTGAACAAAGGGTTTGTGCTGAGGCCAATTTCATGTCCGATCGCTTGTTGTCATTCACTGCTTCTCGTCTTGCCCATCTGCATCAATTTGTTGTCACCGCAGATCAGATGAGCCAGATTGAGGAACGGGTGTTTGCGGCTGGTATGCCGGTGGCTGCCTTGATGGAAAAAGTGGGTGGTCTGCTGGTGCATTGGATTCGATCGCACTACCCGCTGGTCAACTATCCGCGAGTGGGGGTTCTGGTTGGACCGGGCCATAATGGCGGCGATGCGCTAGTTGTTGCCCGAGAACTGCATCTCCAGGGCTATGAAGTCAAACGCTATCAGCCCTTGTCCAAATTAAAAGACCTGACTCAAACCCATGCAGCCTATGCCGATAGTTTAGGGATTCCCGCACTCGATCAGATTGACCCTCTGCAAGACTGCCAGTTGTTAATTGACGGGCTGTTTGGCTTTGGCCTGACGCGATCGGTCGAAGGGACTCTGGCGGATGCGATCAACCAGCTCAATCAGTGGCATCAGCCGATCGTCAGTATCGATATTCCTTCAGGGTTGCATACCGATACGGGAGCAGTGTTGGGGACGGCAGTTCGAGCGACCCATACGTTGTGCTTAGGATTATGGAAGCAAGCTTTTTTGCAAGATGAAGCTTTAGCGCAGATTGGCGAAGCAGAATTACTAGATTTTGGGTTGCCGATCGCGGATATTGAAGCAGTGTTAAGCAATCGACCGATCGTGCAGCGTGTCACTTCTGAAATGGCGATTGCCCATTTGCCCTTACCGCGTGCAGCTACAACGCATAAATATAAACAGGGCCATTTGTTGCTGGTTTGTGGTTCGCGACAATATATGGGAGCTGCTTTGCTGGCTGGACTGGCTGCGCGGGCGAGCGGTGTGGGGATGCTGACGATTGCTGTACCGGAAACGCTGCGGACTTTGTTAATTGCTCAGTTGCCAGATGCGCTGGTGATTGGCTGCTCAGAAACTGAATCAGGTGCAATTGCGGCTTTGCCAGATAGCGTTAATTTGGCGAAATACAATGCGATCGCCTGTGGTCCTGGGTTGACAGCTGAAGCAGCACCGGTAGTTCAACCCCTTTTAAATAGTGATACTCCTCTGTTGCTGGATGCTGATGGCCTGAACATTTTGGCCCACATCGGTATCGTTGCTTTGCAGTCACGATCGGCTCCCACCATCCTGACACCTCACCTGGGTGAATTCAGACGACTGTTCCCAGACATCGCAGAATCAACTCATGATCGCATTGCCCTCGTCCAAGCAGCAGCAACTCAAAGTGGGGCGATCGTTTTATTAAAAGGAGCAAGAACGGCGATCGCAAATCCAGCAGGTCTGGTATGGCTCAACCCAGAAAGTACGCCTGCCCTGGCCAGAGGAGGAAGTGGTGATGTCCTTACAGGTTTGATGAGCGGCTTACTGGTGCAGGGAATTTTGCGGGGAACATCCTGTAGCCAAATTGCAGTCAGTGCCGCTTGGTGGCATGCTCAAGCCGGAATTTTGGCCAGCCAGCAGCGAACAGAACTGGGAGTGGATGCTTCAACACTGATCCAATTTTTAATTCCAGCGATCGCTGATTTACTAAATCACCCGGATAGATGACCCACCGGAACGAGGCTAGCTAACGGATTCAACCCTACATTAAAAGAAGATAAGTGACGTTCATAATTCAAACCCGGCGGGGGGCTGCTGGGTTTTTCTCTTTTTAAATATTGCTTTCTCATTTGTCAAATCAGGGGAACAAGAAATCGCCCAACGAGGTGAACTAGAAGAACGAGGCGGGTGGGCGGATTCCAGCTTACTTTAAAGAAAGAATAAGTGACGTTCATAATTCAAACCCGGCGGGGGGCTGCTGGGTTTTTCTCTTTTAAAGCAATCTACATCAAACGGTTCATTACGGATGCGGGTAGTCAGGACATTCAAAATGGCAGAGAGTCGCGAGAAACACTGGCTTTTATAGTAAAGTGTCCAAATTCATTACCGAGACTTCATACTTAAACAACGTACCTACACCGAGTGGCAATCAAGGGAATGCTAGATTAGTGACGGCATTGCGAAATCGAACTAGGGTCATCATTTGTGATTACTTCTCCTACGGTTGCCTGGCTCAGCCAAATTGTTTTGCTGGCAATTTCACTACTGCTATTCATCCCGATTTTTGTGCTGTTGGTTGAGTGTCTAGCAGCTTTATTGCCAGTTCGAAAACACTGGAATAAACTTTCATCCCGGCCTAAAATTGCAGTGCTGATGCCTGCTCACAATGAAGCTTTGGGAATTGAACCTGTTCTATCTAACTTGGTATCTCAGCTTCAGCCCACCGATCGCCTGATTGTGATTGCAGATAATTGCACGGATTCTACTGCTGCAGTGGCTCGAAACACAGGCGCAACCGTCATTGAACGGCAAGACACCGATCACCGAGGGAAAGGTTATGCTCTCGATTATGGCCTGCAATTTTTAGCAAATGATCCACCTGATGTTGTGATTGTGGTGGATGCAGATTGTATGGTGCAATCTGGAACACTTGATCGCATTGCTGAAACTGCTGTAGTTAAGAACCGTCCTGTACAGGCTGTTTATTTGATGGAGCAGCCCACTCCACCTAAGCCCAAAGACACAGTTTCTACATTGGCGTTTTTAGTGAAGAACTGGGTGCGCCCTCAAGGTTGTTTCAACCTGAATTTGCCAGGCATTTTGACGGGAACTGGCATGGCTTTCCCTTGGTCAGTCATTTGTCAAGTCTCCTTGGCCAGTGGCAATATTGTGGAAGACATGCAACTCTCAATGGATTTGGCGATCGCAGGTTATCCGACCGCTTTTTGTCCGGGAACGAAGGTATTGGGTTTGCTGCCGCAACAGGATCAAGCTGCCACAACGCAGCGTACTCGATGGGAACATGGTCATCTACAAACCATGCGATCACAGATTCCGTCTCTAGTTAAAGCCGCTATTCAACAAAAGCGGTTTGACCTGATGGCGATTGCGTTGGATTTGAGTATTCCGCCTCTTTCGCTGCTGGTGATGCTTTGGGCAGGAATCACCTTCGTTGCAGCAATGGCATGTCTGATATTGCAGGCTTGGTTGCCAGTGATGCTCCTGCTGCTTGAAGGAGGAATGATTTTAATGGCAATTTTAGTAGCCTGGTGGAACTTTGGCCGAGCAGATTTGCCAGCCCGCACTTTGCTTGCCATTCCACTTTATATCCTCTGGAAAATTCCGCTTTATTTTGCTTTCCTTGTTAAACCTCAAACCAAATGGGTACGCACCGAACGGGATGCGATCGACGGTTCAAAGTCTTAATCAAATAATGCGCTCGAGAAGTAGCTGGCCCTAGTTGTTGTAATTGACATAATCTGAGTAGTTAACCATCCAGAGAGAAGCCTGAATGAAAATTACACCCACTGAAATTCCCGATGTAATGATCATTGAGCCTCGTGTTTTCGGCGATGAACGGGGTTTCTTTTTTGAGAGTTTCAATGAGAAAGTCTTTCAAGACAAAATCGGCAGCGAGTTGCGCTTTGTGCAAGATAATCACTCTCGCTCCGCAGCCAATGTTCTACGCGGCTTACACTATCAAATTCAGCAGTCGCAAGGTAAATTGGTGCGGGTGGTCGCGGGTGCAGTTTTTGATGTTGCAGTCGATATTCGCCGCAGTTCTCCGACCTTTGGGCAATGGGTTGGCTATGAATTGAGCGCTGAAAATAAGCAGCAGATTTGGGTTCCACCTGGATTCGCCCATGGATTTCTCTCCTTAGTGGATGGGACGGAAGTGCTGTACAAGACCACAGACTTCTATGCCCCAGAACATGAACGATCGCTCCTCTGGAACGATCCAATGCTGGATATTGCTTGGCCATTAGCAGAAGAGCCTATTGTTTCGGCCAAAGATCAGATAGGCCAACCGTTCAGCACAGCTGAGGTGTTTGCATGAAGCGGATTTTACTCATCGGGCAAGATGGCCAAGTGGGGCACGAACTGCTGAGAACGCTGGCACCGCTTGGGACAGTCACAGGCGTAGGACGGTCACAGCTCGATCTGACTCAACCGGATGTGATCCAAACCACGATCGAAACAATTGAACCGGATGTTGTGGTGAACGCGGCAGCTTATACTGCCGTAGATAAAGCAGAATCAGAGCCTGACTTAGCCTATTCAGTGAATGCGACTGCTCCCAAACGAATGGCAGAAGTGGCTCAAAAGCTGAGAATTCCGCTGATCCATATTTCTACAGACTATGTTTTTGATGGCTGCAAGAATACGCCCTATCTGGAGACTGATGCGACCAATCCACTAGGCGAGTATGGTAAATCGAAGCGAGCCGGAGAAGAGGAGATTTTAGAAGTCTCCAATCGTCACCCCGATTTCCATTATTTGATTCTGAGAACGGCCTGGGTATATGGAGCCGCAGGCAAAGGGAATTTCGTCAAAACCATGCTGCGATTGGGGGGCGATCGCGAAGAGGTGCGAGTGGTAGCCGATCAAGTTGGAACTCCCACTTGGACCGCTGAAATTGCCAGAACAATTACCACGCTTACCTGTCAGTTTCTCGATCCGCAAGTTGATCATGCCGATTTGAGCGGCATCTATCACTTCACCAACAGCGGCGTGACGAGTTGGTATGACTTCGCCGTCGCCATCTTCGAGGAAGCCAAATCCCTGGGAGTTCCCCTGAAGCTGCAACGAGTAGTCCCCATCACGACGGCTGAGTATCCCACCCCCACCCAGCGTCCAGCCTATTCGGTGCTGGCCAATCAGAAGATCCAATCCATTCTGCAAGCTCCTGCTCCCCAGTGGCGGCAAGGGTTAAGACAGATGCTCTCTGAACTCTATCTCAGTAACCTATGAAAGCAATCATTCTCTCTGGTGGTAAAGGAACCCGTCTGCGTCCGCTCACTTATACAGGAGCCAAGCAACTTGTCCCGGTTGCCAACAAACCTATTCTTTGGTACGGCATTGAATCGATTGTTGCCGCAGGCATTACCGATATCGGCATTATCATTAGTCCAGAAACCGGTGAGGAAGTTAAAGCGAAAACCGGCAATGGTGACCGCTTTGGAGCTAATATCACTTATATTTTGCAAGATAAGCCAGCCGGATTGGCCCATGCCGTCAAAATTGCCCGATCGTTCTTGCAAGATTCACCGTTTGTGATGTATTTGGGTGACAACCTGGTGCAGAGCGATTTGGATCTGTTTCTGGAGCAGTTCAAAGCCGCAAATCTAGATGCTTTAACACTGCTCTGTCCGGTAGCCAATCCCAGTGCGTTTGGGGTGGCCAAAGTCGATGCCGATGGACGGTTGCTGCAATTGGTGGAAAAGCCGAAAAATCCGCCTTCGAACTTGGCGTTAGTTGGAATTTATATTTTCTCTGAAATCATTCATCGTGCGATCGATTCCATTCAGCCTTCGGCACGGGGAGAACTAGAAATCACCGATGCAATTCAGGCGCTCATCGATCAACAAAAATCGGTGGAAGCTCGTCAGATTCGAGGCTGGTGGCTGGATACTGGAAAGAAAGACGACCTGCTGGAAGCCAACCGCGTCATCCTCGACACCTGTCTTCAGGCATCAGTGCAGGGTGAAGTGGATGAGCAAAGCCAAATTATCGGTCGGGTGCAAATCGGACCAGGTTCTCAAGTAATCAACTGCACAATTCGGGGTCCCGTGACGATCGGCAGTAACTGTCACCTGGAAAACTGTTTTATTGGTCCTTATAGCAGTATTGCCGACGAAGTCTCACTCATCGATGCTGATTTAGAACATAGCGTAATTTTGCAAAAGGCAAAAGTGGAAGGTATTCATCATCGCATTGTTGATAGTGTTATTGGACAACGGGCACATTTGAAAGAAGCTCCCCGTCGCCCGAAAGCTTTGCGATTTATGATTGGCGATGATTGTCAAATTGAACTCAATTAAAGCTATTTTGAGTTTTGAATTCTGAGTTTTGAAAAGCAGCTCAGAATTGTACTGAATATTTTGCCAGTCACAATTTTTGTCCACTTTAGGTTACAGGATTGATTCAAGCTATGACTGTTGTTGAGCAAGCGATGCCTTCGAGAACACCGCGTAAATTGATTGTGACCGGAGGGGCAGGATTCATTGGTTCGAACTTTGTCCATCACTGGTGCCAGAAGTATCTTGGCGATCGAGTCATTGTTCTGGATGCACTCACCTATGCGGGCAATCGCAATAATTTGGCGAGCTTGGAAGGCAAAGCAAATCTGCGATTTGTGCAGGGGGATATTTGCGATCGCGATCTGATTGATGAACTCCTACAAACCGAAGAAATTGATACGATCGCTCATTTTGCGGCGGAATCTCATGTGGATCGCTCGATCTTGGGACCAGGTGCGTTTGTCCAAACGAATGTAGTTGGTACTTTTACGTTGCTAGAAGCATTTCGGCAACACTGGTTGAATGCGGGTTGTCCAGACCATTATCGTTTTCATCATGTCTCAACGGATGAGGTATATGGCAGTCTGGAAATGGATGATCCGGCCTTTACTGAAAAGACAGCCTATGCGCCCAATAGTCCTTACTCAGCTTCAAAAGCAGGTAGCGATCATTTAGTGCGGGCCTACTACCATACCTATGGCATGCCCACGTTGATCACCAACTGCTCCAATAACTACGGCCCCTACCATTTTCCGGAAAAGCTGATTCCGCTCATGTGCATCAACATCCTGATGGGTAAACCGCTGCCTGTTTACGGAGACGGACAAAATGTGCGCGACTGGTTGTATGTTGGCGATCATTGCAGCGCCTTGGATGTGGTGATTCATAAAGGAACGCCTGGAGAAACCTATAATATTGGCGGCAACAACGAAGTCAAGAATATTGACTTGGTCAACATGCTGTGTGAGCTGATGAATGAATTAGCGCCGAATTTACCCGTTAGTCCGGCACAAAATTTGATTACCTTCGTCAAAGATAGACCAGGACACGATCGTCGGTATGCGATTGATGCCACCAAAATTCAGACCGAATTGGGTTGGACGCCTGCTGAGACCGTGGAAGGAGGGTTACGACGCACCGTAGAGTGGTATCTAAACAATCGCGAATGGTGGCAACCGCTGCTCTCGGAAGAATACCAAGCCTACTATCGGCAGGTATACGCTTAGGCCTGAGTGGGTCTTACTCAAAATAAGACCATTGGGGATGAGCGATCGAACTGGTCCTGCTGCTGTGAACATTGCCTGAATCAGGAGAATATTGCCCATGATCTCCAGAAGTAATTTCCGCATTCATCGTTTCGCTTCTCGCCCCCCTGGTTTAATTGCCCTATTTACTCTGGTTCTTTACTGCGTTGTATCCTGCGCTGCCCCCTTTGGCAATGCTGACTCGTTTCAGAGTCAAGTCTTTGATCCTGCTCTGCGCTATGTTTCCACTGAAGGGTTAGGACTGGGGACCAATCTGGCAGGGATTGCTGACTCATCCACTCAGATTCCCTTTCTGGATGCTTTTAAATCGGCTCGAAGATGGATTACCCAATGCCAGCCCGGTACAGATTGTGAAGGCGTCTGGGATACGGAAGAGTACGATCAGCTAGATTTGGATGAGTATGGTTGGGTTAAGTCTCTACCTGCGCCAGCAGATGCTCCCCGCTATAGCCAAGTCAGTACGCTGTTGTTTCGCGAAATGTCTCGCTATCCAGGGGGTACATATGTTGTGCTCTATGAAGGAGAGGGCGAGATCGCCTATCAATTCGATGCTAAGAAGGATGAGGCTCAGTCGAAACTGGGTCGAGATGTGATCCAGGTGACCCCTTCAGATGGAGGCATTTACCTGAGCATTCGTTCTACTGATCCAAATAAAACTGGCAACTATATCCGCAATATTCACGTTGTCCCGATCGAGCATGAGAGTACCTTTCAAAAGGAAATCTTCAATCCGTTGTTCTTAGAGCGCATCAAGAAGTTTGGTACCATCCGCTTCATGGACTGGATGGGAACAAACAATTCCCAGCAGCAGGAATGGTCGAATCGACCTCAAGTGGACGATGCTACCTACGCGATCAAAGGGGTGCCGATCGAAATCATGGTGGAGTTAGCTAATCGCTTGCACGCCCATCCCTGGTTCAACATTCCGCATTTAGCGACGGACGAGTACATGAACAATTTCGCCAAATTGGTGAAAGAGCGGCTCGATCCTCAGTCGAAAGTCTATGTGGAATTCTCCAATGAAGTTTGGAACTGGATGTTTGCTCAAGCCCAATATGCATTAAAACAGGGGAAGGCACGCTGGGGAGAAGATAAAGGTGATGCCTACATGCAGTGGTATGGCATGCGCACAGCCCAAATGTCGGATATTTGGAAAAGCGTATTTGGGAATCAGCGCGATCGAGTTATTTCGATTATCTCTACCCAAACCTCTTGGAAAGGATTAGAAGCCAGTGCGTTAGATTGCTCCCTCTGGGTTGCAGAAGGCAATAAACCCTGCTATCAGCACCAGATCGATGCCTATGCAATCACAGGCTACTTTAGCGGAAATTTGGGTATTCCCCAAAACCAGGGGATTGTTGAAGGCTGGCTCAAAGACGGCAATCAAGCAGCCGATCGAGCCTGGACCCAGATCAAACAGGGAGGTGTGATTCCCAATCAATCAGATGCCGATAGTCTGACGGATACGGCTGCCTATTTCAACTTTCATCAGCAGATTGCCAAACAGAAAGGTTTAAAGCTGGTGGTCTATGAAGGGGGACAGCATCTGGTCAACTCCAATAGCGACAAACTCACCGACTTCTTCATTAAGCTGAACCGCGATCCCAAAATGCATGACCTCTACAGTCAATTACTGGAATCGTGGAAACAGGCAGGTGGCTATGTCTTTATGAGCTTTTCAGACATCACGCCACCAACTAAATGGGGCAGTTGGGGAGTGCTGGAGCATGTTGATCAAACGGGTTCCCCCAAATATGATGCGCTGATCAACTTTATCGACCGCAATCAATTGCGCTAGTGCGGCATCCCCGATCGGTCTATGATCAGAAAATTGCATTGGTCCGATCGTTTTCTATGGTTAATCCGCATTTGTCTTGCTGTTCCGCAGCTCATTGCCGCCAGATGAGCATGGAGGGCTGGACGTGAACACTAGCCTGATTTTGTCTAATATTCTGAATCCGCCAGTGCTGTTCTTCTTTTTGGGCATGCTGGCGATTTTCGTCAAATCCGATCTGGAAATTCCGGCTCCGTTGCCCAAGCTGTTTTCGCTGTATTTGCTATTTGCGATTGGCTTTAAGGGTGGAGTTGAACTGGTAAAAAGTGGTGTGGATCAAGCGGTGATCTTGACCATTTTAGCTTCAATTCTGATGGCCTGTGTCGTTCCGCTCTATACCTTTTTTATTCTCCGGCTCAAACTGGATGCCTACAATGCTGCTGCGATCGCCGCAACTTATGGATCGATCAGTGCCGTCACTTTCATCACCGCCGGATCATTTTTGCAACAGCTCGATATTGCCTTTGATGGCTACATGGTGGCCGCGTTGGCGCTGATGGAATCGCCTGCCATAATTGTGGGATTGATTCTGGTGAAATTGTTTACGGCCAATCAGAGCGAGTCCCAGGAATTTAACTGGTCTGAGGTACTGCGAGAGGCATTTCTGAATAGTTCGGTGTTTTTGCTGGTGGGCAGTTTGTTGATCGGTGTTCTAACCGGCGAGCATGGTTGGGAAGTGCTCAAACCTTTCTCGCAAGACATGTTCTATGGCGTTCTCACCTTCTTCCTGCTGGATATGGGGTTAGTGGCCGCACGTCGGATTAAAGATTTAGAAAAAACGGGTATTTTTCTGATCGGCTTTGCCATTCTGATTCCCATTCTCAATGCCGGGATTGGATTGCTGATTGCCAAACTGATTGGTATGTCGCAAGGCGACTCACTACTATTTTGTGTTCTCTGCGCCAGTGCATCTTATATTGCTGTTCCAGCCGCAATGCGGTTGACCGTGCCAGAGGCCAATCCCAGCCTTTATGTATCTACGGCATTAGCCGTCACCTTTCCATTCAATATTATCATTGGTATTCCGCTATATCTCTACGGTATTAATTTTTTCTGGAGTTGAGACTCATGTATCCCGTTAAACGAATTGAGATTATTTCAGATTCGATCGAACTCAACAAAATTATTGCCGGTCTGAAGCAGGCAGGCGTGGCTAAATATACCGTGATTCGCAATGTGGAAGGGAACGGCATTAAAGGCACCACTTCCCATGAGGTTGACATGATGGAAAACGATTACGTGATCGCCATTTGTGCTCCTGAACAGGTCGATCGCGTAATCGAACATCTGCGTCCTGTGTTGAATCGATTTGGCGGAGTTTGTCTGATTTCAGATGCGATGGAAGTGCGATCGATCCAATGCTCGGCTACTTAACCCAACCTCTAGAGAAACAGATTTAAAACACCGTCCCATCACTCCTGACCTGAATAGGGGAAGCACCATTCGATCGCCGTTCCGCCGCCATCCGTCTTCCCGCAGCCCAAGTGCCACCTTCTAAAATTTTAGCTAAAGGGAGTTCTAGCGCAGTTTGCCCTCGCTGCTGACGAATTTGGGCCGCGATCCGATCGAGCAACACCACCGTCAACGCTCGCCATTCCACGATCACCTCCGAACTGGGCAAATGGGATTCTTGCAGCACTGCTGCCTGTTTGGGTTGCAGCAATCCCAGATCAACACACAATCCGCCATTGCGATATTCCGCTAATCCGGTAAGGCGATTGAGTTCGGTGATAGTCAAGCCTAATTCTTGCAGGGGTTCCAATAGGGAATAGGTGAGCCACTGAGAAAGTTTGTGAAACGGCACCAGTTGAGCGCCCAGGTCGGTACTGGGTAAGGCGGAATGCTGCCAGACATCGCCCAAATTAACATTGGCGATCGTTATCCGACCCGGCCAAATTTCGCTGAATCCAACCAACACCGCTTCAAACACCTGATGGGCAGAAAGTTGAGCATCTTGAGCTTGGGCCATCAAATAATCGACCAATGCGCCAGGTCGAGGATTCTCTACGCCAAAAAGTTGTGGCAGACTGGCGAGTACCCGTCCTAACTGCTGCATCAACTTCAATCGCCCCTCTAGACCAACTAAGGGATTCTGATCGCTGACCTGAAATCCCTGGGCCAACTGTTTGAGGCTCAACTGCTGCAATCCAATCGCATCAGCTCGCAAAGGATAGCCTGGATCGCTAGAAAATCTGCCCTGCAAAAACAGGTGATAGCTAGCCACCGCCAACCCCTCTGATCGACCAAATTCTTTGCCGGTCTCAGCTTCTGTATAGCGCCAAACGGTTCCGGCTCCAGCGTCCAGCAAAACGCTGGTAATTGCTAGATCGAATTGAATGCGAGCACGTTCTAACGGCGAATAGGCCGAAAGTTTTTGATGCAGGTCTGAGAGTCGATCGACACCACCGGCCTGAAAATGTCGCCAGCGGCTGTGAAACGGAATTTGCCAATCGGGATAGGCCGCTTGAATGGTTTCGATCACATAATCAGCCACCCGATCGAGCTGAGTCAGATCGCACCGAAAATGCGATAGTTGATCCTGCAAACACAACTCAAATAAGGCTCCACAGCGATCGCGAATGGCCTGTGTCGAGCGAAGATAGCGGATCGTTTCTAGTTCCCGTGCCATCGTCACCTCTAGCGCGTTCCATAAAGCCGATCGCCTGCATCGCCCAATCCCGGTACGATGTAGCCATGATCATCTAAATATTCATCGATCGCTGCCGTGTAGATCGGCACATCGGGATGCTGTTCGTGAAAATGTTGAATTCCTTCCGGTGCTGCTAATAAACAGACGAATTTGATCGAGGCCGGATTTGCTTCCTTAAGGCGATCGACTGCTGCCACCGCTGAATTGCCAGTTGCCAACATGGGATCCACGACCAACATATCGCGGTGCTCCACATCCAACGGCAATTTCAGATAATATTCAACCGCCGTCAATGTGCTTGGTTCCCGATATAAGCCAATATGTCCAACTTTTGCGGTGGGAATTAGCTCGATCATGCCATCCAGTAACCCTTGTCCGGCCCGCAGAATTGAGACAATCACCATCTTTTTGTCAGCAGCCAGCATTGGCGCTTTCATCTCTGCCAATGGGGTTTTAATTGACTCATGCTTAAGCGGCAGATCGCGCGTCACCTCATAGGCCAGCAGCATGGCGATCTCTTTCAGCAAGCGGCGGAAGTCCTGGGTGTGGGTTTCCACCTGACGCATAATGCTGAGTTTATGTTGAACCAACGGATGAGCGATGATATGAACAGAAGACATGGGCGATTTTGGGAGGCTAGGAGGTCGATCGAATTCAATGGCAGCCCAAAGAATTTCAGTCTTAGGATACGATCCTCTGTTGCCAAAAAGATAGCGATCCCGCCATTTTCTTCCTGGGCATCATACAAAAAATCAGACTTGCACCTGCTCAAAGAGTTTACCAGGCATCCATTTTGAGCAGCAGATTGGCGATCGCTAAATTGACGGCCTGTGGATGCTCTGCCATGAGCAGATGGCCCGCATTTTGAAAGTGGAGATGCTCGCCGTGAGAAAAATGGCTGGCCAGCTCTATACCCATCTCATAGGTAAACATCTGATCCTGTGCCCCGCTCATCACCATCACAGGAACGGTATCTTATTTCTAATGAATGGATAGGGTTGCATGATCGGCTTGAGCTTGCTGGAATTGTTTTCCGGCAAAAGTGAGTGAATCAGCATTGTCAAAGGTGACTCAACCTTTGTCGCAATTCATGTTTTCCCAACAGCACAACTGCAATCAGCAGCGGCAGCAGATAATAAACCATGCGGTAGGCGATCAGTGCACTCAGCACCGTTGTCGAGGGAAGAGATGGCATTAACAACAGCAATAGAACCGTTTCAAATACTCCTAATCCACCAGGAATATTGCTGACAACACCTGCAATTTGTCCTAGTAGATAAATACCAAAGAAAGTCAGATCAGGCATCGAAGCTGGTAATAGAACATCGAGCGTGGCAGCAGCGATCGTCCAATCAAGCGCAGCAACTCCAACTTGGCCGATCGCTAGATGAACGGGGAGATGAGGAAATTCAAATCGACCAATCCTCAAAGCTTGACGGCTGATCAGAGGCCAAATGAAGTAGCCAATCACAATGGCTAGGAAGATGCCTCCCAACGATCGCACGGAATGAAACGGTAGATGCAGGAGGGGCGGAATTGCCACAGGTTGCAGAGTGAACACCACGCCTCCGACGGCAGATAATCCTAGCCAAAAGCCGAGATTGCAGAAGGTGATGATATGGACAATTTCGATTGGAGAAAATTGCCAGATGGAATAAAACCGATAACGAATTGCACTGTTACTCAATAATGCAAGACCCACGCTATTACTCACTGCTGTGCTGACGATCGCGACAAAAGCCGTTTGACGATAGGAAGTGGGATGCTGAACATAGCGAACTGCTAAGGTGTCGTAGCCTGTAAAGACCCAATAATTCAGTCCAGTCAAGCCGATCGCTATGCCGATATTGGCTGCTGGAGTGGCCCGCAAACTCTGCCAAATTTCTTGAATTGAATATTGTTTTAACTCCTGATTAATCGCCCAGATCGACAGGCAAAATAGCGCAAGGCCCAACAGGGAAGGCAGAAGATGAACCAGGTGGCGTGGCGGGGAAAGTTTCATGTCTAGTCTTATCATCCAGATTGCATGATTCAGGCTTCACGATTCAGGCTTCACGATCCAGGCTTAAAGTAATCGAGCAACCGATCGCCCGAATCAGCTCGAATCAGAGCGATCACCACGTCAGGCAAAGCAGTAAAACGAGGATAGATGAGATAGCGAGGTTCCCAGCGGGGATGAAATTTTTCTTTGTAGTGATGCAGTCCTTGAAAGTTATAAAACTGGTTGAGATGTTGATACAAATAGTTCAATGCTTGCTCAAGTCGTGGCGATCGAGGGATGGCACTGACTCCAGAAAGTGCGGAGAGCCCTAAGTTGAAACCCTCATAGCCTTGCTGTTTGAAATGCTGGAGCAGGGAGATAAACAAGAAGTCCATTGTGCCGTTTTCGACATGCTGGCGTCGTCTCATCAGGTCTACCGTAACGTCAGAGCATTTGTACTCTGAGATGATATTGGTAAAAGCACTGATTGTTCTCCTGGGTGTTCTCACGACTGCAATTTCGCAATCTCTAAGATATCGTTCATCAAACCATCCCAAGGAAAATTTCTTTTCAGAGCCATGCATCATGTGCAGCCATTCATCGCTCACCGGACGCAGTTCACGCAAGAGTGCATCAGAAATTGGCGGTTGATGAAACTCTACTTGATGGCCCAATTTGGCAAACTTATTCAGCGCAGCTCGAAAATCCTTACCTACTTTTCCTTCAATCGTAAACGTTGTGAGATCGACAATGGCTTCTTCTCCAATTTGCAGGGCTTTAAATCCCAAGTTGCAATACAACTCCAAGTCGTCTGGTAACGTTTGATAAAAAGCAGGATACCAATCATTGCGAGCACAAAACGCTTGAAAGCCAACAATCGCTTCTTGACGATCCTCAGTTGGACCAATTGGATCACCCAGAACGATTGCGCCCCGCCCCTTTTGCACGTAAGCGATCACACTCTGTCTTGAAGGACTGAAATAATACACCTTATCCCCTAATAGCGTTAATCTTGCCAGGGACGATCGACCATATTGTTCAACGATCGCATTCGCCTGTTGCCGATCTTCTAATCTGACGCCAGTATGAAGGATGACTGGACGCAACAGCATTATCAATGCGTATCCAGTTGTAATCGATCCTATTAAATAAATAGAAGTGGCAAAGTATTGACCAAATCGAGTGGTAGGCTGCAATCCTGCTTCATCTTCCACAAAAAACATGGATAACGTTTGACGAATAGCATCGATCAAACTAAAGTTGACGGAATAATGTTCATCTAATAGATAAAAACCAGCAACGCCATACACTAGCGTGAAAATTATTGCACCGATCAACACTCGCGCTCCCTGTGCAATTGAAGGCCGATCGGATTGGGCCGTAAATACCGATCGCATCAGCAAGAGCTGGAGCAACAGCACTCCAGAGAGTAGGCTTTCCTCGTAGTCAAATCCTTTAATTAAATGGCTAAAAATCGAGACGATCAGCAATCCAAGCGTCAATAACCAGGCCATATATTTGCGGCGTAACAGATTGGTCGCCAGCGTCAGTAGCAAAAATCCCGTCACAGCAGTAAACAAATGGGCACCTGCCCGCACCTCAAACGGGAAAATTGGCTTTAACCAGATAACTCGTCCGATTAAACTGGGTGTCACTGTAGACAATAAATTGACAATGCCAATGACTCCGGTGAGAGATGCGGCGACCCAGAGTTCGAGGCGAGTCCGTTGAGTCATTACAGCTTTCCAGCAGCGGGATGGTTTCCGCTGCGATCGAGTTGAGTAAAATAGGCTATTCATCATCGCTATGACGCCCTCAATCTGTTTTTATAGACTTTTATGTTTCAAATTCCTCTGATCTAAATTCGTTGGAATTCAGCTGACTTTGATTGCACCGCTTGATCCTGGAACTGTTGGCCGACATAGCTGAGAGAATCCATTAGGTGCTTCCGGAAGTAGTTCCAACCAAAATCAGCACCGGCCAGACCATGGCCGCCTGGAAAGACATGGAATTCATTAGCAATGCCAAGTTGGTCCAGTGTTTGGTGAAACTGCTGACTGGAAGCCACAAAGTCTTTGTCGTTTGCTCCAGCATCAATATAGAAATGCAGCTGTTGTCTCTGGTGAGCTGATAACGATCGCATCATCGTTCCCACGAAATCTTCAGGGCTGTTGGCTGTGCCACTGCTGTCCGTGAAGTAACCACTATGACTGAACAGGGTATGAAATTGATTTAAATGCCGCAAACCAATATTAAACGCTCCCCATCCGCCGGAAGAGATGCCGCCCATGGCCCAGAGCTGTGGATTATCGGCTGTTCGATAGCGCGTCTTGATCACCTGCACTAACTCAGAGCCAATTAGCTGATCGAGTTGGCCATGGGGACCGTCAAAGTAAGCTGGATCGAAAATCGGGTTGGAGCCGCGATCGTCATTGCCATCTGGCATGATCACAATTGCCGGGGGGAGCCGATGAGATTTATAAAGTGCTTGAAGAATGGGGGCGATCGCATACTTTTTTGAGTAAGCCGTTGCGTCATCATGTCCGCCATGCAACAGAATGATCACCGGATAGTACTTGTGGGGATTTTGAGCATAATCGGCTGGCAAAATTATGCCATATTGGCGGGTTTCTCCCATTGCCTTGCTTTCAAAACTTTCCAGTTGAAAAGTTAACCCAGTATTGATTGTGCTGATCGGTGCTGCATCTAATTGTGGAGCATTTGCAATAAAGACATACCAATATCCCGCAAGTGCCATCAGGCCTAAAGTACTCATTCCCGTTAAAAGCCAATACTTTAGCTTCATCGCAATTTTGAGAGAACTGAATTTGAAGTGATTGATGAATTTTGAAGCGATCAATGTCTTGAAATTTCAAGGGGCACGTGCGGAAGCTGCCCTCGGCTCACAGCTAGCTAGAACGGCCCGATTCTTTGCAAGATATGGGTTTTGTCTATGTGGGGAGAGATGGAAAATTTAAGAGTAACTGCAAATAGCAATGACAGCATCGAGTCGGATCGATTCGCGACATTGGAATCAAGATCGTTTCTACAGCAAGAGGCTGCCCTTCAGTCAATAAAATTTTTTCTATGTGCTCTGGGATAATTTGGGTAGGGCCCTATTTCTTCAACAGGCTATTTTTGGATCCAGTAGTCTGGAAAGGAAACAGCAAATTAACGATTTTGACCCCAGCTAGAACAACACAAAGCACGAGTATAAAACTGGTGATGATTGGGAATACACGGATCATAGATTTTCTCCAGGGCAGAGCTTGGCTGAATCCAAGTGAATTTGACCACTTTCACTCTAGAATCCTCATGTGTCGAAATTGCTGCTATCTTGTGACAAATCTCCTAAGAAATGCCTGTCCAACAAGAATGCCTAATCAAGTAATGGGCAGCGTAAATCGGAATGTTGTCCCTTTGCCTAATTCACTTTCGGTAGCGATCTGTCCACCTTGCAGTTCAACTAAGCGTTTGGTGATGGCTAAACCAATTCCTGTCCCTGTTCTGTCGTGAGCATGTAATCTCGTCGATCGCCAGAATCGATCGAAAACGTGGGGTAATTCTTCTGGGGCAATCCCCGATCCTGTGTCTGACACCGCAACCCACACCTGCCCCGTTGCACTCCAGGCTCGCAGCGTAATTTTTCCTGCATGAGTATGACGAATTGCATTGCCGATCAAGTTGACCAGAATCTGCTCGGTGCGATCGGGGTCGGCTAGAACCATGGGTAAGTGCTCAGTGCATTGAACCTGCATGGTTACGGTTTCTAAAAGCTGGCTCGAAAAGCGTTGGTGTAAGGAACAAAGGAGAGGGCGTAGATCAACAGGGCGCAAGTTCAAACTTAAATGTCCCACTTCTGCTTGGGAAAGGACTTGGAGATCATTGACTAATCGTTCTAGTCGCTTGGTTTCCTTGACCAAAAGTCCGCAGGTTCCCAGGGATGGTTCCACTTGTCGATTCACAGACTCTTCTAGATAACCCCGCACGATCGTCAAAGGCGTTCGCAACTCATGGGCCACATCACCGATCAACTCATGGCGGCGGTGTTCCACATCTTCCAGACTGCTGGCTAACCGGTTGAAACTGGTGCTTAATTGAGCAATTTCTGGAATATCGCTAGCAGGGACCCGTTCATGAAGTTGTCCTGAGGCAAATTGACGAGCAATCTGCTCCATCTGAAACAAGGGGAGGACAATCCGTTGCGCAACCCAATAGCTTAAGCCTGCAGCAGTTAAGGTGCCAACGGCAATGGCGAGCAGGGTACTTTTGCTCCAGGCCGCCTCAAATCCTTCAACGAGCGCACTACGAGTTTCACTAAGGGTGATGCCGACCTCTTCCAAATAATCTAGATGTCCAAAGAAAAGATGGTGGGATGCGGCTTTGCTAATTACCAAAAAACTTAGCAACCCAACCAGCATTACAACCAGGTGAGAGAAAAACAAGCGAGTTTGTAACCCAATTCTCACAGTTAGCCTTCCTTCGCAGCATCTTCAAACTTGTATCCTATGCCGGTGACAGTTTTGATAAACAGAGGCTGAGTCGGATTCAGTTCAATCTTTTTGCGGAGTCGTGCGACATGGGTATCAACGACTCGATCGTCCCCAAAAAAATCAGCTCCCCAAAGTTTGTCAATCAGTTGTGCCCGACTCCAAGCGCGTCCTGGGTGGCTAATCAATGTGGCCAGGAGATCAAATTCGATCGCCGTCAGATCCAATACTTCTGTTTTACCTTCAAGATGGCGCTCTGCGAGATGCTGTTCCAGATCAACCGTAAAGTGTTTTGTTGAGTGGCTTTGAGTGGGGGCACCCTGCCGCAAACTCCTGCGAAATAGGGCACGAACTCTTGCTACTAGCTCCATCGGGCCAAAGGGCTTAACGACATAATCATCGGCACCTGTGGAGAGGCCGATCACGCGATCGATCTCTTCGCCACGGGCTGTCAGCATCAAAATATATGGGTTCTTAGTACTGCCATACTTGCGAATTCGGGTACAGACTTCTAGTCCATCTATCTCTGGCAACCCCACATCCAGAATGACCAGATCAGGCTGAAGCTGTTGATAGTAACGGATCGCATCTGATCCATTGCGGCTGACATGGCAGGTAAAGCCTTCTTTTTCTAAAAGCTGTTGGATAAAGCGAGCAATTTCTGCTTCATCTTCCACGATGAGAATTGTTTTCATAGGTCAGTCTCAACGTCGTTTTCCTTTTATTCTGTCGCAAAGACCGGACATTGACGGATGACACCTCCGAGAAAAATGGATGGACTAGCAATCTTGCTGCGGAAATTGGCGAGACTTGGCAAATGAGCGATCAGACAATCAGTAAGATCCTGTGTAAAGTGACTTGGGTAGCGGAAGTTGATAGCAGAGCGTCGGGTGCTTCACTGCTTGATGGTCAACCCTTTTCATCAGCGCCTTTGGGCTGGATACCCCTTTTCAGGGGTTTGAATTAATCGAAAAATTAGTGGTGGAACGCCTGCAAAGATTCTGTGAAGCAATTTTTTGCCTCTCTCCGTACTTTTCCGATGACACATGGTTCGAGTTTTCGTTTTGTAAAGCGATTGAAGTCCTTTTGTTCAGTAGTTTTTGGGTAAGAAATGGATTTAACAGGAATTTTATTAAGAGGCTTTCGTTGATTCTACTCTCATCACTTTTTGAATGATGTTTTGGAAAATGAAAGTTATCTGTGTTTATCGCAAAGCTGCATAAAGGATGTGAGAGTTGAACAAAAGCTCACTAGGGTTTTTACGCTTAGTATCTAACCTTCTCCCCGCCTTTAATGGAGTCATGATTAGGAGTTAGGGAAGATAAACAATGGCATATACCACTTCTTGTGTTTCAACCAAGTCTGGCAGTTCGTCTAGTGTAGCGGGTTATGGTGGAACGGTTGATCCCAAACCTGTACCTGCACCAGTACCGCCTGTAAAGAATTGCTCTAACCAAGGCATTGGCAATGGTCCAGAAGGGAGTGACCCTGGTAAGTCCAGCCCGCATGGTGGCAGTAATGATGAAGATGGTCGCACACCTGGTACTTCTTTAGGAAAGTGTGGGAGCAGCAAAGAGGGTTCAGCACCAAAAGTTCCAGTTGATGTAGTGCCTGTGACTAGCAGTTCGCCTAGTGTAGCGGGTTATGGTGGAACGGTCGATCCAACCCCCATTCCCGTACCAGTACCGCCTGTAAAGAATTGTTCTAACCAAGGCATTGGCAATGGTCCAGAAGGAAGCGACCCCGGTAAGTCCAGTCCGCATGGTGGCAGTAATGATGAAGATGGCCGTACACCTGGCACTTCTTTAGGAAAGTGTGGGAGCAGCAAAGAGGGTTCAGCACTAAAAGTTCCAGTTGATGTAGTGCCTGTGTCTAACAGTTCGCCTAGTGTAGCGGGTTATGGTGGAACGGTCGATCCAACCCCCGTTCCTACACCAGAGCCAACCAAATGTCACTACAATCAGGGCATTGGTAACGGAGCAGAGGGCGGAGATCCAGGCAAATCCCGACCGCATGGTGGCAGTAATGATGAAGGTGGCCGCACACCTGGCACTCCCATGGGTAAGGATCCGCTGACCGGAACACAAGGATGTGATGCTCTAGTTTGCAGTAAAGGTTCTGATTCATGGTCATGTAAAGACGATAAATCCTCCAAGGATCCGATTGTTCCTAATGTTGTTGTTCTGGGTAAATCTCCTTGTGGAGAGAGTAAGGAAATCAATCAAAATCTCTGGAACTTAGGGTGTGGATCTAGTTCAAAATCGCCTGATACTAAAGGATGTAAATTCGACAACAACATCACTTTTGGCAATACGCCGAATCCTCTACAGGGTTCTTCCTCTTGTAGCTCAAACTTTGCGCTTCATCGATGAATTACTTTTAACAGAAGTCTCCCAATCTTTTCAAGTAGAGTAGTTTTTGCTGCATCGCTGATGCTCTACCAAATGTAGAGAACTTTTGTAATTTGAATCCTTTGATCTCAAAGACATTAACTGTTGTGTGAGTGAGGTGAACTAAAATTCCCTGACTCGCACAATTTTTGCTGTAGAGGGAGGATCGCCGTAAGGGAATACTCAGAGGAGATTGAGGTAGAAGCAATGAAAGTCTTACTTGGCTGGGAATTAGGCGCGGGACAGGGCCATATTCAACGTCTCGTAGCATTGTCAGAGCGATTGGCAGCGCAAGGCTGGGAGCCGATTTTTGCCTTAAAATCTTTCAATTTGAAGGGGAACGTCAATTTTCCCTGGCAACAGATCCCTGCCCCCCGTCTTCCTTTCTCTGGTCGAGAAAATTCCTATACTTTTGCAGATCTGCTGGCCGCCTTTGGGTTTGCACAGGTAGATCTTCTGCGCCATCATCTACAAAATTGGCAAGATATTCTGAAAACGATCCAGCCAGATCTTGTAATTACTGATCACGCACCAGGATTGGTGTTAGCGGCTTGGGGCCTTGTACCAACGGTTGTAGTAGGTAGTTACTTTGCGGTGCCGCCACCGGTAGAAGTTTTTCCAGCATTTCGTTCTGCGATGCCACCAGAATCTGTTCAGCAGCAGCAACAGGTGAGTGAAACTGTGCGTCAGGTGATTCCGCTCGAAACATCCTTGGGGCAGGCCTTGAATGGCGATCGCAGTTTTATTTTTAGCGTACCTGAACTTGACTTCTATCGAGCTTATCGATCGATCTTGCCAACCACTGAATATGTGGGAATCCATCTCACCCCATTGGCTAAAAATGTAGCTTCAACCGAAAGTCCGCCCTGGACCTACTTAATGCAGGAATATCCTGCCTATGAACTAGTCTTAAGAGCTTTCAAGACTGAGCCGCAATTCCAACCTTTCCAACCTTTAAAGGAAGCTTTGGTTGATAAATCGATCGCCATTCATCATGGTGGCCTCACGACAACCATTGGTTGTTTGCTAGCAGGTATACCGCAGCTTGTTTTACCCTGTCATATTGAACAGCAGTTGAATGGAGCGGCCTTAAAGCGTTTAGGTGCTGCGGAAATGCTCGTTAGTCCGACGGAAGCGAATTTAGATCAGGTGCGGACTCACCTATTATCTTGCATCGACCAAGCTCAAGCGTTAGCGACGGGTTTTGCCCGTTGGAACCAGGATTTTCTCGATCGTGTTGTTGAAACCTGTGTTCATCTCTGTCAATGATAGAGCGAGTGTAGCGCCAAGCGCGACCTTCAAAAAATACTTTTCATACAATTGCGGAATGCTGATAGGCGGTGGTAGCTATATGCGTAGTATGAAAAAGTGTGTTACGAATTGATCTGGAATTTAGACCCATGCTACTGTAGCTCTTACCGTTGCAGCCTCGATGAATAATCACGGTGGATCAAATAATTACGATAGATCAAATGTCAGCAAAATTTGATTAAGCGTTTTGTGTGAATATCAATTCTCAGAATGATCTCCCTCTGAAGCCCTCGAGAGTATAGTCAGCTATGCCTATCCCAACTGATCCTAGCTTTATTAAGCAATGGTATCTCCATAACACTGGTCAAACAGGCGGCACACCTGGTATTGACTTGAACGTTATTGATGTTTGGCAAGACTATACCGGCAAAAGAATCAAAATAGGCATTATTGACGATGGCATTGAATATACTCATCCTGACCTCGATCAGAATTACAATCCGCAAATCGATTACGATGCAGGGCAACAAGATGACGATGCTGCTCCCGTATATGATAATAGTCTCTATCACTACAGTGATGATCACGGTACTTCTGTAGCGGGAATTATTGGAGCTGAAGCTAACAACGGAATTGGCGGTACTGGCATTGCCTATGATGCGACATTAGCTGGTCTGCGGCTCGACTTTCTTGAAGGAACACCAGCTCAGGATATTTTAGCATTCCAGAAAGCAAGTGCATTTGATGTCATTAATAGTAGTTGGTCATATAACTATCCTTTTTACGATAGTTTTTTAAACCCGATCTTTCAGCCAGCATCACTAGCCCTGCGAATGGTGGCTCAGACTGGGCGAAGTAGTTTAGGAACTGTCGTTGTATTCGCAGCCGGAAACAATCGAGGTGATGACAATGCTAACTATCATAACTATCAAAACTCACGCTACTCGATCGCTGTCGGTGCCCTGACTCATACTGGGGTTTACAGTTCCTACAGTAACCCGGGGGCCAATCTGCTGGTTTCGGCATTTGGGGGTGAGATAGAAGATAGTATTTTTACGACCGATCGGACTGGCGGATTGGGCTATAGCGCGATCGATTACACCTCTGATTTTGGCGGGACTTCTGCTGCAGCGCCAATGGTGACAGGTGTTGTTGCTTTGATGCTAGAAGCCAATCCTAATCTCGGTTATCGGGATGTGCAGGAAATTCTGGCCTACTCCGCTCGAAAGACAGATGCTGCAAATCCGAGTTGGCAAAGCAATGGAGCCAATCGCTGGAACGGAGGTGGACTGCATACTAGCCCCGATTACGGCTTTGGTCGTGTTGATGCTCATGCGGCAGTGCGACTAGCCGAGACCTGGAGCCAGCAGAGCACCGCTGCGAATGAAAAAAATGTGCAGATTAATCGATCGCCCAATCTGGCTATTCCTGATGCTACGGGTACAGTGGTCGATCGCGTCAATGTTCAATCAGGGCTGAATTTGGATTATGTCGAAGTGAAGCTGGATATTGCTCATCCCTGGATTGGAAATTTGCAGGTATTTCTCATTTCACCGGGCGGAACTCGTAGTGTATTGATCGATAGGCCCTCTGATCCCACAGTTTATGGATCTGCGCGTGGCTCTCTCTCCCAGCGGAACTTAAAGTTTACACTTTCCAGCACGCAATTCTGGGGAGAAACTGGTATTGGGAACTGGCGATTGGTCGTTCGCGATCAAGCAACAGGGAACGTTGGCACATTGAAGAGCTGGTCGCTGAATTTATACGGCGATCCGATTAGTGAAGATGATACTTATATTTATACTGACGAATATCTGAATAGCGGAAATTCCAGCTTGGCTGACAACGCAGGTAATGACACAATCAATGCTGCCGCTGTGACTCAGGACATTGTGTTGAATCTGGCTACAGGTGGAACGATCGCGGGCAAAGCCTTGAGTATCACTGGCACGATCGAAAATATGATTGGAGGGGATGGTAATGATTCGCTCAGTGGGAATGCGACTAAAAATCAACTGAACGGGGGACGTGGTGATGATGAATTGAACGGAGCCGCAGGAAACGATGTACTCACAGGAAATTCGGGTGATGATACGCTAACGGGTGGAGCGGGTCAAGATCAGTTTAGCTTTGTTGCCAATCGAGTCTTCAACGCTGCTTTGGGCATTGATACATTAGTAGACTTTGTTGGCAATATCGACAAAATTGTATTGAGTAAACTGACTTTTTCTAGACTTACGAGCGCGGTTGGTAATGGCTTTAGCGTTGGTCGTGAATTTGCTGCAGTCACAACAGATGCTGCTGCTAGCACGAATGTAGCTCTAATTGTCTACAATTCATCCAACGGGCGTCTATTTTATAACGAAAATGGTAATGCTGCTGGCCTGGGAACCGGTAGTCAGTTTGCTGCATTGCCTGCTGAATCGATCGCGCCAACCGATTTTGTTATTCAAGCCTAGTTACAAAAGATATTAATCTATTTGTTTTTGGATTTGATGATCGAGAATGTACCCGTATGGGTACTGTCAAACTTTATCGTCTCTATTTAGATAGAGAAGGTAGAACTTTTGAATCCTATCTTTCTGGTGTGCTGGATCAGGAAATGAAATTTTAATGGAGTAGTTATATGCCAAACCCAAGCGATTTGCTCGATGTGGATCGTCCAGAAACTTTATCTGAGGTGCAGCGACTGCTCGATCGGGCTCGTCGGGAGCAAGTGACCTATTTCCCATCACCAATCGATTGGCGAGATCAGGTGCTATATTTTCTGTTGCCCGATCGGTTTAGCGATGGCAAAGAAGCCTCTCGGACCCTGCTGACCCGCGCTGAGATTCAGCAACTGCGGCAGACAACGGATCGATCGGGCTGGAATTGGCAGAAATGGGCCGAATCTGGCAAACGTTGGCAGGGCGGAACGATTAAGGGAATCCAGGGACAATTAGACTATTTGCAGAACCTGGGTGTCACAACCATTTGGGTAGGTCCAGTTTTTAAGCAACGAGTTCGTGTAGATTCCTATCATGGCTATGGCATTCAAGACTTTCTAGACGTTGATCCTCGATTTGGGACGCGGCGCGATCTGATTGAGTTAGTCAGTGCAGCTCATGCAAAAGGAATCCGCATCATCTTGGATATCATCATGAATCACTCTGGTGATAACTGGGGCTATGTTCCACCTGGTCAACCTGTCAATCAAATTGTTGAAAATCTCGATCAAATTCCTTATTTGGGATGGCCTAACTTTTATGGGAATCCCAATGATCCGAACAAACGTGACTGGCGTTTGGTTTGGCGGGATGACATGCAGCAGGGATTTACCACCGACGCCAAAGATATTCAAGATCCCCATGCAGGTGTTTGGCCACGTGAATTGCAAGATCCGAAACTTTATACCCGCGCGGGGAAAGGCAATTTAGGATCAGGAGAAATTGGCGATCCTCATGCGGAAAACAAGCGAACCGACTTTTTCAGCCTGAAAGATTTTGCGCTGGATGCGCCGAATGCGATTGCGTTCCTGGCAGAGTGCTACAAGTATTGGATCGCCTTGACGGATTGTGATGGCTTCCGGATTGATACTGTTAAGCATGTGTCGCTGGAAAATGCGCGCGATTTCTGTGGTTCGATTCGGGAGTTCGCAGATTCGATCGGGAAGCGCAACTTTTTCCTAGTGGGTGAGATCGCAGGTGGTGACTTCTTTCAAGATTTCTTTCTCGATCGTCTGGCGATCTTGCAAAGTAACCTGAATGCAGCACTAGACATTGGGGAAGCCCGAACCACGCTGCAATCGGCTGGCAAAGGACTCAGTGCAGGCAGTACCTATCTGAATTTGTTTAAGGAAAATACGGATGATTTTGGCTCTCACCGAAGCCTGGGCAATCGTCACGTCTCAATTCTGGATGACCATGATCATGTAACTGGAGAGAAGATTCGCTTTTCAGCAGGCATTCCGGACAATTCACCTGTGAAAGATCATCAAGTCGTGACCGCAACTGCTTTTCAGCTATTCACGCTGGGAATTCCCTGTATTTACTACGGCACCGAGCAGGCTTTTGCGGGTCCGGCCCAATCTCAATTGCCCTATGTGAATGGGGAAGGCTGGAATGATTCGCTCAACTATGGCGATCGCTATTTGCGTGAGGCGATGTTTGGTCCTGACCATCCCCGTGCTTCCTATCAGCAAGACTTAACTACCCAGTTGAAGGACCAGGATACAGATCTGCCAGGATTTGGTCCCTTTGGCACCGCAGGTAAGCATTGCTTTGATCCTGCAAGTCCAGCTTATGTCAGAATCGCGGCTCTTGGTCAGGTGCGCGCTGAACATTTGGTGTTGCGGACAGGTCGGCAGTATGCGCGCCAAATTCGTTTACCGGGAACCGGATTTGAACTGCCGCCATCGGGTCAACTGGTGGCTTGGTCTCGTATTCTGGATAACGAGGAGGCCGTTTGCCTGGTGAATCCGAATGGCAAAGATGCTCGAGGCGGGGATGTGGTGGTTGCAGCAGAGCTTTGTCCGGTAGGAACGAAGTTTGTAGTAGTTGCGAATACGGCACAGACAGCAGCAGGTCCGGCTTTTAGTGGCAAGCATGCGATCGGCTCAACGGTTGAGGTGAAGCGATCGGGGGACGGAACCGCCTATATCGAAATTCGTGATGTTCCACCGGCTGAGGTGTTGGTATTGGTGAAACAGCTCTAGAGGCGCTATCAATTGGGCGAATCCTGGTTCGCCCTTACTCCCGGTTCAGGGGAAAATGGAACATGAGGTTTGAGTAGTCCGCTTACCCATGACGATCGTTCATCACCTGCTCGAAATTAGCACCGATGCAGAAATTGGCATTTATAATGTCACTGCGCAAGTCCAGGCATTTTTGAATGACATTGACCTACAGAATGGTCAGGTTTTGCTGTTTTCGCGGCATACCACGACGGCTGTAACCGTGAATGAAGATGAGCCGCGCCTGTTCAAGGATATTCAAACTTATTTGCGAAAACTGGCTCCTCCCAGCGATTTCTATCTGCATAACGATCTGCATTTGCGGCCTAACATCCCACCAGATGAACCGATGAACGCCCATTCTCACCTGATGGCGATGACGTTGGGCAACAGTGAAGTCATCCCTGTCGTTCAGGGCAAACTTGCTTTGGGTACTTATCAATCCATTCTGTTGGTGGAATTGGATGGTCCGCGACAGAGAACCTTGTTTATTCAGGCGATTGGAGAATAGAGTAATTGCCATGCGTGTTGTGCTTCAGCGAGTGAAGTCTTCCCAAGTGACCGTCGAAGGTGAAGTGATTGGCCAGATTGGACGTGGCCTCAATCTACTGGTGGGAATCAGTGACAGGGATACCGAAGCGGAATTGGACTGGATGGCCAAAAAATGTTTAGAACTGCGACTGTTTCCGGGTGAGACTGGCGATCGGTTTGATCGATCGGTCCAGGAAGTGCAAGGGGAGCTGCTGGTGATTAGCCAATTTACGCTCTATGGGGATTGCCGTAAAGGTCGTCGTCCGTCGTTCGATCGAGCCGCTGCTCCTACAATTGCTGAGAAACTTTACGAATTTTTTGTGGCAAAACTGCGTCAAAGCGGTTTGAAAGTCGAAACTGGCCAATTTGGCGCAATGATGCAGGTTTCAATCGAGAATGACGGTCCTGTCACGTTGCTGTTGGAAAGGGAATCTGTTACAAGCGACACTTGATAAAAAGCTGATATATCGGGACTCTCTATTGCATTTGGAAAAGTTTGTCTGCAAACAAAAATCTGCAATCTAGAGCGGGGAAGAGCCACAGTAGTTGTGCTACCTGATATCTCGGATATAAAATCTTCTAATCAAGGAAATGTGCCTTTTAATTGACGACTTATCAAATCAGTTGCTAATGTAAATAAACATTTCGCACTGCAAATCTTAAGTAAATTTTTATGATTCCAGCCGCGATCGGCATTGCTCAACAGTCTGTCCGCTTTGCTCGCCAGTCACCCGCTCCTGCTCTCACGTTATTTTGCGATTTTGACGGTCCGATTGTTGATGTCTCCGATCGCTACTACCATACCTATCGAATTGGTTTGGCTGAGACTCAGGCCATTTATCAACAGCAAGGCGTTCATCTGCCCATCCACTATCTGCATAAAGAGCAGTTTTGGCAGATGAAGCAAGAGCGCACCCCTGATCCAGAAATTGCAATGCGATCGGGCTTACAGGGTGAACAGATTGATCACTTTCTGACCTGTGTGAAAGACATTGTCAATCGACCAGATTTGCTGCATCAAGATCAAATTCAACCGGGGGTAAAGTGGGCTCTGGCGTTACTCGCGAGTCAAGGGGTGCGATTAGTCCTGGTAACGCTAAGACAGCAGGTCCAGGCTCGTCAAATGTTGCGCAATCATGGCTTAGATGGCCTGTTTAGCTCAATTTGGGGAGCTGCAGATGATCATGCTGCTTACTTGAACCAATCTGACCACAAGACGCAACTGTTGCAGCAGGCCATGGCCTATTCCTACCGAGATAGCATGACAGAATCCTGGATGGTAGGGGATACAGAAGCTGATGTGTTGGCTGGGCAAGCAATGGGTATTCCAACGATCGCCCTTACCTGCGGCATTCGGAGCAGTGCCTATCTCCAAAAATTTGCGCCGTCTCGCATCCACGCAGACCTACTTTCCGCAGCCCACTACTTAACTCAATTACTTCAAGCGGCGGCTTAAGCTTGGGGCTGGTCGATCTCAGCGAAACGCTCCCACCAACGATTAAGTGGGTAGTAGACGACGGGTGCCCAAAGGCTGCTCAAAATGGCTGAGGCTAAGGCAATGCGCTGATGGTATAGCCAAATACTGCCTAAATCGCGTTCGACCATCTCAGGAGAAGCCAGGATAGTGTGAAGGCTGAATTGAAGTGCTGTGATCGTTTCGGCCAAAACAGCCATGCCAAAGACAATCAGAGCGATCGAAATAAAATCTTCCTGAATATAGCGCTGTTTTTGCAACCGGGCTGTAATTACGCCGATTGCCACCAAACTTAAAGCATGGGTTGGATCAGGAGCCGTCATCCCATCCTGGATTAACCCCAAGGTGAGCCCGGCCAGTGCTCCCTCCAGCATGGTTCGCTTCACACTCCAGGCGACAACCCAAACTAAGAGCCAGTTAGGCCCCACATCCAGCAGAGACATGCCGGGAAAACGAGTCGGCAGAACCAGCAAGCAGAGGAACACTGATCCAACCGTAATTCCCCAATTCAAAGCCCGTCGCCAATAGGAAGGCCAGCGTGTCAGTTGGATCGTCACTGATTATCTCCCAATGGATCGGGGTCACTATTCTGGCTACCGTCTAAATTTTCTTGGGGTGAGAGTTCAGTTCCACCTGCTTTCGGATTGGTAGACACTACAACCCACTCTAGGCGACTAATGGGCGTAGATAGTTCGACCACGGCTTCAGGGGCTGGACTTTTATTCAGGTTGACTGACTCGACAATGCCAACAGGTAATCCGGGTGGAAATAACTGGCTATAGGATGAAGTAGAAACCACATCGCCCGGTCGCACATCTGGCACCTTGTCAAAGAACTCCATGATGACGCGATTGGCCGATTGTCCCCGAATATAGCCCATGTTGCGCGATCGGCTAACGGTTACGCCAATCTGACTGGTGGGGTCACTAATGAGCAGCACTCGGCTCGTGTGGGGGGTAACTTGTACAACCCGTCCAACAATGCCACCTTCGCCAGAAACGATCGCCCCAACTTGGATGCCATCTCGTTCACCTCGGCCTAAAATCACCTGCTGCCACCAGTGATCTGCACTGCGCCCAATCACAGGAGCAACCGTACCTTTGCCGGGATTTTGTTGAATGTAGCCTAATAGCTCTTGCAGTTGACGATTCTGACTCTGTAATTCAACGAGCTGCTGTTCTAGCTCCAGCACTTTCGGATCTTTAGTCGCTGTCGTCTCTACGGGGCGTCCCACAAATGGATTGGAGAAGCCACGATAAACTTCATAGATGAGAGCACCTTGAGTTTGGCGAATTAGCCAAGCGCTACCTAGCGCTAGTCCAACCAGCCCCAGCCTGATGCCGTTTCGATCCCACCACCGACGAACTACGTACATTGAATCCTGTAGGGTGCTCTATCTTCATCGACGATCGCAACTGCACCCGCTGGTGGCCTGTAGTGAAGACTGCATTGATGCAAGTTACTCCCTGCAAGTCACAATCGCCTTAATCAACCTACCCTAAGGACCGCTCTGATTCAAGAGGTTGGCCGATAGGATAAGCAATTTTACTCATTTGCTAATTTTTCAAAAGAAAACCTGAGGATTTAGAAATTGCGAGAGCGACCGCTAAAGACGCGCTCTAACTGCTTAAAGTTTTCCAACACGCGGCCTGTCCCCAGCACCACACAGCTTAGTGGATCGGCTGCCACATGCACAACGATACCGGTCTCATGGCTAATGAGCGTATCAAGACCGCGCAGTAAAGCGCCTCCTCCTGCCAGCATGATGCCGCGATCGATAATATCTGCTGCCAGTTCAGGTGGAGTACGCTCTAACGTTCGCTTAACCGCCTCAATGATGACCGAAAGGGGTTCAGCCATTGCCTCACGAATTTCGGGACCTTTAACAGTCACTGTACGAGGCAGTCCAGAGAGTAGATGCAAGCCGCGCACATCCATAACGGATTCCACATCATCTTCCATTGGATATGCAGAACCGATCATAATCTTGATCTCTTCTGCAGTTCTTTCCCCGATCACCAGGTTATGAACTTTCTTCATGTAGTTGAGAATGGCTTCACTCAACTCATCTCCAGCAACGCGCACTGATTCACTCAGTACAGTGCCCTGTAAACTCAGCACAGCTACTTCTGTAGTGCCGCCACCGATATCGATAATCATGTTGCCAGTTGGTTCCGCCACAGGAAGACCAGCTCCGATCGCGGCTGCAACCGGTTCATCGATTAAGTACACATCTCGGGCTCCTGCTTGGGAGGCTGCTTCCATTACAGCACGTCGTTCTACGCCAGTTACACCGCTCGGAATACCAATCACAATGCGAGGAGCGANTTAACCCAGTCCGGCCTTCATGTACTCGCTGAATGAAGTGTTTCAGCATGAGTTCTGCCGTATCAAAGTCTGCAATTACCCCATCTCGCAGGGGACGAAGTGCGACGACATTTCCTGGAGTTCGCCCTAGCATCTTTTTAGCGTCTTCTCCGACGGCTAAGGGAACTTTGTCTTCTTGATCGATGGCAACCACGGACGGTTCTTGCAACACAATGCCTTTACCAGACACATAGACCAGCGTGTTGGCAGTACCGAGGTCGATACCCATATCACGTGAGAATGAGAAGCGATTGAAGAAACCCACTAACTTTTAAGCCCCCAAATGAGTTGTCTGAACCTACGGTCACAGAACTAAACTGCGCTGACAGAACCGGCTAAATTTGCCTATATAAACCTAAGCCGCTATCAAGGATACCAGAATACCATTAATTGTTCCTGCTGATCTGATAGAAAACGAGCACAAAATTAGGCAATCTGTAGAAGTTGCTGCTCTTCAAATAAACTTGCTTGCCACCTCAAAGTTTTGCAGTGGAGATGGACTGTGCGGGATTCTTTTCTCACCCTATGCAAGACTATTGGCGAAATTTAGCGATCTGTCAACTCTTTCGCAACTATTCGATTTAAAGCACAGAAGCAAGATTGTCGATTACAATAACAGCAGTTGGAGTTCTAGTACTTATGTATCAACTCCGTTGGAAAATGAGCGGTTTGAAATTTGAGTGGAATATCCTATGAGTTTGAACATTGTGACGTTAGTGGGTCGGGTTGGCGGTGATCCGGATGTGAAGTATTTTGAGTCGGGTGCGGTGAAATGCAGCTTGACCCTAGCCGTGAGACGCGTCAGCCGCAATAACGACGAACCCGATTGGTTCAACCTGGAATTGTGGGGAAAACCTGCTGAAACAGCCGCAAATTATGTTCGCAAGGGCAGCTTGATCGGCATAAGCGGTCCACTCAAATTTGACCATTGGCAGGATCGCAGCACGGGTCTGAATCGAACTAAACCAATCATTCGCGTCGATCGCTTAGATCTGCTTGGTTCTCGCAAAGATAACGAAGCTCCGGTGCCCAGTTATGGGGGGGATGAGTTTTAGAAATTCTTGTTGAAAATTCTTGAGTGGAAAATTTAGGCAAAAACGCGATGCATCACGCTTAATTTGGTTGCCCTGTGGCAGAGTTTTTCTAGAGTGGCCTCTAGGGCAGCCATCTTCAGCATCGCGTAGACAGCTTTTAAGCAGCTTTAGCTCGGTTGAGTTTAGGTAGGCTTAATTGTTGTCTGGATCGACAAACTCCGATCGACGCTTTCCAGGAATTTTCCAATCGGCATTTTCGCCCCCAATAATCAAACGCTCGATCGGCACATAGTCTTTATTGAGCTGCTCTAGGGTGTTAATCAGCACGTCCAGCGCCAAGGCATCGGTAGTGCCCAAATCAAACCAGCAACGGGCCCATCGGCCCTCATACTCTACTTCGCTCATATTGTGCATCAGCGCCATGAAGCTATCTCCAGCTTCTTCCGTGTCATAGTCCATATAGCTGATGTCTAGGCCAGTGTCCTGAACCTGGAGATTCTCTGCGTTAAATCCACCCAGTTTGCCCAGTAGAAACCAAGAGTTCAAAACTTCCTCAACATATTGGCGTTCTAGCTCAAAAGGATCGGTCTGGAATTCGATCCAAATCCAGAGATCAAAAAAGTCACATTCACGAAATTCTACTTTCATAAGAAACGGCAACTCAGAATTGGGCAATTACAGCAGCAATCCCCCTAAAGATAGCGAATTGAGCATCTGGTGTTATCGACCTATGTCTCCAAGCCCAACGGCTTCAGAAATGTGGTGTAGTCCTCGCGCTTCTAGACGCTCAACTAATCCTTTGAGAATGCGCTGAACCATCCAGGGTCCCTCATAGATCCAACCGGTATAAACCTGAAGTAAGCTGGCTCCAGCCAAGATCTTTGCCCAAGCATCGTCTGCTGTAAAAATACCGCCGACGCCAATAATCGGCAGCGTTCCCTGAGTCTGTTGATAGATAAATCGAATCACCTCCGTAGACCGATCGCGTAGGGGAACCCCGCTGATGCCGCCTGCTTCTTCAGTTACTAAATTACCGGTAGCCTCAATTCTCAAGGTCTTGAGCCGATCGCGGCTAATGGTCGTGTTGGTTGCAATGATTCCGGCTAATTGATGGGCTTGAGCAAGAGCCAGGATGGCTTCAATATCCTCCCAGGCTAAATCGGGGGCAATTTTAACCAGCAGGGGCTTTTTGGCTTGATTTTCAGATTGCAGGACCGTCAGAATCCGGTCTAACTGATCGGCGGCTTGCAGGCTCCGTAAACCGGGCGTGTTAGGAGATGAAACATTCACGACGAAATAATCGCCCCAGGGTTTGAGTAATCGAAAACTGCCTAAATAGTCCTCGGCTGCTGCTTCTAGAGGCGTAATTTTGGATTTACCCAAATTGATCCCGATCGGACAGGTTTTGGCTTGGAGTTGAACTGAACTCGCTTCGTTTGGGCCTGCCTCTTGGTCTCCAGAAGGCTGGACTGAATTAGCCCAAATGCCTTGACTGAGCCGATCGGCTAAAGCAGCCGCTCCCTGGTTGTTAAAGCCCATGCGGTTGAGGATGGCTTCATCTAAGATCAAACGAAACAATCGCGGGGAAGGATTGCCCGGTTGAGCGTGCAGGGTCACAGTTCCTAGTTCTGCAAACCCAAAGCCAAACGTTGGCCAAATGCCTGCAACCTCCCCATCTTTGTCGAAACCAGCCGCTAAACCGATCGGATTTGCAAACTCGATTCCCCAAAGAGATTGTTGGAGTGCTGAATGGGGAAAACTGCATGATCGAGCTAGTTGGTTGTGGACCCAGGAGATGAGTGGATTTGAGCGGCGATCGAGCACACCCAAAAATTGTAAAGCCTGATGATGGGCTTGTTCTGGATCAACTTTTAACCCAGAAAACAGGAGAGGGCGAATGCCAACTTTATAAATATCCAAGGCTGTAATTTTGAGACTTTCCAGATGGGTGGATATTCAACAGGAATGGAGAAACAAGGAGAGGATTCAAGCTCCCTTCATTTCTTGGGAATTCTTTAGAGATGAAGGGTAAGGTTGTGTCAAGCGTAAAAATTAGGATAGGTCAAGAACTCTCATATTTTAAGAGCGTTTTTAAAGTCAAGGACAGTATCTCATATTGCAATTTCGTAGCGCTCTCAACCTGCATTGTCTATTGTGTTTAGTAAGGAGTGACATGAAGGATCGAACCCGAACAAACCACCGCTTCGCAATTCAGTGGACTCTCAATCTACACAATTGCTAATCTGTGTGGTCCAGGAGTTAAGTTGCTATGGTTGTGCAGAAAGAGCCGTCGAGTTATGAAAGACAACTGGTTGCCCTGGGGCGTGCTCTTCAAGCCATACGGGAAGAGGAAACTGCTAATGGCGCAATTCAAGTAGCGCTGACCTACCTGCGAGAAGAATTCGACTATACATTGACCTGGCTGGGACTATATGACCGGGTTGAACATCGTTTGTCTGGGCAAGGTGGCACTGCTGCAAACGGGGAAACGAGCTTTTTCAAGCAGCGGATCTCGCTGAATCCAGGCGATCTGATCGAACAAGTGGTGATTCAGCAACGTCCGCTGGGGGTTCCCGATCTACGGGATGAGTTGCGGGCCGGTGAATGGCGCAAGATTGCGCAACGCCTGAATGTTCAGGGAACTTTGATTTTGCCGATTCGCTATCGCGATTGCTGCTTAGGGGTGGTGCTTTTGGGATCTGCGCTTTGGGGAAACTCTCCCCATGCCGAAGAGAAAGCTCGGCTGTCCATGCTGCTTGGTGGTTTGGCAGAATCGCTTTACCATCTGGAAATGGAGCAGCAGCGTCGGCAGGCCAAACGACCGGATGAACCGTTGCTCAACGTTTTACCCAAGTTGCGTACCCTGCCCTCGCTCAAGAAGCGGCTAGAGGCGGTAGTGGATGAAACTCATCGGTTTATTGGACCCGATCGCACCAATATCTATTGGTATGAGCCACAGAAACGTTACTTTTGGCGGCGGTTAGGCAATCGAGATAAATCAACGCATCAAACTGAAGCTTCTTCCGATAGCATTCTGCCAGTACAAGAGTTAGGTAGCTTTTATCAAGCGCTAGCGGCTGATCAAACTGTTGCCATTGGAGAGGTCTTGAGCTCACTCAAAGCTGAAGGAACGGGCCGCCTAATTCAGCAAATTCAAGCCCGCTCGTTAATTGCAGCTCCTATTCTTTATCAAGGTGAACTACAAGGATTTCTGGCTGTTGAGGAAACGGATACCCGCATCTGGTCGGAAGAAGAAAAAAACTATGTGCGAGGTGCTGCTCAACTGCTCGCCTTGGTGGTGCCGCTTGAGGAGATGGAAGAAACTGTCCAGCAGGTGAAGCGAGACCAGAGCCTCACGACCGATGTGACCCATGCGCTCTATAGCGAAGATGATTGGCGAAAGACGTTACGGCGTTGTGCAGAGCAGGTATTGCAGCGGTTGAAGGCCGAGCGCTTTTTAGTCTTGCTTTACAGTGCCGATCTGCAAAAATTTCAGCTTTGCTATCAGCACCAGGTTACTGGCCGTCGTCCGATCGCTGCCCTGTTCGACAACTTGAACCCGGTGGATTGGCAAATGCTAGAACGCAGTACCGATGCGATCGGGGTTGAAAATTTGCAGGATGACCTGAAGTTGATGGCATGGCGGCAGATTTTTCTAGATCTGGAAATGCGATCGCTGTTGATCTGCAGCACCTCTATTGGCAAGCCGATCGAAGGATTAATTGTGATTGGCCATGAAGCAACCCGGAGTTGGCATCGGTCGGAACGGGAATTGCTGAAGGTTGTCAGCCAGCAGGTGGGATTGCTTCTCCATCAATTTCAGTTGCAAACGCAAACAGAGCAGTTGCAAAAGACCTTCCAGGCAATGCAATGGGGATTGGTCACCATGCAGCAAATTCAGAGCCTGGAGCGTCTAGAGCGATCGTCAATTCAGCACATTGCCCAACTGCTGCAGGTACCCCTTGCTGCGCTAATTACCTGGCAATCAGGAAGCTCAACGGCAAGAATTACAGCCTCGCTGGTTGCAAAACCTCAGTTTGGAATCGCTGCAGAGCAACCTATTTCTTTGCTTCACGATTCGCTCATTCAGCTGGCCTTGCAGAACGATAGCCTCAAAGCCATTGATGTGACTGAGCTAGATTCAATCTCCCGCCAATGGCTCGTGGGGGCTGAGATTGGCAAAGTGGTTGTCTACACCCTGCGTACAGCCCCAGAACATGAACCAACAGGAATTCTAGTATTGGCCGATCGAGCAGAGCGAGCCTGGTCTCAGCATCAATTCAGTGCATTAGTAATTTTGGTGAACCAGTTGGCTTGGTGCCGTCGTCACCTGACCTTAAGTGAAACCTTGCTGTTTCAACGCAGTGGTCTAGAGCAGCTCAATTGGTATAAACATCGTCGTTTAGAAGAAATTTACCGGATTCTAGGCGTTGCGGTGCGGCGACTCACTGAGTTGAGCCACCAAAAAGATTCGACCTCCAACATGCGGTATCAGCAAGTGCTGCGCCATTTGGGTAATACGCTGACTGCTGCTACTCCCCTGCTCAACCATGAGCAGTGGCAATTTCACAATGAATCAGACCCTGTGCCGATTGCCAGTTTGCTGAAGCGATCGCTGGAGCGTTTGGATGCCCAGATTAAGCAGCGTCAACTTTGGTCGCAGGTTCACAATGAAGCGAACCTCAGCATTGGAGGGGATGTTCCCAAGATTGAGTTCATTGTGCATGAACTGCTGGTTATGGCCTGCTTGCGATCGCCCATTGGGGGCCGTTTAGATATTTGGTGCCGTCCTGTAGATTCCCATTGGCTAGAAATGTCGATTACGGATAATGGAACGATCGAACCGCGCTTACTAGAAGAGTTAGAAGTGGGACGGGGAGATTTATTGGTGCCTTCCCTACTGAACCAGCCGCCTGGTTTGCATCTCACAATTTGTCAGGCAATTATGCGGCAAATGGGAGGAGAGTTGACCTTTGAGTATCTGGACGATGGCCGCGTTCTGAGCCGTTTAATTATTCCAGTGGCCGTGAGCACCTCCATAACTTCCCGGATTGAAGGCGAAGTAAGTGGATTCTTCTAATATCCCTGTAGACATTAATAGTAGACAGTAACGGTAGGCTTCAGTAACGCCAGACTGCTTGGCCCAGCTAATTTTGTTTTTATTTCTTGGCGCGAAAAACCTTCAACCAGCAAGAATCTTCGTAATCCCTAAACTGGGTTTATCAGAAGTTCAAGATGATTTGCGTATAATCAAATCTGTCGAATAAGATGCTGTTAAACGCTTTGCTGCTCTGGCGCTCTTGTCTGCAATTGGTGTCTTCTCTGCCCGTTTCTTCAACCCTTAACCTTGGACGCATTATGATAGGCAACGTCGAAATTATTCAGCCCACTGGAATCATAGATAACACCAGAACCCAGGAGTTGCGCGATCAAATTAATCGAGGGATTGAGCAAGGTGCAAATACGATTCTGGTCGATCTCAAAGAAGTGACCTTTATGGATAGTTCTGGGCTAGGGGCGTTAGTAACGGCATTGAAGACGGTTCAGTCAATGGGTGGCAAACTCTGTGTTTGCTCCGTGAATGAGCAGGTTAAGATTCTATTTGAGTTGACCAGCATGGACCGGGTGTTTGATATCTTTCGCGATCGAACAGAGTTTCTCCACCAGATCAATGTAGTCGGTGCGACAAATGCCCATCTCAACTAATTAAGAATTGTTTGACTGGAAGCAGCGTGATCAGCGGTTGCATTTTTACTCAAAGCGAACCTGCATGAGCGAAACATCGTCATGAAAAGCGGTAGGGCCGTTAGATTGTTGCACCTGCTGTAGGATCTGATCCACATCAAGTTGGGTCTCAAGGTGGCTCAGCATCTGAATAAATTGCTCAAGGCTCCAGTTATATCCTTCACCGGGATCCATCTCATAAACGCCATCGCTGAAGACATAGAGGGTGCTATGGCTGGGAATTGCACAGCGATCGCAAGCAAAAGTGATATCAGGTAACATGCCAATTGGCAAAGAAGGAGTTCGCAATTGCTGCACCTGATTATTGCTTGAATCAGCAGAAGTAATCAAAAGAGCAGGGGGATGGCCAGCGCTGGCATAGGTTAATTGGCGCTTAATGCGGTTATAGACCCCGTACCATATCGTGAAATATTTCTCGTTCTGGTTGCTCATTTGAAAGGCATCGTTTAAGCCTCTCAGCACCTCCTGGGGTTGATAGAAGTTGATATTGGGCAAAGACTGGGAGCGAATCAAGTTCAATACCAGAATTGAAGGTAAGGCTGCCGCTAATCCATGACCAGAGACATCCAGCAAGTACATGACCAGGTAGTCTGGATCAAGCCAGAAATAGTCAAAACAATCTCCTCCCAACTGCCGAGATGGGATAAAACGGGCATCAATGGCAACTTCTCCAGTGAGTGGAGTTGGTAACAAGGCACGCACATAGGTTGCCGCTTCAGCCAATTCTGCTTCCAGGAGTTCCTTTTGAATTTGCAAATCTTGACTGACTTGATGTAGCCGTAAGCCTGCTCGGACTCTGGCTTGCAATTCACTAATTTCGATCGGTTTAGCCAGAAAATCATCGGCTCCTGTATTCAACCCTTCAATCCGATCTTCTAAGCCAACCCGAGAAGTCAGCAGAATGAAAAACGTGATGGACAAATTCGGATCGGCTTTGATGCAGCGGCAAACTTCTAAGCCATCGACATAGGGCATCATCCAATCACAAATGATCAGGGCGGGATGCGTCTTATAAGCTACCTCTAATCCTTCTTTACCGTTTGCTGCTACAAGAATCTCATATCCTAACGGTTCCAGCGCGCGTCGAATGATCTTAAGAACGGTGGGATTATCGTCAATGATTAGAATTCTGGACATTATTCAACAGCGAACAGCAACAGAATAGACTCAGAAAAGCAGCCCTAAACAGTGGCTAGTTCAATTCAATTCTCAGTAAACTAAACATTAGGTGAAAAACCAACTCGCACATTTTTGTAACTTTGTAACTGTCAATTTTGCACGATTGGAACTGCCTTTGACCGTACGCACTCAAATTAGCACGGATCTCCGTTTACTGGCTCAAGTTCTGGATTGGTTTAACCAATTCTATCGATCGACAATTCCTCAATCTGTCTGGTTAGAATGCCAGATCGCTTTGGCTGAAGGTTTTACGAATGCTGTACGCCATGCCCATTGCGGTAAGCCGATCGAAACCCCAATCGATATTGAGGTAACCTTTCAAGAATGTGCGATTGAATTGAGGATTTGGGACTACGGCGCAGGCTTTGACTTAGAGCAATGTCTGCATGAATTGCCTGAACCTGCCAACCAGGACTATGGCGGCGGCAGAGGCTTAAAAATTATTCAGCAAACTGCCGATCGGTTTAGCTATACGGCTGTTGATTTTCAACGAAACTGCTTGTTGATTGTGAAGCAGTACTGCGATTTTCAGCAATGTAAGGCATCGGCTTACTAGAGCGGTCACTCCTCTGTAACTGTCACTCCTCTGCAAGGTAAGGGGTTAAGAGTGTTTGCATCTGACTAAAAGCTTCCAATAATTGAGCCTGTAGTAAGGTGAGTTGACCGGGTTGTTGAAAAGCCTGTTCAATCTGATGGACGAGCTGTTCAATTTTGTAGGCTCCGATATTGGCGCTCGCCCCTTTCAAATGATGAGCAAGCTGAGTAATTTGCTCCTGGTCTGATTGCTCAATGGCCTGCTGTAGCTCTTGAACCTGAATTTGAGTGTCTTCCAGGTAAAGCTGCAGGAGTTCTTGGGCAAAATCCCAATTGCGATCGGCAAGTTGACTTAAGCGATCGAAATCTAAAAGTGGCTCTAGCTGAAGGACAGGCAGTCCTGCTGGTGTGAATTGGCTTGTTGCCTCAAGGACTGAAGCAGCAGGGGAGAAGTTTGATGTAGCAATAGCCCGCTGCCAACGGTCAATGGTTGTAGCCAATATTTCTCTGCGCAGAGGTTTAACTAGAAAATCATCCATTCCTGCCAGTGAAGCAGCCTCTTGAGTCTGGGGATCATCACTCGCAGTCAGCGCAATGATGATAGCTTTAGGCTGGTTCGATCGCTGTTCTCGAGCTCGGATCACACGGGTTGCGGTGTAACCATCCACTCTGGGTAGACGGCAATCCATTAAGATGATTGGGTAATAGGTCGCCTCGGTGATATCTATGGCAGCTTGCCCATTCGGTGCAACTACTGCCTCATACCCCAAAGATTGGAGTTGTTGCACGATCACTTTTTGGTTGATTAGATTATCCTCGACGACCAATATTCTGATTGGCTGAACTGGAGTGGGATCGGATGAAACTGCCTCATGAGGAGGTCCTGATTCCGCTTTCATAAACACTGATAACAATGCAATCTCGAGGTTGCCGAGAGGAACGAGAAGAATTACCTACACCTCGTGGGTGACGAAGACAGGAACGCGAGAGCATTTAACTCTTGAGAGTCAGCGCTCTGCATTTATTCTTCCCAATTGTCAAAGATGATATGCTCATTGCCTAACTTCATTGAAATTCAATCCCCAAGTAACCAGGTAAAAATTAATACCACTGCAGTGAGCCCTAACCAGTTGGGGAATTGGAAAGCTGCAACTGTCTCGATCGGACCTAAGATCAGTTTTTCGACGATCGAAAGGAGGATGAAGAAGAGGCTAACAAACAAAGCTGCAGTCATTTGTGTTTTCCATAATATAATTCAGCCTTCAAACTCACTGTGAATCTCGACTTCTAGCGTTTCCTCATCGATTTGGATATAGAGAATGTTAGGCCGACAGCAGACCTGACAATCTTCTACATAGGATTGATGTCCCCCGGCACTGAAATCAATGAAAGTGGTATTTGGTTCGCCGCAGTAAGCGCAGGAATATTCTGCTGTATTTTGCATTAAGCGTCCCCTTTGCGAGCTTGAATTACCTGCAAGCTGCCGCCTGCGTAGAGATTGCGGCTAGCTTCCTGGAACCCAACCCTGGCAAGCAGATCGAGCAGATCGGTTTTAACGAATTGCCAAGCCGTTTCCGTCTCAAATAAGAAGAGAAATAAATCGAGTCCTAAGCTATGCAGCCAGGTGATTGGACTATGAAAATCAACGAAGGTAAAGGTTCCACCGGGCTTGAGCACCCGATATCCTTCTTGCAAGATGCGCCAGAGCTGAACAGGCCGCATTTCATGCAAAGCAACACTTGCATGGACAATATCAAACTGAGCATCTTGAAATGGCATTGCTTCAGCCCAGCCCTGCACGTATTTGGCCTCAGGCACATTCTGGCTAGCCCGCTCGATCGATCGGGGAGATGCATCTAAACCAACAACATGGGCCGATCGCACCACTAAAAACTTGGTTGTTTGGCCACTGCCGCAACAAAGATCGAGCACTTGGGTTTCAGGGGTAATTTGCAATCCTTCTAGCGCTAACTGCCGGAATTTGTCTTCACCCCCAACGCTCAGTGCTGCTAACCAGGACACAGTGTTATATAACCACTGATAACGGTAGCTCCACTCCCTGAGAATTGTTGCCACGATTAAGGAATCCTACGCTTCGCTGAGTTTATAACCAATTTAAGTCTTTTCCCAACTTTCTGGTCACTGATCTATCCTGCTTTTGTGACAAATCGACTGAGCGTAATTGATACAGATCACTGCAAAGATTTTAACAGTAGGGTGCTGTGCAGGTTAGGGGATCGATCGATCAGGCGCTTTCAAATTGCTGCGGCTGAGGGCGGCAGAAACAGCCTGTTGCTGATCCCGCTGTGTAATCCAGCGATGGTAGGTGCGTGTATGGATCGTCACAGAATGTCCCATCATGCGAGCTGCTACCGTATCTGGTAAACCAAAGTGAATCGTGCGAACGGCCCAGGCATGACGCAGATCGTAGGGAGAAAAGGGAATTTTATAGCGGTGAAACTGGCAATTAACCTGTTGGCCGATCCGTCGCAAGGTGGTTTGATTGAGGTCGGTCTGAACCGGCGGCAACTGAATCTGACGCAGATTAAATTGATCAACCCATTCTGGATAGAAAGGCCAAACGAGATGGCTGCCCGTTTTCGTGGTTGCCAGAACTTCAATCGAATCTTCTGCCGCACTGTGGAGGAGATTGCTGTAATCGCAGAAAAAAACTTCGTGGTTCCGCAAACCATAAGTCGCTAGAATCCCATAGACAAATCGCCAAGCAGGATTGGGAATTTGTTCATACACAGCCAAAATGTCTGGATCGGCAGGAAGATGGCGAGCCTGGGTTTGACTAGCCCCATATTTGCCCCAATAGGTTTTAAGGGCGAGCGGCAATTCCAGGTGCAGAAATTCTGCCAGAGCGTTGAGGGCCGTGCAGCAAATTTGCCGACTGCGGCTGTTGGCCCCTGTCGTTTCAACCGTGGCATAAATCGCTTCAGGCAAACTGAGGGAAGATCGGGTTTGGGCGATCGTCTTTAGCTTATTGAGGTACGGTGCATAAGCAACTTCCCAGGTGGTTCGCAAGGAGGCTGGATTGGAACTGTCTTGGGCTAAAAAATGCTGTTGGAAAGCCTCTATCTTTTGTGGCAGATCCATTTGATGCAGGCGTTTTCCACTGGCGATCGGCAAATAGGGCCGCCAATCAAAGCTGTTTTGAATCAATTGGGCTGCGATCACTTTGACTTCCTGCTCAGCCTGCTTCAAACCACTGGTGGTTGCAGGAATATTGAGACTAATTCGCTGTTGGTATGGACGAAGGCGATGGCTACCTGGACGAGGGGGCAAAGTGCCGCGCAAACTCAACTTCAACCCACGTCGCTCAATCTGGAGACCAAGTTGGGCAATCTTCAATCGTTGATTTGCTTTGATAATTTGGTCATCTAGCGCTGTAATGTTGGCAGGAGTTTGCAAAGTGGACTTGGGCATAAACTCCGTTTAGAATCTGTCAATAGCTCACAGCCTTTTATCTTAAGGAAAATGCCGAAAATTTGATTGAGCCGGGCTGATTTATTCATTAATTTCAGTGAAGGAAGATTGAGATAAACGCTGAAATCCTCGGACTTTATTGTTAAAATCGGTAACAAATATTAAGGGCTAAGGATTGTAGCAACTATGGGTCGTGTTGGCGTCTTACTACTCAATCTGGGCGGACCAGACCAGCTTGAAGATGTTCGCCCTTTCTTGTTTAATTTGTTTTCTGACCCAGAAATTATTCGTTTGCCCTTCACCTGGTTGCAGAAACCTTTGGCATGGCTGATTTCGACGAGCCGGGCTAAGAAATCTCAAGAAAACTATAAGTTGATTGGGGGTGGTTCTCCCTTACGTCGAATCACAGAAGAGCAGGCGCAAGCATTGCAATCTTCTCTGCAAAACAAAGGCCAGGATGCCCGTGTTTATATTGGCATGCGCTATTGGCATCCGTTTACTGAAGAGGCGATCGCCCGGATTAAGCGAGACAGTATCGATCGGCTTGTCATTTTGCCGCTCTATCCCCAGTTTTCGATCAGCACCAGCGGGTCTAGCTTTCGCTTACTTGACAAGATCTGGCAAGAAGACCCGACGCTCCAAGAAGTTGATTACACAGTTATTCCTTCCTGGTACAAGCGGCAGGGCTACCTGAAAGCAATGGCCGATTTAATCGCTAAGGAATTGGACCAATGCCCCAATCCAAACGACGTGCACATTTTCTTTAGTGCCCATGGTGTGCCCCTCAGCTATGTGGAAGAGGCAGGCGATCCCTATCAGCAGGAAATTGAGGAATGCACTGAGCTGATTATGCGAACGCTCAACCGACCCAATCCTTATACGCTGGCTTACCAGAGTCGGGTGGGTCCAGTAGAGTGGCTAAAACCCTACACGGAAGAAGCGATCCCTGAGTTGGCGGAACAAGGGGTGCAAAACCTGCTGGTGGTGCCCATTAGCTTTGTTTCCGAACATATTGAAACGCTGGAAGAGATCGATATCGAGTATCGAGAATTGGCAGAAGAATCTGGAATTCACCATTTTCAAAGGGTTCCAGCTCTGAACACTCATCCAGTGTTCATTGAGGATTTGGCTGACATGGTGCTGCATGCCGTCGATTCTCCGAGCCTGAAGCTGAATGAAGTGCCTCAGATGCGGAAGCAGGTGAAGATGTATCCCCAAGAGCGCTGGGAATGGGGCCTCACGACTTCAGCAGAGGTTTGGAATGGCCGGATTGCCATGATTGGCTTCATTGCTTTGATCATCGAGCTAATCAGTGGCCACGGTCCGCTGCATCTGGTTGGCTTGCTCTAGGTGATCCATCAGGCTGGCAGAAGCGGCAGCAACAGCGTAATGAAGTAGTAGACCAGGGGGGCGATAAAGACGTAGCTGTCTGTGCGATCGAGAATGCCCCCATGACCTGGGATCAGTTGGCCGGAATCTTTGACGCCAGCATCGCGCTTCATCATTGATTCAGTCAAATCGCCCAGCAAACTGGCAATTCCAATCAGTAAGCCTAGAGCCATGCCGCTCAAAGGTGCTCCGGCCCATCCCAGGAACCAAGAGCCGATCGTAGCAACGGCAATACTGCCTAAAACCCCGAATACTGCTCCTTCAACCGTTTTCTTGGGGCTGATGTCAGTCAACCGAGTTCTGCCAAACATCTTGCCGAAAATATAGGCTCCAATATCTGCGGCCCAAATGCAGGCAAAAGCAAGCAGGGTGACCGTTAGGCCCTGCGGTAGTGCTTGAATGGAGATGGGAAACTCTGGGAAATAGCCACCCAGGGGTAAGTTGCTGGTTTCTAGCATATCGATGTTGCGCAGTCTCACCCAATAGCTGGGCAGATATCCTCCGTAAAACAAACCCAAAATTGAGGAAGAAATATCTGCGATCGTGGCAAGTTTGGGTTGAAACAGCAGATAGAAACAGATGAATGTGCCAGCAACAGGCATGACTGCATCGACCAGATTGGGAGCCAGATTGGCTGTCACCAATAGAATGAGACTGACGACAATTGTGGTTTTACCTGCTGGAAGAATGCCTTTGGCTCGCACTAATTCAAAATATTCTTGCAGCCCTAGATAAACAATGAGCCCAAAACAAAATGTGAAATACCAGCCACCCAATAAAATCATCCCCAGAGCAAGGACGATCGCAACAATAGCACTGAGGATTCTCGGTAACGACATAGACTATTTGCTTGATGGATGACGCGTTTGAATGTTGTTCATTCAGCAGCGTAGCGCATTAAGATGAGGTTAAAACTGGCTTTGACTGAATCGAATGATTTTTAGGCTAAATTGACGATTCTAGATAGTAAAAATACCGGTCGGACGCTGTTAACTTGGGCTGGTTCACCCCTTAAACCCTACCGCAATCCTCGAACAGTTATTCGACTTTTTCACCGCTGAGAATATAGATCGGATCAACTGCGGCAAACACTTGATGATTTCCCCTGGTCTCCAGGCGATTGATGGCGGACTGCACTACTTCAATATTACGGGCCTGAAGTTCTGCCAATCCTTCAGAAATTGCATAGAGAGTCTCGAAGTTCGATGCAGTGGCAACCATCCGCCCCTGGGGCTGCAATCGCTGCCAAGCCGCTCGCAGGATGATTTTGACCGATCGCCCCCCTTCAATACACACACAGTCGGGTGCAGCCTGCAGCTCCTGCAAACACTCCGGGGCACTGCCTTCAATAATTTCAACGTTTTTCACCCCAAACTTTTGGCAATTGCGTCGAATCAGACTGGCCACTTCTTCATCTCTCTCGATCGCCACAATTTGCCCCTGAGGACACAATAAGCCTGCTTCGACTGGAATAGTGCCTGTGCCTGCCCCAATATCCCACAGCACAGAGTTTGAGCTGAGTCGGAGCTGAGCCAGCAACAGTAAGCGAATTTCTCGTGGACTGAGGGGAATGCCAGGAAGCCGCTCAAATAACGCATCTGGGATGCCGGGAGTCACATAGGGCCAGAGAGAAGAAGGCATAATTCTTAAATTTTGAGGACGGAAAAAGACTGGATGGGGATGGGCGATCGAAACAATCATCTATCATCAAGGAGCTGAACCGGAGCTGAAACCTGCGTTTAGCCTATCCTCAGTGTGGCAATGCTCAATCACGGTTCAATCACGTTGAGGGTTTCCAAACTAGAATCTGTGCAACCTGTTAAGACACCGCCACAGGCGAGGACCTGCTGCAAATAACAAATGGCATCTGGGGTGATGGCTTCTCCGGGAAATAATACCGGAATTCCTGGAGGATAGGGACAGATTAGATCAGCGCTCAGCCTTCCGATCGCTTCATGCACCGGGAGAGCAACCGTTTTGGCAAAAAAAGCTGATCGCGGGGAGAGGTCCGGAGTCATGGCAGCAATTGGGAAAGGCGGCATCTGTTTGATCTCAACCCTGGGGTCTATAGGCTGATGGGCTAGCGCCTGACAGGCCTGCACAAGTTCAGCAATCTCTGCTGCCTTATTTCCTAAGGTAACGATGAATGTGAGTTGTCGTAGGGAAGGTAGCTCAGCAGTGACGTTAAAGGTTTGGTGTAAAATCTCATCGGCCTGAAAGCCCGTTAAACCCAAACCCGCCACGTCAATTGTCAATCGAGTTGGATCAAGGGTAAACCCATGGCCCATTGTCTGCACCTGATCGGGCATTAAAACCGCTAATCCAGGAATTAGGCTCAATCGGGTTCTAGCTTGTGCACTCAGTTCAAGTGTGTGCTGCATTAGCGTCAACCCTTGAGTTGCCATTTGCTGACGGGCGGCATCTAAGGAAGCCAGCAGTAGATAGTTAGGACTGGTGGATTGCAGGAGTTGCAGCGCCTTACTGATCCGATCGCGATCGATCCGAGCTCCTTGGACATGGAGCATTGCGGCCTGGGTCAGGGCTGCCAGGGTCTTGTGAGTGGACTGCACAGCTAAATCAGCTCCTCCAGCTAAAGCAGAGGGCGGCAAGTCTGGATGAAAGCCTAAATGGGCACCATGTGCCTCATCAACTAGCAGCGGCAGGTCGAATTGATGGACGAGGTCTGCGATCGCTCCAATTGCCCCACAAATCCCCTGATAGGTGGGGGAAACCATCAGCATAGCCTTTGCATCCGGATGTTTTTGTAGAGCTGCTGTCAGACTCTCTAAACTGGGAATTCCTGTCAAATCCCACTCCAGGTCATAAAACGGTTCGACCCAGACTGGCACTGCTCCCGAAAGAATCAAGGCGGCGATCGCAGATTGATGAGCATTGCGCGGCAGAATGAGCTTGTCTCCAGGATTGCAAGTGGCTAAGACGGCTGCTTCGATACCGCAGGTAGAACCGTTGGCGAGGAACCAGGTTTTTTCTGCCCCAAATGCCTGAGCTGCTAAGGCTTGAGCCTGTTCAATTACTCCTTCAGGCGCGAAGAGATTATCTAGTTCTGGCAGTTCTGGCAGGTCGGCCTGCAATCCCCGATCCCCCAAAAGTTGCTTGAACAGCAAAGGGCTTCCTTGACCCTGCTTGTGTCCGGGGGTGTGAAAGACCGATCGGGAACGTTGAGCAATGGCCTGCAACTGTTCGGCAAGTGGGGCGATCGATTGGGGGAGTTCAGAGGGCATGGAATTGACGATGGACAAGGGTTAGAACGGAAATGGCAGCAGCCTCAAAAAAAATTTTGCCCGAAGATTTGACATTTTCCTAATGGAGGCCCCATAATGGGAACTGCGCCGATTGAGGGACCGTAGTTCAATTGGTTAGAGCACCGCCCTGTCACGGCGGAAGTTGCGGGTTCGAGCCCCGTCGGTCCCGTTCTAGAAAGCAGTTATAGAGAGGGTTTCAGCCTTTTAGGGGTTTTACCTCCTTGTCTGCTATAGGTCAACTCGCAAGCAAATCTGGCGGCAAATTGGCGGTAAATTGGCGGTGAGATTTCAACCAGTTTACAGGGATTTGAGGGGTTTGTTTTCAGGGAAGCTGTCCCGAATTCTCTCTGCCCAGAATTTAACAAGTCCATAGAGTTTAGATAAAATCCCCACCCGACCCGCTAATGAAAACTTGGTGACGGACCACCTGATGCGACCGAACGTACTCCCGAAAGTCTTCCATTGGCGACAACTTTTTCTTTGGCTTCGACACAGCTTTAGGGGTAGACTTTTTGGCAGACTTTTTCGGCGATTTTTTAGTTTGCTTTGAAGGAGACTTTTCGGCGCAAGTTGACTTCAATTTGGAATTCATCGGCGGCTGAAAGTGGCCGACCAGCTCCCTTTCGGCGGAATCTAAAAATATTTCTGGACAGTCCAGCCAGCGGAGCCAACAGGACGACCGATCATATTCGTCCAGCTTGCGATAAATGTGATGTTTATTCCCTGACCAGCGATCGCATAAGTTTTTCGCCTGCCCGATGTACTGAATCCCTTCAGCGTTGAAGAGGAAATAGATCGCAGAGCTGGAGGGGAGCTGTCCCTTTTGAGTGAGGAACAGCCCTGGAAGCTGGTTTGGGTTGATTGAGATTAAGCGTTTGTTCATCAGATGTAAGTCAGAAATTTGCTCCGGCTCCGAATTTCCCTATCCATGTATTCGGTTGCGCTTGCGGTTGGGATCATGTTGGGGTAGTGGCGTTCCAGAACTTTCTCCCAACTCCAAGCATCCTTGCTGTAGGTTTCGATTTTCTGCCCTTTGATCTTGATGTGGTCCGGTCGGGGTGAGCCCTTGACAATCCTTAGAAGATCTTTCAGATTTCCTTCAATGCTGGGTTTTGACGGTAGCCAATAATCAAACCAAATCGAACGCTTAAGTTTTTGGTCAAAAGGCAATTCAATGATCTGAGTGAACTGGGACCACCCCAACCTATCCACAAAAGAATAGCTGCCTGCACTCTGTAAACGCTTCAAAGCAGCCCGATCGTCTTCCTCAAGCTGATAAGGCGCAGGCAACTCTAATAGAGGCTCTGGAGGCAATTTCCGCAGCACCTTCGCTTCAGCCTGAAGCTCTTTCAATGCCTGCACTTCAGCAGTCGAGAGAGCCCCCTCATTAAGTAGACGTTGGCGCTCTTTGGTCCAAAAGTAATCATGGGTAACTGCTCCCAAACACTCTTGGATCTTTTGGTAGGAGAGCACATTTTTGCTCAACCACACAATCAGCTCTGCATAGGATTTCCCCGCAAGGGATCCCTCAGGCCGTCCTAAACAGCGTTCAGTCACCTCTATGGCAGCTTCTACCCATCTCGCCTGCAAACCCCCTCCAGCAGGCGGCTCTCCCCAAGCTGTCAAATCGCCAGATTGCAACCGTAACAGCCAAGCATCTCTCTGTGCTTTGTTTCGTGCAATGCCTTCATGCAGTTTTGCCTGGAGCAGACTGGAACGGGACTGGATGGCAAGCTGTAGGTCTGCTGCTACGAGGGCATCCTCAAGCCGAGCATTCATCTGCTTCTTGATCGGAGCTGTCCGGGCTGCAACATTGTTCAGAATGCTTTCAAACGGGATTGACTGGATCCCTTTAGCTTCAAGCTTTTTGGCAAGCCGCTCCCATTCATTTGGGGAAATGTTTCTCGCTGCCTCAGGGTCGTGGATTTCCCCTGAAATAAGCTTCTTTTTGTAGTATTCCGTCTTTTTATTGACGTTCTCCCCTGACATCTTCCAGTCCTCATCGCTGCTTCTACCATTATAGGGCATTATTAGGGGTCAACTTGGGGTCAGTATTGATCTTTGTGTTAGAGTGGAGTTAGGATAATAGAGGCAACCACATGATCACACTGACCGCAGAACCAATGGAATGGACCCAGCTCGACACTAAAAACTTCCCTGACGGAGTTAGACAGAAAACTGCCCCAGTAAGTGCCCAACTAGGGATCCGGTTAGCACTGGCTTCTGAGGCACTTGATGAATCTATGGCGAAGATCTTTGTTCGGGGAGCTGAGCTGTATTTGGAGCAAAACTGGGAATTGATTATTCGTCGTTTAGAGCTTGCTGCTGCAATGAAGGGCGTGTCGCTGGAGGACTATTGCAACGAAATCCTTAAACAAAAGCAATAATTATGGGGTCAGAGTGACCCCATTTATGTTATATTAAATAGAGACGCAATGACGAGGTGAGAGATATGGCTGGGATTGAGAAGAGTCAAAACAATCAGATCCAAAAAGTTGAGCAAATCAGCTTGGAAGATGCACTAGACCGCTACGAGAATGAATATGGTACTGAAGCTGTCGGGCAATATTTCAACACGATCGCGAATGGTCGCAGCAAGATCAATGAGGATGAATTTGACGAAGATGCTCTGGTGATTCTGCAAAGGAGTTTGGTACAGGACAAGAGCAAACTGGCAAATAAAAAAGTCAGTGCTCCGGTCAATCTGGACTTCGGTTCTCGGAAGAACACGGTTGACTCTGTAATGCAGACTAGGGTGGCCCAAAAGCTTGAGGGCAACCAATCAAAAGCCGACGCAATGGCAACTAAAGTTGAGGATGCTCTGGTTGCGATTGACTTGAAGATCCAAGCTCAAAAACTCCAAGGCTTCTATCGGGCAGCAGTCGCGGAAATGATCGGGACTGACAGAGACCTGATTGAAGCTGCACAACAGCCCATTGACGATCCCTTGCTGTCGTCCTTGGTAGGCAACTTCGAGGAAGACTTACTCGCGCTGGCAGTGGGCGCGTGAGGGTAACTTAAAACGCACAGAGAGGCCCCCAGGAGGCAATCCGAGGGACTTTTCTATTTGGCATGGAGGATTTCGTCTAAAAGGTCTTTAGGCTGCTCCTGTACCCTCTCCTGGCGTTTCCTCTCCTTTGCCTCGCGCATCTTATCTGCGCGTGCTCGTTTGCGTTCAATTTCTTCATTCCGACTTGTCAACGCTTTCAGACAGTAGAACGCGACTTCCGTTTCGTCGTATAGCCGATTACGACTGTAGAGCATATCCGTTTGGTGCTCCTCGGTAAGTTCCCGGCCCCACTTCCGTAAACCAGAATCAGAATATTCTCTCAAGTGTGTCAGCCGGGAAATTTCTGATGCCAACTCCCAACCAGAACAAGGACGGATTGGAGCCTGCTGCTTGTTGCCAGCTAACCGATCGTACTCAAAGTCTGCTTGTGCGTGGATTAGGGATTTGTTCTTGGTGTAGAAGGCGACCAGCTCTATTGTGTTCTTAAATTTTTGTCTGTCTGCTTCCCGTGCAGCCGTGTAGAAGGCATACACGTCCTTCAGTTCACAGTGCTGCATGTTGGTAAGTCCAGCCAGTTTGCGATACCAACTCCACTTACTGCTGGAGGGGCTGGCAGCTATCCCTTGCATCTCACAAAATTTTTCGATCACTCGCGACACTAGGAATTTTTTTCGCTGGACCACTTTGCCCTCCTGGGTGGATGGACACACCACCAAGACTTGAAGATCTTCAGCATTCTCAAAACCCATAAAATTCTCTCTAAATCTGCATCTTAGACTATTTTAACACGCTCTCGCGGTGCGATCTTCTCTGAGAACCTTCTTGGTAGTGTGAGACCTTCTTTGAAAATCTTCTTGACAGTACGAGAGAATACAACTTTGAGACTTGCTCTTAGCTGTGCGATTTTAATGCGTTTCAGCCTATAATGAGAATAGCTAGAAACAGGAAAAAGAAATGAGTTTGGCAGATCACGTTAGAGGGCAGAGAAGGACCACCAGGACCCGGACCACCTCCAGCAACAGGACTGGGATGTCAGAGTTTAAGTCAAATTTGAAGAGTGGCGCTAAATGCCATTGGTCCGATATGGGGTGGGCTGGAGAGTTCAACAAGGGCGTTGATATGGTTCAAAGGGCTGCGGGTATGGGAGAAGCACCCGCACACCTATCAGCTCAACGGATGGGGAACGCATTGACAGCCGATGCGATGCTACAGGACCAGGCCGATCGTGCCGTTCGCCATTACAAAGAGGTGGTTGGCTCTGCTGCCAAAAAAGACCTGAAGGTTGTCCAAGCGATGAACTCCAGCCGGATCAAACGGAATGACTCTGGGTTTGCTCAATTCGAGAGCATGTTGCAGTATGCGGATAGTGTGCTGGCGAATAAGGGAAAAGAGGGAGCTGCTATGTACCAGTTCAACCAAAACGAGATTGAAGTGAACACTACGGTTACCGGACTGAGCTACGGTTACGTTTAGAAAATTCTGAATACAAAAAATGCCCCCCAAGAATCTCAAGGAATCATGGGGGATGTTTGTCATTACCCGGTTTTATAGGAGCGATCGGCCTTACTGAGCTTTCTATGGGCCTCTCAGGACATACCCGCCATTTCAGAGTTATCACCGGCTTCCTTTTAGAGGGGCCTTGTAGGGCATTCTAAAAGGAAGCTATGAAGCTCGCAGAGATTCCTCTGGGGGAGTTTCTTAGGGTTAAGGACGCCCTGGAAACTTGTGCTATGAAGGCTTCTGGGAAATGAGGGTAGCCTCCCAAACTTATAACGGTGATAAGTTTATCCATCTAACCGACGAAGCAATTCAGCCTTCAATTCAGTTAAGTCTTGTTCAATGTTGCTGAGGGTGTGAGACTGGTCTTTCAAACTATCCCGGAACTCTCTATGCTCCGAATTGTTGGCCGCATTGGAGTCCTTTAGCCCTACAGCCAGAGATTCAACGCTGGAGGCAAGTTGGCCGATACGGGAAGGCATTTCGGCCCATCGCGTGATCAGGGTGCCGATATTGAGATTTTTGATTAGGAACAACATCAAAGCAAACCAGATCGCCAAATCACCACCCTTCTCAATCAGGTAGCGCTCTGGATTGAAAACTGGTTCAGTCGGGATGGGGACGGGCTGTTCGGATTTGGGAGCGCCTTGGACAGGAATAGGGGCGGAATCATTCGGATCAATTTGCGCAAAAAATTCAAATATTTTAGAAAACCATAAGCAGCGGGTGTTTTAAGCGGTAGACGCACCAGAAGGGGCTTTAAACCCCCTCAAAAATCAATTAGAAACCAAATGTCGCAGAATCAAATCCTGAGCCTTCCAGGGCCTCTCTGCCGTAGTTCAGCCCATTCTCAGAAAACTTAAGGACTGTCGCTTGAGTTGCCATCGCGTCATGCAATGCAAACCATCCAGCTCGAAGATCATTTTCATTCTTCAAGCTGAAGGAGCCTATGATTAGCGTTCCAGCGGCATTGCAGCGAGTAGTCGATTCCATAGCAGCGTACATTTTTGACCATGCAGAGGAACCTCTCAGCCGCCCTTCAAGCTCAGTCCATTTAGAATTGCCTGTAGGGGCTTCAGGAGCCTCAGGAACAGGCTTTAAGCCTTGAAGTAGGGAATTAATTCAAACGCCTCAGGAGTGATATCTGAAGCAGGGGATTGGTCTCCCGCAGCCGCCGTCATGGTATGCAGGTTGCTCCGGACGGCAATACGGCAATAAGGTAACACTTGCGCCAGCTAAGTTTGCGATCGTCAACTTCAACCCAGCGAGTTGAGTTAGGTCCAGTGGAGCATAGTCATCGCGCTTGCCAGTCTCCGAAATTTCGATTTTGGCTGAACTATCTTGCTGTAAGGAGAATGCTTGCCCGCCACTGATCGAATGATTTTCCGAAGTCCTTTCGTGCCGGTCGCCGCCCACGGTCTTTGTTCGATTACCCGGAGTCGCTTCGTAGGAATCTTTTACCGGGTCTTCTTTGGCAAAAAGGGGGTTCGTGGCGTTCTGGGTGCTGAGGTAAAAGCCGACTGACTGGTCCCCCTTCGGCTCACATGCACAGGACCGTTTGGCCCAATTCGGGCAAGGGAGCGTCCAAGCCGGGGTGGTCAACCATGCGCCATAACCAATGACTCTCCAGTTCAGGGCAGGGTCAGCAACCTTTACCCGACGCTTGCCCTAAGGGTCTTCGTTATTTGTTACGACGCAAAGCTTTGAGTACAGCTCCCTCCCAGCCAAATTAATGGCGTGCTGGTTTGCCTGTTGGGACTGTAGGAGGATATCGAAAAGGCTGGATATAGGGTTCCTTTTAGGCGCGTCTATGAGGGATTTTGGGGGTAACGCAGGGGGGAGTAGCATAGAGATTTCTCTATACATGCCAAATTACCAAAAAGCCTCCCCCACAAGGGTTCTGTCGATTTTTGCTAAGTTTTAGAGAACGTGCGCTCTACTAATATAAGTAAGAGAAAATTTTTCTCTCTGTTCTGTCTTTTAATTTTTGCGCCTAGATAACTTTTTGCGGTAATCCGAGGGGAAACTTTTGGCGCGGTGATCTGGATTCGGTATCACTGCGATACAGAGTTGTCACACTTGTCTAATATAAGTATTTATTTCTCTTGTGTGACAAAGCTAGTGTGACAACTCTGGTTATCTGAGGGGCAAGCCGAGAGGGAACCCGACGCGCCTGTGATCTGGATCACTTGTGGCAAATTAAGGAAGCCCTCAGAGTCCTGAGCCATGCTCATTTACTTTAACCTCGAAATGTAGATGAGGACCCGGTGGATTCTCCTGTACTACCGATCGCACCAATAGATTTTCCGCCAACTCCAAATCACTGGTTCACAAACGACAGAGACGCGCTATTCAGGTCCCATGTGTAGCTTCAGGCAGCCCCGCTGAGATCTCCGGAAGCTCCGGTAAGTCCCCACTGAGCACCAACAGAGTCCCCACGGCGCTTAAACAGTCCTCCGTGAGAGCGGTAGAGTTGGCCCCTTAAGCCTAGACACACATAATGCTGTAGGCAATAAAGAATACTACTTTAAGAGGCCCAGATCACAAACGTGTAAATACCCGGAGAAACACCTTAAACCCGCACGATAATAGAGATAGGGGTACATAAGAAATTGCTTATAGGAATGAGCAGCCTCACCTTTTATTTAGACTGGAGATTAAGTAATGGATCGCAATACACAAGAAGCCTCTGAAATTACACGCTTGCAGGCGCGTATCGCGGAATTGGAGAACGAAAAATCGCTGACAGAGATTTACTTCAATGCACCCCATACTCGGCCCGAAGGCATTTTCTACTTCATCAACGAAGCCAAGCAAAGAGGCATTGAGGCATCTGATATGGCGGCGACTAATGCGCTAATTTTGCGGCTTCAGAGCGGTGAGGCTACCCGTTCCATCTTTTATAGTCCCTGAAGCTGCTGATGCAGAAAATTCCATGCAAGAAGAACCTACTGGCCCCCGACTAATTCACCCAAACGACCTCCTTCATCTGCGGCAGCTTGGGATTAGCACAAAGGACATTCAGGATGGGCGCGTCAAGGTCTCTTCCGACGCCCCTCCGTTTGAACCCCAAAAGCTTTATTGATTTGGGTCAGGCAACCCATTAGGGGCGGAGTTCCGCCCTTTTTTGTCGCTTGCTGGACTCCTTCAAGAGGTTGAATAAAGAGGTTGTATAGCATTAAATAACTATATGGCTAATTAGTGATATACTAAAATCGCTTAATATTTCCTCTTCAGTGAAAAATGCTGGAGAGCTTGGTGAGCAGTATAAGAGGCAGCAAATTTTGCCGCGCAAACTAATAACCGTTATAAGTTCTGGAGTCTGTCGCCCCTCGCTCAATGACTGTCGCGTAAGGATTCAAGTACCGCCGCTGTAGAGCGATCTGGATAGTGTTGTTGGGTTTGTTGCCATTGCGACCCAGCACCCCAAAATCATGACTGCCACGGGTAATCTCTTGCGTCAATTCGGGCTGCTGCTGTAGGGCGATCGGAGTTGAACGGCATCTCACACTATTTCCGCACGTAACCGCTGTAGCACTCCTGTAGGGCGATCGCACCCTCATAGTTGGCAAAGCACTCCGATCACAAACCTCCTCCCCTCTTCGCTCTATGCTTTGGGGTGTGGGGAGACTGGGTGCGGTGGTCTGGGAGTGGGACCGGGAGGGCAACCGGGCGGCAATAGCGAAGGCGATCGGACTTCAGCAGGCAGCAAATTTTGCCGTGCAAACTTATCACCGTTATAAGTTCGCAGTCCATTATCACCACGCTCAATGCCTGCCACAGAGTGAAGGCGATCGGCCTACAGAACCCCTACAGCAGGCCATTGGAGGCACCTCATGCGATTAATCGTGCATGTGTTGGAATTTGTGTGAGGGTGTTGAAAATCAGGTATGTGCTGGAATTTGTGTGAGGGTGTTGAAAATCGGACTAGATGGCTGCTGTTGGGCTGGGACGGTAGGTGTGAAGGCGATCGGCCTACAGAACCCCTACAGCAGGCTAGCGGGGCACAGCAGCGGGGTAAGCGAGGGAATGGGTAAGGGAAGCAGGAAGGGGGCTCGGCGGGGTGGTGAGTAGAACCTTGTGTGTTTACCCGGCAAAAGACGATATCTGACTTGGCGTTGTGGCGGCACTGGCGGGCTGTTGGATTTGGCAGAGCAAGTATTTCTGTCGCGCTGGAATGGATTTGCAGATATGCAACATGCATGGCCTTTTGTAACTCTCTGCACAATCCACTTTGCGGCATTATCCAAGCGGATTTACGGCGAGTATCCCATTTTTAGAGAATGGCCTGTGAAAGCACCTGCATGTTGCACCACCACTTAATGGCTAGAGGTGCAAGCTATATTGCCTTTGGGCCTTTGGGTCATTTGCAATCGCTTACCGGGCAGATGGGGCAGTTTAGCGTGCTGCGACTTCTCCATGCGGTGATGCTGACGTGCTGTAACTCTCAAGTTCAGGGGCGCTATAAAGCCCATTGGGAACATCTAGGAGGGGTGTAGTTGCAAACGTTGGATTCTTAAAACGTGCTCGTAAAACTTTTGCACTTGCTATATTTCAATCAACCTCAAGTCTGAGGCTAGTACTTTTGCATTATGGGGGCTTACGACAGTTGTCAAAACGAACTAATAAAAGGGCAGACTTCTCCGCAAAGCCGAGTTGCTATCTTAATTCGCGACTCTTGCGCTACCATCAATTGTCCGTTGGGGGAGAGGTCACTTCAAATAGCAACTTGCCGGAAGCTCGAAGCGATTCTCCCCTTTACCCCAACTTCTCGGAACAACTAAATTATGCTCACATCTTCCAAAATAGATCAAAAAAGAATTCAGCCTGCTTCGGGTGTGCTGAAGCTCGGCTTGGTGCTTGGGTTATCCGTATCCATTGTTGTCGTATACGGCATTTACAGCCGCTTTGAGGGCCGCGCCTGGGTCAAGGTGGGGAAACTCTTTGAGGCTGGCTTCCAGGGTAAACCTAGCCCGCTGCAACGACCTGAAGCGCCACCAGCTTCAACCAAAACAGAAGACAAGGCTGAGAGTTTGTAGCTCCCAGTCTTATCGTAGCGAATAGTAATGATTCAGCCCGGTTGATTCCGGGCTATTCCGCCTGCTTACTTTCGCTTCGCCTGTTTCTTCAAGTGCTTGATCAGTTGATCCTGAACGCTGGGCTTTAACAACTCACGCGCCAATTTTTGCACTAGTGGGTCATTTGGCACGTAGATAGCCATTTAGAGTGGAGCATTTCACGCAACCAAGGACTGAGCCACAGCCCCAGACCCTCCTAAACGATGTCCTTGTCGTTTAGATCGCGCCCGTTGTCGTCGTGCAGCTCGCTTACCACCCCATTCAAAAGGGGTCGGGTTTTGATTCCATACTCTAGCTACGATCTCAAATCGTTCGATAATTTGCTGGGGAGTTTGCGGATGTTGTCCATCTAAAGCCCGTCGTTTGAGAATACGTTGGATAGATTCTGTCATATTTAGCCAACTCCCTG
>LUGL01000036.1 GCA_002796835.1 Elainella saxicola E1 | reverse complement strand
AGCAGTGGGGACCGAGAATTTTGGTGGTGCTTGACAATGCCAGCTATCACAAAAAACAGGCCATGCTCGAACAACTGGCAGTCGAATGCCCCAATCTGCAACTGCTGTTTTTGCCGCCTTACAGTCCAGATTTCAACTTAATTGAGTTGGTGTGGCATTCGTGCAAAGAGTTTATTGCGCATCGTTTATTTCAATCGGTGGAGGAACTTCACTCCTTGCTCGACAGATTACTCAATCAAGGGGAACTGGTGATTCAGTGGAAACGCAAAGTGAAGAACAAAGGCAATGCTCTGATCGCAGCTGGATGATGCAAACTAAATGTCGTTCAGCTTACAACAGATCATTGGTTAAAGGTTTTACGATCGGTTGGGGCTGCACCGTTACCTGGAAAATTACTGGTAGTTCTAGACCCGCAATTGCAGCACATTCGGGAAAAGTGCCGCGTACTGATATTACTCCACCATCAAAATGAGCGAGATCGGATCAAATCGTACATACCAGGGAAATGGTTGATCTTTGAGCATCCGCCATTTTTGCTTGAAGATTTCTGCCTGAACATGATAGTCCTGCAAGCCAGTTGGTTCAGCATTGAATTTCAAAAACAGCGTCATTCGGTGGGGCGTTTCACTCGTGGAAGCCAGCCAGCAGGGAAAAGTATTATTCAGGTTTGGATCAGGCTCAGACATGACGCTGAGCTGATGGGCACGAATGCCAATATCTGCCAACCGATCGGGCATCGGTTCCGTTACCTCCAGACTCACATCCCAATCGATCGCCTTAACGCAATCTGATCCAATCGCAACGGCTCGTGAAAAGTTTTTACATCCGGTGAGTTGGGCAACGCGAACAGTTCGGGGATGCTCGAAGATATGATGTTTAGAATCAAAGGCGATCGGTTTTCCACCTGACATCACCATCAGTTTTTCACACACTCGATAGGCTTCCTCTAAATTATGGGTGACAAATAACGTCACACCCGGATAAGTCGCCAGCGTTTCCACCAACTGCCGTTCCATTTGACTGCGCAGATGCGTATCCAACGCTGAAAAGGGTTCATCCAGCAATAAAGCTTCCGGTTCTGTGGCCAAGGCTCTGGCTAAAGCGACTCGCTGCTGCTGCCCACCCGACAGTTGATGAGGATAGCGATCGCCCATGCCGGATAGTTGCACTAGCGCCAATTGCTGCTTAATTCGCTGCGATCGGATGGACTGCGGCAGTTTCTGTAAACCAAAGGCGATATTTTGAGCAACAGTCATGTGAGGAAACAGGGCATAGTTTTGGAACACTAAACTGACTTTGCGCTGATGACTCGGTAGATTAATCCCTTTTTCAGCATCAAATAGCGTTTGACCATTCAAAACAATCCGTCCGCTTGTAGGAGTCTCCACGCCAGCAATGCAGCGTAACGTCATACTTTTGCCGGAACCCGATCCGCCTAAAATTCCTAACGTTTCCTGCTTGGCGGTAAAAGCGGTATCTAAGCTAAAGCTGGACAACTGCTTCTGAATTTCAACCTGTAAGCCTTCCTGACTGTTGGCAAGCTGAGATTTGTTCCATTGCAGCAATTTAGCCGATTCTGTGCCTCTGCCGCCGCGATCGACCGGATCATCCGATTCCACCAATCCCGGCCTACCTTTGACCCGCTTTTCATATTGCTTCTGCCAGAGATTGACGGCAATGATGCCCGTCAGCGAAATCGTCATAATCACAATCACCCACAGCCAAGCCTCATTCATTGCCCCCGCTTCGACCGCAAAATAGATCGCCATCGGGATTGTCTGAGTCTGGCCCGGAATATTGCCTGCCAACATTAAGGTGGCACCGAATTCTCCCAGGGCGCGTGCAAAAGCCAAGGTCGTTCCGGCTAAAATGCCTGGGATCGAAAGCGGCAGCAGAACTCGCCAGAAAATACGCTTTTTAGACGCCCCTAAAGTTTGAGCAACTTGCAGCAAACTAGAATCGACCTGCTCAAATGCCCCTAATGCCGTTTTGTACATTAAAGGGAATGACACAACCGTCGCGGTAATCACAGCAGCATACCAGGTAAAGATAACGGTGAAATTAAACTGAGTCATCAATTGCCCCAGTGGTCCATGTTTGCCAAACAGCAGCAGCAGCAAAAAACCAACGACGGTGGGAGGCAAAATCAACGGCGAAACCAAAATCCCTTCGATCACTGATTTCCATCGTCCTCGATAGCCCAGCATCCAGTAGGCTGCCGCAATGCCAGTAAAGAAGGTGGCAATGGTAGCCAGCCCTGCGGTTTTCAGCGAGATCCATAACGGGGAGAGGTCAGCAGTCATAATCATGAAGGAATGAGAAATGCACATGTGAGGAGAAAAACAAGGGGGGTTGCTGTCAAATCCATTGCAGGATGCAGATTGATCTGCTAAACCCGCCCTTAAAATTTGCGGATTGATTCAATCCACTTAGATCGATCGCTATTGAGCAATGCCAAAGCCATATTTTGTGAAGACTTGCTTGGCCTGATCGCTACTCAAAAATTGTGCGTAGGCTTTCGCAGCAGTGACATTCCGGCTGGCTTTAATTACCGCGATCGGATAGACGATCGGCGAATGCAAGTTATCCGGTGCAGTTGCCACCTGTTTCACCTGATCGGAAATTAGCGCATCCGTTCTGTAAACAACTCCCGCATCGGCATTGCCGCTTTCAACCGTTCCTAGAACATTCCGCACCGAGTTGCCGTAGACAAACTTGGATTTCAATTGCTCTAGAATGTCTAAGTTCTTGAACAATTCTTCAGCATATTGTCCGGCAGGAACGCTGCGGGGTTCACCCACAGAGATTTTTTTGACGTTCGAATTGGTCAGCTGTCGGAAACTCGTCAGCCCCAAGGCTGAATTGCCAGGAACGACTAAGACCAGAGAATTAGTGAGAATATTCCGACGGGTATCGGCTAAGAGCAAATTCTGGGATTGCAAAGCGTCCATCTGCTTGGTGGCAGCCGAGATAAACACATCGACCGGGGCACCTTGCTCAATTTNGCTGTTGCAGTGGGCCAGATGCAGCAAAGTTATAGTTAACAGTTACACCGGAGTTAGCCAATTCAAATAGCGGATCGATTTCTTCCAGAGCATTTTGTAAGCTAGCGGCAGCAGCGATCAGAAGTGTCCCAGATTGGGCATTAACTGAAGCGGGCATTACAAATTTGAGGCCGACCGCCAGCAGCAGGGCCGCTAGGAAACCACCCAAAAGGGTGAGGATGCGTCTTCGTTTCATAAAACTTGAGCTAGGGGAATAGGGTGGGTATGTTTAATGCAGCTGAGACAGTGGATCTGGAGCGAGAGTGCCATTCAGCGAGCAATTATATCAACTTCGTACCAACATATTTGGTATCCTATAATGCCAAGATCGGAGCAATCATTGACATCGCCGCTGCAGAAAACCAAATTGGGTGCCGTCCCTATCGATCAATCGGCATGTTGGACCGGAGCAGAACGATGGACCGGAGCAGGCCGATAAAGTACAGCAGCTATCCAGCTTGCCATTCACCAGCAAATTCACCTCAACGAAAGTTATAGCCGATTGGTTGACTGTGTCCAACAAACTCCTCAACGAAAGTGAGATAGCCCACTAAGAAACCGTAGACGTTGTGCAGAAGTCGTTTGCAGGTTGGGTTGCCTACGATCGACCTAAGAAGACGGAGCCATGCTCAACCTCATTCGGTCTTTTCAGAACTAGACTGCATTGCAGCAATATGCCATCTCCAGCAGTTTGGAGCAGAATTGGTATGGCTTTGGTCATAGACATCACTTACTTCTTAGGATAAGAAAAATGACCATTCAACAAGCCCCCAAAACTCTCTCTAATCATTCAAATAATGCTTCTGATTCTGTTCATCAACTAGTATTCATCGATGGTTCTGTTGACAACGCATCTCAACTACTCCAGGAGGTTTTGCCCGGTGTAGAAGCCATCCTGATCGATCCAACTCAAGATGGCATTGCTCAAATTACGGCTACATTGGCCGATCGCACCGATATCAGCGGTATTCATCTGATTGGGCACGGCTCATCCGGCAGTTTGCGATTAGGCAATACGGTGCTGAATCAGGAAACCCTGGCGCAATATGCTGACTCGCTGAACCAGTGGAAATCTGCCCTGACAAACAATGCCGATCTCTTGCTCTATGGTTGCGATGTGGCCGCAGATGCCAGTGGCAAATCCTTTGTCGATCAGTTGAGCCAGCTTACCACTGCCGATGTGGCAGCTTCCAATGACCTGACGGGCAATGCGGCCCTGGGTGGCGATTGGCTGCTGGAATATGCCACAGGCTTGATCGAGGCTCCTCTGGCTTTGCAAGTAGAGGCAATGCAGGCGTATCAAGATGTCTTTGCTGACTTTCAAGTCAGTAACGCCAATGAACTGTCTCAGGCCATTCTCGCCACCAGAGGCACACCAGGAAGCGATCGCATTTTCATCACAGGCAGCATTACCCTGACGGGAACCCTCCCAGTTCTGAATGGCGACGTTGAATTAATTGGTACTGGGCAAACTGGTGCAGTCATTAGTGGCACAAACGGGGTAAATCGCCTGTTTAAAGCGTCAGGTGGCAATGTCCGCTTCAGCAACTTGACGCTACAAAACGGTGTTGCACAGGGGGCAACGGGCGTCAATGGCGGCGGCGGTGGCTTGGGGGCAGGGGGTGCTCTGTTTGTCGAAGATGCCACGGTTGAAATCAACAATGTCCAGTTTCGCAACAATACTGCCCGAGGCGGCGATTCAACGGGCACCGCAGGCCGGGGAGGCAATGGGGGCAACCTTGGCTTTGGTGGCGATAATGGTGGTGCGGGCGGCAGGGGCGGTGGCTTTGATGGCAGTGCAGGCGGCGCAGGTGGGGCAGGTGGATTCAACGGCTTCCAAGCGAATCGCGATCGCAGAGGCGGAGATGGTCAGAACGGCACGAATGGCGGCTTTGGTGAAGGCGGCGGGGCCGGTGGCGGCGGTGGCGGCGGGCAAAGCGTCTTTTTCCTGATCGGTGCGCTATTTGGGAACGGCGGCAACGGCGGACAGGGCGGACAGGGCGGATTCGGTGGCGGCAGTGGCGGCAGTGGCGGTGGCGGCGGTGGTTCTGATACCACGTTCGACAACGTGTTCGGCGGGACAGGTGGCAATCTGCCTTTTTCATCGATCGCGTTTGGTGGTCGGGGTGCCGCTGGTGCGAACGGTGTGTCGGGGGGGCCAGATGTGGATGTTTTAGGGGGAGCGGGCGGAGCTGGTGGCCGGGGCGGTGGCGGTGCCGGACTGGGGGGTGCCATCTTTGCACGCAACAGCACCGTGACCGTTCGCAACAGTGGGTTTGAAAACAACCGCACGATCTCCGGAACCGGGGCAAACGCTGGGAGAGCCATTGGAGGAGATATCTTCAGCTTAGACAGTGTGGTTCGCTTGCAGAATAGTCAGTTCTCTAATCGCGATACCGCCGCTTCTGGGTTCCAGGCTCAATTTATCGAGATTATTCCGAATGTCAGCATTACCCCAACCAGCACGACGCTGGTGGAAGGTAGCAATCTAGACTTTACCTTTTCGATCGATGAGATCGCGCCTGCCAATGGTTTGACGCTCAACTTTGTGATTTCAGGGTCAGCCACTGCCGCAGGCAATCCCAACGCCGACCACAGCTTCCAGACGGGTTCTGTCATTATTCCGGAAGGACAGAGTAGCGTTGTCCTCAAGGGAACGGTGATTGATGATGTCCTGCCAGAACTGAGCGAGACACTAACGCTGCAGATTCTACCAGGTAGCGGATATAGCCTGAGCCTACAGAACACCGGTTCGGTGCAGATTCAGGATAATGATCTGCTGTTGATTGGCGGAACGGGCGGCAACGATCGCCTGATTGGAACGGCAGCCGCCGAACAGATTAACGGCAACGGCGGCAATGACATAATCGATGGCAACGGCGGAACTGACTTTATCTTTGGTGATGCTGGAGACGATCGGATCATTTGGGATAATGGCGACGGCAACGATATTATCGATGGTGGCGACGGCAACGATACGCTGGTATTCAATTGCGCCAATCAGGGCGATCGCCTCATTGTCCAGCAAGCCCCGGACAATAGCCTGCAACTGTTGCGCAACCTCCCCACTCCGATCGATTTGCGAGCAAGCCGTATCGAACGTTTGGAAATCAACTGTCGGGCGGGCAGCGATGGAGTAGAAATCCGCGATACTGCCGAAACGGGCGTTAGCTCAATCAAGGTAACAGGGGGTGCAGGGGTCGATAAGATTACTGGCATTGGGGCGATCGCAGTGCTGGAACTGGTCGGGAATGCAGGCGACGATCTGTTGACCGGGGGCAAACGCAATGACCAACTGCGGGGCGGTAACGGACGTGATTCCTTTGTCTTCAACAGCGATCGCGCTTTCAATAAAGCCGATTTAGGGGTGGATCAGATTCTCGATTTTGCACGAGGCAGCGATCGAATTGTGCTTGATCAAACCACCTTTGGAGCAATCGACAAGAACCAGATTGCCATCGTTGATAGCGATGCTCTAGCAGACACCAGTACTGGATTGATCGCCTACAGCCGCAATACAGGCAACCTATTCTTCAACCAGAACGGAGCTGCTGCCGGATTTGGGACTGGAGGACAATTTGCGAGCATTCAAGGGAATGTAACGTTGACGATTGACAACTTCCAAATCGTGGTTTGATGTACAGATTTTTTAACGACTTTTGAATATTAGCGATTGAGCGTCCGGATAAACGTATTGCAGGATGATTTGATGGTGCCATTGAAAGCAATCAATAAAATCATCAATGATGTTGCAATCGCGATCATGTTTCTTAAAAAGGACAATCCCATCAGAAGATGACCTGTCTAGCTGAAGATCGCTGAAATGAACTCTAAATCTAATTAACTCAATGCTTTCCCCTTCAAGAATTAACTGAGATTTTTGGCGATCGCTTCTGCATCAAAGAGACATCTCAGTTATGATCAACAATGCTTCAGTTTGACAGCATCCTCAGAACAACTAGTTGCTTTGAGGGTCGGACTTAGCAAATTTTGGTTGCTTTTTGGCGTTAAGAGATTTGAGAACCTATGCCACACACGATCGTAACGAATACCTGTGAAGGCGTTGCAGACTGCGTTGATGCTTGTCCGGTTGCCTGCATTCACGAAGGTCCGGGCAAAAACACCAAAGGCACCGACTGGTACTGGATCGACTTTGCCACCTGCATTGATTGCGGCATTTGCCTCCAAGTCTGTCCGGTAGAAGGTGCTATTGTGCCCGAAGAACGGCCAGACCTTCAGAGTACCCCCCCTAGTTGAAGATCACAAATTGAATCACTCAGTTCTGCTGACCATGGGACGGACAAACGTTCGCCCCATCTTTTTAGCGCAGTGTCTAACAGCCAGCCAATCATTAAAGCTGAGATCGGGAAAACGGCAATGGCTCTCCAAATTGAATCACGGGGACACTTGATCGCGCAGGTGCAGCAGGCTGAGAGGCTGGCCGGGTCGCAGGTGTAGGCTGTGTAGACTGAGTTGCCGTTGGAAGTTGTGCAGTTGACATGGGTTGTCCAAACGAAACGGTCGGCTGTACTCCTTGTGTGCGGTTCCCCAACGTCGAACTTGCAGCGGCGGTTGAACTTGCGGCAAGGGGTTGTCCGAATGGAACTGCGGCGGGAGTTGCAGGTTGAGCCGTAGCTGTAGATCGGGCCGTAACAGATGGTTGGCCAGATGGCACAGCTTGAGCAGGTTGTACAGTTTGGGCAGGTTGTACAGTTTGGGTAGGAATGGCCGAGGGAGTTGGGAAAGCACTTGCGCCCGTTGGCTTTGATCGATCGTCCGTGGAGTTGGATGAAGCGGATTGGGATGCAGATTCCTCACCAGCCTCAGCCACTCTAGTGGGAGCAGGTTGAACGGTCGTGATGGAAGGAACGCTTACTCCATCGGCACTGGCAGCCGGGAAAGAAAGCGTGTCTGGAATCGGTTGGGCTGGAGCCAGGTTAGTTTGACTGACGCTAGATACCGATAGAGAAGCAGCAGTCGCTGAGGGTGTCGCCAGTTCCAGTGGTTCAGTGCTGGGCGGCTTTGAAAAATCTACTGGTAAAGGAGCAGAAGGAATGGCAGTCGGCACTGCAGCAACTGGAGGAGTCACTGGTGCAACTGACGTTGGTGTATCAGATCTGGCTGTTACAGCGGGAGGAGTTGCTGTTTCAGGCGAAGATGTCGGTGCAGCAGTTTGAGTAGGCCGATCGACAGAAATCACCTCTCCTGCTATCTGGACTTCAGGTTGAACTTCAGGGGTTGCTGCGGATCGATCGATACCAGCTTGCGGTTGCGCAGATTCTGCTGAAGGCGATTCAGAAGACGGTAAGTTGGCAGCCGTTGTTACGGTAGCGGGTGGCTCGATCGGAATTTCAACCGCACCCGGTTCTAGAGGTGGCAGAGCAGCAGAGGGGGGTGTAGCTTCTGACGGTTCCTCTGGTTGGTCACTGGATGGCTCGGCAGCGGCGATCGAGTCAGGAGCAGCATTTTCATCCGCTACAGGCGTTGCAGGCTCAGGCGACTCAGCCGATTCCACCGGATTGGCAACAGTGGATTCAGCAGCAACAGGCTCAGATGGCGGCTCAGGCAAGTTAGCAGCAGTTTCAGCAACTTCAGGTGCAGTCGAGTCCGCTGGAGCTACCGTTATTTCAGGTGTTGCAGAAGGTAAAGGGCTGGGTGCAGCGGTTGCTGGCTCGATCGGTGCAGTTTGGGCAACCTCAGGAGTTGCAACAGTGGCGGGATCGATCGCAGCAGTGGCCGGAGCGTTGGTTGGCGTATCAGAAACCAATAACGGACGCAGTCCCCAGCGTTGAGTTTGACCATCCGATCCTTCCAGGCGCTGCAATTCAACCTGACCAGGTGCTAAAACGGCCTCTGGCGACAGCTCTAAGACAATCCGAGTTTGCCCAGGTTGAAATTGGGCTATCCGAATTTGTCGTACTGCCCCCCCATAGGACTGCTGCGTCGGAATCGCACCTACTTCTGTATCCGGCAAATCCACAACAATTCTGGCCGGCTCAGCCATCAGATAATACTGGGGTGTCACGTTTTTGGGCAATGTGATCACAAGTTGATGAGTATTTGCATCAAATTGCCACTGGTCTAATGTCGCAGCCGTTGCAGGCATTGCAACCACGATGGCCGCGATCGCCATTCCACTCAGCCAAGGCAGCTCTGCCCATCCCCAACCCGGTTTTGTCATTGTCTATGCCCTCCAGGATCCTGATGCTGCAATTGCAGGCTGTCATGATTTTTAGCGGTCATGATTTTTGGCCGTCACATTTTTTCAGCCATCACAACTGCACTGCCCCACAACTGCACTGAAAGTTATAGCACCTTCGTCCTGGTTTGCCACGATCGATCGAGGAATTTCTCAAACGAACCCGTTCGCGGGCTGAATTTTCTTGGCTTGGGACTGCTGCATGGCTTGACCCACCGTGACGTTTAGCTGATCGCCCAATAAGAGCACCAAAGAGCTGAGGTAAAGCCACAACATCAAGACAATCACTGCGCCGATCGTGCCGTACACCTGGTTATAGTGGCCGAAATGATGGACATACAGGCGAAACAGGTTAGAAATCACCGCCCAGAATACTGCTGCCAGCACGGCACCCGGCATGATGGGTTGACCAGGATTCCAATAGCTTGGCCCACAGCGATAGATAAAACCGAAGGTGACCGACATGATTAGCAACACCAGTGGCAAGGTTAACAAATGCCAGAACCGCAGCAATTCAATTTGAAAAGCGCCGCTATGCTGGGCCAGATGACGCACAGCAATGTCGCTAACGAACGTCAGGGTTAAGGCAGACAACAGCAGCAAAATCGTGCCGATCGTCAAGCCCACTGCAATCACTCTGGCCTGCCAAAAAGGGCGAACCTGGCTGCGGGGAATGCAGTGAATTTGGTCAAGAGCCGCCATGGCCGCACTCATCGCACCAGAGGCAATCCAGAGGGCCAGCCCAAAGCTAAAGGAAAATAAGCCCCGATCGCGACTTGTGCTGACAGCATCCGCAAAGCCCTGCATCAGCCAAAGCGCTTCCATGGGCATCACTTCACTAATTCGGCTGGAAAGCGCTGCAAAAGTGACCTGAAGCGGATGAAATAACCCGATCGCAGTTAAAACCGCCAGAATCCCCGGAAATAGCGAAAGCGTAGCATTATAGGCCATCTCCGCAGCTAAGCCTGGAAGTCGCTGTGTTCCAGCCGCCCGAACCGTCTGCCAGAGCGTCTGACAATTTAGAGATTGAAAAAACTGGAGGAAGCGCAATTTCGCGATCGATCGAGGCAACCGGCCAAAGTGCCCAGCTACCTGTAAGACGAGTAACCCTAATCGCAAACGGACCGATCGATCGATCGGGATAGGCCAGGTTTTATTAACCTGGTGATGCATCCAGCGAAACGGGGAGTGTAACCGTGAATTGCGTCCATCCATCTGCGCTTGTAACCTGAATCTTGCCTTGCAGTCGTTCGACAAGCTTCTTTACTAGCGCTAAGCCTAATCCTGTGCCTCCTTGTTTCCACGGATCTGCGTTGGGACATCGGTAAAATTTGTCAAACAGCTTAGGAATTTCTGCTTCGGGAATCAATGCCTGATTGCGAATTTCAAATTTGAGCTGGGCAGCCTGATTGACTTCTAAACCGGCTGCTGCAGCGACCTGAAGCTGAATTTGCTGCCCAGGGGCGGTATATTTGCAGGCATTATTCAACAATTCGGTTAAAATGCGCTGCAATGCCGCTGTTTCTGAGGTGATCGTCGGCAAGTCAGGGGGGTAATGCATTTGGAAGACCAACTGCCGAGCCGCAAATCGGGGCCGGAAGGGATCGATTAACTCTGGTAGCCAAGTTGGCAAGGTGAGAGTTTCTAGGTCTATGGGACGCGAGGAAGCCTGCAATTGCTGTAAGTCCAGCAAATCGTTAATCAAATCTGCTTCTCGAACCGCTTCCTGCTCCAAAATGCCCAGATACTGATTGCGCCGATCTTCAGTAGCCGCATTGCGCAACATTTGAATCGCCATCTTGATGTTGGTGATCGGAGTGCGCAATTCATGGGACACCGTGCTAAGAAATTCGTCCTTAAGCCGGTTCAATTCGGCTAGTTCTTTGACCTGTCCTTGAGCTGCCTGATAAAGACGGGCCTGACGGATGGCGATCGCACATTGGCTGGCAACTTGCTGCACTAAGCGAATTTCATGCTCGTCGAAAATGTGATCTTTGTGGTGAATCAGCCACAGATCGCCCAGCACCGATTGATCGACCCCTCGCGATGACTGCGGATCGACAAAAATGGGGCAGGCCAGCATTGCCACCCGTCCCCTGGCTGGGTTTGGCAACAGTGAGCAAAACTGAAAGGTCCAACCTCGCTTCAGCTGTTGATAAATCTCAGGGAAGTTTTCCATTTGGGCCACCCGCCCCTGAGAAGTCGGAATCGACTGCGTGTATTCATAGTGAATGGTGGACGTACCTTGATGCAGGTCATACAGTGCGGCATTACAGCCTGCAATGTTGAGGACGATCGTCAATTCCTGAACGGCGGCTTCCAGAATCGTGCGTTCTTCCAGCGAATCCCTGACCCGGTCGGTAATCCGCTTCAGCATCGACTCGTAATCGAGGGCATCCTTCAACTGTTCCGTGCGTTGCTGCACCTGCCGCTCCAGGTCTACATTGAGCCGCTGAGATTGCTGGTAAAGTTCAGAATGACGTAAGGCAATGGCCACTTCCGTCGAAAGCTGCTGCAAGAGTTGCACCTCAAAGGGTTGCCAATCGCGAGCACCCTGTTGTTGGTAGGCTGAGATGATGCCAAGCAGCGCGTTTTCCTGACAGATGGGGGTTGCTAACAAAGCAGTTGCCCCTTGATGCTGCACAAAATGGGCGAGTTCAGTGGAAATGTTGCCTAGAGCCGCTGCATCGATAGAGTTCAGAACGATCGCCCCTCGTTGCTGACAAACTTTTACCAATTCTTGCGACTGGCTGATAGAAATTGGTCCAGACAGATCGGCGATCGATATCCCTGTTTCAGCAACTGCAACCGCTTCTCCATCCACTTTGAACTGGTAAATCACCACTCGATCGACATTCAGGAGTTGCTGCACGGCAACAACCGTTTGCTCAGCAATTTCTAGAGGATTGAGGGACTCGCGCAGCCGCTGAATCACTCTCGTCAAGTGGTGTTCTCGTTGATGTTGCTCAAGCAACTGCTGGTTTTGCTGCTGAAGCTGGTGATAGTGTTGTTGCTGCTCAGAGACAGCAGACTGCAACGTCAGGAGCACCTCAGACATTTGCTGGAACGGCGTGGAATCCAGGAGATCTACCATCGTCGCACTTGAATAGGTATCCAGCAGATGTTTCAGTTTTGCCTGAGCTGTCTCAATTTGGGAATTTAGGCCATTGTCGCTCACGTCAACCTAGCTTGCTGCGCTATTAATGAGATGCCATTGACGATTTTCAACAACTGCCTGATTGACGCGATCGAACATCGTCCGGCAGTGATTGTCGCTTTGCAGCGGTAACTCTTCATTTTTCACCACAAAACTCATGCGAACTTCCGTCTCCGGTGTCGCGAAGCGGTCAATCAGGACTTCCACCGTCACCAGTTTAGCAAAGGTCACATGGCCTGGGACTTCGCGAGCCACCAGGTAGTCCTCTGTCGAATAAATGACATCCATCCGGCAAGAGCGCAAGATGTCGGTTAGCATTTGTCGTAGCCGATCGAATGACACTACTACGGTAAAGAGACTGGTATAACGAGCCATAGGCAACCCCGGATGTCTAGCTGTGCAACCGTCTGATCTTACCCAACCCGAATTTATCACCTGAGTCAAGATGCAGGTGCGACAAAATTCAGAATTGGTTGGGCAAAACCCTACCAAGGCTCGGTCGCATCACGACCGTTCTTCCTATATTAACTTCTATCTCTGACCCATTTGGGTGGATCAGAATGTTTGATATCAAATTTGCTAACTTGTTGTGGGCTAGATGAAATTCATGCAGGGAAAATTGATTGTGTTTGAAGGCGTAGAAGGGTCTGGGAAGACAACCCAGATGGCGCATACTCAGGATTGGCTGATCCAGAGTGGCATTCTGCAGCAGCTACAACAGCAGGGATGGGTTTCTCAACTGGTGCTCACCCGTGAACCGGGCGGTACGATGCTGGGAAAAACCTTGCGCCAGATTTTGCTCCATTCCTCAGAAGAAGCCATTACCGATCGCACAGAACTGTTACTCTATGCTGCCGATCGAGCCCAGCATGTCACGGCTTTTCTGCAACCCTTACTAGAAGAAGGCGCATTAATTCTTTGCGATCGCTATACCGACTCTACGGTCGCCTACCAGGGCTATGGTCGAGGGCTCGATCGATCGCTGATTGATCAGCTCAACCAAATTGCGACCGGCGGGCTACAAAGTGACCTTACTCTCTGGCTGGATGTCCCTGCTGACGTTGGCCTCAACCGTGCCCGTCAACGAGCTGCCCAGGACCGAATTGAGCAAACCCATCTCAGCTTCCATCAACGGGTACAGCAGGGCTTTACTGAACTGTGGCAGCGCCATCCTCAGCGGATTATGCGGATTGATGCCAGTCCTGAACCTGAGGCGATCGCTCAGCAGATCCAGGAGATCCTGCAGCAGAAATTGTCCGCCTGGTATTGCACAAAAGATTAGTTTTATTTATCAAAAATTTTGTCATCGCCTCCCCACCCTTGCCACTTTTGCAGTTTCGCTTTATTCTCTTTTGCCTAATTTCCATGCTCTCTTCGTTTGCGCCCCTGATTGGACAACCCCAGGCTGTTGAACTACTGATTCGGGCAGTGAAGCTGGATCGGATTGCACCTGCCTATTTATTTGCTGGTCCTCCTGGCGTTGGCCGCACATTAGCGGCTCGCTGTTTTGCTGAACTGCTGTTAGCGCCCGATCCCCAAGCCGAAATTTCTCCCGGACTGCGGCAGCGCATTCAACAAGGCAACCATCCCGATCTGTTTTGGGTTGAACCAACCTATTTACATCAAAACAAGCGAATCTCTGCGGCTGAAGCAGCGGAACTGGGCATCAAGCGCCGATCGCCCCCCGAAATCCGGCTGGAGCAGATTCGAGAAATTACCCGCTTTCTCAGCCGTCCCCCATTAGAATCTCCTCGATCGGTCGTAGTGCTCGACAATGCTGAAAGTATGGCAGAGGCCGCCGCTAATGGTTTGCTGAAAACTTTAGAAGAACCCGGACGGGCCACGCTTATGCTGATTGCCCCCAGTCCAGAATCGCTGCTGCCTACCCTGGTGTCGCGCTGCCAACGCATTCCGTTTCGCAGCCTTGATGCTGAGGCGATCGGCCAGGTGTTACACCAATTGGACCACGCTGAGATTTTGCAGCATCCAGAAATTTTAGCATTGGCTCAGGGCAGTCCCGGTGAAGCGATCGGCCATTGGCAATATTTGCAGACGATTCCGGCGGAGCTGTTAACCCAGTTGCTCGACTTGCCCCCAACCTTGCGGGATCGATTGGACCTGGCACGGCAGATCGAACAAACCCTGGATCCAGAAGCTCAGCTTTGGCTGCTTGATTATTTGCAGCAGGGCTACTGGCAGCAAGGCCACGCCGATCGACTGCAACGCCTGGAGAAAGCACGACGCTACCTCAGCCAATATGTTCAGCCCCGATTGGTCTGGGAAGTTACGCTGATGGAGCTAGAGCGATCGCCGCTAAAGGCTAGTTAAAGGCTGGTTTTCTGGCTGGGGACAGAGGTGGTTAGCTCCTGAAGTTGCTTCAATCAGAATCAGTTTCAATCATGCCGTTTCTCACACAACTCGGAAGTTCTAATGATGACCTCTTCTTGTGTTAACCCTGCTTCTAGCTCCCAGACCCGCAGCTCAGACCTATCCCAGCCATTCCCAAGCTCCAGGATGCTCTGTTTGCCTTATGGCGATCGGGGTTGGAAAGCTGCCACTACATTTTGGGGATGGCAAATCAATCATCCTAGGGCTGCGTCCAATTCCTAAATGGATGCTTCGCTAGATTGGCGTTGAAATAGCGAGGATCTCCCGATACCTCTTCGCCGATCCAGTCAGGAAGGGCCACGGTTTGGTTGGGGTCAGACAGTTCAACTTCTGCCATGATCAAACCCTGGTTCTCGCCAGTAAATTCATCGACCTCCCAGACTAAATCGCCCCAAGCAATGCGATAGCGCGTTTTTTCAATCAACGGACCTTGACAAAGGGTGTTGAGCAATTCAGTTGCATCCTGAAGCGGGATGGCATACTCATATTCAGGCCGAGAAATTCCTTGGGTTGCTCCTTTCAGGGTGAGATATCCACGTTCGCCTGCAATCCGGACGCGCACCGTGCAGTCTTGGCTGGAGGCAATGTAACCTTGACGATAGACCACGCCCTCAGCCAGCGATCGCCAGCTCTCGCCGCGAACCAAAAATTTGCGCTCAATTTCAGTACCCATGTTTCCTAATCTCCGTTGGCGTTAGCATTGCTCATGGTTTTGACTGAACCGATCACCACGCTCACAGACTATGCGATCGCCGTCGTAGCTTTGATTCTGGCATTTTCTTTGGGTCGAATCGGTTGGCAAAAAAAACAGTACTCAATCGGTCTTTGGGCGATCGCCTTCGCCTCTGTCGCGCTTGCAGCATTGCTAGGCGGAACTTGCCATGGGTTCCTCTCAGTGCTGCCAAAATCCTGGTTGGTTGCTTTTTGGCAAGGAATGGTGTGCCTGCTTAGCCTTGCCAGCTTTGCCTTGCTGATTGGCTCCATTATTGGTACTGCACCCGCGAAACAACAGCGTTGGCTACTCCTCGCAGTTGGTGTGAAAACAAGCCTCATCTGGCTCATTCTGCTCCAAACGCCGCTGTTTGAATTTGCTGCCCTGGACTACAGCACCAGTCTTACTTTTGTGCTGATCTTACAGTTGCAGGCTCTGCTGACCGGAACAACGCCCGCTGTCCCCTGGTTAATTGCAGGAACGCTGGTGTCTGGACTGGCACTTTGTGTTTTGGTTAGCCGCCTTAACCTGCCACCCCTATTTGCTGCGAACGATCTCTATCACCTGGTGCAGCTGGTTGGACTGGGTCTGCTCTATCAGGGCGCAAAGCATCTGCGTGATCGGCCTATCCGTTAGCCCTTTCAATACCGATGGTTCACTCAGGGTTCAGACGGGATGCTACGTTCGCGATCGCTTTCCTTCACTGTGCCATTCACTGCCCCCAGCTGCTGCCGCACATCGTCGATCGCTTCATTTAGCTGAGCAATTTTATCTTCCAGGCCTCGTCTTGCTCCTTCGATCGTCTGTTCTGAAGGAGCTGCTTTCAAGGGACGTTTCTTGACGGCTTTCACTTCAGTTTTGCCGCTGTCTAGCTTTTGCGAATCAGATTGAGAGAGACGGGATGCTGCTAAGGTGCCGATTACACCACCGACCACACCGCCGACCACAGTTCCTAGTAAAAAACCACCTAAAAAGTTGCCGGGTTGACTCATATGTTTGACCTGCTCTTTGACCTACTTTCTTGGATTGGTATCACTTGATGAATTGGTACAACTCTGATTGGTACAACTTTGATTGGTACAACTTTGATTGGTGCAATGCGCTCACTCCCTATCTTTCCACAGCTTACCGCGACTTCTAGTCCTTGCCTATGGCGTCCCATATCCAGGATTCAGGCTGGAAAGCGAACTGTTTATGGCATTGCTGTGCTTGAGGTGCAGTCGTGACGTTACTTGAGATACCGCACTGTTCAAGACTCCACTTCAGGTCGTTCCAAAGGTGCGATCGCCCGCATCTCCTAAACCGGGAACGATATACCCCTTTTCGTTGACTTCTTCATCGATCGTGGCTGCAAAAATAACAATTTCGGGAAAGGACTGATTCAGTTTTTGCAGGGCAGGAGGGGCGGTCACCACCGAAATAATTCGAATGAAGGCGGGATCAATGCCGCGTTGGGTTAGCTCCCCTATCACGGTAGTAATCGTGCCACCCGTCGCCATCATCGGTTCTGTAATTAAAATGCGGGTCTGAGGATGAAACCGATCGGGAAATTTATTTAAATAGACGCTGGGCTGTAGGGTTTCTTCATTGCGCACCACGCCCATGTGATAAACCGAGGCTAGGGGTAGCAAAGCTTGAGCACCTTCTAACAGAGAAAGTCCGGCTCGCAAAATCGGCACGACTGCGATCGGCACTTCTGGATTTACAAAAGTCGCAGCAGCAGGAGCCAGAGGCGTATTCACTTGGGTCTCAACCGTGGGCAACCATTCTCGAATTGCTTCATAGGTGAGCCAACGGCCCAGTTCGGTCATGGCACTGCGAAACAAAACTGAAGGGGTTGCTTCGTCACGAGCTACGGCCAACCAATGCTTAATGAGTGGATGGGGTGGCACGTAGATACGGAGTTTCGAAGTCATTGGGATCAAGGGTGAAGGGCTGGCTAATAAGCATACCAGGAATCGCGTCAGCCTTGATTGCATCCCTAAAGCCAATTACGATCGCCCACTTTGGGGCCGCAGGTTTGCCATCTTCCCTGAATCACAAATTAGCTCGCGAATTAGCTTACGATCGAGGGACAATAGACTCCTATTTCAATTGCCCCGCTATTCATCAATATCGATAATCTATGTTTACAACTGCTGATTTTCTCGTTTTTGCTCAATGGTCAGGGATCGCCACCTTGGTCTTTGCGGCCTTAGCGGTGCTCAGTTTCTTGGTGAAATGGGGCATTCGGTTTCGCCTGGTAGGAGTCACCGGTTTCATGGCAGTGCTGACGGTTGGCCTGTTTGCCCTCAGCCTCGTCCCCTTCACCCGTACTGTCATTCCAGGGGCCGTTCGGTTCTCCACGGTGTACGACTCAGGCGCGACCCAGGCTGTGATTGCCGTTCCCCCCACCATCACAGTTTCAGAACTGGATGCCACCCTGCGCCAGGCGGCTAACGACTTATTCTCACCGGGTCGATTGGGTCGGCGAGATGACAAGCTGACGATTCGAGCCCGGGCGATTCTCCACCCAGAACCAGGGGTTTCAGAGCCACTTTATCTGGGGCAAGTGCGGCGATCGCTCACCGAGCGTGAGGATGATCAAATGGTGATCGAACTCATCCCGGAGCATCTGGCAAAATTGCCTCAACCGACTCTACCGGACCCATCATCTGTAACCGTTCCTCAGAATAGTTAGGAGAACCAGAATAGTTAGGATTAAAAGAGGTTGATTGTAGTAAAGTAATCTTTACCTCACTTTAACGTAGTTGAGGTGGCAGGACTTATGGCGGATTTAACACTGTCTTCTGACGGTTCAATGGCATCCACAGCACTTCCCCAGTTGGCGATCGCTCCAGCTCAGGTGGTCCGAGGTGCAGGTATTTTGGCGACTGCGGGGGAAGCGATCTCTCGCTTAGGCAAGCGCCCCTTAATAGTAGGTGGCGATCGAACATTGGCTTTAGTGCAGCCTCAGATTGCATCGATCGCCACAAATTTTGAGTTGGCGATCAGTCAGGCAACTTACGGAGCAGATTGCAGCGAGGCAAGTCTGGGGGATTTGCGTCAGGCCGTTAGCTCTCATCAGGCTGATTTGGTGATTGGTATCGGTGGTGGCAAAGCCTTGGATGCAGCTAAATTGCTGGCTTATCAGTGCCGGGTGCCAGTTGTTACGGTGCCCACCTCTGCCGCAACCTGTGCTGCCTGGACTGCCCTATCGAATGTGTATTCCGAGCAGGGCGCTTTTTTGTACGATGTGGCCCTTCCCACCTGCCCCAATTTGCTGCTGCTTGACTATGACCTGATTCAATTAGCGCCGCAGCGGACTCTAGTAGCTGGCATTGGAGATGCACTGGCTAAATGGTATGAAGCATCTGTGAGCAGTGGCCACTTGGACCAAACCCTGATTATTGCAGCAGTACAGCAGGCTCGTGTCCTACGCGATTTGTTGTTACAAAAATCAGTGGCAGCGCTCCAGGCTCCCGGCAGCCAAGTTTGGCGAGAAGTGGTGGATGCCTCTGTATTATTGGCTGGTGTAATCGGCGGTTTAGGTGGAGCCCAATGCCGCACGGTAGCAGCTCATGCGGTTCATAATGGCCTGACTCACTTGCTGCAAAGCCATGGAACGCTGCATGGCGAAAAGGTGGCCTATGGCATTTTGGTGCAGCTTCGCTTGGAAGAAATGGTGCAGAATAATTGGTTGGCAGCTACCTCTCGCCAGCAGTTATTGAAGTTCTATGGTGAAATTGGCTTGCCGCAAAGTCTAGCAGATTTAGGTTTAATGGATATCACGCTGGCTGAGCTGGCTCGATCGGCAGAAGTGAGTTGCCGCCCTGGCTCCGATATTCATCACCTGCCATTTGAGATTCATGCTGATCAGCTGATGGCAGCTATGGTGTCTACAATCGCACCAATTTCAGAACCCAAAAGTGCAGCCTCCAGAGAAGCCGATCGAGCGGATCTGGCGATTCAGCCTTCCAGTGAATAATTTGTCTAGCTCACTGTAAACCCAATCAACAAACCCAATCAACTTTCAGATACCCTTTCAACTGTTTCATTGCCCGCCTACCCTTACTCGTCGCACAACTACCCGCATGAACTTACCCTGGATTACTCCTGCCGATCGCCTCAGTGCTCTGCCGCCTTATGTATTTGCTCGGTTAGATGAGCTGAAAGCCCACGCCCGTGAGCAAGGATTAGACCTGATCGACTTGGGCATGGGAAATCCAGACGGTGCAACCCCCCAGCCTGTTGTGGAAGCGGCCACCCAGGCGCTGCAAAATCCAGCGAATCATGGCTATCCGCCGTTCGAAGGCACTGCCAGTTTCCGCAAAGCAATTACGGACTGGTATTTTCGACGATATGGGGTTGAACTGGATCCCGATGGGGAAGCCCTACCGCTGTTGGGGTCTAAAGAAGGACTGGCTCATTTGGCGATCGCCTATGTCAATCCTGGGGATCTCGTGTTGGTGCCTAGTCCCGCCTATCCCGCTCATTTTCGCGGTCCCTTAATTGCGGGCGGCAAAATTCATCAGCTCATCCTCAAACCCGAAAATGATTGGCTGATCGATCTGAGCACCATTCCAGAGTCAGTAGCCAGACAGGCCAAAATCCTTTACTTCAACTATCCCAGCAATCCCACTGCTGCAACCGCTCCTCGTGAATTCTTTGAAGAAGTGGTGGCGTTTGCCCACAAGTATGAAATTATGCTGGTGCATGACTTGTGCTACGCGGAGCTGGCTTTCGATGGCTATCAGCCCACCAGTTTGCTAGAAATTCCAGGTGCAAGGGAAATCAGCGTCGAGTTTCACACCCTCTCAAAAACCTACAACATGGCAGGGTGGCGAGTTGGGTTTGTCGTTGGCAATCGTCATATTATTCAGGGGTTGCGGACGCTGAAAACCAATTTAGACTACGGCATTTTTACGGCACTGCAAACCGCAGCAGAAACTGCCCTAAATTTGCCCGATATGTATCTCCATGAAGTGCAGGCCCGTTACCGGACTCGCCGGGATTTTCTGATTGAGGGATTGGCTAAATTGGGCTGGGACATCCCGAAGACCAAAGCGACCATGTATCTCTGGGTGCCCTGTCCTCCAGGCATCAGCTCGACTGACTTTGCCCTATCTGTGCTGCAACAAACTGGCGTGGTGGTGACACCGGGAAATGCCTTTGGGATCGGTGGCGAAGGCTATGTGCGAATTAGCTTAATTGCAGATTGCGATCGCTTAAAACAAGCCCTACAGCGGTTCGAGCAAGCCAACATTCGTTACGCACCCGCCTTAGTTTCCTGAGATGCCTGCTTAGAAGAATTTGCAAAACCAAATGTGGGTGGAGTCTTTGCTCTACTCACATTTTAATCTGCTCACATTTCCAGCCGGAAAGTCTCGTAGAAAAGGCCCTTTAAAACTCAGTGGGCCTGACGTGTAGATGTCAGACCCCGGTAGAGATGTCAGAGTTGTTCGTTTGAATTTGGTAACTTGGTTTGAATTTACAAGTGGGTGTACATGAACCCACAACACCGCCTTACACGCTAGAGCAGATCCTGTCTCTTTAGGAGACGATAGAGCTTTGGTGGTGCGCCCCTCATGCTTCAGGAGGTAAAGAAAACTTAAGCATTTGGGTTAGCGCAATTCCACTTACATCGTGGGGGAAAAGCCCGTCGGCAATTTAGTGTTGCGCCAGATTCAGAGCAGGAGGCACAGGGCTTGAATCCAGAAGAATGATTTGGTGGAACTCTTTAACTTGTTTGTGCCTATATTCAAAATAGCATCTCTCTTTCGGTTTGGTTTAACCCTTTTTTAAAGTTGACAATCGTTTACCAAACTTCATTTACTGCTAATCATTCTCAACTTCCCTGAAGCAGCGCTTTCCAAGTAGCGGGACCAACAATCCCATCTGGCTCAAGATTGTAATTGCGTTGAGCAGCCTGAACAGCCGTTTCTGTCTCTGGTCCAAAGAAGCCATCGATCGCCCCAGAAAACACCCCGATCGCTTTTAACCGCTCTTGCAGCCGAGTCACTGCTTCTCCCTGCATACCCACCCGTAAGATCGGGAATTCAACTGAACTCGTGGCTGTACCTGTGGCTGTACCCGGAGCTGGCGTTGGGCTGGGGGTTGGCGTCACTGGGGTATAACCTGATGAAGGAGCAGGAGTGGCAGGATTCACTGCGGTAGTTGCTGGGGTTGGGGTCAGAGTAGGAGTAGGGGTCGGTGTATTCGAGGTTGGGATGGTGGGTGAGCTATTGCTCCCAACCGGAGAAGTGGGGCTGGGGTTGCGAGGAGCAGGAGCAGTTGGGACTGTTGCAGTTGTTGAGGTGATGGGTGGAGCAGCCGGTAATAAACGATTCCAGGTTTCCGCTCCAACGACCCCATCAGGCTGAATCCCTGCAGCTTGCTGAAATGCAGAAACAGCCGTAGCCGTACTGTCCTGATAAACCCCATCAACCGCTTCCGTGTAAAATCCCAACAGCTTCAGCATGGCCTGTAGCTCAGTCACCGCGTCGCCTTGACTGCCTAATTTCAAGATGGGTCGTTCTGAAGGAATCGTCGCATTCGTCGCAGGAGCTGCTGCAGGAGTATCAGGAGACGAGGTAGGAGCCGTTGTTTGGCTTTGCGTCGGTAGAGCAGCCACACTTACCCAAAGACAGCTCAGGAGGACTAGGGCACCACAACAGGAGCGATCGCTTGCTGCCACAGCCGAATCATTCAGGGCAATCAATGCACCCGTAGACCCCAATCGGGGATGCAGCAACCGACTGTTTACTATCCTGAATCCTTTCAACATATGCCCAACGATGATTTGATAATGGATAACCCAAGCTCAGTATTCTCCAGAGACTTTACTACAAGATGCTGAGAAGCTAAATAGTAAAGCATACGGCTGACGCGCAGCCCCGTTTAGCCTCCCAATTAAACCACATCGCGGCTCTTACCAACTTCAATGCATGATTCTCTGCTGTATCGATTCCGAGGAGCNACTCCTGGGCGCTTGGCTTGGTGAACAGATCGAAAACTTAGCCCCAGCCCGTAGCTGGTCCACAGACAACCCCCGATCGATCGATGGGGATCTGCGGCCTGCCCGTCTTCTGATTCAACCGCTACTGGCTCAAACTGCCGCACTGCCTCAGACAGAACTCAACCTGAATCAGCGAGAATTGGACGGGACACTCCGTTCAGTTCAGGACATCGGGTTGACCTTGCCGATCGCACTCTTCTATCACGACCAGCCTCAAATTCTGCAACAGCAGCTCCAGCAGCTTTTTCCGGCCACTCAGCAAACAGAAGTCGCCCTGGCGATCGTGCTTGGTCAGACCCTTTCCCTGATCCTGCGTGAACGATTGCAGCCCGATCGTTGGCTGGAGTCCATTTTCCAATGGGTGGATGGAGTAGCCGATCGGACACTCATACAACAGTTACAGCAAGTGCAGCATTGGATAGCAGCACCCATTAGTTTAGGGAGTGTGACCCAAGGGTCGATTGCGCATGAATTGATCCCGCATGAGTCGATCCCGCATGAGTCGATCCCACATGAACCCGGTAGCGCTGATTTAACCTGGCCGATCCTGCATGCTCTATATAGCTTTCTCGGTACATCCGACAATTTTGCCGTAACGTTGCAGCGATTGCAGCAATTATCCACTTTTACACCTACCTCTGGGCTGATCGCAGGTCTTTTATCAGGAGCCTACAATGGGGTCACAGGAATTCCAGGACGCTGGCGACAGCAAGCTGGGGCATCCTTAGGGGCATCTTTCCAGGCTGAACCCGCCTTATCAGAGCATCAGGTAACCGAAGCAAATTTGTTTCAAACTGCCGATCGGCTATTTGCAGTTTGGTCAGGTGCTGATCATTCTGCACATTGGCAGCACCAGCAACTTTATACCAACATCATTACGGCACCCCGCGTGATTCGCTTTCGCTAAAATGAGGTTCTCTGCGACCCGATTCAGCTCAGATATACTGTTACTGATCACTCAATCTATGCGATCAATTCGGATCGAACTGCTGGGACAGCTCAAGCTGCGCTCAGCCAGGTTAGGTGAGAAGCTTGTTCGAGGGTGAGTTCGTGATGCTAGCAACTTGCTGTTCTCTGCATCAAGCAGCTTGAGCATGACAGAATCCCTATCCAAGCGCCTGACTGATTTGCTTAAAAACGGTTCTTTCGATGCCGTCTGGTGCTGCCCATGAAATCTTTTCGATCGTTGATTCAGCAGATGGTGCGATGGCAGCAAACTCATTGCTCTCCCACAGCATTAAATCCGCTTTTGAGCCAGATACGGCAGCAGAGCCTAACCCAGCTAAAAATCTGGAAAGAACTGGTGCAAACCCAGCTCCAACCTAGCCAATTGATGAAGTTGAGGCTAAAACCTGCACAATTGAAACGGAAAAAAGGGCTGACTGCCCGACGACAGCGCTCGGTTCTGCTAGTTCTAGCGATCGTTTCCCTCACAAGTTCGATCGGCTATCGATTCTATAATGAGCCACAGCTTGGAGTTGAAACGATCGCGCCTCAAACCTTACGGGCTCCAGCTTCTGTCAAGGTTGTCGATCTCAAAACTACAGAGGCCAACCGGAAAGCAGCGCGGGTAGCGGCTGTACCTGTGCTGATGGTGGATCAGTCGGCAAATCAGGATATTTACCAGTCTCTGCAGCGCTTGCTCGATCGGGGCGATGATCTGAAACGCCAGGCAGGAGCCTTTCCGTTTATTGAACCCTCAAGTTTATCCACCTCTACTCAGCAGTATCTGCGTCAGGCAGAAGAGTGGAATTGGCGGATCGCCCTTGCTGCAATTCAAGGAGTTGGTGTCACTCCACGCCCAGCCTCTCCACCACCAGCAAATTCCAGCGCGACGGAAGATCCGGCCCAAGCCTCACTGCAACTCGCCATTCTTGAGCTGCAAAATTATCGACGATCGACTTCCTTGGAAGATTTCTCTGCCTTGATCGAGGTGATGGTACGGGCTCGCCAACGCTACACTACTGCACTCAAATCTTTGGCAACGGTTGAACCCGGAGAGTCGGCCTTCTATGATGCCACCCTGTTGAATCTCACCGATGCCGAATGGAAACAGACGAAAGCGGTGGTTCGCACAGTCGTAGAGCGGATTTTGAATCAGGGTGTAGCTCCTGGTCTCCCCAATCATCTGCTTCAGACAGCTGTGCAAACCCATCTGGGAGACAACTTATCGCCAACTGCCACTCCAATCGCCATCCACATCCTGATGACGGTGATTAAGCCCAATTTGGTGCAGGATCCAGAGCAAACGAAACTCAGGGCTGAACAAGCTGCCCAGGCCGTGGAAAACGTTGTCGTCGAAATTCGGCGGGGCGAAGTGATTGTGCAGGAGGGCGAACGAATTACCCAAGATGACTTTGTTCTGCTCGATCATTTTGGGCTCAGCCGCAGACGCATCAATTGGTGGGGACTGCTGGGCTTTAGTGGTTTAATTGCTGGAGCCGTTGTGAGCTTGCTGATCGTTGAACAGCGGTTTCGTCTCGATTTGCGCTGCCGGGATTATGTCTTGCTGCTGCTGCTGACGCTGAGTGTGCCCCTCACCCTGGTACTGAATCTGCCTTCCACCAACCTGCCTGCGATCGGTCTATTAATTGGCAGTTTTTATGGCTCAGCGATTGGCGGAACTGCGGTTGGTTTGCTCAGTTTGATTGTGCCGATCGGGATGGAAGTCACCTGGAGCAATTGGATTGCCGGAGCCATTGGCGGCATGGTCGGTGCGGTAATGGCAGGACAGTTGCGATCGCGCGAAGAATTGGCCATGTTAGGCGGTGCAGTAGGTTTAACCCAGGGCTTCGTCTATTTGCTGCTCAACCTGATTCTCAGTATGGCAACCATGCCGGTTTGGTATGTTGTCCTCACCAGTACCGCAATTCAATGTTTGATGGGATTAACCTGGAGCATCATTGCCTTAGGCTTAAGTCCCTATTTGGAACGGCTGTTTGACTTGATTACCCCGATTCGACTCGCTGAACTGGCTAACCCCAACCGACCCATGCTTAAACGATTGGCGTCAGAGGCTCCCGGCACTTTTCAACACACGCTGTTTGTCGCAACGCTGGCTGAAGCCGCAGCCCGTCATCTAAGCTGCAACGTTGAGTTGGTCAGGGCTGGAACCCTCTACCATGACATTGGCAAAATGCATGATCCGCTTGGTTTCATCGAAAATCAAATGGGTGGGCCAAACAAGCATGATCAGATCAACGATCCCTGGCAGAGCGCCACGATTATTAAACGCCATGTGAGCGAAGGGTTGGTGATGGCGCGACGCTGCCGATTGCCCAATGCCATTCAAGCCTTCATTCCAGAGCATCAGGGAACCATGCCGATCAGCTATTTTCACCATCAGGCGCTCGAACGCGCTAAGGACGATCCGACGCTGATTGTTAATGAGACTGACTTTCGTTATGACGGCCCGATTCCTCAATCTCGGGAGACCGGGATCGTCATGCTGGCGGATTCCTGTGAGGCGGCGTTGCGATCGCTAAAAGATGCCACCCCAGAAGAGGCGCTGGCCATGGTCAACCGCATTTTGCGAGCCCGTTGGCAAGACAATCAGCTCGCGGATTCCGGTTTATCCAGAGCAGAAATGACTTTGATCGCCGAAATTTTTATCCAGGTTTGGCAGCAGTTTAACCACCAGCGCATCCCCTATCCCAAAGCGGCACTGAGCCAGACGAGCCATAAGGAATAAGTCAGATGCGCCAGAAAAAAGCAGCGGTAACCAGGTTAATTTAAACGGGTTAATTTCAGGGAGATAGGACCATCAGGTGGCAGGATGATGGATGGGAACTGATCGACCAAATCAATCTACCTCCGCTTTCCTTCTTCGGACTTTTCCACCACCATGTTGCCCAATCCTCGCCAGCTCGCGTTTCTTGCTTTACGTTCAGTCCATGGAGGAGCATTTGCAGACATTGCGCTGGATCGAGTGTTGCAACAGGCTCCCAGTCGCTCAGCAACCAGCCAGAACGATCGCCGTTTAGCTACCGAACTGGTTTATGGCAGCATTCGTCGCCAGAGAACCTTAGATGCTCTGATCGATCAGTTTGCCAAAAAGCCTGCAAATCAACAGCCCCCTGACTTACGATTAATTTTGCATCTGGGTCTTTATCAACTGCGCTATCTCAATCATGTTCCAGCTGCCGCAGCCGTAGACACAACCGTTGAATTAGCGAAACAGAACGGATTTCAGGGCTTGGCAGGCTTTGTAAACGGATTGTTACGCCAATATTTACGGCAATGTACCGATCGCGATTGCTTGAAATTACCGACTGATCCCGTTCAACGGCTCGGCATTCAACAAAGTTATCCCGATTGGATCGTGCAGCTTTGGATAGAGCAGTTTAGCCTGACTGAAGCCGAGCAACTCTGTGAATGGTTGAATCGGGCTCCCCTGATCGACCTGCGCGTGAATCCCCTGCGATCGTCGATCGAACAGGTAGAAACCGCCATGGCAGCAGCAGGTATCGAGGTTAGTCGAGTGGCAGGACTCCCACAAGCTCTCCGGTTGCCGCAAGGAATTGGCTCCATTCAACATCTGCCTGGATTTACTGAAGGCTGGTGGACAGTTCAAGACAGTAGTGCCCAATTAGTCTCCCATCTCCTCGATCCACAGCCCGGTGAATTGGTGATCGATGCCTGTGCCGCTCCCGGCGGAAAAACCACCCATATTGCCGAATTAATGCACGATCAAGGCACCATCTGGGCGTTCGATCGCTATGCCTCGCGCCTCAAAAAACTAAAAGAAACGGTCGAACGGCTTCAGCTTCAGTCAATTCATCTTTGTCCACAGGATAGCCGTGAAAGCGATCAGTTTACCGGACAGGCCGATCGCGTTTTGTTAGATGCCCCTTGTTCTGGATTAGGCACACTCCACCGACATGCGGATGCTCGCTGGCGGCAATCCCCAGCCACAGTCGCAGAACTGGCAAAACTGCAAATGGAATTGCTCGATCGGGCAGCAACCTGGGTAAAACCAAGCGGTGTATTAGTTTACGCGACCTGCACTTTACATCCCAGTGAAAATGAAGCGATCGTTCAGCAGTTTTTGCACCAGAATCCCCATTGGCAAATTATCCCTCCTGAATCGACAGGTCCGATCGCACGCTGGTTTGAGCCTTCAGGCTGGATTAAAGTATTACCCCATCAGCACAATATGGATGGATTCTTCATGGTGCGATTGCAGCAAGCCATTTCTACATAAACTTAAACATTTCTTAAGTCGAGTTATATCAATTATTGCATGCAATATTGTAATAGTTGAAATTGCAAAACTATCTCATTGAGGTTCTAAAAAATATCAACCTTTCGGTTTTTGCTTTTCACTTTAAGCCAATATTGATTATCCAGAGCGGTCTAAATAGGAGTAAGGCATGCGGTTCTTTATTGTTCAGGATGCACCAGGGATTCACAGCGCCAGAGGATTCTTCGATGATGTCGTTGACATTGTTGATGATACGGCTGATTTTGTCAACGATGCCGCCAATGCAGCTGATGATATTGGGGACAGTATCGATGAAATTGAAGATGATATCAATGATATTGGCGATGAGTTCGACGACGATGACAATGGTGGCAATAATAAAAAGAACGATCGCAAAGGCACCAAGAAAGATGATGAGATTGACGGAACCAGCAAAAGCGAAAAGCTCAGCGGCTTACAGGGAGATGATCAAATTGATGGCCGTAATGGCAACGATCGAATTTTTGGTGGGGCTAACGACGATGAGCTCACCGGCAGCAACGGCAACGATCAGCTCTATGGCGAGAATGGCAATGATGTCATCAGTGGGGCAAACGGTAACGATCGCCTAGAAGGTGGTAGTGGGGACGATCTGGTTTTTGGCGGTAATGGGGATGATACGGTGATAGGTGGCAGTGGCGACGATATTGTTTTTGGCGGCAAGAGTGGGCGAGATACGTTATTCGGTGATACAGGCAAAGATATCTTTGGAACTAAGCGGAAAGACGGTTTAGATACCGTTTTAGATTATCGAGATGGTTTTGACAAAATTGGGCTGGCTAAAGGATTGCAATTTAATCAGCTTGATTTTACGCAACAAGGTTCCAATGTGTTAATTAGCGCCGGTAGCGATCAGCTTTTATTGGTACTGAACACACTTACAACTTCATTGAAAAAGAATGATTTTGTGAATGAGAAGTAACAGAAATCTCATTTGCTGTCGTCAATCAGGTTGGATCGATTTTCCTCTTCTTTAAGCAGCAATAGTTGAGCGAATGAGCTAGGGAGGAAGATTGCGAGTCAGTGTTTTCTAAGAATTGTTAACTCAAAACGCTTCCTCAAAATATGACTAATCCTTTTCAACAGCTTCAACAACGTTTTCAGGCATTCAGTCGAGATCTGTCTCCCCAGGTTCTTAAAGATGCTCAAGATGCACTGCTAGAATGGCTCAATACCTACGCAGAAACGGTTGCCCGCAGAAGACCAACCGCCGAGTTTAATGGCACGATGATGCAATCGTTCCACTGGTACATTCCTGCGGATGGCAGCCATTGGCACACCCTGCAGTCTCAAGTCAAAGATTTAGCGAATGCGGGAATTACTGCCCTTTGGTTTCCTCCTGCTTGCAAAGGAATTGGTGGTGGGTATGACGTAGGATATGGAATCTATGATTTGTTTGATCTGGGCGAATTTAATCAGAAAGGGTCTGTCCGAACAAAATATGGCACAAAAGACGAGTATCTGGCAGCAGTGAAGGCAGCTCGTAATGCAGGGATGCAGGTCTATGCCGACATTGTGTTTAATCACAAAATGGCAGCCGACTATGAAGAAGAATTTGATGCAATTCCATGTGATTTCAATGATCGGAATCGCGCATTAGGAGGTTCTCGCAAAGTTAAGTCATGGACCGGCTTCGATTTTGCCGGACGAGGAGACAAATACTCCAGTATGAAGTGGCATTGGTGGCATTTCGATTCAGTCGATTACAACAGCTATGACCCTAATTTCAAGGCAGTCTGGCGGATGACCAACAAAAATTTTGATACGAAGGTTGATCTGCAACTTGGCAATTATGATTATCTGATGGGCTGTGATCTGGATATCAATCACCCAGAAGTACGCGGTGAATTGAAGTACTGGGGTGAATGGACGATAGATAACGTTGGAGTTGATGGATTTCGCCTGGATGCCATCAAACATATTAATGGCGATTTCTTTCCCGATTGGTTAAATCATTTAGAGGATTACGCAAAGCGAGATCTCTTCTGTGTCGGTGAATATTGGACTTATGACCTCGGTACATTAAGCTGGTATATTGGCAACGCAGGTGGGCAGCTCAATCTATTCGATGCCCCGTTGCACAATAACTTTCATCAAGCCAGTAAGGCAGGTGGCTTCTACGACATGCGCACCATTCTGGATGGCACGATGATGAAGCATTTGCCACTTTTTGCAGTCACGCTCGTAGATAACCACGACACTCAACCCCTACAGGCATTGGAGTCCGTTGTCGAATCCTGGTTCAAGCCCCTTGCTTACGCGATCATCCTCTTGAGAGCAGAAGGTTACCCCTGTATCTTCTATGCGGATTATTACGGGGCACACTACAAGGATAAGGGACGAGACGGCAACGAATACGAAATTTGGATGCATTCCCATCGCCAGATAATCGATCGCCTATTATACGCCCGTACTCATTTTGCTTATGGACCGCAATATGACTATTTCGATCATCCCGACATCATTGGCTGGACTCGCTTAGGCACTGAAGAACATCCCAGCGCAATGGCGGTGATTATGAGCGATGGTCCAGGCGGCAGCAAATGGATGGAAGTGGGCAAACCAAATACCACATTCTACGATCTGACAGAGCATGTTCAAGAACCGGTGCAGACCAATGAAGCGGGCTGGGGTGAGTTTCGCTGCAATGGTGGCTCAGTTTCGGTTTGGCTGGAAAAATAGAGGCGGGCCATTTTGTCAATACGATTCAATACACCGGCGTATATTTTATTTGTTCAGCATGGGTGGGCAGACGACAACCGTGCCATGGCTGGATTGGCAAATTGTCTCGTGGCAGAATCAGCCGATGCGACTCAAATTGTCACCCCTTGTTTGGGCTATATCCAAACCTGGATTCGGATTGAGCCGCTGATTCGGCTGGTTGAGGTGGCGGCAACTCCTTATCTGAACGATTATCCTGAAACGCCACTGAAGATTGTAGGACACTCGATGGGTGGCTTGATTTGGCTAGAAGTGCTCGATCGTCATCCCGATTGGTGGTCCCGCATTCATTCCTTGGTATTGGTCGCTTCGCCAGTTGGGGGTGCCGATTTGGGCCGCATGATTGATCCGTTTAATCTTGGCATTGGCATTGCTGCCGATCTGGGGAAAAATCGTCGTCCGATCGCTGAAAAAATCGCCGAGAATATTCCTACTCTAGTGATCGCAGGCGATCTGGATGGCGGCAGCGATGGTACAGTGACGATCGAATGTACTAAAGTTCCCCATGCTCAGTTTGTCTGCCTGCCGGGACTCTCCCATGCCGCAATGCGAAACCATCCAGAAATTGTCACGACGATTACTCAGTTTTGGGCAACGCCGACCTTAGGCGAACGATTGGTGGCCGTACCAGTGATCCAACGCCTCCGATCGATTCCGGGCATGACAGACGGTCACTGGCGCGACTTTCATCGTTCAAAAGTGTTGCTTCACCTGAAGGAAGGGGAAACCTTGCGCATCTGGAAAAGCCCATTCAACATCTATCATGTGTTTGTCGCTTCAGAAGATGAGAATTGCCTATATGCAGGCTTTGTTGGCTGGTTTCACATCGCAGAATTACAGAAAGCGTTGGAAGAAATTACCATCGAATATGGAGCCTAAATATTTAGACACATTATTCAGTGGATTAAGCATCCGATCGTTCATATTTCAGCCGATAGGGCACGCTTTCTCCGCCAGAAGACACCCGGATATAGTAGATGCCGCTGTCCAAAGTCTTGCGAATGCTGTCCTCAGATAACCCGGTTACCTTCTCAGATTCAATGGTGGAACCACTGCTACGCTGCAACTTAAAGGTCACCGAGGGACCAAACAGGAATTCCCCATTCTGCACCGAAATTTTAACCTTACTGCGTCGAGACAGATCAAAGCGGTAATAGTCGTTGCCTTCTTCTTCACCAACCCGATCTTTACGGGAAAATTTGCGATCTTTAATTTTCAGTGCCGTGGAACGATTGTTTCCAGGACTTGCGCGGAAACTCGAATGACTACCAAAATTCAAACCTGAGTTTGTGGGGTTAAGCCGAGTGGAGAGCGCCCCATCTGTGGAGAATACAGCTCTTCCAGTAATCCTAGATGAATGGAGTGAAGCAGATTGCATGAAACTATCACAGTAAAAATAAATCCTGCGATCAGTGTAGAAGCTTCAATGCAATCTGGATCATTGAATTTGAGCAAGGGCATGATGACCGATATCTCGACGATAGTACATATCGTTAAATTGGATGACGCCGATCGCTGCATAGGCTTTGGCTAAAGCATCCGACAAGGTATCGCCGATCGCACAAACATTCAGCACCCGTCCCCCATCACTCACCAACTGTTGTTCTTTAATCCGAGTTCCGGCATGAAAAACGATCGCCCCTTTTGCTTCGGCTTCCTGGATCTTGCCAATCGGTGCACCTTTGGGATAGCGATCGGGATAGCCTTGCGCCGCCACGACCACACAGGCCGCTGCACCTGGTAACCATGCGAGCGGAGGAAGTTGATCGAGCCGTTGCTGAGCACAGGCCAACAGCACCTCATGCAGCGGCATATCCAGCAAAGGCAGCACCACCTGGGTTTCTGGATCGCCGAAGCGACAGTTGAACTCAATCACCTTTGGATCGCCCGCCTCCGTGATCATCAAACCGGCATAAAGCACGCCCCGATAATCAATGCCGTGTTGCTGTAAAGCTGCCAGCGTTGGCTCCAGGACTTCCTGCTGAATCCGCTCCATTAAGGCAGATGTGACGATCGGCGCAGGGGCATAGGCTCCCATGCCACCCGTGTTGGCTCCCGTATCTCCTTCACCAATGCGTTTATGATCCTGAGCAGGCAGCAATGGGCGGATCGTTTTGCCATCCGTAATTGCCAGCACCGAGGCTTCCTGGCCCGTCAGACATTCCTCGATCACGACTTGCTGACCGGCGGTCCCAAAGGCTCCCCCAAACGCCGCTTCGATCGCTGTAATTGCCTCTTCTACCGTGGCTGCAACAGTGACTCCTTTCCCGGCGGCCAACCCATCTGCTTTAACCACGATCGGAGCTCCCATTTTCTGAACATAGGCGATCGCTGGAGCAGCAGCCGTAAAAACCTGAGCGGCGGCAGTCAGCACTTTTGCTTCTTTCATCAGAGCCTTTGCCCAGGCTTTGCTGGCTTCAATCTGTGCTCCCGCCTGAGTTGGACCAAACACCGTTAGATTCTGAGCCTGAAGATAATCCGTGATGCCTTCTGCCAACGGAGCTTCTGGTCCCACCACAATCAAGCCAATGTTGTTGACGGTAGCAAAGCGGCCAATTCCCTCGAAATCATTTGTATTTAAGCCAAGATTGCGGCAGCGTTTCAACGTGGCAGTGCCCCCATTGCCAGGAACACAAATCACCTCTTGAATTCGATCGGACTGTAATAGTTTCCAGGCCAGAGCATGTTCTCGCCCACCGCTACCAACCACCAAAACTTTCACACGCGTTTCCTCACTGGCAATCTAATCACAACTGGCAATCTAATCACAATCGCAACAAAACTGCATCTGATTATGTCATACGATCGAGGTAGGCTCGATTAAAGTGCTCCTTGCAAGGTATTCCTTATCTAGAGCGAAGCCATCAGCAGAAGCCATCAGCAAAGGTTAGAGAGCAAGATGAAATTAGTTCGCGGCAAACGATTCACAACAATGGGGTTGCTTTTGCCCCTGCTATGGCTATTCAGTACAGACCCCGTTTTCAGCCAAACTAGCGAAACCCAGCCCTCTCCAGAACCCAATGCTGAATCTGGTGCGGAACCTGCCGCTGAGCCCCCAGTGATGCCCGTTGATCCTTTACAGAATCCGCTGGATATTACCACCCCTGATCCGCTGTTGCCAAGCATGGTGGTCGATCGTCCCCTCAATCCTCAAGAGAAAAACGTGCTGCGAGCCGCGCTGGATGAGTTGCAAACCCAGGCTGAAGCTAAATTGCAGCAAGGAGATCCGATCGGCGCTTGGCAAATCTTCAATCGAGAATTAAGGCTACGGCGGTATTTAGGACCACAGGAAGAAGTGGCTTCGTTACAGCGGGTCGGGGCAGTCGCTTGGCAAGAAAGTCAAGCAACGGAATTGCGATTCATCACGCTGCGGCTGGAACAGATTGAGCAGGAGGCCACGGCTCAGCCAGAAGTGGATTATGATCTGCTGGCGGCGATCGCCCAGGCTTATCACACCGTTCGGGCACGCAATCAGGCGGTTGCTCTTTACAACCAGTTATTTGAGCGGGCCAAACAGCAGAATAATGTGGCGCAACAGCGGCAAATTCTGACTGCCCTCGCCGATTTGCATCTGGGCTGGTTTGACTATACAAATGCGGCAATCACGTACGAAGAATTGCTGACGCTGGCCCGAACTGAGAAAGATCGTCCAACCGAAATTGAAGCGCTTACCCAACTCGCCTACATTTATCAGGAGAATGAGCAACCCAATCTGGCCGTGAATGCTCAACAGCAGTTGGTCGAAATTTATCGAACGGATCAAAATTTTCTGCCCATTCCGGCATTGAAGATCGCCATTGCTGATAGCTATCAGCAGTTGAATCGACCCGATTTAGCAGCAACGAACTATCAAGAAGCCTTTGCAGCAGCGCGTTCAACCCAGCAATTCGCCTATGCCAGCGATGCGCTCCAAAAATTGGCGGCCCTCTATTTATCGATCGACCGACCCAGCGATGCCCTGATCGTCTACCAACTGTTGCTCGATGTCGAACAGCAGTCTTACAACTCTTTCGGCATGATGAACACCTATGATCAGCTCGGTCAAATCTATAAGTCTCAAGGCAACACGGCTCAAGCGCTCGTTGCGTTTCGGCAGGGCTTGCAGTTGGCGCAGCAGTTAAAATACCGGGTGGATTATTTCAATCAGCAAATTGAGCAAGTTGCAGGAGGCACAACGGGAAGTTAGTTCAGGTTTCTTAGCCGGGAGGTTAGTTGAAGCGAGTCCGATCGATTACAACTGCCAAACAATCTCCAATGCGAGAGCTAATTTGAGCAATCAGCGGTGGCTGCTCTAAAGACAGAGCAATCGGGTGAACTGGCGCTTGACTCAAGACCATGATGAGGTAACCAGCGAAGGTGAGTGTTCCAGCTTGAAGCAGTCTATTTGCCATCTCACAACCTCCTCTAATCCATCCTCATATGATGGAAGGTGAGTTTATATCCTGACATCCGAAGTTTGCCTCAAGTTTATAGGTTTACTTGAACAAGCATTGTTACTGATTTCTCAGCGATTATTCAGAGATGATTAAAACCCAAAAATTCAATCAGATCTGAAGGATGGGGAATGAGAATGCTATCAAGACGGGCTCTTGAGGATGGAAAGGTATAGATTGGGGCAAATAAATAGGTTCTTGATTAAGGTTGCTTAGGGAAACAATGAAATTCTTGTACCTAAGTTCAAATTGGACTTGTCAGGAATGAAACTCAGTTGATAATTGAAGCAAGGTTGATCTGCGCTTTAAAGAATTATTTCAATGTCTAGTTCACCATCGACTCCAGAAATTGCCCAAATCTCAGTTATCGAATTGGCCGATCGCATGTCCCAGGCTCAAGAGCCATTGCAGCTGATTGATGTGCGAGAACCAGAAGAATTAGAAATCGCTCAGATTGAGCGATTCACCAATCTTCCCCTTAGCCAATTTGCTGAATGGTCTGGCCAAATCCAAACCCAGTTTGATCCTCATGCTGAGACGATCGTGCTTTGCCATCACGGCGTGCGTTCAGCTCAAATGTGCTATTGGCTACAATCTCAGGGCTTTACTCACCTAAAAAATGTGTCAGGCGGCATTGAAGCTTATGCCGTGAGAGTAGACTCCAATATTCCCCGCTACTAATTTGATCTCCGTAGGGCGATCGAGCTTGCAAGTATCCTGCAAAACCGAACAGACTCGATTACAGTAGAGATCAACAAACCAGCGATCAGCAAAACTAAATCATAAAAAGCAATTAAATTCTCCTTTTAGTAAAAAGTTCAGCCGTTGCGCCATGTCCTTACCGATATCCGTTAAGCTTAATCCTCGCCAGCAGCAGGTGCTTGGGGCAACCGTTCGCCACTACATTGCGACAGCCCGCCCGGTTGGGTCAGAAGCTCTGGTAGAGGAATTCAATCCCAGAGTCAGTCCGGCCACAATTCGCAACGCCATGGGCTACCTGGAAAAGACGGGACTGCTCTACCAGCCTCACACTTCAGCAGGACGAGTTCCCTCAGATTCTGGCTACCGGATTTATGTCGATCAGTTAGTCAAACCCTCTGATCAGGTGGCAAGACAGGTCGATCGTCTATTGTCCGATCAGTTGAATTGGGAAGAGCTAGGAATTGAAGCGATTTTGCGAGAAGCGGCCCAAATTTTGTCCGCCCTGAGTGGCTATATCGCACTGATTACGATGCCTCAGACCAGTCAGGCTCAATTGCGCCACTTACAGCTCGTCCAGCTTAATCCTGGGCAGGCCATGTTGATTGTGGTGCTGGATTCCTACGCCACCCAGTCTATGCTGATGCCGCTGCCCCACCCTGAGCAAGACCAGCCGACCGATCCGGATCAGCTCGATCGCGAACTGCAAATTTTGTCGAATTTTCTCACCAGTCAACTGCGGGGCTGGACGCTCGTAGAAATTGCCACCTTGGATTGGGGCGAGCTGGGCCGCGAATTTGAGCGCTACAGCAAACTGCTGCGGACTTCCCTGACTGAATTGCATCGCCGCAGCCAGCTTTCCGTCTCCACTCAGATTTTGATCAACGGGGTGGCTGAGGTGTTACGTCGCCATCCCGAATTCTCAGAGGTACAGCAAGTTCAAACCCTGTTGCATCTGCTCGAAACCGAACCCGATCAGCTCTGGTCGCTGATTTTTGACACGACGGATTTAGCAGGCAAGCAGGTGACGGTGCGCATTGGGGCCGAAAATCCGTTGGAGCCCATTCAAAGCTGTGCCTTAGTCTCAGCCACCTATCAACGCGGCTCCATTCCCGTCGGCAGTGTCGGCATGTTGGGACCAACGCGAATGGTCTATGAAAATTCGATCGCGATTGTAGAAGCGGCAGCCAACTATCTTTCCGATGCCTTGAGCCAGGAAAAGTAGGATTGCATGGCCTATGCCTTCACGATTATTCACAATAATGCGGTAGTCTAAGAGATTGGATCAGCCTCTTTGAAACTCCAAACGACCTCATTATGTCTGAGTCTTCTTCCAACCCGCCCGAGTCTCCTACTGCTGAAGCAACTGCCGATCGCAGCGCTAAAACCCGTCAGCTGTTAGGCATGAAAGGGGCACAGCCCGGTGAAACTTCCATCTGGAAAATTCGCCTCCAGTTGATGAAACCCATTACCTGGATTCCGCTGATCTGGGGGGTGTTATGCGGGGCAGCGTCTTCTGGAAACTTTAGCTGGACGTTGGAAAATGTGTTGATCGCAGCAGCCTGCATGTTGCTGTCTGGTCCTTTAATGACGGGCTATACACAAACCCTCAACGACTTTTACGATCGCGAAATTGACGCCATCAACGAACCCTATCGGCCAATTCCTTCGGGTGCCATCTCAGTGCCTCAGGTCGTCACCCAGGTGATCGTACTGCTGTTAGCAGGATTCGCATTGTCCTATGGGCTAGATGTCTGGGCCGGACATGAGTTTCCCACAATCACCACACTGGCTGTGTTTGGGGCGTTTATTGCCTATATCTACTCTGCACCACCGCTCAAACTCAAGCAAAACGGCTGGGCCGGCAACTATGCGCTGGGAGCCAGCTACATTGCCTTACCCTGGTGGACTGGACATGCTCTATTTGGCGATCTGAACTGGACGATCGTGCTATTAACCCTGTTCTATAGCTTTGCGGGTCTGGGCATCGCCGTTGTGAATGACTTCAAGAGCGTTGAGGGCGATCGTCAATTGGGCCTGAAATCCCTACCCGTCATGTTCGGCGTTACTACTGCTGCCTGGATCTGTGTGCTGATGATCGATATTTTTCAGTCTGGCATGGCAGCATATTTAATCGGCATTCGTCAAAATCTTTACGCCGTTTTGCTGATTTTGCTGATCATTCCTCAAATTACTTTTCAGGATATGTATTTCCTGCGCGATCCGTTAAAGAACGATGTGAAGTACCAGGCCAGCGCTCAACCCTTTCTGGTATTTGGCATGTTGGTAACCGCATTAGCGCTAGGACATGCAGGGATTTGATACTGGATATTTCTTGGGAAATCAAGCCCTTTCGGTTGCGTTTTATTTCAAAAAAGACTAAGTTTGGATGAAGTTAAATCAAGGTAAAACAATTCAGACGATGTATTACAGGATGGCTGTAGTAACCGTTGTGAATTGGAACTTAAACCAGGTCATTTTCAACATTTAGATCCCTGTTAGTTTGCCCGATCGAAAACGCTGGTTGATGGGCCTTGAGATGGTTTGTGAGGAATCGCAGTGACAGATTTTTTGACCAAGCTGAGAGCAATCTCGAAGCCAACCCGAAGTTCCCGCTCCAAATCGGTTTTGCCTCCCGATTCTGCCTCTCTCACCAATGGTAAAACTCACGCTTCCCTAGAAGAAAATTCCCTCTCGTCTTTACGCGTGCAAAAAAATTGGCAGGACTGGTGGAAAGCTTGGAAGAAAATGCAGGGTGAGCCAGGTCCGATTGGAGGCGATCGTCCGCTCTATCAACGTTGGTGGGCCTGGAGTATTGTTGGTCTAGGGTTAGGGGTCGGGGGTGCCAGTCTGGCCGGATGGAATACCCTGCAAGCAATCAAAGGCGATTTGCCTAACACATCTGATGTCCTCACTTATGTCAGAACTGGATCGCTGACTATCAAATCAACAGATGGCACCGTTTTACAACAGATCGGTCCTGCAACCCGTGAGAAAGTCTCCTTTCAAAATATGCCGTCTGACTTACCCGAAGCATTTATTGCCTCGGAAGATCAAGGCTTTTATCACCACGGTGGCGTAGATTACAATGCGATCGTTCGAGCTACGCTAAAAAACCTGATTGCGCGCGATGTTGTGGAAGGTGGCAGTACGATCACCCAGCAGTTAGCGCGGATCGTGTTTCTCGATCAAGAGCGCAGCATGGGACGGAAGGTCCGAGAAGCGCTGCTGGCTCAAAAAATGGAAGAGGAGCTGAGCAAAGAGCAAATTTTAGAGCGCTATCTCAATCTGGTCTACCTGGGGTCAGGCGCTTATGGGGTAGCCGATGCCGCCTGGATTTATTTCAGCAAAACGGTCGATCAGCTCACCCTGGGCGAAATGGCCATGATTGCAGGGATGGCCCCAGCTCCTAGTGACTATTCCCCGCTAATTAATCCCGATTTGGCGCGCCAACGGCGAGATATTGTGCTGGAGCGGATGGTGGACATTGGGGCGATCACCCCTGCGGAGATGGAAGCGGCCAAAGCAACCCCAATCGTCGTTAAGCCCGGGGAGCAAAAATATGTCAAAAGTGAAGCCCCCTACTTCACTTCCTATGTTCAACAACAGCTACCAAGCCTGGTCTCCCAGGAAGAGATTGAGCTAGGCGGATTAACTGTTGAAACAACGCTGAATCTGAAGTGGCAAAAGCGGGCGCAAGAGACGATCAACTACGCGATCAACAACTATGGGCCAGGGGAAGGCTTTGAGCAAGCTGCACTGGTGTCGATCGATCCGCGCAGCGGCGAAATTCGATCTTTGGTGGGTGGCGATGATTTTGGTAAAAGCCAGTTCAATCGAGCAACCCAGGCACAACGTCAACCTGGTTCAACGTTCAAGGCCTTTGTGTATTCAGCAGCAATTGCTGCCGGATTTTCCCCCTACCGCAGCTATGTGGATGGCAAGTATGTCGTAGATGGCTATGAACCCCAGAACTATGGCAAAAACTACCGGGGTTCAGTATCGATGAAAGATGCCTTGACGTCTTCAATCAATATCGTGGCTGTCAAGGTGCTGGTTGATGTTGGCTTTGAGCCTGTGATTGAGTTGGCTCAAAAGATGGGCATCAAGTCAAAGTTGCTGGGCGCTTATTCACTCGCCCTCGGCTCCTCTGAAGTGAATTTGTTAGAGCTAACCAGCGCCTATGGCACCTTAGCTAATGAAGGAAATCATGTTGAGGTGCATGGCATTACCCGCGTCTACAACCGATTTGGCAAACTGATTTACGAATCGAAGGTCAAGCCGGAACGGGCGCTAGATGAAGAGACTGCCTCGATCATGACCTGGATGCTAGAAGGGGTAGTTGCGAATGGGACGGGGCAAAATGCCTACCTGTCCGATCGTCAAGTTGCCGGGAAAACGGGTACTTCTGAAAAGCGGCGCGATTTGTGGTTTGTTGGCTACATTCCCCAGCTTGTGACAGGCGTCTGGTTAGGGAACGATGACAGCAGCCCAACTTATGGTCAAAGCAGTACGGCAGCCCTGACCTGGTACGACTTCATGCATGAGATCACAGATGGAATGCCGGTCGAAAAATTCCCTGATTTGCCAGATGTGGAAGGTCGAGAGGGCAGCATTAAGGCCCAGCCAGTGAAGCCGGGACGGGTTTATGCCAGCAATAATCCCTATCCTTCAGGGAGGGACAGCGAGGACAACAGCGAGAGTGAAAGCTGGAGTGACAATGAAGGCGAAAGTAGCTGGAGCGGCAATTCTGGCGGTAGCTCATCGGACGGCTATACCTCTGACTCATATTCAGGTGGATCGAGTGAAGAGAGCCGTGGTTCCAGTGAACCTGCCCCTGCGGAACCTGCTGCCCCTGTAGCGGAACCTGCTCCTGCGGCATCTGCTGCAGAACCCGCTCCACCTGCAGAACCCGCTCCACCTGCAGATGTAGCTCCAGCTCCGGCTGTGGTTGAACCCTCTGCTCCACCTCCGATTTCAGAACCACCGCCTGCTGCACCAGTTGCGGAACCTGCTCCCCCTCCCCCTGTAGCCGCTCCAGCCTCTCCCTAAGATCAGTTGGGAGGCAATCAATCAGCCCTGCTTTTTAGTTGGGCTAGCTTGTATGAACGATCTGTGGCAGTAACAGATCTAGATTCGCATGCGGTTCCTTCTACAAGCCCCTCTACAGAAAGATAGAGCGATGGAATACCAACCTGGAGGGAAGCAGTGAGAGTCACAATGCAGTACATTAAATGCAGTAAGGTGATTATTAACTTTTGCAAAGACGGGGAGATGGAATAAGGATGTCTTTACTTCTGCAAGTTGCAACAGGGGAAGCTTCGTCGTTTCCTTGGGCCTTCACAGCAGTCTATGTAGTTGGTTTTATTGCTGCTGTGACGATCGGTTCAGTTGCCTGGTATAACTCCAAGCGTCCACCTGGTTGGGAAGATAAGCAACGTCCTGAAATCGTACCCGATGTGAATGCTGACGATCCGAAGGTATAGACCGTTCTCGATCGCGTTCTCAACTTAAGTTTTCAGCTTAAAAATCGAGTAAACCAACCTTGTGGGGAGATGCTAGTCATGCATCTCTTTTTTTCAGCTTTCTTTATATTTCAAGCTTTTGTTTCTCTCAGCGACTATTTGTCTTAGGCATTCACCTGTCTCAGGCATTCACCGCAATTTGCCCTCACAAAATTCCAAGTTAGGCTAGGTGCATTTTTAGAACAGACTTGGGAGCACGCCGCACATTGCAGAGAATGGTTTCATGCCCCAGTCGCGTACAGGCTTCATAGCGGTGGCAGCCAGAGAACCCATAGTATTGGCCCTCTACTTCGAGAACATCGATCGGTTCTTGCAGGCCAATTTGTTGAATGGATTCCATTAAGGCGGCTACTTTGGCCTGATCATTTTGGCGATAAAGCGGACGATGAATCTCTCGGATTGGAATTTCTTGAATACGCATAATACTCAGGCTTGAACGAACCACTCCTATATCATACTCATAATGACTTTGAGTTGCAAGGTTACTGAAGTTCTCAAGATAGCTTGACCGAACGCTGGGCTCTTAAAGATATTCCAATGGATCGATCGGCTCACCGCTAACGCGCACTTCAAAGTGAAGATGGGGACCCGTTGAAAGGCCAGTAGATCCGACTGCAGCGATCGGCGTACCCCGTTGAACAATTTGCCCTTCCGACACGTAGATTTCTTCAGTATGACCATAGAGCGTGCTGATGTGATTGCCATGATCCAGAATCACAGCTTGACCATAACCGCCATACCAGCCAGCGAAGATCACTTTCCCAGGTGCCGCAGCTCGAATCAGCGTCCCGTAGTCTGCCCCAAAATCTAGACCGCTGTGAAATTTGGTGTAGCCCAAAATCGGGTGCAGTCGATAGCCAAACCCACTGGTCAGCGGTGCATCACAGGGATAACTTAAAATCCCCTTGCCCGGTCGGAAGTTAATGTCGGGATTGAACACCCCCAATTGCCGCTGAATCAAAATTGCAATATTGTCCGAATCTTTGGCAAGTTGATCTTCTGCCGCTTCCAGCGCTTTGCGATCGAGCCTGAGCCGTTGAATCAGGTCTTGTTGGGATTTGGCTTCTTGTTGGAAATCGAGTTTTTGAGCCATCAACTGTTGCGTCATCAGCGCCAACTCATTTTTCTGTGCTTCAACTACCCGACGACGCTGGGTGAGAGCATCCGTATCTGTTTTAAGCTGGGCCAAAATTTGGCGATCGGACTGGTAAACCCGCTGCAATTGATACCGCCGATCGAGGAAATCATTCAAATTTTTACTTTGCAGCAGCACAGCCAAACCCTCGCTGCCCCGTTGCCGTTGCAAAAAGCGTAAGCGAGCCACCGTCGATTTTTGCTGCACCTGGTAGGTTGCTTCGGCTTTCGCCAATTCTTGCTCTAGCCGCTTTAAACGCTGGTTGGCCTGCTGAATCCGCTTCTCGTTGGCCGAAATTTCAGCCGCTGTGGCTTGCACGCTGCTTTGAGCCGTCCCCAACTTCTGCTGAGCCGATCGCTCCTGACGCTGCATTTGATCTTGCTTCTGGTCAATATTCGATCGTTCGGTTTCGATTTTTCGCTGTTGCTGCTGAAGTTCCTCCAAAGAACCCGTGGGCGAACTGACAGGACTCGGTATCGGACTGGTTGCCTGGACGGGCAGTGTGATCAGCAGCATTCCCAGAAAAAGGGCGCTGCCAATCAGGCCGAAAATTAGTCTAAATGGTTTGATCTGTTGCTGCCAGCGAGTTGCGACAACGGCTTTTTTCCAATCGTTCCTTCTCATCAGCTGCAAAAACNTGCCCTCGGTTTGAACCACTATCGGATTGAACTGAGGGCAATTATGCCAAAGACTAGCAAAACCAGACCGGAAATTCTATTGAGCCATTGCAACCGCTGGCTGTTGAAGTGCGATCGCAGCAAAATCACACTACTGCTCAACGTTAGCCACCAGAATGCCGATCCGCAAAATACTCCCACAACCAGGGCGATCGCGCTGAGATAATCACTGCCATTAGTGGCTAAGCCCAATCCCGCAAAGACAGCAGCAAAGATCAGAATGGTGGGTGGGTTCGTCAACGTCAAAAACACCGTCGAGGCATAAGCTTTGGCCAGCCCCTTGCTTTTCACTTCAGAAGCTTCCATGGCCGGTTTTGCCAACCAGGTCTTTACCCCCAAATAACAGAGGAAAAGTCCCCCCAACAGCTTCAGCCAGACAGATTGATCGACTAAGAAATCAGCCACCAGCGTCAGTCCAAAGGCTGCGATCGACCCATAAATTGCATCTGCGGTGGCGGCTCCCAAGCCAGTCACTACACCGATTCGCCAACCTTCTGCCAACGATCGCCGGATGCAGAGAACTCCGATCGGACCCACAGGAGCAGCGATTGAGAAACCAAAGATGAGACCGCGGAGAAAGAGGGAAATTGGCATAGGGGGAGGGGGTGAAGGGAGTGAAGGGGGGAGGCGAGAGGGGGTGAGGGGGAAAATAATTAGTTTTGTTGAGGTGAGAGGGGGAGGGCAGAGGTTTCTTTGAGGGTGGAAAGAACGATCGTGGTACGGGTTTTGGAGACGCCTACGATGTTTTTGAGCTGGTCAGTAATCAGGTGTTCCAGGGCTTTGGTATTGCGACAGCGAACTTTCAGCCAAAAGTCATCTTCTCCAGTGACATGGTGACATTCCTGGACTTCCGGCATGGCCTGGATCATTTGTAGAAACTCAACTCGATGTTGGGGCCGTTCCAGGCTAACGGTAATGAAAGCTAGCAAGTCGCAACCCACGGCTTCCGGGTTGATCCGGGCTGTATAGCCTTGTATTACGTTGCGATCTTCTAATCGTCGGACGCGATCGGCAGCAGCAGGCGCAGAAAGTTCTAGCAAACTGGCCAACTCAGACCAGGTGATGCGACCTTGGTGCATCAGGGATGCAATTACTTTTGAATCTATCTCATCCAAGCTCATAAGCCTATTAAAATCAAGTATTTATCCGGAGAATCTCATTTTAATAAGATAAACATAAGATCGGCTTACGAAAAAATAGATTCTTAATCTTCAAGTATGGGGTTAATTTAACGTGAGTTCGACGGAGTGACAAAAGGCCAAAGGAAAGCTGAGACTGGAAATGAAGTACATAAAGCCTCAGCGATGAAACCGATCGTATCGCACCTGGATGTGACCCAAATCTTTTGCGATGTAGATGACTTCTACCAAGAGTTTGAACGACTTTGGCAGCAACAAATCCAGCTGCCCTCGATGCTAGGAGAGAAACGCAGTCGCTCCAGACTGCACCTCAGCGAAGTGATGACGATTGTCATCGCCTTTCATGGCTCTGGCTACCGCACCTTCAAGGATTTCTATACCCTGCAAGTGTTGCCGCACTGGCGAGGAGCCTTTCCCAACTTGGTGAGCTACAACCGTTTTGTAGAGTTGATGCCTTGGAGCCTGATGCTGTTGTGCTGTTATCTGTACACTCGTTTAGGAGAAATGACAGGGATTAGTTTCATCGATTCGACTCCTCTAAAGGTTTGTCAGCCCAAACGGGCTCACAGCCATCGGGTGTTTGCAACTTATGCAGCTTGGGGCAAGAGTTCGATGGGCTGGTACTACGGCTTCAAGCTACACCTGCTCATCAATGA
>LUGL01000035.1 GCA_002796835.1 Elainella saxicola E1 | reverse complement strand
TTTTGTGCCGTGGGTTTCTTCTTGTAAGTTTTCCGTCGTCCTGTGCGTTGACGACGACTCCACGTGTGTTGGTGTAATAAGCCTAATGGTTCTCCTTCTCCACTCACGGCGAGACAACTGTGGACTTTGATTCCTTGTTCTACCGTTCGTCCAAAGAAGCCTAAGCCCGTTGTTTTCTTGCGATGGGTGCCAAAGTTCAAATCAGTTGTATCTTGCACTGCTAATACGACATCTGAACGATTCACCCGTCCCAAGACAGCGCCCCTTTGACTTGCCATAATTCGTTTGGCACTGACCTGTGGATTTGCCCAAAACCGATAGATGCTTTGAGCTTCGGTTCGGTCCTGACTGGCCTGAGGCACTGTTTTATCAGGGTGACAACTCAATATGTCCAAAACCGATCGGAATCGTTGGCCATGTCGAAAATCTTTGAATGCAGCGTTGCGAATCTCCTAGCTTAACCAAGCTTGCATGGTTCACCTCAATCCTGTTGGCTAGGTAGATACAGTCATAGGATGATAATCTCACACTCATCCAGCAAAAGCCACGTCCTGTAACACTTCTACGCACTTTTGCGTAATGGATAGCATTAGGGGAGTGGATGGATGAGCTATACCATTTCAGCTTTCAGTTGCGATCGATCCAGGACTACAAAAACCGTAGCGTCGCAGTTTCCCCAATCCAAAATCGCAAATTCAAAATCTAAAATCGATATCCGCTATCCACCCATTCACCTATCCACCGATCTCACCGCACCGTACCTCTCAGGGCTTCTGCATCGATCGGTTTAATCAAATACAGCCGCAGTAAATGACCGACGATCGCAGCCTGCAACGGTAATTTACGTATCACTTTCAGCCATTTGGGCTGGTTGCTGTTATTCACCGCAGAAATTTTGACGTTGAGATCGGAGCACTGATGTAAGCGGCGGAAAAAGTCAGGATGTTCGGTGTTAAGAATCGAAGGGAAGGCACGAGCTGCCGTTTCATTCGTCTTACGAATCACTTCCTGGTCAAACTGGGTTGGATCAATGCCCAACGTGTGATAGAAACCCTGGCGTTCATTCACAGTCAGCGTGTGGGTTGCAAACACCGACAACAGAAAGAAGCGGCTCCATAACCGAGCTTTCCAGGTCTGCCAGAGCTGAGGCTGCGATCGCAACAGAGCATTGAAGATGTCGCCATGCCGGTTTTCGTCTTGACACCAGCTCTCAAAGTAGTGGAAAAGTGGATAGAAAATATTCTCCGGGTGTTTTTCCAGGTGCCGATAAATAATGATGTAGCGCCAGTAGCCAATCTTTTCAGACAGATAGACTGTATAGATGACCCATTCGATCGGAAAGAAGGTGTAGACCCGGTTTTTGGTCAAATAGCCCAGATCCATCGTGCAGCCAAAATCACCCATGGCTTTATTGAGGAATCCGGCATGACGGGCTTCATCTCGCGCCATCAGATTAAACATTTCCGACAGCAGGGGATTGCGATCCTTCAATTTGCGAGAGAGTTCTTTAAACAGAAGAAATCCGGAGAATTCTGAAACGCAGGATCTTTCTAAATAATCGATAAAAGCTTGCCGCGCTTCGCCCGTGACGTGATCCCAGGAGTGGTTAAACGTGTCATTGCGAACAAAGTGGTGGCGGTTATAATCTGCCCGCATTTCGGTCAGCATGGCCTGCAATTGCTCATCTTGAGCAGACAAGTCCAGGTTGGCTGCTGTTTCAAAATCTGTTGTATAAAATCGAGGCGTCAGAATATTTTCTTTGATCGCCTTTTTAGAGACCACAGCCTCCGAAGTTGGCTTGGGCGGAGAATTCACCATAACGCTTGAATGTCGCCTATAAACTCAATAACCATCAAGTTATAATACTTTGAACCATTTGCCTAGCTCTGTTGCAAACCGAAACAAAAAGGGATCGTACGATTTGGTCTTTGTTAAGTTATGAGAACCAGTGTTTTAATTAATCACCTGATAGCTATATAGTGCTAACAGTCTGTTGGTTGAACTGATGTCATGCCTGTCTGAATTTCGCTGCATCTTGCTCTAACAGGCATGCTCAATCTCACCCCGTCTTAAGAAATGAGGTTTTTGACATGAGCCACAATTTAGCTCAACGGTTACGTGAAGGCACCCAACAATCCCATACTGCTGCTGAAAACACCGCGTTCATGAAGTGCTTCCTGAAAGGCATTGTGGAGCGGGAACCCTTCCGTAAGCTGCTGGCCAATCTATATTTTGTTTACAGCACTTTAGAAGCTGAATTCGAAAGTCATCGCGACCACCCGGTTGTTGGCCCCATGATTTTTCCTGAAATTTTCCGGACTGCCAATTTAGAAAGGGATTTGACTTTTTATTATGGGGATAACTGGCGGGAACAGATCTCGCCGCTGCCTGCAGGACAAATTTATGTCGATCGGATTCGCGAAGTTGCTAAAAACGATCCGGCTCTGTTGATTGCCCATGCCTATACGCGCTATATGGGAGATCTGTCGGGTGGTCAAGCGTTAAAGAACATTGTGCGTTCTGCCATGAGCTTACCTCCCGATCAAGGCACTGGGCTGCATGAGTTTGAGCTATTGCCTACTGTTGAAGCCAAACGAGCATTTAAAGAAAAATATCGGGATACGCTGAATGCTTTACCCGTTGATGATGCCACGATCGATCGAATTGTGGCCGAAGCAAACTATGCATTCCACCTGAATCGGGATGTGGTGCATGAGCTGGAAGATGATGTGAGAGCCGTGATTGGCGAACATGTCTTCGATCTACTCACCCGTCAAGATAGACCGGGCAGCACCGAACGATCGCATCCCGTTGGTGTGGGATAACAGTGGTGGTAGTACAGGGGGATAAGCTGCTTCCCCCTCATTTCTCCTCAACATAGACCCACTCAATCTCCTAAATCCCTGTATTCTCCTAAATCCCCGCAGGATTGAATTCATCATCCTGAAGAGTCTTCTGCGCTGGAATGCTAAAGCTTGAGACCGCAGCCTGGGCTGAAAAGGCAAAGAGAATAGTCTTCTCCAAAATAGATTTCTCAGCTTTTCGGAGTTCCTCGGAATGGGGATTTAGGGGATTTTTACGAAATTTTCAAACCATCCCCCATCGATTGATCTGCAAATTCATTACTTACAGAACAAGAGGAAAGATTTATCCATGACTGTTTCGCTGCCTACCGTCCAGTTCGATCCCACCTTGATTCGCAAGTACGATCAGCCAGTTCCCCGCTACACCAGCTACCCCCCTGCCACTGAGCTGACACCAGAATTTGACGCCGTTGATTTTAGGGCAGCGATCGCCGTTGGTAATTATAAACAAACACCCCTTTCCCTCTATTGTCATATCCCCTTTTGTGAAACCGCCTGCTATTTTTGTGGCTGCAACACGGTGATTACGCAGCGCAAGCAGTTGGCTGATCCCTATTTGGACTACACCATTCGTCATATTGAGCAAATGGCGGATCTNAGTCAAGTACGATCGACGATCGGTGAACCAAATGCACTGGGGTGGCGGCACGCCCAACTATTTATCACTTAGTCAAGTCGAACGGTTATGGAATGCAATCAATCAACATTTTCGATTTGAGCCGAATGCAGAAGTTTCCATTGAAGTGAATCCGCGTTATCTCGATCGAGAGTATGTATTCTTCTTGAAACAATTGGGATTCAACCGTATTAGCTTTGGCATTCAGGACTTTAACCCCAAAGTTCAAGAGGCCGTAAATCGCGTTCAACCGGAAGCTTTGTTGTTCAACGTGATGGATTGGATCAAAGAGGCAGGCTTTGAGAGCGTCAATGTGGATCTGATCTATGGGCTGCCTTATCAGACGCTAGATACCTTCCGCGACACGATTCAAAAGACGCTGAAATTGGATCCCGAACGGATTGCGGTCTTCAATTTTGCCTATGTGCCCTGGCTGAAGCCCATCCAGCGCAAGATCATCCATGAAACGTTGCCACAACTTTCGGAGAAGTTGGATATTTTACGGATGTCCATTGAGGAATTGACCCAGAACGGCTATCAGTTTATTGGCATGGACCACTTCGCGAAGCCGAATGATGAATTGGCGGTAGCTCAGCGAGAAGGTCAACTCCACCGCAACTTCCAGGGCTACACTACGAAACCGGAATCAGATCTGATCGGCTTTGGCGTCACTTCGATCAGCATGCTGCATGATGTCTATGTGCAGAACCACAAGCGGCTGAAGGATTTCTACCAGGCGATCGATGGTGGTGTTTTGCCGATCGAACGGGGAGTAACGCTGAATCATGATGATGTGGTTCGTCGCACCGTGATCATGGAGCTGATGTGTCAATTCCAGTTGTCGAAGGATGCACTGCAGGAAAAATATCACCTCAGCTTTGACCAGGATTTCGACGAATATTTTTTCTGCGAACAGTCTGAACTGAAAAAGCTCGAAGCCGATGGTTTGATTACCCTTTCCCATAACCACATTGAAGTGACACCCCCTGGGCGGCTGTTGATTCGCAACATTGCCTCTGCCTTTGATGCCTATTTGAGACAGAAAATCACAGCCAATTTCTCTAAGGCAATCTAACTCATAAGGAGCAACCCAGAATGCGTATCCTGATGATTCAACCCAACTATCACTCTGGCGGAGCGGAGATTGCTGGAAACTGGCCTCCGAGTTGGGTTCCCTATGTCGGTGGAGCATTGAAAACGGCTGGCTTCACTGAGGTTAAATTCATTGATGCGATGACAAATGACATCGCTGACGATCAGCTGGCGGCATTGATTCGGGATTATCAGCCTGATGTGGTGCTGGCAACCGCGATCACACCCATGATCTATAAATCGCAAGAGACGCTCAGAATCGTGAGAGCAGTCTGTCCGAATGCTAAAACGATCATGGGTGGTGTACACCCAACCTATATGTACCGGGAGGTATTGAGTGAGGCCCCGTGGGTTGACTACATCATTCGCGGTGAAGGAGAGGAAATTACGGTCAACTTACTGCGATCGATCGATAACGGCACAGATGAGACCGATCGACGCGAGATTCTGGGGATTGCTTTCCTGGAAGCTGGTAAGATTGTCGCAACACCCGCCCATCCACCGATCAAGGATTTGAATACCTTGACGCCTGACTGGAGCTTATTGGAGTGGGAGAAATATATCTACACGCCGCTGAATACTCGGGTTGCGGTTCCCAACTATTCACGGGGCTGTCCGTTCCGCTGTCGGTTTTGTTCGCAATGGAAGTTCTGGCGTAAGTATCGCTCTCGTTCTCCCAAAAATTTCGTGGATGAGATTGAACGGCTGGTCAAGGATCACAAGGTTGGCTTCTTTATTTTGGCGGACGAGGAACCGACAATCAACAAATCCCGGTTTGTGGCGCTGTGCAATGAGCTGATCGATCGCAATCTGGATGTTCACTGGGGCATCAACACCAGGGTCACCGATATTTTGCGCGATGAGAAAGAACTGCCGCTCTACCGCAAAGCTGGACTGGTGCATGTGTCGCTGGGAACGGAAGCAGCGGCGCAGCTAAACCTGAATGTCTTCCGCAAAGAAACGACGATCGCTGATAACAAACGGGCGGTGCAGCTCTTGCGTCAAAATGGCATCGTGGCTGAGGTGCAGTTTATTATGGGACTGCCCAACGAAACGATGGAGACGATCGAAGAAACCTATCGAATGACGCGCGACTGGCAGGCCGACATGACCAACTGGAACATGTATACGCCCTGGCCGTTCTCCGAGCTGTTTCAAGATCTGGCCGACAAAGTGGAAATTCGGGACTATTCCCACTACAACTTTGTGACGCCGATTCTCAAGCCTGATAATCTGACGCGCGAAGAGTTGCTGAAGGGAGTGCTGCGGAATTATGCCCGCTTCTACATGCGTAAGACGATTGAATATTGGTTTGAGCCTGATCCGTTTAAGCGACGCTATCTGTTAGGCTGTTTGAAGGCTTTCGTGAAGACCACACTGAATAAGCGCTTCTATAACTTGAAGCGGGTGAAGCAGAAAGGCTTACGCACCGAGATTGAATTTGGCTTTGATGAATCGCGGATTCTTTCTTCTGAACAATTGGCCCAGCTGACTCAGGAACGTCCTGCGGATATTGACTTTCTCGGCACGATTTCAGCCTGCGGTGGGCCGAACGATCTGCCAGAAGTCGAAAGCCATCTCCCTGCTCAGGCGGCTCCTAATTTCGTTCATAACACCATTCAAGTTGCGATTGTTGAAGATGAGCAGCAGACGCGCCTGGATTTGCGAGCTAACTTGAGGGCACAGGATGGGATTGAAGTTGCCAGTGAAGCAACGAATGCCGAAACCGGACTGGTTCTATTGGAGTCGATCGATGTCGATGTCGCGGTTGTAGACAGCACACTACCCGACATGGATGTTGCTAAGTTCCTGCGGATGGTCCGCAAAGTACAGGCTAATTCCTATGTGACACCTTCTAAAATTCTGGTGTTGATTCCGCCAGAACAGCAGTCGAACGCATCTGATATCTTATCTGCTGGAGCCGATGCGGTCTGCCTCAAGGATGCCTCCATTCAACAGCTGGCTGAAGCGGTGCGCTTGACCGATCGCAACGGTCGTTATCAAGATCCGGCAATTAATTCTGTATTGACTTCTGCTGTTCCAATGGGATAAAAAACAACACAGGAAGATGATGGGGAATCTGAATTGGAATTTTGAAAGAAATACGATTCCCCTCCTGGTTATTACTCCAAAATCTTGTTTTCATTTTGTGTGGTTGAGGATTTTTGAATGACATCGAATCATCTGCAAACTACGCCCCAAGACCAGTTGAAGCTTGATTGGGTTGCCGTAGTTTTTTTTACAACAGTGCATTTGTTGGCATTGTCGGCCCCCTGGTTTTTTTCTTGGTCCGCGTTGGGGGCAATGCTGTTTCTTCACTGGTTGTTTGGCAGCATTGGCATTTGTCTGGGCTATCATCGGCTTTTAAGCCATCGCAGTTTTCAAGTGCCCCAGTGGTTGGAATATCTGATCGCTCTGATTGGCGCTGCGGCGCTGCAAGGTGGACCAATTTTTTGGGTGGCTGGCCATCGCTTACACCATGCCTACACGGAAGATGAAGACAAAGATCCTTATTCTGCCCGTCGCGGATTCTGGTGGAGCCATATGCTCTGGATCTTTTATCCCCGTTCCGAGTTCTTCAAGTATGAAGATTACAAACGGTTTGCCCCAGACTTGGTGCGCGATCCGTTTTATCGTTGGCTGAATCGAAACTTTTTGCTGCTGCAACTCCCGGTGGCGCTGATTCTGTATGCCCTAGGCGGCTGGTCATTTGTGATCTATGGCGTGGTACTGCGGGCTGTTTTACTCTGGCATACCACCTGGATGATCAATTCCGTCACTCATATGTGGGGATACCGCACATTCACCACAGAAGATAATTCTTGTAACCTCTGGTGGGCAGCTATTTTCACCTATGGCGAGGGCTGGCATAACAATCATCATGCTTACCCGAATGTTGCTAAAGCGGGTTGGCGCTGGTGGGAAATTGATATGACTTGGTGGGTGATTTGGCTGCTGAAGCAGGTGGGCTTGGCTCGTAAGGTAGTGATGCCGCCTCAGCAAGCTCTCTAAACGACTGCACCGTCTGAATTGCGCTTGTATTTTACAAAAGATTACGAAGTTTAGGGTTGATCCAGCAAGGGAACACAATGGATCTAAAGCAAGTATTTTAGACTCGTTGCTAAATAACTTGCGATCGATCAATTATCGTTTTAGATCCTCCAGTGATGCCCTTGCTGCAAATCCTGCTTCTGATTGTGATTTTTCTAGGTGCTAGCATTATTAGCGTTATTTCGGGCAGTACTTCTCTGATCACAGTTCCAACCATGTTGGTATTTGGGGTTGAGCCTCATACTGCGATCGCAACCAATATGTTTGGATTAACGCTCATGAGTTTGGGGGGGACGCTACCTTTTATTGGTAAAGGCGTAATTGATACCCAGCGCTTGCCCTGGCTGGTCGGTTTGACCCTGGTAGGTTCAATCGTTGGGGCGTTGCTGGTATTAGTGATTCCAGCCCGATCGATCCAGTGGATCATTCCGATCGCCATGGCTGTGGTTGCCATCTTGTCATTGATCAAACGAGATGCGGGTCTGGTTCCGGCGGCAGGAGAACCTTCTCAACTCGCAGTATTCTGGGGTTATGCCGCAACCTTAATCCTTGGTGTTTACGGCGGCTTCTTTAGCGGGGGCTATGTGACCTTGCTGACGGCAGCTTATGTCATCTTATTTCGGATGACTTTTATTCAAGCGATCGCAACAACGAAGCTGATCAATATTTTTTCTTCGATGATCGCAACATTCATTTTTGCGAATCAGGGCATTGTCAACTATGAATTGGGTTGGCTGCTGGGTTTGGCTATGTTTGTTGGAGGCGTGATCGGCGGGCGGCTGTCGCTGAAATTGAGTAACCTTTGGCTCCAGCGGATTTATTTGACGGTTATTGCGATTTTGGCTGCTGTTACCTTACGGAAAGCGCAGCAGCCGAGCTAGAGCAGGTCTATCATTTTGGATTTGCGATTTTGGATTGAGGAAGCCATATAGACGCGATTTTTGTCGTCCTGGATTTTAGGCGATCATTGGTAAGTAGGTAGGCATAAGCAGATTGGCATTTGATTAGCTGAGCTGGCTACGGAACTTTTTGACGCTGAAGGTTAATAGAACGATCGCAAACACAATCAGAGCCAAAATCGGCTGCCATAGCTCCATGATGCCCACGCCTTTGAGCAAGAAACCTCTCGCGATCGTGACGTAATGTCGTAACGGATTCAGCAGGGAAAGATAGCGGAAAAAGGTTGGCATACTTTCGATCGGAGCGATCGCCCCTGAGGTTTGGATCAACGGCAGGTTGATAAAAAAAGAAGTGAGGACAACTTGACGCTGATTTTTAGAAATGGTTGCCAGTAGAATCCCAACGCTGATGCCAACGAACAGATAAATGGCGGAGACGGCAGTAAAAACTAGCATATTGCCACGAAATGGAATGTGAAAAACTAACTTGGCCACCGTGAGCGCTAAAAATACATCCCCCAGCATCAGGATAAACAGCGGCACAATTTTTGCCAGCAAGATTTCCCAATCCTCGGCGGGGGTCATTAACAGTTGCTCTAATGTCCCCGCATCTTTCTCGCGGACAACTGCCGATGAAGAAACCAGAGAGCTGGTTAATGTCAACACAAGACCCAGAACTCCTGGAACGAAAAACCAGGTGGTGTTCAAACCAGCGTTATAGAGAAAAACGACTTCTGGATCAATCAACATCGGACGTGGATTGGCTTGAAGTTGGTGGCTAAACTGCTGCACGATTTGCGTCATGTAGCCATTGGCAATACCTGCGGTGTTCGCATCTGTCCCATCAATCAACACCTGGATCTCGCTGGTTTCTCCTTGCTGAAGTTGGCGATCGAAATCGGGTGGAATCACGACTCCAGCAGTCACTTGGCCAAGCTGCACCTGCTTCGCTAACTCCTCTTCATCAAACAGGTGATCCTGCGCCACGAAAATCTGGTTTTCTGTCATTGCAGACACTAACTCACGGCTCGTTTGGGTCTGGGCATAATCCACCACACCCAGCTTGAGAAACTGCACATCTGGACTGAGGGCAAAGCCAAACACCAATAGCTGAATGGTGGGCGGAAAAACTAATAAAAAGATCAATTGCTTATTGCGTAAAATTTGATTGATTTCTTTGACTGCTAAAGCCCAAATGCGGCTGTTTAAGAGGCGATCGATTAGCTTATGAAACATAAGAATATATTTTCGGTTTTGATAAGATGGCGGCAGACTGAGTATTTTGAGTTGTTCTGAAAGGGAAGATCGAGGAATTAATCTGGTAATTGCATTCGGCTCAAATTTCGGCGTGCCGCATTAAATAGCAGCAGGCTGAGGAATGCCAGCATGATTAAACCAAACCAAACGCCCAACCACCCGGTTCCTCGGACAAACGCATCCCGAATGATCGGAATAAAATAGCGCGTAGGAATGATATTGGAAATCAAGGAAAGCGGAAAAGGAATATTGCTGAGAGGATAAATAAATCCAGAGAGCAATAGGGCAGTTAGAAATCCAGTGGTGGCAACCGCTTGCACCGCAGTCGTGACGTTAGGAACGCGCGTACCGATCAGTAAACCAAATAGAGTTGCAGATCCGACAAAGATTGGCGTGCCAACCAGTAAAGGCGTGGGATCCCCTGCAAATCTCAAGCCAAAGATCAGGATGCTGATTAAAATCACGACGCTTGCAATCCCCAAACCGATAATTAGATAGGCCAGACCTTTGCCTAAAATTAGCTCCACTGCACTGAGGCTGGAGGCATAGACTTGAACGATCGTCCCCTGTTCCTTTTCGCGTACCATCGCAATCGCTGCCAGCAAGGATGGATAAATCCATAAAATCACTGCACAAGTTCCTGGCACAATATATAGAGTTTCTTCTCGACCTGGATTAAACCAGATACGGCTGTGGACGTTGATCAGCGGCTGATCGGCCAATCCTTCTGTTTTCAAGAAAAATCTTGTGGTGGCCTGAATGCTATTGCGAATCACGCGAGCATTGTTGACATCTGTGCCATCTACCAACACCTGTACTGTAATCGGCTGCTCAGATTTGATTCGACGCGAAAAATCAGGTGGAATGATCACGGCTGCTTTGGCAAAACCTCGATCGATCGCTGTTTGAGCAGTTCCCAATCCATCCCAAATGCTGGGCTGTAGTTGATTCGTAGAATAAAGCCGTTCAATGTAACTACGGCTGAGTGGGCTATTGTCAAAATCTTGTACGGCGATCGGGATATCTTTTGACTCTAATCGAATCGCACCACCGAAAATAAACAGTGTCAGTAACGGTAAAATAAACGCTAATGCAACCGTTAATCGATCGCGACGAAATTGGGCTAATTCCTTAATGCATTGACTCCAGATTCTCATAGCGATTTCTCCTGAGCGCGCTGCACAATGCCAATAAATGCATCTTCTAATGAAAAAGGAACCGAGCGTAATGATTGCAGGATAAGCGGAGATCCATCCTCAAACCGATAGTGTTGCAAATACGCCTGAATTTCTGGAACTTGCCGATCGGGCTGGTCGAGCACCACATGCAGCCGATCGCCAAAAATCGAAACGCGCCAGGGATCAAGTTGGGTTTTCAGCAGATCTGCGGTAAGTTGAGTTTGATTGGTGACAATTTCCATCAGCTTTCCTGGTTGAGCTGCTTTAATCTGACTGGGAGATCCTTCTGCAACAACCGTCCCGGCTACCATGAAGCCCATCTGATGACAATGTTCTGCTTCTTCTAGATAATGCGTCGTCACTAGGACTGCGGTGCCCCGTCGAGCAAAATCTTCGATCAATCGCCAGAACTGCCGCCGTGCCAATGGGTCAACGCCTGAAGTCGGTTCATCTAAGAATAAAATTTCCGGCTCATGCATTACGGATGCCCCAAAGGCAATGCGCTGTTTCCACCCTCCTGGCAATCGTCCCGTAATCGTGTCTTCCTGACCGACTAATCCGCAAATTTCCAGGACCCAATCGATTTTGCGTCGTCGTTCCGATCGCGGTACACCATAGACCCCGCAATAAAACTCCAGATTTTGCAGCACGCTCAAATCGTCATACAGCGTGAATTTTTGACTCATATACCCCATGCGCCGCCGCAGATCCGGACTCCGCAGATCTTGAGTTTGTCCCGCTAGGGAGATTTGGCCACCGCTGGCTTCTAATAATCCACATAGCATTTTGATCGTTGTGGTCTTTCCTGCGCCATTCGCACCCAATAAACCATAAATTTCACCATAGTGAACTTGCAGCGTTACGTCATCAACTGCCCTAAAGTGACCAAATGTTTTAAACAGGTGCTGGGTTTGAATCGCGGTATCCGCAGCTCTGCGGGTTGAATACTGAGGCTTAGAACGCGGTAGAGAAATAAAAGGAGGGTCGGCTCCTTGCTGCCTTAAGCAGGTGACAAACACATTTTCCAGCGTTGCTTCTACGGGTTCAATCGCTTCGACGGTTAACCGCTGATTCTGCAGAATTTGTTGGACGGCGGCAGTGCCTGCATTATGCTCATGCACCAATACATCTAAACGATCGCCAAAGGTCTGTATATCAACCAGTGAGGATGTTTTTTGGTGTTCTTGATCATGTTCCTTTTTCCGTTGAATTGCCTGTAATAAAGCAGTTTCAACCTCTGCCAATCGCTGCGCTCGCACTTCCAATCGATGCAGTCCTAGATTGGCGCGGAGCTGCTTCAATGTTCCCGTTTGCTGAATCTTACCGTCATACATCAACGCAATCCGGTTGCAGCGCTCTGCCTCATCCAAATAGGGAGTAGCCACCACGATCGTCACCCCTTGACTGGCTAGCTTGGCCAAAATATCCCAAAACTCTCGCCGCGAGACTGGATCGACCCCTGTCGTCGGTTCATCTAGCAGCAACACATCCGGTTCTGCAACCAGGGCGCAGCACAACGCCAATTTCTGCTTCATCCCCCCTGAAAGCTGTCCCGCTAACCGATCGCCAAACCGATCCAAGTTCATCAGCTTTAGATAGCGATCGCGACGTTCTGCTAAATGCTGACGCGACACTTCTCGTAAGCCAGCGCTATAGCGAATGTTCTCGTTAATACTCAAGTCTAAATATAGTGAAAACTGCTGGGTGAGATAGCCAATGTTTAATCGAGCATGACGGGGCGATCGGCCCAACACTTCCACCTGCCCTTCGCTCGCTTCCAGAACTCCTGCCAGAATCTGAAACGTGGTTGTCTTGCCTGCGCCATCGGGTCCGATTAATCCAAAAATTTCCCCTTGCTGAACCGTCAGATCAATGCCCCGCACGGCTGGAAATTTGCCATAGCGCTTGTGTAGATTGTTGACCTGAATCACAGTGCTGGCCAAAGCTCATTTCCCTTCGATCAAAATTTCTCCATCCGCAGGCATTCCCGGCTTGGCAAACCCCCCTGGTTCTTCGATCGCCAACCGTACCCCAAAGACTTGCTGCACCCGATCTTTTTTGAAGTAAATATTTTCAGGCGTAAAGGAAGCTTCTGAATCGATCGCAATCACGCGGGCTTTAAGGGGACGATCGGGATCAGAATCGAGAAAAACCTGGGCTGCCTGACCGACGCGCACCTGGCCAATCTCTCCTTCGGGAATGAAGCCTCGCATATACACGGTGTTCAGGTCTAAAACAGAAAGCAAGGTTTTGCCTGCGGTAGCAACGACCCCCGGTTCAACGCTACGGGCCGTGACGACTCCATCGATCGGACTTTTGATCGTCAGATCTTTGAGTTGAGCCTGGATGCGATTGCGATCGGCCTCGGCATTGGCAACTTCAGCTTGAGCGGCACTCAGCTCAGCCTGGGCTTGACGTAGCTGGGTATTGAGGCGGGCAAGCTGGGCCGTGTTGATGTCAGGATTAAGACTGGTGGACTGAGATTGGGTTAAGTTGCCCTGGGCGGCGTTGACTTGACGTTGGGCGGCGGCTACAGCGGCTTTGCGGCTTTCTAAGGTAGCCTGGGCGGCCTGCAATGTGGTTTCCCGCTGATCAAATTCTTGCTGGGTCACGGCCCCTTCTTGCACGAGTTGGGCATAGCGATCGAGACTGGTCTGAGCCAATTTAAGACGAGCTTCTGCTTCAATGGCCTGGGCTTCCGCCTGTTTAAGTTGGGCTGTTGCAGTAGCTACCTCAGCTTCCGCTCGGGAAACTCGACCGGCGGTGTCGCCTTTCGACTGCTGCCAGCGGAGTTGGGCCTCGTTGATTTGACTCTCGACCACAGAGAGTTGCAGACGGGCATTTTGCTCTTGCTGCTTGGCGGCCCGAATGCGAGCTGCCGCGCCTTGAACCTGAGCCAAAACTTCGTTATCGTCGAGTTGCACCAGCAGTTGGCCTTTATGAACTTCTGCCCCTTCTCGCACGGTTACTTCTACTACGCGACCCGCTACTTTTGCCCCAATATCGCTTTCATAGCCTTCAATGCGGCCACTCAATTCCAACCCATTGGATTGAGGCCGAGAGAGGAAGTACCAGGTCGCAACTCCAATCCCCGCAAGGACTACGAGGGCAGGTAGAATTCGCCGCAGTTTCGCCGATTGCTGGGTTGGTTTCTCAAGTGATCCGGCTTGACCGATCGCCGAGTCAGATGCTGCGTTAGAAACAGGTTGCATTTCAGGAACAGATTGCGTCATAACACCTCGCTAGCGCTGTAGATGGCTCTGGCATGAATCGTGTCGAATTAGGAGCGTTGAATTAAGGGCATTGAATTGAAAAGAGAATCGGTTAAAACTGAAAAGTAGTTCTCAATCATACTAGACCGTCTAGTATGATGAATGCTGAAGATCCTAGATCTTTCTCTGCTCCAGAGCAAGAGAACGCTACAAATTATTTACATCACTTGATTTTTATCGCTAAGTGAGGCTGCTAACTGTGGGAACCACAAAACTGAAGCGCAATCTCAAAGATGATTCTAGTCCGATCGAAAAACGCGAACAAATTTTGCAGGGCGCAATGCAGGTGTTCCTGACCCATGGCTATGCAGGTACCAGTATGGATCGAGTGGCGGCGATCGCAGGGGTTTCCAAACAAACGATCTATAGCCACTTTCAGGATAAAGAAGGGCTGTTTACCGTGCTAATTGAGCGGGTCACCATTGACCGATTGCAAGGGGAACTGGGGGCTGAAATGCTGTGTGGAGAACCAGAGGTTCTGCTGCGCCGGGTTGCGTATGCCTTTCTAGAGCGAATGAGCAGCGAAGATTATCTGAACTTGCTGCGGGTGATTGTGGCGGAATCAGGCCGCTTTCCCGAACTGGCAGAGCTTTATAACCGCACAGTGATTCAAAGAGGCCGGCAAATTTTAGCCAGCTATTTTCAGGCTCATCCAGAACTTAACATTCTCGATCCGGAAGCGATGGCCCATGTGTTTGCCGGAACGCTGGTTTCGTTTTGTTTGGCCCAAGAAATTCTGCATGGCAAGCTGATTTCATCGTTGACTGGAGAACGGGTGGTGAACGAACTGATCGATCTGGTGCTCAAACGATCGGCCATCCAATCCCCCAACCACTGACGGCAAGATTAATCTAGCTTCAGCGCATTCACGGGCACTTCCTCCCAAGTTTCCACTTCGCGTATCCGGGCTACCCACCCCTCTTGCTTTTGAGCGGGAGTCAGATTGGTTTCGAATGAATCATGACAGTCCTGCGCCTGCTTTTCATCGCAGCAAGCAATACAGGCTCGGATGATACCGCAGGGGTCAATTTGCTCGTTTACCCAAATGGTCACAATAGAATTCCTCCAATAGTTTTGGCTGCTCAGCCCAGGATTTTGGATCAGCATCCAATATGGTTTTACCGGAGTATAAGACCGATTGCAAGAATGGGTTTGATTCGGTTTGGCTAATTTGGCTGGACTGTCAACGCTGACTGGGCTAAACGAGCGATCGCGGCTTGATCCAGGCGGCAAACTCGCCAGTCCGGTAGGATAGTTGCTCCAATTCGTTGATAAAACTCGATCGCTTTTTGATTCCAGTTACGCACCCGCCATTCCAACCGTCCGTAATGACGATCGATCACTTGTTGCGCTAAATCGGCCAGCAGCATCGTACCAATGCCCTGACTGCGAAATTCTGGGATGACAAATAAATCTTCAATATACAGTCCAGGCTTCGTCAGGAATGTTGAATAGGTGGTGCAAAATAGGGCAATCCCAACTATTTGCTCGGCATGGGTAGCCACGATCGTTTCTGCATAGCCTCGGTTAAACAGATGATCGGTCAGAGCAGCATCGGTTCCTTGAAATGAATCGAGATTGCCATCAAACTCGATATTTGCTTTCACTAATGCAAATATCTTGTCAGCATCGCTCAGCAATCCCGATCTGAGATTGGCCTTGGGCATCGCTGCAAGCTGATTCAATTCTGGCTCAATCACCCGACAAATTCTTACATCTTCAATCAGCTGTGCACCAATGCGTTGATAAAACTCGATCGCTGGTGCATTCCAATCCAACACGCTCCACTCTAACCGCCGATAGCCTTCGGTTTGCGCCAACTGAGCCAAATAGATCAGCAATGATCTACCGATGCCTTGCCCTCGATAGTCTGGCAGAACAAATAAGTCCTCTAGATAAATGCCGGGATAGGTCAGCAGGGTAGAGTAATTGATGAAGAATAAGGCGAATCCAATAATCTGGTGGTCTATTTCAGCAACAACAGTCTGAATACAAGGTTGTTCACTAAACAGATGATCGTGTAGTGCTTCAGGACTGCCTACCACTTCATGGGAAAGCCGTTCATAGCTAGCTAATGCAGAGATGAGCTGAAAAATAGCTGAGACATCTGCGGGAATCGCTGGACGAATGGTGACATTGCCAACGGCGATAATCAATGCGGCCTCACTCATCGCAACCAGCTTTTCAACCTTGCTGCAACTTGAGGACGACGCAATTTCCGCATGGCTTTGGTTTGAATTTGCCGCACCCGCTCACGCGATAAATTAAAGATACCGCCCACTTCTTCCAGCGTATGGGTTTCCCCGGTCGTTAAACCATAGCGCAAGGCAATAATGTCCCGTTCCCGTTCAGTTAAAACTTCGCCTAAGACGGCATAAATCTCTTGCCGCATCATGGCTTCACTCATTTGGGCTTCCGGAGACTGAGTGCTGCTATCTTCTAGTAGTTCCATCAGTTCTGTGTCTTCCCCTTTACCCACACGATGGTTGAGGGAGAGCGATCGCCGCCGCACTTGTTGCAGATTGCGTAGCTGATCCGCAGTCATATCCAATGCTTGAGCCAGTTCAGCTTCTGTTGGATTGCGATTTAACTCTTTACGCAATTCTCGGTGGGCTTTCTTCAGCTTATTTAATTTCTCAACAATGTGAATTGGTAAGCGAATTGTCCGGGCATCGTTCGCGATCGTCCGAGTAATCCCTTGGCGAATCCACCAGTAGGCGTAGGTTGAGAACTTATATCCTTTGTCTGGATCAAATTTCTCGGTAGCGCGATTCAGCCCCAGAGCCCCTTCCTGAATCAGATCTAGGAAAGGCACACCCCGATTCAGATACCGTTTAGCAATCGATACGACCAACCGCAAATTGGAGCGGATCATTTTACGCTTAGCAACGCGGCTTAGGTAGAGACGATGTTCTAATTGACGATCGGTCAAGCCTAAACGAGTAGCCACATCTGCTTTAGTGGGTGGACGATCCAACTCTTTCGCCAACCGTTCACGTAACTCTTCGATTTCACTCAAAAACTTCACACGACGAGCTAATTCCACCTCTTCATCCGGTCTGAGTAGGGGATAGCGAGCCATTTCTTTGAAGAACGCACCAACTGCATCGTCAGAAACCGTTTTCCGATAACCGGAAGCACGGCTGGCCATCAGATCTTCTAAATCTTCTTCTGAGCCAAATCCGATAATTGAGGCGACTTCGTTGCCTTCAACGACACGGGCCGCTTCAGAAATATCCATAGACTGGACATCCGTTTCTGCCTCGCCGAAATAATCGCTAGTAAAAGCTCCTAAACGGATAGGATCGGTTGAATCGAGAATGGAATTGCTCATTATCTGTTGTGAGTTGTGAATGAATAACGCTGTCATATTGGTTTGATTAGGCAAACAGTGCTGAAAGATACTCTGAAAACTGTTTTTTGAATAAGACTTTCATAAATCTAGAAAATCATTTCTAAAAGGCTTGGCAAATATTCTTTACAATTCAATCGATCGTCCTCATTCATATCTCTACGCTCAAACCTCTTGGCGTTGCAAAATAGCTGCAATTCTGACCTAGCAACTGTAGGACAAATTGCAAACAGCAATCTCTGATCGATTTAACGCAGTAAAACGATCTCGAAATATTCGCAAACCTGCATCAACACTGTCCACTTTACAAAACCTGCAAAGGAACCTTGCTGATCTATTCGGCTGTTAACTATCGCTGCTGAAGATAACTGACTAAAGCAGAATGGGTTGGATTATCTCTAAATACCCCTACTGAACGATCGAATCTGCCTGCCCAACAAATCATTTGAATTTAAGGCTAATCTACAGGACTTTTTGTAGATGTCAAGCCTAACTTTAGAGAGATTTTCCAAAACCAATCATGTCTTTAGATGTCAGTCCTCCAAAATACAGCTACCTAAACGATTCGCTGGCTCAATGCAATTGAACCGAATATCGTGAAGACTGGAATGGCTGATAACAGCACTTTCACAGCTACGAAAGGAACCCCCTAATGGCCTTGAAGCACCCCGAATTGAGGAGTCTAGGCTGAAAGTGAGTCTAATATAGCAGGCTCTCGCCTAATATCAAGTACCAAACCTAAAATTTTTGAAAAAACTAGATTGACTATGCCGATCGACCTTGTCGATTTTGTACTTTAACTGTCAGAATATGGCTGCTCTGCGTGAATATGGCTGCTAGTCAATTACTTCTAGAATGCTGCTATAGCAAGCTGAGGCAAGATCAATGCTGCTAAGAATTGCAATCCCATAGAGAGCAATGTCCTGTGAATGCAAAGAAACCTAACGCAATTTATAGAATCTTCAAGCTCTACCGCTGGGGGCAGGCATTGTGGTTTAATCCTGGCGCAACTTAAAAAAGGATTAGTACTTAAAGCCCCTCTTTAAATGGGATTTAGGGGACCAACTACAGGAATGAACATCAAGAATTCATCTTCGATCGACTGAGTTTTTCTGAATTCTGGCACCATTGGCCTTAAATTAGCCTTAAATTAGATAGTATAAATGTTCTCTATTGACTCCCCTTCTGTGATTTCTGTTTCCACTTCGACTGGGCCTAGATTGGCTGAATCTCGATCGGTGTTTCGATCGGTCTGGTCTCATCAGTCTGCGATGCAATCTCAGATGCAGCATTTATGGATTGAAGCCTTAGTGGATTGTCCGGGAGCCCAAGGGCTATATACCTATGCAGTGCCACCTCACTTAAATGTGCAGCCTGGTGATATTTTAAGTGTGCCGTTTGGTGCCCAACAGGTGGGCGCGATCGCGATTCAACCGCTGCAACAATTACCAGAAGATCTGGATCCGAAAGTTGTCCGTTCAGTGGAGGAAGTGGTTAGTCGCCGCTTTTTCCCAGAGAATTACTGGGCTTTGCTCCAGCACGTTGCTGATTATTACCACACGCCGTTAATCTCGGTGATTCGTGCGGCATTGCCTCCTGGATTGTTAGGGCGATCGCAACGTCGCATTCGGCTTTGTGTCGATCGAGTAGCAGGTCAAGCTGCTGCTCATCCATCCGCACAGCAGATTTTGGGTTTATTGCAGGCTCAAAAACAGGGGGATTATTCCTGGCAATATTTGCAGCGGCAGGTCAGAAATGCCTCCGCAGGCTTGCGAGAATTGCTGCAACAAGGCTGGGTGGAAAGTTATCTCGAATCTCCTACGCCCGTGCGCCCTAAACAGCGGCGAGCTGTGACATTAACGCTGCCATCTGCTCCAGTAGACCTCAGTCCGCGTCAGCAAGAAATTGTGGAGGTGCTGAAGCGACGGGGAGGAGAAATGTGGCTGCAAGAACTGCTGCAAGTTTGTCATGTCAGCTCTTCGACTCTGAAGCCATTAGTGCAGCATGGATGGATCGTAATTCAAGCCCGCGAAGTGTTGCGCCTGGATGTTTTTGGGACGGCTCAACCCGATCGCCCTAAAACCCTGACGCTGTTTCAGCAGCAAGCCCTAGACGCCATCACCCATTTGCGCTCATTCCAACCCATCTTGCTACATGGCATTACCGGATCGGGAAAGACAGAAATTTATTTGCAAGCCATTGCTCCATTGTTGCAACAGGGACAATCCGCTTTAGTACTCGTACCAGAAATCGGCCTGACGCCTCAATTGACCGATCGTTTTCGCGCCCGATTTGGAGAGCAGGTCCACGTTTATCACAGCGGTTTGTCTGAAGGGGAACGTTATGACACTTGGCGACAAATGCTGGATGGTTCGCCGCAGGTGGTGATTGGGACGCGATCGGCAATCTTTGCACCTCTCACTAACGTGGGGCTGATTATTCTGGATGAAGAGCATGACGCCAGCTTTAAGCAGGATCAGCCTGCCCCTTGTTACCATGCCCGAACTGTAGCTCAATGGCGCGCCGAATTAGCAAACTGTCCTCTGGTGCTGGGTTCAGCGACTCCGGCTCTCGAAACTTGGTCCCAGGTTCAGCCCGATTGTCCCTCAACCCACCCTAATCCTTCTGACTGGCTTTATCTCTCTCTGCCTGAACGGGTTCAGGCTAGACCCTTGCCGCCAATTGAAGTTGTGGATATGCGACAGGAATTGCGCCAAGGCAATCGCTCTATTTTTAGTCGATCGCTCCAGGAGGCACTGCAAACGCTGAAGTCTCGCGGGGAGCAGGGGATTCTGTTTATTCACCGGCGTGGCCACAGCACCTTTGTGTCTTGTCGCAGCTGTGGTCATGTGATGGAATGTCCGCATTGTGATGTGTCGCTCACCTATCACCAACCTCGCGAAGGTGGCTATGAGTCGTTGCACTGTCATTACTGCGGCTATCGGCAAAACCACCCGCCCCATTGTCCGGCCTGCGGTTCTCCCTATCTCAAACACTTTGGCAGCGGTACCCAGCGGATTATTCAGGAACTGAATCGTCTGATTCCTGAGATTCGCTGCATCCGGTTTGATAGCGATACAACCCGAACAAAAGGGGCACACCGGACGCTGTTGAATCAGTTTGCTCAGGCAGAAGCCGATCTGTTAGTAGGAACGCAGATGTTAACGAAGGGCATTGATCTGCCGCAAGTGACGCTGGTTGGTGTAGTAGCTGCCGATGGGTTGCTGCATTTGTCAGACTATCGGGCTGGAGAACGAGCTTTTCAAACTCTGACTCAGGTAGCAGGTCGGGCTGGCCGAGGCGAAAATCCGGGACGGGTAATTCTGCAAACCTACTCTCCATATCACCCGGTGATTGAGGCGATTGGTCATCAGAACTATGCCACTTTTGCAGCCACCGAACTCCAGCAGCGATCGGCCCTGAATTACCCACCCTATGGGCGCTTGATCTTGTTGCGGCTCAGTAGTCTCGATCAACAAACGGTGCATCAAACGGCTGAACAGCTCGCCCAATTCTTAAAGCAAAGCTTGGCAGCACAAGTCGATTTTGAATTGCTAGGTCCAACTGCCGCCGCAATTCCGCGTGTGGCAGGACGATATCGCTACCAAATTCTGCTGAAACATTGGGCTACAGAAAGTTTGGAACTGCCGTCACTGCCCGTTTTGCGATCGCATTGTCCAGCTAGCGTCAGTTTAACGATCGATATTGACCCACTGCATCTCCTCTAGCAGCTCAGACAGCGATCAGAGGATTTTGGCGACTTCAATCGGGTTGAGCGAGGAATTTAATTTTTCTTTAACTTGCGTCGGCGCTGATGAACGGCAATCATGGCGCGATCGACCGGAAAACCAGCAACAGGAATCACCTGATATTTGCGCTCTTCTTCCAGCCGCTTCAGTTCGGTATAGTCCACCCAATGAATGCAGTCTACCGGGCAGGTGTCAATTGCTTCTTGAATCACTTCTTCTGAATCAGCATCCTGGCGGATCACGCGCGATCGTCCGTAGTCAGGCTCGATATAGAATGTGTTCCGCGCAACATGGGCACAGTGTTTGCAGCCAATGCAGGTGACTTCATCAACATATACGCCTTTCTGGCGCACGATTCCCCCCAGTTCTGGTTCAAATCCAGTTCGTTCAGGGGCTTCTCGCAGTTGTCCGCCCAGTTCAGGGGCCAAGCCACTCATCACAGCTTCATTGGTTGCCGCAGGACTGACTGCTTCATCAGACTGGCTGATCGGCGAGAGAAATTCGTCCATATTCGATTCTCGTCCCCAATTCTCTACAACACAGCGAATCGTTCATTGCAGAACGCAAATAACGGGTCACTCAACTAGATAGCTAAACAATGGAGTGCAGGAAATTTTCCCCACACTCCTTACTGGCAAAAAACAATGGTTTAATTTCCAAAAAGCTCGATTGGACCTCGCAACTAAAAGCTTCAGGAGCTCCAGCGCTGCACAACCAAACGAATCGATCCATCCTGGTTCTGTTGCTGTTCAGTCAGTTCAAACCCCTGCTTTGCAGTTTCCTTGACCACCGTGTGATAAGCATAGCGTTGAGTCACTTGCTTCAGGAAACCTTCGACTGAAAGTGATTGTTGCCAGTACTGGAGGTCAGCGACTAGCTCATACTGATCTTGGTTCCGGCTAAAGCCAATATCGTAACCGTTGTCTTGCTCGATCACGACCTCAGCAGTTTGAGTTTGTCCCCGGTAACCGCGCACAGGCTGAGGCCCAGTTTTCCAAGCCATTCCTAGATCTGTTAAGGCTGCTTCTAAAGAGCTAAGATCTCGAATCTGAGTTTTAATTTGGCTAAAGTGTGACATGGGAGATTTCGTTATACGAACTTGGACTAAAGATTGAACGGAACCCTTACCACTCTTCACCACTCGCTACAAGTAGTTTGAGTTTGAGCCGTCACAGTCTGCTGAACGGGCTGTGAAAAGAACTCAGAGGTTGTTTCTTGAGTCAGTACCCGACCAAGCTTGGCTTCAATTGCCGCAGTGACTTCAGCACAGGATGCGCCAATGATACCAGTGACTTTTTCCTGCACTCGACCGTCTGGATAAATGATGAATTCTAGCGTTTCCATCTTCTCAACTTGCCCTCAGGAACCGAACCACAACAACTGAGTTACCCTGATTGGTCGTTGACCTACCAACTTCCTGTTTCCCTTGGTTCTCCAGTCAAATTAATGGGAAACCAGAGCAACAAACGAAGTGAATATTAACAAACTCTGACCAATTGACTTAGCCTGAGTCAAAACGCAAAAAAAGTTAGCAGATTGATGAGGCTATACTTCAGTTCTTAAGTTAGTTTCGCGCAACTCCCCGATGCCGTCAAGGCAGCCTAAGGACAGAAAGGCGGCTTTTGTTGAATCAATCTTTAGGGAGAGCGATAGAGGAATTTCTATGTGTCTTGGTAATTAATCTTCTGCCTCGATCGCTTCAGAGGTAGGACTTGCTAGAAAATCATCATCATCGATCGCATAAACAGTTTGAACCACAAAGGGCAGGCCCGTTCCCCGCAAACCCCGTCTAATCCGTTCAGAGGTTTCTGGAAATAATACAAATAAGGGATGGGTTTCATCCGCCCCTTCTGCAAAGAGGTGCTGCTGTCGTTTTGGCATCACCCACTCATAGCCTTGACTTAAACAGATTTGCGTCTGCCGCCAACGCTCTAGCAAATCTGAGAAATCTTCTTGGGGTCGATGGATAAAGACAAAAATTTCAACCCCGGTTTTAATCTTCCACTCGGGGTCACACATCAGAATTGCCAGATCAGCCGGCAGCCGGATCATGCTTCCCATAGAGTCGATCGCCGAACTGGTTTGACCCGAAGATCGCAGGCGAATCAGAGGTAAGGGAATGGTCAGCACGCTTTCTTGAGGGCGACGCATGCTGGGAATGAGTTCTAGATAGGGACGATATTGCTTTAACAGAGCTAGTGTGCCGCGATAATCACTGCATTCTGCTAAAACTTCTTCGTATTGGATTTTTTTAACTGACATCGGTTTTCAGGGCTTGAGCCAGGATGGATAGAGATATCGGCTTTCAAACGAGAGGGAGTCTGCTAGTTGCTCAATTGCTCAAGGGATAAATACCTCGATCGGTCCTTCGTCATGCAATGCGGGGGAAAGAACTTCTGTTTGGATTCTAGCGAGAATTCAGATTCAGGCTTGAATGGCTGTTTGGAGCCAATAGAAACTGGATTAAATAAAAAATGATTAAATAAAAACCCCCGAACTGAGCGGGGGTAGGTCAGTCGTAATTGAGTTGAAAAGGCTACTTGATCGCATCCATGATGCCGAAGATCGGCAGATACATCGCAACCAGAATTGATCCAACCATGCCACCCAGAACCACGATCATGATCGGTTCCATAATACTGGTCAGGGCTTTAACAGCTTGTTCGACTTCATCCTCATAGAAGTCAGCCACCTTCATCAACATCGTGTCGATTTCCCCTGTTTCCTCCCCAATGCTAATCATTTGAATGGCCATGGTTGGGAAGACCTTTTCCCGCTGCAAGGCCAGACTGATCATGCCCCCGGTTTGCACTTCTTTCCGGGCTTCATCCACCGCGTTGGCAATCACCTGATTTCCTGCTGTATCCCGCACAATCTCTAGCGCTGTGAGAATCGGAACGCCCGATCGGGATAATGCGCCAAAGGTGCGACAAAAACGAGCGGTTGCAGTTTTCTGGATCAGATCCCCAAACAAAGGCATCCGCAGGAAAAAGCGGTCCATCGTTTCGCGTCCCACCCGGGTTTTGTAGTACTGGCGATAGGCAAAGACAAAAACGATCAGGGCGACGACCAAGATCAGCACATAGGGACTTCGCAGAAAATTACTAATGCCAATCATGAACGCGGTGAAAGGCGGCAATTTCGCATCTAGCTCGTCGAAAATGTTGGCAAAAATGGGGAGCAAGAACATGCACATCCCCAGGAAGATCAGTACTGCAATGATGCCAACTGCAATCGGATAGGTCATGGCTGACTTAATCTGGTTTTGCAGACGGGCCACATCTTCCAGCAGCTTAGCCAAACGGTTCATCACTTCGTCGAGAACACCACCCACCTCTCCGGCCTGCACCATGCTGACATAGAGCCCATCAAAACATTGAGGGTGCTTGCGCATCGCATCAGAAAGGTTGGTGCCTTGCTGCACATCAGCGCTAATGGACTGCAACGCCTTTTTGAGTTTTGGGTTAGGACACTGATCGGAAAGAACGCCAAGCCCCCGTACTAAAGCAACCCCGGCATTAATCAGCACAGCAAACTGCCGTGAGAAAACCGCCTTATCCTTGACAGTGACACTGGTGAGAGCCGTTTGGACATCATTCAGGTCAAAAGTACTCAGCTTTTCAACTAAGCCCCGATCTTCCGTAAGTTCTTGAACAAACAGCCCCTTCTCCCGCAAAGCTGTCCGCGCTTCGGTAGGAGAATTAGCCGTAATTTTTTCCCGTCTAGGATTTCCTTTGGAGTCTCTCGCTCGAACGACGTAGGTAGGCATAGCTTACAACCATCAAAGTGACGAAACCAGCATGAACCGCTCTGCTTATTTCTCGTTCATCCTAGATCCATTTTTTGGAGAATGAACGATTATTTTTCTTTCTTGAAATTTAGTATGCCGCTGTAAGGTTGTGGACGATCGGCCCATTATCGAGCTACGGCTGAGGCACCAGGTTTCGCACCCGCAGTGGGGGCAGCACCAATTAATCGCTGCAATTCATCCGGACGCGAGGTTTTTGCCATCGCCGACTCGAAGGAGATAGTGCCTGCTTTATAGAGATCAGCCAGGACTTTCTCCAACGTCACCATGCCTAACTTACCGCCTGTTTGAATGGCCGAGTAAACTTGAGAGGTTTTACCTTCCCGGATTAGGTTAGCGATCGCAGGGGTCACGATCATGATCTCTTGGGCCATGACTCGACCAAATTCACCAGGTTTCACATTCTTGCGCGAGACCAGCGTTTGACTAAATACGGCAACCAGTGAGTTTGAGAGCTGTACCCGCACCTGCTGCTGCCGTTCCGAAGGAAATACGTCGATCATCCGGTCTACGGTTTGTGCTGCAGAACTGGTGTGCAGGGTGGCAAAGACCAAGTGGCCTGTTTCCGCCGCCGAGATGGCCAACGAAATAGTTTCCAAGTCCCGCATTTCACCCACCAGAATGATATCGGGGTCTTCCCGCAGGGCAGCCCGCAGCGCATTAGAAAAGCTCTTGGTATCTTCGCCTAACTGCCGCTGGTGAATCAGACTCTTGATTGGCTCGTAAACAAATTCGATCGGGTCTTCGATAGTCAGAATGTGCTCAGCTCTAGTGCGGTTGATCAGATCGATCATGGCCGCCAACGTCGTGGTTTTACCGGAACCCGTTGGACCTGTCACCAAAATTAAGCCTCTTGGCTTTTCCGACATTTCTCGCACGACATCTGGCAGACCGAGTTTGTCAAAGCTGGGGATTTTAGAGCTCAATGCCCGCAAACAGGCCGCATAGGTGCCGCGATCTTTGTAAACGTTGACCCGGAACCGGGCCAATCCCTTAACGCCATAGGAGCAGTCCAACTCCCAGTTTTGTTCCAGGTTTTTCCGCTGCGTGTTGTTGAGCATGCTGAAGATGAGGCGCTGGCACTGTTCAGCCGTCATTGGCTCATCTCCGATCGGAGTCAATTTCCCACTGAGACGGAAATAGGGCGGTAAACCTGCCGACAAATGCATGTCGGATCCTCCCATTTCGATCAGCTGTTCCATTAAATCTTCGATCATTAACTCCATGTTTTTTCTCCTTGCGCAGGGAAATAGATAGCGTACCTTGTCAAAGTGTGAGTCACTGATGCGTCACTAATGTGGACAATTGTGCCCAATCAAGCTGGAAATCCGATCATTATGTCGATCGCGAACGTTAATCGTGGAAGCGTGGTGTTGTGCAATAGGGGCAATCGAGCCATTCTTGTTTCAGCTCTGCGCCACAGCCTCGACAGGTGAGCGAGGTTTTCCGTTTCGCCTTGAGTTCTGCCTCTAGACCAGTGTCGGTAAAGGTTACCCGTTCCACTTCTTCCAGCGTCGTTGCTCCCTGACGCACCAGATTCAGACTGTAGGCCAACAGAGTTTTCATCCCTTCTTCGACCGCTGCTTCTTTAATGCGCTCGGTGGGTGCTCCTTCGGTAATCAGGGTTTGCACTCGTTCTGTGACGCGCATGACTTCATACACCCCACAGCGTCCTTTATAGCCTGAGCCCTTACAGGCGGGACAGAGCGTTCCTGCTTCTGCGGCCTGCTGCACCTCTTCATTAGACAGCGTGTTGGCGTGATAGAAGGTGATATCGGCTTCCCGAGAGGCTGAAAGGCCAAATCTGGCTAACTCTTCAGGGGTGGGATTGTAAGGAACGCGGCACTCTGAGCAAACCCGCCGCATCAAACGCTGAGCCAGAACTCCAATCAGTGAGCTAGAGACCATGAAGGACTCAACCCCCATTTCCTCTAGACGGGCGATCGCGCTAGCGGCGTCATTGGTGTGCAGGGTGGTTAACACAAGGTGTCCGGTGAGAGCGGCTTCGATCGCTGTTTTTGCCGTCTCTTTGTCGCGTGTCTCACCTACCAGAATCACATCCGGGTCTTGCCGCAGAAAGGCTCTCAGAATCGAGGCAAAGTCCATACCTTTTTCCCGGATCACCTGCACCTGAGTCAGACCGGGTAGCGAATATTCGATCGGGTCTTCTGCGGTGCTGATGTTGATGCCGGGATCGTTGCGTTCGGCCAGGGCAGAGTATAGCGTTGTTGTTTTACCGGAACCCGTTGGACCCGTTACCAGAATCAAACCAAAAGGACGGGAAACCATTTCCTGAACAATATGTAAGGTTTCTTCATCCGTAATCAGCTTATCCAGACCCAACTGAGTGGCCGAGTTGTCGAGAATCCGCAGCACCACCTTTTCGCCATAGCGGCTTGGCAATGTGTTAACCCGGAAGTCCACCTTACGTCCATCAAACAAGCGGCGAATGCGACCGTCCTGAGGAACCCGTCGTTCAGAAATATCCAGGTTGGCCATAATCTTGAAGCGGGCCGTGACGGCTGGAATAATCTTTTTGGGCAAAGATTCCAAACCTTGGCGCAATACGCCATCCTTGCGGAAACGAATCCGCAAATATTCTTCTTGGGGTTCGATATGAATATCGGAAATGCCTTCCTGGAGTGCTCTCGCCAAAATTTTGTTAGCCAGCGTGATGATAGGTGCCGCATCTGCATCTTCCAGGGCTGCATCCAGGTTAACGTCTGCATCATCAGTCGGCTCTTCTAGATCCAGGTAATCCAGGTTTTCAATGTCGGACTTAACGTCTACCTTTGATTGAAACTCTAGCTGCTTTTGCCGCTCGACCTGCTCATCCAGGTATTGCGAGATCAGGCGCTGATAGTCTTCAGCCGTGATCACCATGCGCTGCAGGGTTAAACCTTGAGGCCGCAAAATGCGATTCAAATCATCCTGAGCAGCTAGATCATCTGGATTCACCATCGCAACCAGGACAGACGGAGGATCGGTCTCTGTACGGGATAGGGGAATCAGTCGATAGCGGCGGCAGATGTCTACTGGAATCAGCGTTTCGATCAGTTGAGTCAGCTGGCTCGTGTTGATCTGATTAATTTCTGGATCGAGCGACTCAACCCCATAGAGAATTTTGAGTTCAAAAAGCTGCTGTTTCTTATACTGACGCAACAAATCGGGCGGCAATTGTTGTCCCGTGATCAGCGCCAGTGAATCGGTCAAAGGCCGACCCGTCTTGCGGCTCTCAACCAAGGCTTGCTGCACCTGTTCATTGTTGGCATAGCCAGTCTGAACCAGTTTATTAGCGAAAGGAGAAAGATTGTTTTGAACGATCAGGGCGCGTCGCTGCGACGAGGGATTAGCCATAGCTGCTGCAGATAGGTTCCTTACAAAATCAGTGTTCCCATAAATTGCTGTTGAATCGATCTGCTGTGTTGGGTCTGGAGCAGGGATTCACAGCCAGAATGCTCTTGCTGACTCAATCTTTTGCGATGAGGTTTTACGATCGATGACGAATGAGGAAGGCGGGTGCCTATTTTTATTGAATACTACCGGATGTCACCGATCGCGAGTGCTGAATCAAACTGGGTCTGAACCAAGAATTTTGCCCAGGTGGACCAAACTGAGTGAATGTAAGGGAGTAACGATTTTTCAGATTCATGGGGTAGGTTGTCCCTGAACTAGGAATAAATTGAGCAGTTGATAAGTTGAAATGTAAATGGATCGAAGTATCAATTGGCGAGGTAACCCGTTGCCATAGAGATAAAGATAGAACTTGAGTAGAGGACAGGTTCGATCGCCAACTTTAGCAAGGTTATGACTGTAGAGTCAGCAGTAAAATCTTGATGAATCTGGAGTAGTTTTGTTACAGCAATCACTCCGTCCTACAAAATGGCTGTTCATGGTTGAGAGCAGACCAGCGTTCAGCCGGGTCCAATTCTTTGAGAGACGGCATCTCCTAACAATGGATACCCTGAGGCAATTCTACTCTGATCCAATGTAGTGGATGTCCGAGGGGAGTGCAGCAGTTTAAATAACCTTCATTACCAGCCCCTGTGCCTTGGTTGTTCAGCGTGATGCTGAGATAGATGCAAGAAACGGTTGACTATTCGGAAAGGACGATCACATATTGCTAGTAACGCTGTTCTCTAGATCAAGCAGGTTATGCTGTCACAAATTGTGCGTCCTATGGTCCGGACCCAAATTCGGCTGTTAGCCAACAGTCAGGCAACCTATTCGACCCTAGTCACAACGATCGCTCAATGGTTGGGCTTTTTGGGAGTTCAGGCGAAGGTCACCCAACTTCAGACCCATGCCGATCGGATTCAACTTTCCCTGACCGTGGGCAAACCGGAAGCCTGTGATGACAGTGACTGGGCCAAGATTTTAGGCAACCTCGATCGCAGCAGCACTTCTGTGATCAGTGAATCTAGCGCCAAGTTGCCACCACCTCAGGAACGCAAGTTACAGCGATTGCTTGCCTATGTGATTCAGGTGGGCAATCCAAACGGTACGGTGGAATGGGACAGCCTGGAACCCCAATTGCAGGGTTTAGGATTTGATGAATCGATGTTGGCTGGCATTCGATCGGCTCTGAAAGTGCCCCAATCCCTCGATCATTTGACGGAAGATTTGGATGCAGATGTAGCAGCGATCGCCCTCTCGAAAGCAGTGGGGATTGCTTTGCTCGATCGGCAAGTGAATGCGGCGGAAGATCGGGCTTTGTCGGCGCTGTTGGAGGTGATGAAGCAGGCGTGAAGGGGTGAGTGAGATGGTGGTGGAGTGGCCGAGGTGAAGGAGTGAAGAGGGTAGGAGTCACTTTGAAGGTTGGCTACTTGAAATAGATCAATAGATTTAAGCCAGGAATGGTGCGAGAGAGTGTCCAGAGCAGCAATGCGAAATACAAAATTCCGAGGCTCCATTGATACCAGACCAGTGCTGTGATCAGCCCTGGAACATGTTGATCGCGTAGCCGAATATCGTTGAAGCCAAAGCGCAGCAAATTGTTAAGGCTGAAATCAAAATAATTGAGCCAACTCCAGCGTCGATCCCACAGGATTGGGTTGTAGCGTTCTCGAAAGTTGGGATAGGCCGGAATGTTGGGTAAGCGACCGATCAGAAATCGGAGTTGCCGCATGCTGCCATCTTCGACAAAATAGCTGAGATTCATCAGATCGTGATAGCGTCCGCGTCCGTAAATCAGCAACAGCAAGACTGTTGGAACTGGCACAATCACGAGTTCCAGATAAGCCAGCGTCAGCCAGGGAAACTCGCCCGTGCGAAAAATGGCAGCCAGTCCGGCAAAGGTGAGCACACTAAATCCCCCTGCGACCCAAAAAGCTTCAGTAGATGATGGCACGATCGCTTGAGGATGGAGTCTGCGGAATCGATCGACCAGCCAGAACAACACGCCAAAATGGGCTACCGCAATCATGCCAACGCCAAACACTAGCCAGAAACTTGTGCCGTAGCGCGTCAGCAGCAGCAGCAAATTAAGGCCAACCCAGCGCAGACCGTCCAGAATCCAGCTCGAAACGGAGGTGGCTTTGCCCACTGTGAGGCGATCGCGCACTTTGACATAGGTGGCGAAATCGATGGTATCCAGGCCCAAAACATCGCTGACTGTGCGGAATGACTGGTCCGAGCGAGCTTTCAGGATCGTACTGATTTGTTTGGCAGAAAATCCAACCTGCTCCAGTTGTTGAGCGGTCGCCAGATTCAGATCAGTGCCCAATAGGTGCTGCTGGAATTCACGCAACCGCAGTTTTTCAGTTGTGTATTGAATCTGATTGGCGTCAGCCACCGCCTGTAGCAGCCGGAAATTTTGGACAAAGTTACGCAGCAGCGTTTCGTTGCCTTGCAGGGTAGGCACTGAGATGACTCTACCAATTTGGCCCGGATTCCCCAGAATTCTGGCTTGTCGCGGATCAAACTGGAGATTCGGCACATTCAGATAGGCCCGATCGGCAAAACTGGCGTCAGCAAAATCGGCTTGATCCAAAATGGTTGCGCCACGCAGGTTCACCGACTGACGAAACTGGACCTGGCGAAAACTGACGACTTTTTCAAACACTGCCTGACTCAGAAACAGAGACTGAAGAAATTTGCCGCGATCGAACAGCACGGCCTCTTGCCAGCGGGTTTGAGAAAAATCGGCGGTATCGCGCCAGAGAATGCGAGTCAGATTGGCAATGTTCTGGAAAATAGCCTGATTGAAGGTGGCGGCAGCTTGAAACTCGCTGCCCTGAAAGTTGATTGCATTCTGGAATTGGGTTTGATTAAACCGAGCTCGATCAAAGAAGATGGCGCTGCGAAATCGCACGCTGCGTTGAAAGATAGCGTTGGCAAAATTCGCAGATTGGCTAAACCGGGTTTCCGACCAGTCAACTTCCTGGGTAAAGGTTGCGCCTTGAGCTTCCACCCGATCTAGAAAGAACGTGTTGCTGAAATTGACGAAACCTTCGAAGCGAGTTTGCACCAGATTCAAAGGGGCGCGCAACACCGTAATTTGCAACGGGGTGGTTTGAGATTGCACTAGCAACGATCGCGATAACTGCGTCAACTGGGACAACCGTCGCCGATCGCGCGCTAACTGGGCCTGTTCTGCTGCACTAAAAGTGGGCGAAGATTGGCCGTACAGTGGCGTAATTACCCCCAGGTTGGCAATTTGGAAATCCCCTTGGATGCTCGAATAGCTTAGATCTAGACCTAACGGTACCGGCGATCGCTGAATTTGAGCCTGGATCAGGCGGTAAAACTGATCGCGAAAGGCCGCATTTTCGGGTCGCAAATCAATCACGAACTGCCGCAGATCGATCGATCGGACGCCCTCATTTTGAATGGGAGTCTTCAATCTTGCCTGCAACAACTCTAGCGTCAGGGGTTTGCGTTCCGGTAAAGCGACTGCGGCATGGGCAGGTTGTACGACCATCAGTGATCCAACCAGAAGCCAGAGCGTTAGAATCAGGCCGATCGCAACCCGCCGGAGATGTTTTGTATGGTGTGCAAACGACAACTGCAAAGATGTGGTTTTACATTTCGCAGGAGTCACTCCGAACCCGCTCCTAAAATTCAGCATTCAACTCAACATTCAACCACCCGAATTCAGCACTCCGCTCGCAGCGTTTCACCTAAAATAGGCAGGCGAGTGTGATCGATCAGAATATCTTTGATTCTGAGCAGAAAGATCGGCAGGTTCATCAAAAGCAATGCAAATTGTGGATTGCGATCAACATCTGTAGTTGTTGAAGATTCTGAGTGAATTCAAATCGCTCCGAAATAGGTTGGGACACAGCATGCCGTGCCCGTACGGAAGATTAAATTTTGCAAGTGATTAAATTGCTATGCCTAGGAGGCGATCGCCGTTTCTGGTAATCCACCTTTCATACGGCTGAGGTAATCGATCAGATTTTCGAGTTGCAGATCGGCCTTAAGGACTCCCAATCCTCGCACTGTGACTTTGCCAGGAGTGTAGACAAACCGGGTTTGCAGATGGGAAGGTAAATTTTCCTTCAGCAGGTTCCAGGCCGGTTCCTCCATTGGCGTTTCCAGCAGGACATGCTGCTTGCCTTCGGGCTTAATGCGGCTGAAGCCTAGGGACTTGGCAATTTGTTTTAGCTCCATCACCCGCAATAGCTGACTGGCTGCTGGGGGTAATGCGCCATAGCGATCGTTCCAATCTGCCGCGATTTCGGCTAGCTCTTTCTTGGACTGGGCTGAGGCAACGGCACGATAGGCACTCATCTTCTGATCGAGGTCGGGAATATAGTCCGCCGGAATAAAGGCCGTCAGGTTGAGATCGATTTGAGTGTCGTCCACCTGGGGAATTTCCTGGCCACGAATCTCCTTGATCGCCTCTTCCAGCATTTCCATGTAGAGATCAAAGCCGATCGCATCCATTTGGCCGGACTGTTCAGCGCCTAACAAATTGCCGACGCCGCGAATTTCCATGTCGCGCACCGCCAACTGATAGCCTGAGCCAAGCTGGGCAAATTCCTGGATGGCCCGCAACCGCTGACGAGCCGTGTCCGTGAGCTGACTTTGCTTAGGATAGAACAACCAGGCATGGGCCTGAATTCCCGCCCGTCCGACTCGGCCCCGCAACTGGTAAAGCTGGGAGAGGCCGAACTTCTGAGCATCTTCGATCAAAATTGTGTTGACGCGCGGAATATCCAGACCCGACTCAATAATGGTGGTGCAGACCAAAATGTCCGCTTCCCCATTACTAAAGGTCAGCATCGTCGCTTCCAGTTCGCCTTCCTGCATCTGGCCATGGGCGATCGCAATGCGTGCACCCGGAATCATCTCGCGCAACTGGGCCGAAATTTCCTCAATTCCTTCGACGCGCGGCACCACATAGAAAATCTGACCACCCCGATCGAGCTCTTGCCGAATTGCCGTCCGAATTGCTTCCGGATTGTAGGGCGACAAATGGGTTTTGATCGGACGGCGAGAGGGGGGTGGTGTCGTAATCAGGCTCATTTCGCGCACGCCCGATAGTGACATATAAAGTGTACGAGGAATTGGCGTGGCGCTGAGGGTCAACACATCCACCTGGGTTTTGAGGGATTTAATCTTCTCTTTCTGATTCACGCCAAACCGCTGTTCTTCATCCACCACCAGCAGGCCCAGATCTTTAAACTGTACGCCTTTGCCTAAAAGCTGATGGGTGCCCACGACAATATCCAGTTCGCCGGTAGCTAAGCGCTGCTGGATATCTCGCCGCTCTTCAGCTGTGCGGAACCGATTCAGCAAACCCACCTGGAGCGGATAGGGGGCAAAGCGTTCCTTCAGCGTATGGTAATGCTGTTGCGTCAGAATCGTCGTCGGGGCCAGCAGAGCCACCTGTTTGCCAGCAGTCACTGCCTTAAAAATTGCCCGAATGGCCACCTCGGTTTTACCGAAGCCCACATCGCCACAGACCAGTCGATCCATGGGACGCACATCTTCCATATCGCGCTTCACATCCTGCACCGCCTTCAGCTGATCGGGTGTCGGCTGATAGGGGAAAGACTCCTCCATTTCTTGCTGCCAGGGCGTATCGCTGGGATAGGCAAATCCTTGTTGCTGGGTCCGCTGGGCATAGAGTTGGAGCAGGTCGATCGCCACTTTTTTGATCGCCTTGCGCACCTTGCTCTTGGTTTTTTCCCAGGCTTTGCCCGCCATCTTATTCAGTTCTGGCGCTTTATCTGCTGCACCTCGGAACCGCGACAGGGCATTGAGCTGATCAGCAGCGACGCGCAGCAGGCCATCTGCATATTGCAGCACCAGATATTCCCGGGTTTCCTGGTTAATCGTCAGACTTTCCAGTTTCAAAAAGCGTCCGACCCCATGATTGCGATGCACCACATAGTCGCCGAGCTGCAATTTGTTCGGATCGACCTGCTTAGAAGTGGCCTGTCGGCGCTTGCGAATGTAGCTGGGTGTGGCCAGAGAATGCTGTCCGAAAAATTCGCGATCGGTCACCACCACCAATCGGAATGTCGGCAGAATAAACCCTTCCAGTTCCGCCAGCCCCGAGTATTTCACGGCCACAGGCACATGCTGGGTTTGCAGCTTGTCGATCGCCAGATAGTCACGCGGATTTGGCACAAACTGGGCCGAACAGTCATGCTCTTGCAGCAAAGAGACCGATCGAGAAGGCTGAGCCGACACCAACCAAATCGAAAAGCCGCGATCGCGCTCCTGCCGCAAGGTTTCTGCAAGCTTGCCAAATTGGTGAGGTGTGGCCGGAACCGGACGGCTCGCTAAATTCAACCCCTGCTCAGCTTCGGCTAATTCAGACAAGTGTAGCTGCTCAAATGATTCGATCGTGGCCAGAGAGTCGGAGAAAGAGCGATGAATTTTAGGTACAGCAATGGCTCGTGCTGCTGCCTCGTCTGAACTGCCGCCCAGGCTCATTTCTTGCCACTGCTCTTCGGCATGTTCAAACCAGCGATCGCTATGGGCCCGGCACTGTTCCAGCTCATCCAGCGCAATTAGCGTATCTTCTGGCAAATAATCCAGCAGAGAAGCAGGTTGGGCAAAGGCCAGTCCCAAAAAACGCCGCATGCCATCAGGCACCTGGCCAGTTTGAATCTGTTCCAGCTCTTCCGCCGTAAAAGCTGCCTTCACTTCTGACCTCAATTCATCACTGCCTGCAATCTTCAGTCCTTCCAGAATGATCGGGCTAAAGGAAGTTGCCGTCAGAATCAGCCGATCGATCTTATCGAGCGATCGTTGGGTTGCCGGATCGAATTCCCGCAGATGATCCAGCTCATCCCCAAACAGCTCTAGCCGCACGGGCAGCTCTGAAGCCACCGGAAACACATCAATAATGTCACCGCGACGACTCCATTGCCCTTCTGTTTCTACCAGCGCTACCCGCTCATAGCCCAAATTAGCCAACTGTTGGCTCAGCGCTTCCAAATCCAGCTCCATGCCTCTTGATAACGTGACGCAATAGGGCTGAAAGGCTTCGATCGGTGGCAAATGAGGTTGCAGCGCCCGTTCAGTCGTGACGATCGCGGTTGCTTTGGGATGGGCAATCTGCTTCACCAAATCTGCCAGCACCTGCATCTGGCCCCAGGTCATCTCCGACTCTGGATCAAACGGCTCATAGGGGGATGCCTCAGAAGTGGGGTAAAAATGCATCGTCTGCCAGCCCATCGCCTCCAGCTGCACGGCCCACCGTCCGGCTTCTTCCAGCGTGGCCGTCACGACCAGCAAACTCCGCTGCTGACTCTGAGCTAAGGCCGAGGAAATCAGTCCCTTGGGCAAGCGCGCAATGCCGTTGAGATGCAAAACCTGCTGTTGAGCGAGTTTAGTGATGAGTTCGTTGGTAAGAGGCGATCGCCCCAAAGCCCGCGTAATCGAAGAAAAAGCCATAAACTCTGGAGATGAGAAGGAACCGAAAACCACCGCGATCGCGATGAACCAACCTTTTCTATTCTAAAAAGGCAGGCTTAAAAAGGCTGATTTTATCGTAGTTTGGCGACAGTTTGGGACAAAAGGCTGACTGATCATTTGAGGTTGGAGTGTGCCTTGTCGTTGAGTTAGACCACACTTGTTCTGAACCAACCCATAAAACAAAATCAGTTCCTCTTTACAATGAGGATGCTACCTTTCTAGAGCGAGGGCTGCAATTTCAGGTCATCCTTGGATGGGTTTGGGTTGTCAACCGCTCACTCTGAATCACAAGTCTTTTTACAATAGGCGTTAGATTGCTTCCATGTCCTCTGAAATCCTGGTTATTTTCTTGCTCATTATCGCCAACGGCTTATTTTCAATGTCGGAAATGGCGATCGTCTCAGCTCGTCGGGCAAGGCTCCAGGAATTGGTGGAGCAAGGGAATGATAAAGCCCAGGTGGCGCTGGATCTGGCTAATTCGCCCAATCGATTTCTCTCCACCGTACAGGTCGGCATTACTCTGATTGGCATCCTGACTGGTGCATTTGGTGGAGCGGCCCTTTCTAGCTCTCTTTCCCCTTACATTGCGCTAATTCCAGCATTGAAGCAGTCCAGTGAAGCGATTGCCTTTGCCATCGTTGTAATCATCATTACTTATTTATCGCTGGTGATTGGGGAACTCGTGCCCAAACGGTTGGCGCTCAGCAGTCCTGAACGAATCGCGACCACAGTTGCAGTCCCAATGCGCCTGATTGCTCGCCTTACCAGTCCGATCGTCCATCTGCTCAGCATTTCAACCGAAGGTGTACTCAAGCTGTTAAGGGCCGATCGCGCCTCTGATGAACCCCTGGTGACTGAAGAAGAAATCAAGGTTTTGGTGCGGCAAGGGGCCGAAGCTGGCATGTTTGAGTCGGCTGAGCAGGATATGGTGGAACGGGTGTTTCGGCTGGGCGATCAGCAGGCCAGTGCTTTAATGACGCCTCGGCTGGAGGTTGTGTGGTTAGATCTGAATGATTCTGCTGAAATCAACCGCCGTAAGATGGTTGAAAGTCGCCACAGCCGCTTCCCAGTTTGTCAGGAGACGTTGGATAACGTGCTGGGCGTGGTGTATGTCACGGATATTTTGACGCGCAGCCTGGTGGGTGAACCGATCGATCTGACTGCGCTGTTGCGGCAACCCTTAGTGATTCCAGAGAGCACCTCTGCATTCAAGGTTTTGGAGTTGTTCAAACAATCAGGCACACATATCGCCATGATTGTCGATGAATATGGCGTGATTCAAGGCGTAGTTACTCTGAATGATGTGATGGAGGTGATTATTGGCGACATTCCTTTTGCCGATCAGCCCCATGAAGAAGATGTGATTCGACGAGAAGATGGCTCCTGGTTGCTGGATGGCATGTTGTTGATCGACGAAGTGAAAGAACTGCTGGACGTAGATGAATTACCGGGTGAGCGGCTTGGTAATTACCAAACGCTGGGGGGGTTAATCATTACCCAACTGGGACATATCCCTAAATCTGCTGATGCGTTTGAATGGGAAGGGTTTCGGTTCGAAGTAGTAGATATGGATGGAAATCGAGTCGATAAGGTATTGGTGGTGCCTCAACAGCTTCCTACAACTGAACAATCAGGCAGCGGCATCTAGTCCGATGATCGTCCCAATCATTTCTTCAGAGCCAACGTCAGCCCATCAGCGATCGGCAACAGGCTGAGCGTAATCCGATCGTCCTGATACAGCATCTGGTTGAACGATCGAATCTTTTCAGTGCGGTTATCAGTCACTTGTGGATCGGCTACTTGACCGGACCACAGCACATTATCAATGGCGATCAAGCCCCCAGGCCGTATGAGCTGCAAGACAAGTTTGTAGTAATTGGGGTAATTACTTTTATCTGCATCAATAAATGCAAAATCGAATGTATTGGCATGACCTGTGGCCAATAACTGCTCGAGCGTCTCCAAAGCAGGCGCAATTCGCAAATCGATTTTGGCTGAAACACCGGCCTGTTCCCAATAGCGGCGAGCAATGGCCGTATATTCTTCGCTGACATCGCAGGCCATCAGTAACCCATCCGCCGGTAATGCCAGAGCGACCGAAAGAGCACTGTATCCGGTAAAAACGCCGACCTCCAACGCTTTCCTGGCTCCCATCAACTGCACCAAAAAGGCCATGAATTGCCCCTGTTCTGGCGCAATTTGCATCTGGCTCATGGGATGGGCTGCCGTTTCCTGCCGTAACTGCTGCAAAATTTCCGGCTCTCGCAAAGAAACCGACAGCAGGTAGTCATAGAGACGATCGTCTATGAAGGTTTTGTTAGACATGATTAACCCATCCTTGTCCGGTAATCGTCGTAAGAGAACTGTCGCCAGAGTTCAAATTCTCCCGTTTGCTTCAGCGTGCCGATCGCCGGATGAGTCACGCCATTAAACATCGTCGTCTTCACCATGGTGTAATGCATCATATCCTCGAAGATGAGCCGATCGCCGATTGCCAACGGTTGAGGGAAGGCGTAATCTCCCATGAAATCACCCGCTAGACAACTCGATCCGCCCATGCGATAGGGATATTCTCCGGTTTGGACCGGATGACCTCCGCGAATCACAGGCTGATAGGGCATTTCCAGGCAATCTGGCATATGAGCCGTGAAGGAAACATCCAGCAACACATGGGTGAGGTCCGGCGTCGGAATAATATCTTGAACGGTGCTCAGCAAAAAGCCGGTTTGCCAGACGATCGCAGAACCGGGTTCCAAGATCAGGGAAATGTGGGGATATCGATCGTGAAAGGCGTTGAGAATGGCAATCAGATGGTCCAGGTCATACCCCTCTCGCGTCATCAAATGACCGCCCCCCAGATTCAGCCACCGCATTTGCGGCAGAAACTGGCCAAACAGCGCTTCGATTTGCGACAGGGTTTTTTCCAGCGCCTTAGAATCACTCTCGCAAAGGTTATGGCAGAGGAAGCCTTCCACTCCGGGCGGTAACCGATCGCCCAACTGCTCCGACCGTACCCCTAATCGTGAACCGGGTTGGCAGGGATTATAAAGCGTGGTTTGAACGGGCGAATATTCGGGATTGATACGTAGACCGATCGAGGGACGGTTAGGGGAATGATCCAACATAGGACGAAACCGCTCCCATTGGCCGATCGAGTTAAACGTCAGATGAGAGGCCAGATTCAAAATCTGGGGCACATCTTCATCCCGATAGGCTGGAGAATAGACATGCAGTTCACCGCCAAATTCTTCCGCAGCGAGCTGAGCTTCCCAAACTGAACTGGCCGATGCACCCGGTAAGGTCTGGCGAATCAGCGGAAAACTATGGAACAGCGCAAAGGCTTTGAGCGCCAACAAAATTTGCACTGGTGCTGCTTGCTGAACTCGTTCAAAAATGGCGAGATTTTGCCGCAGGCACGTTTCTTCCAGCACAAAACAGGGCGACGGAATCGCCGCTAACGCAGAAGGATGCAGTTCGGTCATGCGACTTCCTCGACAAGCTGGTCTTGAAATGGAGAGGCTCCATCGATCACTTCATGCCAGGGTAAGCCCAACGGTCCTAGCAATTTCATAAATGGATCGGGATCGCATTGCTCCACATTAAAGACGCCAGGTTGTTGCCAAATCCCTCTGACGACCATCAAAGCTCCAATCACCGCAGGCACGCCCGTGGTATAGGAAATCGCCTGGGAACCGACTTCTTGATAGGCGAGCGCATGATCGCAGTTGTTATAGACGTAATAGCTGTGGGGTCTGCCTGCTTTAATCCCTTGCAGATAGCAGCCGATCGAGGTTTGGCCTACATAGTTCTCTGCCAACGATGCTGGTTCGGGCAGCAAGGCTTTCAGGAACTTCAACGGCACAATCTCCTGGCCTTCATAGTCGATCGGATCAATCCGCGTCAGGCCCAAATTTTCCAGAACCCGGAGATGGGTCAGATAACTTTCTGAGAACGTCATCCAAAAGCGGGCTCGCTTGAGCGTTGGAATATGCTTGGCCAGAGATTCCAGCTCTTCGTGGTATAGCAAATAGGATTCTCGATCGCCAATTTCGGGGTAGGGAATCGAACGGTGAATCGACAGCGGCGGCACGCTAATCCACTTACCATCCTCGTAATATCGGCCTTCTTGAGTGATTTCGCGAATGTTGATTTCAGGGTTGAAGTTCGTGGCAAACGCTCGGCCATGATTTCCGGCATTGCAGTCCACAATATCGAGATAGTGGATTTCGTCAAAGTAATGCTTCAGTCCATAGGCTGTGAATACACCCGTGACGCCCGGATCAAAGCCGCAGCCCAGAATTGCTGTAATGCCTGCCTGCCGAAAGCGATCGTGGTAAGCCCATTGCCAGCCATATTCAAACTTGGCTTCATGAGGTGGCTCATAGTTGGCCGTATCGAGATAATGAACCCCAGCCTCCAGACAGGCTTCCATTAAAAACAAATCCTGGTATGGCAGCGCCACGTTAATGAGGATATCGGGCTGAAAATCTTTCAGCAGTTTAACGGTATGACTGACGTGATTCGCATCCAATTCTGCGATTTTCAGTTTAGGAGAGGAAATCCGTTGGGCAATCTGGTGACATTTCTCAACCGATCGGCTTGCCAGCAGAATGTCTGAGAATTCTTCCTGGGCAGCACATTTGTGAGCAACAACATTTCCAACACCACCCGCGCCAACAATCATTACTCGTGCCATTATCACCTCCTGAGAGCAGTAATTTTTACGTTTCTACCGTGCCTTTCACTCAAAAAGTGGGGTGAACCAGTCACCCTTCTACCAATCGCTAAACCCCGCTTACGGGATCTTATCGTAATTAATTTTTACAATTTTTGGAAGATAACACTGAATTCCCACTTGACTTGAGCGACATGTCAAGCGTCTGGATTCTCCGTTAATCCCGTACTCAGCAATTGGCATCGCTGTTCAAAGATCTCGATGCAAGGGCTGACCTCAAAACGCTGAGCATCTCGATCTGAATCATCCAGTATTCAGCCGTTTGTAAGCATCCTAGAGCCACCAATTACAGCCTGTTGCTCAAACTGTAACGGCGAAAATTCGCCTCAACTCAAAAGGCGATAATGTCTCCAACTCAGTGGATAGCTCGTGACATGAACAAGATTGGGTTGATTGATGCTCGTCTTTACCAACTTCTTTGCCTAACGCTATTTCTTATTCTAGGGGTTATTTCACGCGATTGGACATTATCCGCTCCCCACATTGGCTGGATCATTTTAACCTGCCTGACTGTGCAATTGATCGGGGCATGGCGAAGTGGGGCGATCGCTCCCTCTTCAGGGGCAGTATGGCCTGCATGGCCTGAAGGGTTGACCGATGCGGCAAAACTGAAACCCCTGCTGTCCGGCTTGCCTAGCGCCTTGATTACGAGCTTGGGTTTAAGTCTGCTGCTGCGGGCCGACGATTGGACAACTTTGGTGCTGGCTGGCACTGCGGCGATCGGCAGTAAGTTTCTGCTGCGGCTCAACGGCAAGCATTTATTTAATCCGGGCAACTTTGGCATCATTACAGCGCTGCTGCTCGCTCCCGATGCCTGGGTATCTCCTGGCCAATGGGGCGAAGAGCAATGGTATGTCCTCGTATTTGTGGCGACGGGTGGCTTTGTGCTGAAGCAGGTAGGCCGCTGGGATACCTCGATCGCCTTTCTCCTCACCTATGCCGGACTGGAAGCCGTTCGGAATGGCTGGCTGGGCTGGACATGGGATGTGTGGCTGCATCGGCTCAGCAGCGGTTCGCTCTGGCTGTTTGCCCTGTTTATGATTACCGATCCCCGCACGATTCCAGATGCTCGCGGCGCTCGACTGGTCTGGGCGGGTGCGATCGCTCTCCTCACCTTTTACCTGCGAAATGTCTGGTTCATTTCCACCGCTCCGTTTTGGGCGCTCTTTGTGCTGGCTCCCTTCAGCGTGCTGCTCGACTGGCTATTTCCTGCCGATCGGTTTGACTGGGCTGAGACGGCTCCAAAGCCAACAGAAGCGCTGATTGCTGATTGCTGATTGTGGGGTAAGGAATGTGAGGTGCAAACACCTTGCTTGCGATCGAATTCATCTGGAAGTTCAGGGTGCAGGTCAGCATTTTCATTCACATTGGAAGTTCAATCTATGAAATTGATACGGATTTTTCTATCTTTCCTCTTGATTTTGGGGCTGAGTTTCACCCTGGCAGCGCCAACCTGGGCATTTTGTGGCTTTTATGTGGCAAAGGCAGACTCAAAGCTATATAACCAGGCATCGCAGGTGGCGATCGCACGCAGCGGTAATCGAACCGTGCTGACGATGGCGAATGACTATCAGGGAGAAGTGAAGGATTTTGCGATCGTGGTGCCCGTGCCCGTGGTGCTGCAACAAGAGCAGGTGCAGGTGGCGAATCCGGCGATTATTGAGCGATTGGATGCCTTCAGTGCGCCGCGTTTAGTGGAATATTTTGATCCCGATCCCTGTGCGCCGATGTGGGAAAGTGACATGAGTCTGGCTCCGGCAGCACCTTCTGCGGAACGAGCAGCAGTGGGTCAATCTAGCAATCAGGCGTTGGGGGTGACGATCGAATCGCAATTTACCGTGGGTGAATATGACATTTTGATTTTGAGTGCGCGTGAGTCACGCGGATTGGCAACCTGGTTGACGCAAAACGGCTACCGGATTCCACGCGGCGCAAATCAGCTATTGCAGCCCTATATTCGGCAGGGACTCAAGTTTTTCGTCGCCAAAGTTAATTTGGGTGAATATGAATCAGCAGGCTATCAGCGGTTGCGGCCTCTGCAAATTCAATATGAGTCGCCGCGTTTTATGTTGCCAATTCGTCTGGGCATGGTGAATGCTTCTGCCGCACAGGATTTGATTGTCTATATTCTGTCGCCGGAAGGGCAGGCGGAGGTGACAAATTACCGCACGGTTAAAGTTCCTTCGGATGCTGAAATTCCGCTGTTCGTTGAGGAAAAATTTGGCGACTTTTATCAGGCGATGTTCAATAGGTCCTATGAGCAGGAAGGCAAAAATGTAGCATTTCTGGAATATGCCTGGGATATGGCCGGGTGTGATCCTTGCTCAGCTGAACCGTTGACTCCCGATGAGATGCGGCAAGCCGGTGTATTCTGGCTCTCTGGCGAGTCGGTTGCTAATCCCTGGGTGCGTCCGGTGAATGTGTTTCTCACCAGATTGCATGTTCGCTATACGCGCGATCGCTTTCCCGAAGATCTGATGTTCCAGGCTACCAATAACCGCAGCTTTTTCCAGGGCCGCTATATTTTGCGTCATCCGTTTACGGAAGAGGTGTCCTGTGAGGCTGGACAACGGTATCAGCGTCAGCTACCGCAGCAATTTGAGCAGCAGGCTCGCACTTTAGCAAGGCTGACAGGCTGGAAACTGGAAGAGATTCGGCCTCAGTTGCCCAAAATTCAGATCCAGTCGTTTTCCTTATGGCAATGGGTTTGGTCGGCGTTAACGGGCCAGTGGATTGGATGAATCTCTGATCGTGACCCTTGAATTTGGCTGTAATTGCAACCCTTCTTCGGCTGGAGAAGGGTTTTTGAATAGGATGGCTGTTTGTGAACTCGAGCTTGGCCGATATCAGGCCGATTTAGACGATCGCGCTGTTGTTTTATTTAGTGTTCAAAATATTCCTCCCTCAATTTTCGTTGAAATACTTGAGTGAAATTAATCGATCGGCGCAATCACAATTTCCATTTGATAGAACTTGAAAGTATGGTTTTCTGCTGGATTCTCGGCTGCAACTTGCTGATATCGATCCAGGATGGTTGTAATGAATGCGGGCCATTCCTGCTCTGGCAAGAATCTTGTCCATTCTGCTAATGTCACCTGGCAATATGCAAAAAATGCTTGACGGGTTTGGAAATTCCAGGATTTATCTTCTACTTGCATGCTTAATACCTTGAATCCATGATGCTCGACAAGGGCTTGATAGGCTTCAGGAACAGGGTGGAAATAGGGTTTGGTATGATGCTGAAAATAGGGTCGCCAATGGGGGAGTTGACAAACTGCTTCAATCACATCTTCGATCGATTGGCGGCTTCCCTCTGGTACAAAACGCAGCAGTGCCTGACCTCTGGGTTTTAGGGCGGCATGGATGGAGTGGAGAACGGCCTCTTGTTCTGGAACCCAGTGCAATGCATTAAAAGAGACGATTTGATCAAACTCATGCTGATAAGTTAGATGACGCGCATCACCAACCTCAAAATGGAGATTGGGATGAATGGGGGCACCATAGTTCGTTTGGGCAAAGCTGATCATATTTTGAGATGCATCAACACCGACTACGGAACCTTGAGGAATACGGGATGCGATCGCTGCTGTAATTTTGCCATTGCCGCAACCAATATCTAAGATGCGGTCCTGTGCTGCCAAGGTTAAACGCGATAATTGCTCTGTGGCGATCGCTTCCTGAAGTCCAGAAATTGCTTGGTATCCACTCGCATTCCACTCTGCCATGTCAAAACTGCTCTGTTGTGAAGGATGGTTGCCGTAGCCCGCTTAATTGGAACTTGGGTATTTTGAGGTAATGCCATTCTACCTGCGCTGGGATGCATGACTGAGAAAGTTTCTCAAGGCTTAACGTTTGCTGACTTTAGTAATGAGCGTTTTCCGATTTGGGCGATCGATTGATTGTCGTGTGGTAGAGCGATTGATCGGTTGCTTGAGGAAATGGAGGCGATCTGTGTGAAAGGGGTGATTGGTTGGGGCGCACAGCAGTGCGCCCGTACGGGAGAGGGGAATGGTTTATGGAATGAGATGGTGGTTGTTTGGGCGTAATTGGTCTTGTTCCCAAATGGTGGGAGCGATTGGTTGGGGCGCACAGCAGCCCGTACGGGAGAGGGGAATGGTTTATGGAATGAGATGGTGGTTATTTGGGCGTAATTGGTCTTGTTCCCAAACGATCGGATTGTTTTGAATGTACTGCCGAATTTTTGTGGCGGAATCTTGATCGCGAATAATGTGTTCGTAATAATTGCGCTCCCAGATTGATGTTCCGGTTGCATTGCGAATGGTGTTCATCCGTTTGGTTGTAATGGATTTGAAGCCCGCCACAAAAGACGCTAACGATCGTGGTTGACGATGCAATTGATTCCGTGGGGCACACCGTCGTACGTTTTTTGACAAGATGGCGATCGATCAGGATGATCGATAATCACGATTCCATGAAAATGATTAGGCATCACAATCCAACAATCGATCGCAAAATTGGGGCGGATTTCTGGGGTTCGCTGCCATTCCTCTGCCACAATTTCTCCCAAAAGATTCAATTGCATTTCGCCTGCAATAATGTCACCGAATAGGCATTGTCTTTGATGGGTGCAAAGGGTAATGAAATAGGCACCGGATGAAGCATAGTCGTAGCCCTTGAGCCCAAAATTGATGGTTCTGGTCCGAAAGAGGGCAACCAGAAACAGCGCAAGGAAGGCGATTCGGGCTCCATGCCAGTTGAGGTAAGGCTGCAAAGTTTGACGAATTAGAGTAACCTGATGCATAGGGTTTCATTGGTTGAATGTGGTAATTCTCATGAAACCCTGCCTTACAATCTTTTGTAAGTTTTGTCCCGTACTAGGGCTGTTGATGCGCACTAAATTCCTTACCATTGTCAAAGGTAAAGGTGCGTCGTTTGTCAGCAGGAATCTCGTTGAATGCCTCAATACTGACTTGGTTCATCTGCGCTGCTGTGCGGTCTTTCATTAGTCGGGCTACCAGATCTTTGACGCTTTGTCTACATGGGTTGCAATTGCGCCAAGATGATTACCCCCAACGATCGTATCTCCTTCCCAATGCCCAATCTGTCTCTTTTCTTCGGCAATACTCGGTCGCATCTCAATCCCAACTCGATTGGCAATCAATCCTCGTTTACTGCGTTGGGATTTCCGTTTCCGTCGTCGAATGTGTGACTGTCGCAAATATTGAACATAAGCTCCCATACCTTCGTAGTTGTGGTAAATCATCCGGTAAATGGTTTCATGACTCACCGTTGGTTGTCCTTCTCGTTTGAGCCGTCCAGCAATTTGTTCGGGACTGTGATACTGTTTGAGACTGAGTTTGACTTGGCTCACAGTGGTGAGAGAAATCTGCTCAAACTGGTTCTTTGCACCCTGCCGTCTTGTTTGCATCTGGTGTTGAGCCGTATCCGGCAGGTAGATCCCTTCAACGGTCTGGTTACGTTGCAGTTCTCGACAGATTGTGCTGGCTGAGCGTCCCAGATGTCGAGCAATCGATCGTATAGAGAGTTGTTTTTGCTGTAATTGATAGAGCTCCAAACGCTCATCTGCGCTAAGGTGGGTGTAGCTCATGAGGGTTGCTCCTGCGGTTGTGGTAAACATCAGGTTACCCTCTTGAGCCCCTCTGTGGAAGCTTTTTAGAGGTGTTGCACTTCAGATTTGAATTGGCGATATCTGACTATCAATCAAAAAAACGATCGAATGACACCGGAGTTTTATCCATCACTGCAATCATCGCGATCGCGTCTCCTCTAGTTCCTCTTAAAGGTTGAACTCACCTCAAATGCAGTCTATAGCAAAGACAGCGATCGCCTTTCAATCACAGGGCTTGAGCCGTAAGTGTCTATTTTCAAAACGAAACGTAGCTTCACCGATAGCGAAGCCAATATTCAGGATTTGGAGTAGCTTGATTGGAGTTTAGGCACTCGACAACGCATTGGTTTGAGTCATACCTGCCAGTTCTATTTGAAATCGGGAGAGTCCGAGTTGCGTCCACTGCGCTAATTCCTCAAGGAGATGCTCCAACGTAAACCCCTCAAAGCGAGTGTTGAGGGTGGCGAGGACACTCATGATAATGCTGCGACGCTCAGCACCAGCTTGTGTTTTACTGGTACGCCCCCCTTTACGAACTTCAGCTTCGTGGCGCAAATTGCGCTCAGAGCGATTATTGGTGGGTTCAACTTGGGGGTTGGCGACAAACACGAACAGTGCATCAATGCCATTGATTAGCTCATGCTGGAGACGAATGAAGATCTGTTCATGGATAGGCATCGCTTCGGGGTCAATGCTCTCTTGCCAACGGCTACAAAGTTTGCGT